>WTWZ01000115.1 GCA_009773765.1 Prolixibacteraceae bacterium | reverse complement strand
CCGCTGGCAGCAAATACAGGATGGACGGCAACTGCGCCAACTTCATATTCTTTCGCCACCGAAGGGGCTAAAACCCTTTACGCATGGGCAAGGGATGCTGCAGGGAATGTTTCTTCCAGTTTGAGCGCACAGGTGGTTATTACCCTGCCGTTAGAATATGTTATTAATGAAGTTCCTGTTCATTCCATTGAATTGAGAAAAGGATGGAATATTTTTTCAACGTTTCTTGTTCCTGAAAACGAAAACATGGAAGCAGTGATGAAAACTCTTGTTACTGAGGGGAATCTAATCAGGGTGGAAGATGAACTTGACAAAACATTTCTCAAGCAAAATAATGTTACGGGTTGGGTAAACAATATAGGTAATGTACAAAAAACAGAGGGATATAAGATTCGTGTTGCATCCAATTCTTTATTGGAAATAAAAGGTCAAAAAATATCACTTCCGTTAAGTATCGAAATTAAAAAAGGAACAAACCTTATATCATTTCCCATAGATGGTTCAGTTGATGCAATGCAAATAATCCAACCTTTAATCGATGCCGGAATACTTGACAAAGTTCAGGATGAAAGAGGGAACTCAATTGAGAACTGGCGCAATAATGGCTGGATAAACGGTATTGGAAATTTCAAAGGCGGAGAGGGCTACATTTTACACGCATTAGGTAATGGAGTCCTTACAATCAGCGAGATAGAGCAAAAATCAGGTTACTTGTATGCTGAACGATTTGAAACCTCGCATTTTAATGTGAATTACGAAGGAAACGGATTTGACCACATGAACGTCAATATTCTCAATCTGGATAAAACCAGTTTGAAAATAGGCGATGAATTAGCTGCATTTGATGGTAAAATTTGCGTGGGCGCCATTAAATTAACGGAGTCGGATTTTACCAACAATGCTGTCAGTATTCCTGTATCAGCCGCTGAAATACCAGGTGTGAACGGTTTTACTGATGGCAACCAGATTGCATTGAAAGTCTGGAAAAATGAAACGAATGAAGAATCCGCAATCCACATTGAAGCTACAGAGGGTGAAATGAAATATAACAGATACTTGAGTGTTTTTGTAATTATCAATGAAAATCAAATCGTTAACGGAATGTCAGATTTTGATTTATTAAACATCAATGTTTATCCGAATCCGGCCAACAGTGTTGTTAATGTTAGTTTTTCAAATCTGCCAGAAATTGATACTGAAATTACATTAATGGACATTAGTGGCAGGGAAATAATCAGACGTACAGTTGAAAACATGAAAGAATCAATGAATATTCAGCATTTGCCTGGCGGAATGTACCTTGTAAAAATTCAGCTAAATAATAATTTTAAAATCCAAAAATTGATAAAGAAATAAACTTAAGACACTAATTACAACAACCTGGTTTTCTTCATCGTTTAGGGAGCAGAACTATCTGCAGCACAACTGAACAAAGAAAATCAGGTTGTTTTGATTTATAAAGAGGAAGGCGGGAAAAAATACGCATTGACCATTAAACACCTTACGAAATAAATGATAACTGTGTAAAATTATTCTAAATTAGAAATGGATAATTATTTTTTAAGTGTATTTTTTTGTTTAATTGTGTACAAATCAAATTCGTTTTTAATTGTAATTTTAATTATAATCTGAATTTTTCTAAATTTTCAAAAGAAATTCCAATTTCTCATTTTATGAACACCAGAGGGCTTTTTAAACTACCTTTTTACACTTCCGTTCGGATTAGCCATAATTGATTATTGTGATTATAAGAATTTAATAATCAACTTAAAAATTTCTCTCTATTCACTTTATGTTCAGTGAATTTACCTTATATTTTAAACTGATCATAAATGACTTTGAAATTTTAATACTATTTATATTTTTGTGGCCTGAACAGGGGGGCAGATTTAATCTGCGATAGATAAAAAGTTGTGAAGGGAAAAATCCAACTGCTAAAAAAGGAAATTTTAAAATTTATGAATCTGTGAAAAACTTGCAGCTATAAAAATATTTATGGTAGTTCACCGGATAACATACGGCGCTGACTCCTTTATCAAAACAATCTTATCTTTTGTTGAAAACATAGTTATCAAATTGATAACTATGTTTCAATTTGATATAAAAACCAGCTATCTGTTTTTATTAAGTTTTGCTAAAAATCAACAAATTAAACTCATTTTCAGGTATGGTACAAAATTTGGCATTATTGTTTTCTCATTTATATAAATCCAATTTGTGTTTGACGCTTAAAAATTCAATTCATGCATATTAAAAAAACAATAAACTTGTCTTTTAGAAATATTATTATGCCTTTATTTATTAACTGCAGCTTTTTGAAACAGTCTGTTTACCGGTTATTACTGGTATCAATTGTACTTCTGTTTAATTCCCAGTTAAGCGCCACCATTTACTATGTGAGCGCCACGGGCAGCGATGCCAACTCAGGCACAAGTACATCTGCCCCGTGGAAAACATTGGCCAGAGTAAACAGTTTCACCCCGAAAGCTGGAGACCAGATTTTGTTTAAACGGGGCGACTCATGGTTTGGGACAATAAATGTGAATGCCTCAGGCACTTCTGCCAGCCCGATTATCTACGGAGCATGGGGTGATGGGGCAAATCCCGTTATCTCAGGCTTTACAACCATAACCGGATGGACAAACGAAGGCGGGGGGGTTTATTCCAAAACCCTCACTGTTGAATCAAACCCGGATATTGTAACGATTAACGGCGTTCAGTATGCTATG
>WTWZ01000114.1 GCA_009773765.1 Prolixibacteraceae bacterium | reverse complement strand
AAAATTGTTTTACAGGCTAATGCAACAAGCAGTAACCACTTCATCTGTGACTTATAATGACATTATAAAATAACTTGCTTATTGTGGATAAGCAGTTTTTAAAAATTGATCATTTTATAGAATTCCGCTTTTTAAAAAATTTGTATAAAGAGTGGTGGAGGGCAGATGGCAGAGGGAAGAGTAAAAAGTCAATATTAATTCATTTCAGGTTTAATTTTTTTAGAATGGGTGGAATTTTGATTATTGGGGGCATTGTATCGCCCAGCAGAAATCCCCAGGGTTTTAAATGTTCGATGTTATCGAAAATGAGTTTTACGATGGCAATCAGAGGAATAGCAAGAAACATTCCAGGTATTCCCCACAGTGCATTTCCGCCAATAACCACAATAATGGAAACGAGTGCATTGATTCTTACTTTTGAAGCAACTATTTTTGGGATGATATAATTATTGTCAACAAATTGAATAATTGAGTAGGCTATTAAAACGTAAATCATGTACTCCGGTGATTTGGTCACCAACGCAAACAACATGTAAATGGCTACGCTGACAACTCCGCCTATGTATGGTATAATGTTGAGCAACGCCCCAATAATACCGAGCAGCATAGCGTATTCCATACCAAGAATTAAAAGAGCTGCAGTATTTAATGCCGCAATTATAACAAACTCAAAAACCAATCCTATAAGATATCGCTGAACGACGATTTTGGTTTGTGAAACCATTTTGGTAACCTGCTCTTTTTTGCTTTCGTTGAAGAGTTTGAAGATAAAATCGTGTAAAAGAGGTTGGTAAAACAAAAACATAAAAACATACACAGGAATTAAAAACAATATCACCAGTCCGCCACCCAATACAGCCAGGGTTGGTCCAATTGCGGCTTTGCTCCGGATAATCAATTGTTCTTTGGCTGATGCAATCCAATTTTGTATTTTTTGCGGATCGATATCATAACGCACAGAAGCATCGGCAATGTTTTGGGTAATTGTGGTATTAAATTTTTCGGATAATACTGGCCACGATTCACTAACCCGCTGTACCTGCCTGACAATAAGACTGCCAAAAGCAGCAATAATCAAAAAGGCGATGAAAAAAACGATAACAATGGCAATTATCCGGTTTATTTTTTTCAGGGTTAACCAATTTACAGCAGGGTAGATCACGATGGCAATGATGGTTGCAAAAATGATGGGAACTATAATACTTTGTGCAATAGAAAGAATAGTAAAAAAGGCTAAAATACCGATAATAATCAGTGGCGCTATAACGAAAAGGGGGATTTTTATTTCTTTTGCTGTCACAGTTTTGAATTATTTTTTTGCCTTTTTTCGGAAAATACGCTGTGCAATGAACTGTTTGAATGACTTAATTACTTTTGGGCCGCGGGCTACAAGACTGGCAATTCCAAACTGTAAAACGTTGCCAAAAATTCTTCGGTATTTACTGTTTGTAACACCTGCGAACATCGCTTTTCGGGAAAGATAACCGGTAAAAAGTCCAACTGCAACGCCTAAAATGTTATTAACCAGGTTGGGAGACGAAACTATTCCTTTCAATGAGCTGCCGATAATGTTGGCGGGGCTAAAACTATTCCAGATATGATAAAATTTTTCTCTCACCTGGTCTAAATGTTCGGCCTGTTCTGTTTCCAGAATTTGAATCGCTTCTCTAAGTTCGGCGGTGGAAGTTATATTTTCCATGACATTTTATTTAAATAACTGTTTAACAATAAAATCACCAAACTTTCTTTTCATCCATTTAAGCATAAAAAAGTGCATCAAAAGCCCTGTGATTCCATAAAATGCGCCAATGATAAAAAATCCATAAAACACATTTTCAAGAATTGTTCCGAGTAATAGGGCAAGTCCCAAACTAATAAAAAGAACGAAAAAAATAACGACAACATAAACCACAAGATGGGGTAATGAAGACGATGCAATGTCGGATGTTTTATGCAATGCCTTTAACTTTGCCAGTTCTGCACTAGACTTTCCGTATTCAATTGTACTTTCAAGTAACGATTCTAATAAATTCACTTTGTTTTCCATGGTTTCTGTTTTCATTATCATTTTTCAATTCCCTTTGGAATATTATACCAAAAACGGGAAAATTTTTATGGTATAAAAATATCCCGTTTCAAGTATTGCGTTAATTATTAACCATTAAAGGCTTTGCCTTTTTAGTTTATTCAACTTTTACAGTTTTGCCCATTTTCTTTTCAGTAAAATCGGTTACTTCTTCTTTTACTTTTTCAAACTTTTTGGAAGTTTTTTCAAGCAAATCATTCAATTTATCCTTTAATGAATCAGCATAGTTTTCACCTTTATTCATGATTCTTTTGCGGGTTTTCGAACCTTTTGCCGGGGCAAACAATATGCCTGCCAACGCACCAACGGCCACACCGGCCAGTAATCCTAATACTACTTTTCCTGAACTCATAATTGTAATTTTTTAATAATTGTTTTTATATAATTAGCTATTTGGAAGCATTATAATATTTCATGGCTTCCGGCATAAATTGTTTTAGCTTTTTTATCCTTGTTTCATCAGAAGGGTGAGTGCTTAAAAATTCGGGTGGTTTTGCACCACCTGCCGATGCCATTCTTTGCCAGAAAGCAACTGCTTCCTGCGGGTTGTAACCGGCCAGGGCTGCATAAATTAATCCGTACTGGTCGGCCTCAGTTTCCTGCTGTCTTGACCACGGTAGCATTGCTCCGACCTGGCTTCCAATGGCATACG
>WTWZ01000031.1 GCA_009773765.1 Prolixibacteraceae bacterium | reverse complement strand
GCAAGAAATTCTTGAAAATCCTTTGGGTATTTTTCTTCTATTTCCATGCAGTAAATTTAATCATTTCGTCAACTTGCCTGTTGTGGATAAGCAGTTTTTTTAAAATGCCCGGAATTTTTTCAATACTATAATTATTTGTTTGGTTTGGTTTTGAAAAAGGGCAGACAGGAAATTCAAAAAAGTTAAACGGTAGGTAAAACCTTATATTTTTTCTATTTTGCAGGCGATTTTCTGTTAGTCGATGTTTATAAAAGTATGAAAAAAGAATACGCTATTTCCCGCCGGACATTCCTTGGAACAGCAGCCACATCAGCAATCGGTTTAACTGTTTTGCCATCAGGCGTTATTGCCGGATTGGGACATAAACCACCAAGTGACAAACTAAATATTGCCGGCATTGGAGTAGGTGGCAAAGGATTCGCCAATCTACGGAATATGCAAACCGAAAACATTGTTGCGTTGTGCGATGTGGACTGGGATTATGCCGGAAGAAATGCTTTTAAAACCTGGCCCCAGGCAAAAAAGTACACGGATTACCGCGATATGTTCGATCAGCAAAAGGATATTGAAGCGGTAATGATTGCCACACCCGACCACTCTCACGCCTTGCCGGCTGTTTTGGCAATGCGCAACGGGAAACATGTTTTTGTGCAAAAGCCACTAACACATTCGGTTTACGAATCGCGTATTTTACAGGAGACTGCCATGCGTTACGGAGTGGCCACCCAAATGGGCAATCAGGGTAATTCGGATGAGGGAATCAGGATGATTTGCGAATGGATTTGGGCAGGCGTAATTGGCGAAGTAACCCATGTGGATACCTGGACCAACCGCCCCATCTGGCCGCAGGGTCTTGCCGCGCCAAAAGACAGCAAACGTATTCCCAAAACACTGAATTGGGATTTGTTTGTGGGACCTGCAAAATTCAGAGGGTATAACCCGATTTATCACCCCTGGAACTGGCGCGGGTGGTGGGATTTTGGTACCGGGGCGCTTGGCGATATGGGCTGCCATATTTTAGACCCCGTTTTCAGGGCATTAATGCTTCAATATCCCGTGGCAGTGGAGGCCAGCTCAACCCCTTTTAACATAGACTCGGCGCCAAATGCACAATTTGTCAGATATGATTTTCCGCGCCGCGATAATTTGCCCAAAGTGGCAATGCCCCCGGTTACAGTGAACTGGTATGATGGCGGATTAATGCCTCCCCGTCCGGCAGAACTTCAGATTGGCGAACAAATGGGCGACGAAGGGGGAGGCTGTATTTTTTATGGTTCGAAAGGGAAAATAATGTGCGGCACTTATGCACAGAATCCCACACTTTTACCAACCAGCGAAATGGCCAACTTTTCACAACCCCGTAAATCGATAAGGCGTATCACAAATGCAATGGACGGTGGCCACGAACAGGACTGGTTACGGGCTTGCAAAGAAGACAAAAGTTCACGGCTGGAATCTTCATCCAACTTCAATTATGCCGCCCCGCTCAACGAAATGGTGGTGTTGGGCGTATTGGCTGTCCGCCTGCAAAGTTTGCAGCGTAAATTATTATGGGACGGCGTGAATATGCGGTTTACCAATATTTTACCCTCCGATAATATCCGGATTCTGGCCAAAGATGAATTTGAAATCGTAAACGGAGATCCTAAATTCAGGAAAGAGTACCAGACACTGCCGGCGCCCGGAATGGCTGAAGAGTGGATTCGGCACACCTACCGGACTGGGTGGGAACAGATTTAGGAAAGGATAATTTAGAAAAAATGGGTTGTGAAATTTATTATGAACAAAATAAAGGAAATACCGGTTTTTAAAACCGAAGATGAGGCAAGTGAATTTTGGGCAGAAAACGATTCTACTGAATTTATGGATTGGAAGAAATCAGATAAAGTTGTTCTTCCCAAATTATAACCATCGGGTGGGCCACAACCGGAAGATTTGATAGATACGCTTTACTGCCCGGCGCGTCATGAGAAGAAGTCAGGGGACATACCGAAAAACCGGACGCAAGCTTTACCTGAGAACAGTTCAAAAAAAAACAAGTGGCGCAAGCAAATCCGCAAGGCAGCAGCAGCCCGGTTGCGGTTGCCAAAGCGTAACCTCAAATCAATCAACTCCCTGCTGGACGCCTGTCCGCAAATACCCCTCAAGCCAAAGGAGTACAAGTATTTACTGGTTATCAACACATTATTTGAACCGCTGCAACAGATGTATGATTCCCAGTCGCCCCAGCCAATTGACAAAAATATTGTTTCGCGTAAAATTTCAGGCAGGTCCAGAAATTCAGGTTCGATATTTTTCACAGGCAACGCATTGTCAAGATGAACACCGTTGGTAGTGATGTAAATTTCCCTGTCATGCAAACAATCAGGTTTTGGCGGGTGGGTTATTATCAACGAAAGAATCAGCGCTGGAATAAAAACGAGGATTACTGCATAAAACAGAACAGCAAAAACTGGTTTCAGGAGGTTGAAAATCAGTTTGGTTATTTTTCCGGTCATACCCGTTCAACGACAAATATTTGGTGTAAGTTAGGGAAATTTCCGGGTTCAAAACTGAGAATACTGATAATATGTTTTGAACAATATGTATTCCAATCAGCCAATTGATTAGATAAAACAATTAGCACAAACCTCGTTATCATCTGCTAAAATATCGATCAACTTGTTTGATTTGCTTTTGCCATTTAGCTTTTTCTTTAATGTGGCAATATAGTCCAGTTTTATTTGGGCAATCCGTTCGGGTTGGATAATTTGTTCAAGTGTTTCGCTGTCCATCCAACTGTATCCGTCTTTTTCGTATTCCTGAGCTTTACGAAACAATTCGGGGTGGCGTTCATACAACCAAATCCATTCAATTTTTCGCTGGTAAAAACAAAAGAAGCAGCCTGAACGGCTGCGGTTGTATTTTCCTTTTTTGCCATTAACCTCAAATTCAATTTCTTCGTAATAACCCGGAACTTTTACCCCGTTTTCCCTGAATAATTGATAGACCCTTTTAATATCAACACTGTCTTCGTTATCAAGCAATGAGTATTCATTCAAATATGAAACAGGATGATTTTCAGTTTTAAGGAAATTAAATACTACATGATTAAAAGTGGAAATACTCAACTGAAGTAAATCTTTCATTTTTTGGGAAAACAGGTATTTTGGCGATTGAGGTTCCCAAACAATTTCCAAAGAACGAGTGAGCATTTCTTCACTACCATGTATTTTGTAAAGTTCTGCTATTCTTTCCCTGTTTGAATTATGTAATACTTTGTGAAGAACTTCAATACTCCAAATATGTTTGCGGAATGGAAAAACGGATTGAATGTTAGGCTTTGTAGAAACATAACCTTCGCGATCCTCATCGTCGCGAATTCCCACGTACGAAATCACCAAATCGCTGCTAATCCAGCGTTCAAAGGGTTCAAGTTTAAGTTTTTGGGTGCACCAGCGAGCCATTGATGATGGCAGAAACCCATTGTAAATATCCAGATAATGGTCGAAAGGATTTTTGTGGCTGTGATTAGCCTCCAACTTTAAGATTTTTTTTCCTAAAAAAGATTCCAGTTCGGCAATCAATTCATAAGTTTCAGGAAGTTCTTTGCCCGTGTCGGAAAAATAATATTCCATGTCGATTTCAGGATGGTAGGTTTTCATGTACATTGCCAGTGCAGCGCTGTCCTTACCACCCGAAATACCCAAAACATGTCTTACTTTTCTAATCATTTTCTATTTTTCTTTTAAAGAATAATATCTTTTTTCTGGGATTACTCCTCTTACTCCACCTTCAGGTTCTTCTACATCACCTGAATAACGAGGAATCAAATGAATATGAACATGTGGAATAGTTTGACCTGCTGATTCGTTTACGTTGATGCCAATATTGAATCCATCTGGATTAAATCTACTTTTCAAAATCTCTTTAGCTTTATTCATCATAAACCAACATGCTGATTGTTCTTTGAAGTTTAAATGAAAATAATCACCGCAATGTCTTTTAGGAATGATTAAAATATGTCCTTTACTCACAGGAAACTTGTCAAACATTGCATAAGCTGTAGCAGATTCTAAAAGTAACTCTCTATCTGTGTTAGGATTACAAAACGGACATTCAATATTTATTTTTCTTGTAATTTGGTTGTAGTGTTTGTATTCATAAACTTCGCAATTTTCATTTTTGAAGATTGACTTGTAATTCAGCTTCACATTGCACTGGAAAGTAGGTTTTTGATGAATCTTGTGTGTTCTGAAACCTTCGTATTTAATATCTCGTCGCACTGCGAAAAACGCTTTACCACCTGGTTTTAACAAGAGTGAAACTTCCATTAGAACACTGGCTTGTTCCTCCGGCAATAATACGTTCAAGACATAAAAGCAGATGATTGTATCAAATTTCTCTATTGGATATTCGGGAAAATAATGTTTGTCATAACCGATAATATCGACTCCTTTTTCTTTCAGTAACACCACATCTTTCCCAAATCCACAGCCGAAATCAAGAACATTGCCAGTCAATAGCCTTTTGTTATGCAAAAGCTTTGCGGGGAAAGAAAGAATTTCTCTTTCCTTAGCTGTGAGATGGCTGTATAAATTTGAATTTAGATTTTCCATTCTGCATATCCTCGATTAGATATCAAGTAATTACAACTCCTTTGCAAGTGTTTGAATGCGGTATCCTGCCATGTGGAAAATATATTATTGCCCAAGAGAGCAACTTGAATTTCCTTCTGAAATCTATGTGGTTGGTTCTCATTTAGCAAATTCCAATAGTGGAAAATCAAATCTTTTCTTCTTTCAATCAATTCAATGGAAGGTATTTTATCCCTTTTCTGGTTATTCGTTTTTGCATCGGATGGCAGTAAATTCCATAAATCGTTATTTTTCCAAACTGAAAACGGTATCACGTGATCAACATCATAGTTTGTAATGGGATTGCCGGTCCAAACACAATAAACTTTTCCTTCTTTCTTTAAAATGGATTTAAAAATCTGTTTTGATTCTGCAACATCTCTTTCAGTTATTGGACTTTTTAAAACTTCGCCAACAACTTTTTCGATGGATAGATTTTTCCCAGATGCACTGACAGAAAATTCAGCCCACTTAAAAAGTATTGAATCTTGTCCGCTAATAAAACTTCCCAATAATTGAAATGCTTCGTAGTAATCAATTGGAATTGAAAATGTCCCAAGATTATTTATCAAAAACTCAGCATCAATTCCGGTTGAAGTTTTACTTTTCATCCCTGATTCATATCGAAAAATCGAATAGTAGTCGTTGCTAATCGAACGTCCAATATATTTCATTGGCATTCGAGTAATAGTGTCTTTAATTTTTTTTGCCAAAGAGACAAAATCTGAATGCAGATTTTTGGGAATTCCTTTGTTTTTCAGGTCATTGTAAAAAGCAGAGAAACCACCAATGCTATTATATTCCGAAATGATTTTTTTAAATTGAACCACAAAAGCAAGATTTGTTTCACCCTTGATTTGAGGAATGTATTCTGACGATTCGAAGATTGGATAGTAATACAACATCCATTTTTCAACCAGCAACCCAATTGGAAAATTAACTCTGTCATTTGAAAAAAAGATGTAAGGAGAATTATCTTGAATAATATCAATAACACCACGCAAGAGAGCAAACTTGTAAGTAGTTGCCTTACTATCTCTTTCTATGATTTTACTGATATTTGTAAAGACTTCATTTTTCATTTTATCCCAAAGCTTTCAAATAGAAATTAATTGATAAAACCATGTTTTTACCTACTCCCAGTTCCACAACAGCATCTTCTGAACTGAATTTACCTCCTTGTTTTATAAAATCATATCCTTTTTTAGGCCAAAAAGTTCTGACAATAAAAGTTTCGTGACCTGAGAATCTTAATTTATCCATTATTTACCCGGGAAAAATATTGCAGTAAAGATATAATTTCAAAAAACTAAGGGAAACAAGTTATGGATAATATAATCAAAAAAAAGAGAAACCATATTCAGTTCCCCTGTAATCAGCGCTTTTCAGCTATTTTGTTTTTCAATTTATTCAATTTCATCGATTTTCCATCCCCTGCCCAATATTTACCACCTTTTCCACTTTGGTTTTCAGCAGGGCAATATCCAGCACATCCATAATTGTTTTTGCAAATGGAATTTTACGCTAAAGCTTATTTGATAACTTGTTGATAATTTATAATGAAATTGTGTTTAACTATCTGTAATTTAGCGAAATGTTTATTTGATGGTTATTTGACAGACAAAACAATGGAACAAAAAGAATTAGCGTATTTTCAGCATCACAATGAATGATTTTACGAATATTGTACAACTGATAAATTAAAAATGGCGTTACCGGTAAATATATCAGAATTGATTCATGGCAAAGTGGTTGAATGGGAACGGCTCGAATTTAAAGAGGGCTGGAACCCTGAAGATGTATTACATACGGTATGTGCGTTTGCCAACGACATGAACAACTGGGGTGGCGGTTATATCATCATTGGTATCAAAGCGATTGAAGGTATTCCTCAGTTTCCACCCAATGGTTTGACTTTGGAAAATATCGACCGGATTCAGGGCGAATTGATTGGGATTTGTTACAAGATTCAACCCAATTATCTGCCCGTTACACAACCTTATGAAATTGAGGGACAGCATATTCTGGTTGTTTGGTGCCCCGCCGGTGATATGCGCCCTTACTCCTGTCCATCAACTTTGGGAGACGATGCAAGACGACAATATTATATCCGCTCAGGCAGCAGGAGTATTGTTGCCCGGGGAGATAACCAAACCCGATTGGTTGAATTAACTGCAAAAGTGCCTTTTGACGATCGCATCAATCAGGAATCTAAACTGAATAATTTGGAACTGGGCCTGATTCGTGAGTTTTTGCAGGAAGTTGGCAGCGATTTGTTTGAAGAAAGTACTTCAATGCCATTTGCCGATTTATGCAAAGCGATGCACATTGCCCGCGGGCCTGTGGAATCGTTACGGCCGATAAATGCCGGACTTCTGTTTTTTAATAGTCATCCGCACCGCTTTTTTAACCGGGCCTGGATTGAACTGGCCATTCACAGGGACGAAGCTGGCAGAAATTTTACTTCGGAAACTTTTAAGGGACCGTTGCACCGGCAAATCCGCAATTGTCTGGCCTACTTGAAAAGTGAAGTCCTTAAAACAGAAACCCGAAAAATTACAGGTCAGGCTGAAAGTTTAA
Source organism: Prolixibacteraceae bacterium (assembly GCA_009773765.1). GTDB lineage: Bacteria > Bacteroidota > Bacteroidia > Bacteroidales > Prolixibacteraceae > Draconibacterium. The sequence continues at coordinate 42,284 of WTWZ01000031.1, read as the reverse complement.
CCATCAGCAACTATCCGTACAACGCTTTGGAAGAAGCCATCAGCAACGCAGTGTATCATAAAAGTTATGCTGAAGAAAAGCCAATAGAAATACAGGTGTTACCTGATCGGATTGAAATTTTAAGTTATCCGGGCCCTTTGCCGCCAATTAAAAATGCCGATTTACAGCAACGCAGGGTAATTGCCCGCGATTACCGCAACCGGCGGATTGGCGATTTTTTGAAAGAACTCAAGCTTACCGAAGGAAAGGCAACCGGTTTCCCAGTAATTCGCGACCAAATGGCAAAAAATGGAAATGCCGAACCGCAGTTTTTTACCGATGAAGATAGAACATTGTTTTTGGTAACATTACCTTGTCATGCTGAGTTAAAAGGGACTAAGTTAGTGTCTAAGTCATCAACTAAACTTACAACCGAAGATATCGACACTTATTTTAATGAAGGGTTTGATTTACAGACATTAAGCGGTATTCTTGATAATGATTTATCTGATGTTGTTGACTATATAAGGGAGAAAATAGGGACTAAGTCGGCTCAAAAAGTGTCTAAGTCAGCGCAAAAAGTGTCTAAGTCAACGAGAAAAGTGTCTAAGTCAATCGAAATTATTGATTTCCTTAAATCTGAACAATCAAGGGAAGAAATATTAAAACATCTGGGATTAATTAATCACACATCGAACTTCAAAAACTATATTAAACCTCTATTGGAAATGGAAATAATAAAGTTGACAATACCGGATAAACCAAAAAGTCAATTACAAAAATATACGTTAACCGAAAAGGGAAGAAAACTTATAAAATAGCCAACATGGCAAAAAAAGGATTAGACACGTGAGCAAATAAAAACTACACCGGCTTACCCAATCTTCACCGCTTTCTCCACTTTGGTTTTCAGCAGGGCAATGTCGAGCACATCCATAATTGTTTTCACAAAATGGAATTGAACGCCTTTTAAATAGTCGTCTTTTATTTCTTCGAGGTGTTTTTTATTGTCTTCGGAAAGGATGATTTCCGTAATTCCGGCGCGTTTGGCGGCTAATATTTTTTCTTTAATCCCGCCAACCGGCAGCACTTTTCCGCGCAGGGTTATTTCACCGGTCATGGCCAGGCTTTTCTTTACTTTGCGCTGTGTAAATGCCGATGCCAGCGAAGTCACCATAGTAACCCCTGCTGAAGGCCCGTCTTTTGGAATTGCGCCTTCGGGAACGTGAACATGCACATTCCAGTTGGAGAAAACTTCGGAATCGAGACCGAGTTGTTCGGCGTGCGATTTTAAATATTCGTGCGCCAGCATGGCCGATTCTTTCATTACATCGCCCAGGTTCCCGGTGAGTGTTAACGCGCCTTTCCCTTTGCTGAGGCTGGTTTCAACATATAAAATCTCACCGCCAACTGCTGTCCAGGCCAAACCGGTTACTACTCCTGCAAATTCGTTGCCCTGGTATTTTTCCTTCGAAAACTCAATAACACCGAGGTATTCGCGGATGTCTTCCTTTGTCAGTTTTTTATTGTAAGTTTCTTCGAACGCAATTTTTTTTGCAATCCGGCGGATAACTTTGGCCAGTTTTTTATCTAATTCACGAACGCCCGATTCACGCGTGTAACCATCAATAATCAATTCGATTACATCTTTTGAAAAAGTAACGTTGGTTTTCTTCAATCCATGGTTTTCCAACTGTTTTGGAATGAGGTGGCGTTTGGCGATTTCAATTTTTTCTTCCACGAGGTAACCGCTCACTTCAATCAACTCCAAACGGTCGCGGAGTGGGGGAGCGATGGTACTCAGCGTGTTGGCAGTGGCAATAAACATTACTTTTGAAAGGTCGAAATCGGCTTCCACATAATTGTCATGAAATTCTGAGTTTTGTTCCGGGTCGAGTACTTCGAGCAATGCCGACGCCGGGTCGCCATGAAAATGTTTCGATACTTTATCTATTTCATCTAAAATAAAAACAGGGTTCGATGATTTGGCTTTTTTGATGTTCTGGATAATTCTTCCGGGCATGGCGCCAATGTACGTTTTCCGGTGGCCGCGGATTTCGGATTCGTCGTTTAAACCACCCAAACTTACGCGTACATAACTTCTGTCAAGCGCTCGGGCAACCGATTTTCCGAGCGATGTTTTTCCAACTCCGGGAGGACCGTACAAACAGAGAATCGGCGATTTCATGTCGTTTTTCAATTTCAAAACTGCCAGATGTTCAAGTATCCTTTCCTTTACTTTTTCAAGTCCGTAATGGTCTTCATCCAAAACTTTACTTGCGTTTTTCAGGTCGAAATTATCCACTGTGTATTCGTTCCAGGGCAAATCGAGCAAAGTCTGGCAAAAGGTAAACTGAACCGAATATTCACCGGCAGCCGGATTTAACCGGGCTAGTTTTTCCACTTCTTTTTTAAAGAATTTGGCAATCTCTTCGTTCCATTTTTTTGTTTTTGCCCTTGCTTTAAAAGCGTTAATTTCCTGTTCAGCAGGATTTCCGCCCAGTTCGTCCTGAATGGTTTTCATTTGCTGGTTCAGCATAAACTCGCGTTGTTGCCGGTCAATGTCGGTTTTTACCTTTTTCTGAATGTCGTGTTTCAGTTCCAGCATCTGAACTTCGCGCACCAGAAAACTGATGGCCTGGATTCCGCGGTCTTTCAGGCTTTCAATTTCGAGTAGTTTTTGCTTGTCCTCAACTTTAATGTCGGTATTGGAGCAGATAAAGTTGATGAGGAACGATGAGTTTTCGATGTTTTTTACAGCAAATGTTGCTTCGGGCGGAACATTGGCAGTAAACTGGGCAATTTTTATGGAAAGATCTTTCAGCGAGCCGACAATGGCGTTAAACTCGTTGTCGTTTTCAGGCATTATATCGTTTAACGATTCGACTTTAGCTTTGAAATAGGGAGTTTCGGAAACAAAACCGGCAATCCTGTATCGTCGTTTCCCCTGAATAATAATAGAAGTAGAGCCATCGGGCATTTCGAGTATTTTCAGGATTTCGGCAACCGTTCCGATATCGTAAATGTCGGTGGTTTTAGGATGATCGATGGTGTAATCCTTTTGTGCAACGGTCCCGAGCAGTTTGCTGCCGCGGTTTACATCGCGAATCAGTTCGAGCGAAGCTTCGCGGCCAACGGTAATGGGCAGAACAACGCCCGGAAAGTATTATTTCAGTTTCATTGTCCATCGATCCTAATCCGAAAAAATGCTGAAATCCTGAATTTTTTATTTTCCCCATAATTATTGATTTTGTGCCAAATTGATAAAACAAAAAAAAGCCCCGGAGTTCGGAGCTTTGTATATAGCAACAAAAAACTTATTTTTTCCTGTTTTCCATGTGTTTGCCGTAGCGGGTCATGAATTTGTCAACACGTCCGGCGCTGTCAACCAGTGTAACTTTACCTGTATAAAACGGATGTGAAGAACTGGAGATCTCAACTTTAAAAAGCGGGTATTCAACACCGTCAATCACCTCTTTTTCGCGCGAGTTTACAGTCGATTTGGTAAGCCATGTATGTCCGTTCGACATATCTTTGAAAGCAACCACTCTGTATTCTTTCGGATGAATATCTTTTTTCATTTTTCTGTTTTTTTTGTTGAATGGTTACATTCCAAAACTGCAATCCATTCGTTATTTGTTATTAATCCTTTTTCAATCGGGCTGCAAAGATAAATATTGTTCTCTATTATACAAGAAAGAAAACCTAATTTTTACCTGTTATGGCTTTAACTTTTTCATTCAGCGCTTCGGGGCCTATAATTGGCGCCCGGGCAAATGGTTTTTCCCTGTCGAAAAGGTAACGCAAGGTGTAATGTGTTTTTGCCCGTTTCGCGCCGGTAGCCTCGTAAACGGCAATAATTTTGGGATTAAAGTCGCCGGCCCACGACAGTTCCACCTCCGTATATTGAGGTTTCTTTTTCATGATTTGATTCTGATGCCAGAAAATGGCGGAATCAACACCCGATCGCTGGTATTTTGGGTCGATTCCCATGATGAAAATACGGGTACGGGTCATGGTTTGTGTGTTTTTGTAGTATAAAAATTTCAGAATACCCAAAAGGTTTAATTTTCCACTTAGCTTTCGAAGTATTTGGTTGATGTCGGGAATCATTACAAAAAGAGCAATTGGTTTTTCTTCATGGTAAGCAAACCAAATCATTTCGGGGTCGAGAATGGCTTTTGAACTGTTGATGAAATCTTTGATATCATCGGGATCGATGGGTTTGTAATGCTCATGGAACGACCATGCAGCATCGTAAATGGTGCAGAAATCTTTTACAAACTTATCAGTTTCCCTGAAATCGAGATGTTTGAAGTTGTATTGAGGTTTTTTCGCAATCCATTCTGCAATTTTCCAGAAACGTTCGGGAAATGGAATTGTGAAATCGAGGTGGTAACAATATTGTTCAAAATACACCTCAAATCCAAAACTGCGGAAAAGTTTTTCATAATAGGGTGGGTTGTAGGGCATTCCATAACCCTGCGGCATAAAACCATCAACAAGCAAACCCCAGTTAATGTAATTCTCTCCAAAATTGATGGGGCCGTCCATGGCTTCCATTCCGTTGGCTTTGTTCCATTTAACGGCGGCTTTAAAAAGCAGGTTGGCTGCTTGCTGGTTATCTGTACATTCGAAAAATCCACAACCACCGGTGGGTTGTTCGTAGGTGTGTGCTGTATTTCCGTTGATAAAAGCGGCAATCCGGCCAAGTAAATTACCGTTTTCATCTGTCAGAATCCAGCGAATTGCCTTCCCGTTTTTAAATGTTTTGTTTTTTGCCGGGTCGAAAATGTCTTCCACCATTCCTTCCAGCGGGCACGCCCAATTGGGGTCGTTTTTATAAATGAGGTGCGGCACCCGGTGAAACTGGCGTTGGGTTTTTTTATCGGTTACTTCTGTGAGTTGCATACTAAAGTTTAATTCCTGCTTGCCAGTTTCGACAGCAGTCTCAGAATTTCGAGGTACAACCAGATTAACGTTACCATCAAACCAAAAGCGCCGTACCATTCCATGTATTTTGGCGCGCCGGAACCTGCTGCATCTTCAATAAATGAAAAGTCGAGAACCAGGTTTAATGCCGCAACGGCCACAATCACCAGGCTGATGCCAATACTCAGATTACTGTTTCCATGGAGGAATGAAAATTCCATTCCGAATAACCCGCCGATAAAACTAACGAGATAAACAATTGCAATACCAGCGGTTGCAGCAAAAATTCCCATTTTAAATTTTTCGGTTACTTTAATAATTCCGGAGCGGTACAAAAACAACATGGCAAAAAACACGGCAAGCGTTAAAGCCACCGCACGCATCACCACACCGGGGTACCTCGACTCGAAAATGGCTGAAATTCCACCAAGCAAAAGTCCCTGAAAAATGGCATAAATTGGCGCAGATATTCCGGCACTTTTCGGACGGAATGCAGTAACCAGCGCAGTAATCAATCCACCAATCCCGCCGCCGATAACCCACGGCATTACAGTAGCGGCCGCACCTTCAGGATTTACACTTACCGTATTAAAAAATTTATTCCAAACAAATATGGCAGCAGCAATAACAATCAGCAACATCAATGCGGTTTTATTAACCGTACCATTAATTGTCATTGCGTCAGTGTTATAACTGTAATCGCGGCTAAAAACATCGTCTTTTAAAACCGGATTTGAAGATCTTGTTAAATTCATCATATCACTTTAATTAATTGTACAACATTAAATTTCTAAAATTGTGTTAGCATTGAAACAAAAAACCTGCCGTTTAGGTTTTGCATGACAAGTTTTCAGTTAAATATAAAAATTACAGGCATTAATTTTTTTTAATTGAATCCTTAAAGTCAGTTTTCTAATTTCTAGTTTTTAATTGAGGCCCGGAAATAGTCGCTCGTGAGTTCGTCAAAAAGCTCTTCTCCCTGTTTTACAGCATTTTCTGATTCGCTCATTTGCAGGTTTTGTGCAAGTTCAATGGTTTGCCGGTGTAAATATTCCGATCGCTTTCCAAGTGCCAGAACGGTTCGGTAAAAAACTGTATTCAGCTTGCTGTCTTTTGCCAAAGTTGGCAGTTCTTCGAAAAACGGGTCAAACATTTCGTCGATGGCCGATTTGTCCGTCAAAGCCAGCCGCCCGATTAAATGAAGCCCGGTGAAACGAATAATATGCTTTTTGCCGCGGCACCATTCAAGTGCTTTTACAAACGCATATTTTGTTTTCACCCACAGGTTCGCCGACGCCTGCTCCGCAATTTCTGTGTTTTCAAAGGTTTTTGTCCAGAAATCAATCTGTTCTTCACTTACCTGATTAGGCTCATCGAGCAATGTTGCCAGAATCATGGTTTCGCGCCATTGTTTGTTCCAGAGTTTTAATGCCAGTAAATGGTTGGGTTCAAACTGGCCGGCGATTTCGCGCAAATCGATAACCGAAACACCCCAGTTTGTTTTGTAAGTTATTCCGTTTTGACTCATCAAATCAGCAACTTCGCCGCTTTTGCGTGCTTTAACCAGCTTTAAAACCTGCTTAAAGTTCTGTTCAGTTTCCTGATTATCGAGTATAAAATCCATTTATTTTCAGTTTTGAGAAATTTAGTATCCAGTACCAAGTATCCAGTACCAAGTATCAAAAAATATATTCAGCAAAAACAAAAATTACCAAAATTGATATTGAGTAAACCGAATAAATTTTTACCGGAATGTATTCAGATAAACTTATATTTAATTTCTTTTTAACAACAACCGAAAGGTACATTTTTTCGAAGAGATAAGCTACGAATGTGGCAAAAGCAATACCGGCAATTCCAAAATACTGCACCAAAATCAAACTCAGCGAAACATTGATTGATAACTCCAGAAATGCCGCAAACATGATTGGTTTTGTTATCAGCAACCCGTTCAGGATGGTTTGCGGCAACATTAACCTGCTCACAATTAGAAGTAAATAAATATTGAAAATGGTTGCGCTTTCAGCAAATTTCGGGTTGAAAATTACCGGAAAAACCGGATGTGAAACCAACAGCAAAAAAGCAGTCAGCGGGAATAAAAAGTGCATCAGGCGCGTTACATTTTCCTTCAGTTGCCTAAGGTTTTGTTCCAAATTTTCTTTTTGGGAAAAATCGGCAAGCATGGCATTGCTCAAAGCGTTGGCCAGCAACATTGCCAGCGGGAGTTCGCGGGCGCCGTAACGGAAAACGGCAAATGTTTCCTCGTCGAAATAAGAGGCGACAATAAAACCATCGACAAATTGGGCAGAACCGCTTAAAAAGGTAGAAAGTATCAGAGGTCCTCCAAGTTTGAGATGTTCTTTTACAAATTCACCCGAATAAGTGATTTCCCCGCCAGAGACAAGAATAATCCAAAGCCAGAAATATCGCAAAACCGAGGAAAGCGCCAACCCCTGCAAAGCCAGTGTTATCCCGTGGCCTAAAACTGCAGGCAAGGCAACAAGTACAAACTGAACAGAAAATGAAACGATACTGTAAATTACTATTGAATTATTCCTTTTTTTGATTAAGTAGAAATATTCGATAAGGTTTGCCGGTGCCCCAAAAACAATAAAAACCAGCAGGAGCCCGATTTCTGGAATGCTTTTACCGTTCAGCAGGAATTTTGAAAATACAGGCTGTATGAAAAAAAGAAAAACTGCCGCAACAATGCTTAAAACCTGGAGAATTACAAACGCGCTGAAAATGTGCGTTTTTGTGTTTTTGTTATTGGAAGCAAGCGGTAAAAGCGCTTTTTGCAGCCCGTTAAGCCAAAAAAAAGTTACTGCCCCCGCTATAAAAACGAAGGTTTCGTATTCACCAATTTCGGTTTGTGTAATGGCGGTTTTGGTAAAAACAATACCTGTCAGTATTAGTGTAGCATACCTTACAAGCTGGTAAAACTGAAATGCCGCGATGGAATTAAACCGTTTTTTCACGTCTGATTTTGATTGGGGATAAAATTAGAAAAATTAGACAGAGATTTGCCCGGTTGAAACAAAATTGACCAAAACCGGGGCAAGTTCATATTTAGCAATGTCAAATTGAACAGGGCAAAATTTTTGAGCAACCTTTTAATGATTAATTTTGTTAAAAGGATATTTTAACAAACACTGCTTTGTTTTATTTCTAAACTGAACAGAATGAGAGAAAATTTTCGCTGTAAAACGGGATTAAAAACTTTTTTATTTTTCGTTTTCGTTTTTTCCGTTTTTACTTTTCCGAAAAAATTAATTGCGGCTTCTGAGGAATCGGTGATTTCATCGGGTCATTCAAACGATGATATTAAACGTGGAAAAAGATTTTTTATGGGCCTGCTGCCATTCGACAGGAAATACGAGTCGTGCGTTTCGTGCCACAACATCAAACAGGCCGATACCTTAAACTGGAACCCTTCTGCTTTCGAAATAGCAATTAAATATGCAGAGAAGGATTTTGCTTCCTTTCAGACAGCAGTCTTGCAGCCTTCAGGGGTTAAAATGTCGGATTCACATCAAAATTTCAATATTGCCGGGGAAGATTTAAAAACTGTAAAAGCCTATCTCGACAATATGGCGCGTGAAGGTTCGCACCCCATAAAACCAAGTTATTTCAACCTTATCCTGTTTCTTTTCCTGGGGTTAATCCTTACATGGGCATTGCTCGATCTAATCTTTTTCAGTAAAGTAAAATTGAAAATTATACCGCTTGTTATATTTCTTGGCGCATTTGGCTGGCAGGTTAAAATGATTGCCACCGATGCCATGCGACTGGGAAGACAGGAAAATTACGCTCCCGATCAACCCGTTAAATTTTCGCACAAAATACACGTGGCCGAGAATGGCATTGATTGCAAATACTGCCACACAACTGTTGAACATGGAAAATCGGCAGGTATTCCGGCAACCAATCTGTGCATGAATTGCCATGTCATCATCCGCGAAGGGACAAACAGCGGAAAATTTGAAATTGCCAAAATTGTTGATGCGGTTGAAAAAGGGAAACCCATTGAGTGGATTCGGATTCATAATTTGCCCGAGCATGTATTTTTCAGCCACGCGGTTCATGTTGGCTCCGGAAAACTCGACTGTACCCAGTGCCACGGCCAGGTCCAGGAAATGGATATCATGAAACAACACAGCGATCTTTCTATGGGATGGTGCATCAACTGCCATCGTGAAACTCAGGTGGATTTTGTTGAAAATCCCTATTACGAGCATTTTATAAAACTTCATGAAGATTTAAAGGCAGGTGTAATCGACTCAATTACAGCAGAAAATATTGGGGCAAACGACTGTTCGAGGTGTCATTATTAGTTTAAAATTTAAAGTTTAAAGTTTAAAGTTTAAAGTTTAAAGTTCAGAGTTTAGAGTTCATGGTTCAAAGTTGGCAAAAGAAGGTTATGACAAAATATTGGAGAAGCATAGAAGAATTTAAAGACCCTGTGTTGTTTCAAAACACCGAAATAAAACTGGAGGTTAATGCTAAAAGGGAATTGATGCAACAACAGTCCGGTTCGTCGAGAAGGGATTTTTTGAAAACATTTGGGTTCAGCGTGGCAGCCGCTGCAGTTGTTGCAAGTTGCAGCAAGCCGGTAAACAAGGCAATACCTTTCCTCATTAAACCTGAAGAGATTACTCCCGGACAGGCAAATTATTATGCTTCCTCTTATTTCGAAGGAAATGAATATTGCAGCATTTTGGTGAAAGTTCGCGATGGGCGACCCATTAAAGTTGAAGGGAACAACCTTTCGCCGGTTTCGCAGCAGGGAACTTCGGCCCGCGTTCAGGCGTCGATTTTAAATTTATACGATGATGCCCGGTTTAAAACACCCTTGAAAAGGGGCGAACCAACCAACTGGCAGGAAGTTGACGGTTATATTACCAACAAACTGGGCCAGTTGAAACGCGAAAATAAAAAGGTTGTGCTGCTTACTTCAACCATTATTTCGCCATCCACAAAATCGGTAATCAACCGGTTCTTAACTGAAAATCCAAATGCAGAATGGCTGCAATACGACGCCGTTTCAGCAAGCGGAATACTAAAAGCCAATCAGTTATCGTTTGGAAAAGCTTTTGTGCCGGATTACCGATTTGAAAAGGCAAAAGTGATTGTAAGTTTCGGCGCCGATTTTTTGGGAACCTGGCTTTCGAATGTTGAATATACAAAAGGGTACTCGGAAGGAAGGAAACTGCTCGGCGCCGGCGACCAAATGAGCCGTCATTATCAGTTTGAAAGCGGAATGACAATAACCGGTTCAAATGCCGATGTACGCATCCCGGTAAAACCATCGGAAGAAGGCGTGCTTGTTGCAAGTTTATACAACGAAATTCTGAAATCAAAAGGACTGGCCACATTTCAGGTGCCGGCATCTTCAGTTGACTTAAGCGGACTGGTTGCAGATTTGCTTGAAAATGAAGGAAAATCGCTGGTGGTTTCAGGGAGCAATGATGTAAATATTCAGTTAATCGTAAACGGAATTAACAACCTGCTTGGCAATTTCGGAAACACGGTTTTAACTGCAAAAACACTAAATACACATCAGGGAATTGATGCTGAATTTGAAACATTGATTTCAGAAATTAAAAATAAAACCGTAGCAGGATTGTTGTGCTGGGGGGTTAACCCGGTTTACAATCATCCTGCCGGTCAGGAAATTAAACAAGCTGTTGAAGGACTGGAACTTTCAGTGTCGTTTGCCGAAAGGATTGACGAAACCGCCGCGGCCTGCCATTGGGTTTGCCCGGCTCCAAATTATTTGGAAGCATGGGACGATGCAGAACCAAAAACCGGAAGTTACAGTCTTGCACAACCAGCCATTTCCAAATTGTTCGACAGCCGCCAGGTGCAGGAATCGCTGCTGAAATGGGGCGGTCTTGAAGCCCCTGATTTTTATACAACGGTCAGAAATTACTGGATTGAGAGTTTATTCAGCCAGCAAACCGAATTTACCGACGGAAAATTATTCTGGAACCACAGTTTGCAAAGGGGTACTTTTGAGTCTGCGATTTTAAAGGAAGCTGAACTGAATTACACACAGTCTGGCCTTTCGGATGCAATCATTCAAATTAAACCATCCTCAGACGGTTGGGAAATTGTTTTATACGAAAGTGTAGCGCTAAGTAACGGGAATGCGGGCAACAATCCCTGGTTGCATGAATTGCCCGACCCGGTTGCCAAGGTTAGCTGGGATAATTTTGCTTCGGTTCCGGTAAAATGGGCCGGAGAAAATGGCATTCAAAACGAATCGGTAATCACGGTTAACGGAATTGAATTGCCGGTAGTTGTTCAGCCCGGACAAGCGGCAGGAACTATTTCGGTGGCGTTGGGTTACGGAAGGGAAATTGCAGGAAAGGTTGGCGAAGGAGTTGGAAAAAATATGTTCCCTTTGTCAACTATCGAAAACGGGACACGAAAATTCTGGTTAAGCGGCGCACAGGTTCAAAAAACTTCAAAAACATACCAACTTGCCATTTCGCAAACACATCACTCCATGGAAGGGCGTCCGATTGTGCGTGAAACCAGTTTTAATGAATGGAAACTGAATCCTGCTGCCGGCAATGAATTGAAAGAAGTACACGAAAAAAATAAAGTCACTTTGTATCCCGAAATGGAATTTAAGGGGCATCACTGGGGAATGGCAGTTGATTTATCATCGTGCACAGGTTGCAGTAACTGTTCTGTTTCCTGTCAGGCTGAAAACAATATCCCGGTAATTGGCAGGGAACAGGTGCGTAACCGGAGGATTATGCACTGGATCCGCATCGACCGGTATTATTCAAACCATGCCGAAAATCCCGAAGTGTTCCATCAGCCGGTAATGTGCCAGCACTGCGATAACGCGCCGTGCGAGAATGTTTGTCCGGTTTCGGCAACTCCACACAGCGACGAAGGATTAAACCAGATTGCCTACAACCGGTGTGTTGGTACAAAATATTGCATAAACAACTGTCCGTACAAAGTGCGCAGGTTTAACTGGTTTAAATATGTGAATAATGATGAGTTCGATTTTGCATCGAACAGCGAGTTGGGCCGTTTGGTGCTGAACCCCGATGTTACTATCCGATCGCGCGGTGTTCAACGTATTCAGGAGAAAAAAACAGAGGCAAAAGTTGCCGGACGAAAAATTGAAGATGGCGAGGTGCAGCCGGCGTGTGTTCAGTCGTGCCCGGCCAGCGCGCTTGTTTTTGGCGATATGAACAACCCTGAAAGCAAAATTTCGAAATACCTGAAAAACGAGCGTAACTATCATCTGCTCGAAGAGTTGCATACGTTGCCGTCGGTAGGTTATTTGGTAAAAGTTAGAAACAAAAAAGCATAGTACCTTATGTATAACAGTGCTGTAAGAGGAAGATTAATTGAAGGCGACAAAAGTCTGGGGCAGATTTCGCACGAGATTCTGGCGCCGGTACATGCCAAAACACCTGGCTGGTGGTATTTTGCCCTGTTGACCGCATTGGGAATGCTGGGTTTTGGGGCCTTTGCAATTTACATTACTTTGTCAGAAGGCCTTGGGGCCTGGGGTATCAATAATTCGGTGGCCTGGGGATGGGATATTATCAACTTTGTTTGGTGGATTGGTATCGGCCATGCCGGAACGGCTTTTTCTATTTTCCTTTTAATCCTGCGGCAGAAATGGCGTACGGCAATCAACCGCGCGGCTGAAGCCATGACCGTTGTGGCTGTTTTGGCCGCTTCACTTTTCCCTTTATTGCACATGGGCAGGCCGTGGCTGTTCTTCTATATTTTCCCGTATCCCAATACCCGCGGACCGCTGTGGGTGAATTTTAACTCCCCGCTTTTCTGGGATTTTATGGCCATTTCAGCTTATCTGCTCATTTCGGCAAGTTTCTGGTATTTTGGTATGCTGCCCGATTTTGCCACCATTCGCGACACAGCCAAATCGAAGATCAAAAAAGCAGTTTACGGAATAATGGCTTTTGGCTGGACAGGTTCAAGCCGTGAATGGCTCCGGTTCGAAGGATTGAGTTTTGTTTTGGGTGGAATTGCTGCAGTGCTGGTTGTTTCGGTACACTCAATTGTATCAACCGACTTTGCCGTTTCGGTTGAAGTTGGCTGGCACACCACCATTTTCCCCCCGTATTTTGTGGTTGGGGCTATTTTCTCGGGTTTTGCAATGGTGCTTACTCTGGTGGTAATTATGCGCGGTTTGTATAAAATGAACGATTTTATCACCGATTCGCATATCGACGCGGTTTGCCGGGTGCTTATTTTTATCTCCCTTATTATGGCAACAGCCTATCTGACCGAAATTTTCGTGGCGTGGTATTCAGGTTCTCCTTATGAAATTTATATGTTCTTCCAAAACCGGATTTTTGGCGATTATGCTTTTCAGTTTTGGGCCATGTTTGTTTCGAATGCTTTGGTTCCTCAACTGTTTTGGTTCAAAAAAATGCGGAGGAATATTTGGGTTGTTTTCATCGTGTCAATCATCATCAATATCGGTATGTGGTTCGAGCGTTACAACATCATCGTTACTTCTTTGAGCCGCGATTATTTACCTTCGAGCTGGGTATCGTATTCGCCAACCTGGGTTGAAGTTGGATTCTTTGTAGGTACTATCGGGTTGTTCATAACGGGCATTCTGCTGTTTTTCCGGTTTATCCCGATGATTGCTATTTCTGAATTAAAGAGTGTGGCAAAATTCGACAAACCCCGTAATGAATTTAAACATGCAAAACATGAATAAAGATTATATTCTCGGTGTTTTTAAAGACGAAGAAAGTCTGGTTTCAGCTTTTGAAAAAGTTAAGGAAAAAGGTATTTTGCCTGTTGAAGTTTATACTCCTTATCCGGTACACGAAATTCTGGAAGGGATGGGCAATAAAACCCGCATATCTCATGCCGCTTTCTTTTTCGGGTTGTTTTCAGCAATAGGGGTTTTGGCCTTTATGACTTACGCTGCGGTTTTCGACTGGCCGTTGAATTACGGCGGAAAACCGTTTAACGCCTTCCCGTCATTCATTGTTGTAACAATTGTTACTACAATCCTTTCCATTACTATTCTTACACTTTTTACCTTTTCAGCGCGTGCGAAAATTTTCCCGGGGAAAGTTCCGGAAATTATTCATGAACGTGCCACCGACGACCGGTTTGTTATGGTAATTGACAAAGACAGTTTAGGAAATAATGCAGAAGCCATTAATTCAATCATTTCTGAATTTGGTGAAATTGAATGATAAAAGATTTTAGACTAAAAGATATGAGTATTGCGACAAAAAACCAGGTTTCATTTTGTTTGTTTGGGAAATGCCCTTTACAAATATTTTCAATGATTTTATTTGCAGGCCTTTTTCTTTCATCATGCGATTATAACCGCCGCACAACAGGATGGGATTATGCTGGAGATATGATTAATTCGCAAGCATACGAAACTTACTCCCCCAATCCGGTTTTTGCCGATGGAAAAACATTGCAGCCCCCGGTCGAAGGAACTATTCCACGAGGATTTATGCCTTACATGTATCAGAAAACAGATGAAGACAGGGCGCTTGCTGCAAAAATACTGGTAAATGAAATTGAAAACACTGCTGCAAACCTTGAACGCGGCAAAGTAGCTTATGGCATTTACTGTATGCAGTGCCACGGTGAAAAGGGCGACGGGCAGGGAGCATTGTTTGTAAATAAAAAATACACCTATCCGCCGGCCAGTTTAATCAGCGAAAAAATGAGGGCAAACCCCGAAGCCGACATTTTCCACGTGATAACAGTTGGTTGGGGGATTATGGGCGAACATGGTTCAATGATTACCCCTGAAGATCGGTGGAAAATTGCCATGTACATTAAACAGGTATTACAGAAATAAGAATTTAGGGACTTCAAAAAAAATAGCCGGTAATGAAAGACCAACTCGTTGTATCAAAAAATTTTAAATTGCTTACCTATGTTTTAATTGGCATAGGCGTGGTTTCCTTTGCCTTGGGTTTTGCGTTCGATGCAAAACGTACCTGGGCCAACTATTTGCTGAACAACTACTATTTTTTATCGCTGGCTGTTGGCGCTGCATTTTTCGGGGCTATCCAGTATATTACCCAATCGGGCTGGTCGGCAATGTTTAAAAGGGTTCCCGAAGCGATGGTTGCATACATTCCTTTTGCAGCGGTGTTTTTTCTCCTGATGTTTTTTGGGATGCATTCTATATTCGAATGGACACACGAAGATGTGGTCCAGAACGACCCACTGTTGCAACACAAAATGCCTTACCTGAACATACCTTTCTTTTTTGCAAGGGTAGTTCTGTTTTTTGGCGCCTGGATTTTACTGACGAAACTGCTGAGGAAGTTTTCGTTAAAAGAAGACGAGGTTGGCGGTATGGTTTATTTCGAAAAATCTGAGATGTATTCAAGGGTTTTAATTTTTGTGCTTGCCATTACCTTTTCGTTTTTTGCTGTCGATATGCTCAAATCCCTCGATCCGCATTGGTTCAGTACCATTTTTGCCGCAAAAAGTTTTATTGCCGCGTTCATGCACGGCTCCTCAATAATTACTTTGATTGTAATAATATTGTACAAAACCGGAAAGTTACAGGATCTCAACCGAAGTCACCTGCACGATTTTACACGATATATATTTATGTCGAGCATCGTATGGGGCTATTTTAATTTTGCCGAATTCATGATTATCTGGTACGGAAATATCCCCGAGGAAACCATTTGGTTTGTGAAACGCTGGCACGGGGCATACGAAGTGCTGTTTTATGCAAACATTATCATTAACTGGTTAATACCATTTTTGGTTTTAATGCCGCGCAAAACTTCGCGGAGCAAAATGTTTATAACACCTGTAATCATCTTGTTAATGATTGGGCAATATACCGAGCTGTATTACATTATCTGGCCTTCCGTAGTTCACGAGGCCAAATTTGGGCTGCTCGAAATCGGCACATTCCTGGGTTATCTCGGACTTTTTGCCTGGGTAGTTGCCACCTGGCTGGCAAAAGCAAGCCTTGTGCCCAAAAACCACCCATACCTCAAAGAGAGTTTGCACCACCATTTTTAAATCTTTTAAAGCGAATGGTTTTCAATGAAATACTGAATATATTCAGGGATTTTTGTTCCTAAATAATAAGGGAGGTTCATTAAGATGTAGGGAGTCCCTTGTGGTGTTTGCACTTTTTCGATTCGAAATTCTCCTGCATAAATACGCACAGCATAAGGATGGTTGGTGTTTTCAACAAACTGATGCAGCGACTTTAAATTACCTGTTGGTCCTGATTTAATTTCAATAGGAATAAGTTTGTCCTTGTACGAAAAAACCAAATCAACTTCTGATGATGCCTGTTTTTTATCCCTCACCCAAAAATTGGGTTTATTATCACTAAATGTGTTCAGCGAAATCAGTTCCTGTGTAATGATGTGTGGAATAATTGCCCCTTTAAAAGCATTACTTAAATCATCAACACCAAGCATTTGTCCCTGAATGCCCAACGAATGGTTGAGAATTCCGGTATCCAGGAACTGAAGGCGGGGCGATTTTCTCAAATCGGGTTTTGCAGGTATCTCAACATCGGTTGTTGGATAAATTAATTGAATGATTTTCGCATCGTCCAAATTCCGCATTGCATCGCCGACTTCCCGCGACTTGTAATTCGAATTGCCAAAATTTTGGAATTTTACGCGCTGGTCAACATAAAGTGGAGCTGTGTTTATAATGTGCCTGATTACTTTCCATTCAGTATCGTTGGTAGTATATTTTTCCACATCGTTTTTGTAAGTTCCCCAAATACTTTCATAAATCCGGGGCAAATCGGCCATACTTCTGTTTTGCAGATATACTTTTATTGCCTCAGGCATTCCACCCGAAATAGCATAATTATTAAACAGCTTCATAAGTGTTTGATGAGCAAAAGGATTTATCGGAATTTTGTGAAGTTGTTCAATTGCAACTTCGTGCCCAATTGCTTCCAGATATTCAGCAAAATTTAAGGGGTGCAGGTATAAAAATTCTACTCTTCCAACCGGAAAACTTTTTACTTTTTTTAAAGCAAACTCCAAAAGCGATCCAGCCGAAATAACGTGCAAATTGGGTAACTCTTCATAAAAATAACGCAACAGCCCTATTGCTTTGGGCGATTCCTGGATTTCATCAATAAACAACAGCGTTTCACCAAGCGATTTGTAAGCGATGTTTTTTGCAATGAAAAGCATTTCAACGATGGTTTTTACATCATCGTACTCCTCAAAGTAAAATTTGTCCGCCTCTTTTTCAAGATTTAAAAATATGCTGTATTTGTATTTTGATGCAAATTGTCCTACTAAAGTTGTCTTTCCAACCTGCCTCGCACCTCTCAGAACGAGTGGCTTTCTGAACACACTTGACCTCCAGTAGTCCAACTCCCTCAAAATATGTCTTTTAAAACTCATATTTGTTCATTATTTGTAACAAAGTCAAGGCAAATATAAACATTCTTTGTAACAAAGTCAACCCAGTTTTAGTAATTCTTTGTAACAAAGTCAACCCAGTTTTGTCAATTCTTTGTAACAAAGTCAGGGCAGTTTTACTTTTTCTGAAAAAATGAATCTCAAAAATTAGGATTAAAATATCCGAAAAATAAAGTCATAGTTAATATTTCAGCATTCTGTAAACGATTTTAAAATCAAACTTGTAATTTGGCAAATTAAAACAATACTTATTTGCCAAAACTTAATTCCATGGAAATTTTCAGTGCCAGAAATGTAAACAAGGTTTTTGCCGATACAAAAGCATTAACCGGCGTGAGCATTTCAGTTAACAAACAAAGCATTTTTGGGTTGCTCGGCCCAAATGGAGCGGGTAAAACAACTCTAATCAGGATAATCAACCAGATTACAGCGCCCGACAGCGGAGAAGTTTTTCTGGAAGGGAGGCAAATGACCCGGGCCGATATTGAACATATCGGGTATTTACCTGAAGAAAGAGGCCTTTACAAAAAAATGAAGATAGGCGAGCAAGCCATTTATCTGGCACAGTTGAAAGGAATGAGCCGTCATGACGCGGTTAAAAACCTGAAAAAATGGTTTGAGAAATTTGAAATCATGAGTTGGTGGAACAAAAACATCGAGGAACTTTCGAAAGGGATGCAGCAAAAAGTGCAGTTCATTACAACTATAGTACATCAACCCAAATTGCTGATTTTTGATGAACCGTTCAGTGGCTTCGACCCAATCAATGCCAACCTTTTGAAACAGGAAATTTTACAACTTCGGGAAGATGGCGCAACTATTATTTTCTCGACCCACAACATGGAATCTGTTGAGGAATTGTGCGACCATATTGCTCTTATTAACAAATCGGTTAAAATTGTTGACGGGCAGACCGATGAAATTCGCGAACGTTACAAATCGAATGTCTTTGAAATAAAATACAAAGGAAGTTTCAATGTGGTGAATCAAGTGTTAAACAATCAGTTTAAGATTTTGGGCCACGTGGAAAACAACCGTATAAATCAAATAACAGTTGAATATTCGCACGGTAAATCAAACAACGATTTAATCCAGGCATTAATTCCCGTGTCTGAAATTCTTTCGTTCGAAGAGAAAATACCGAGCATGAACGATGTATTTATCAGGGCAGTTGAAGAGGCAAATAAACAAGCCCCTCTTAATCTCCCCGAAGGGGAGAAATGAAGAAAAATTAACACGAGATTGTAATTCGAAAAAAAAATCAAAAGATGAACAAAACAGTACTAATATTAAAGAATGAATACCTGAAAAGGGTTAAAAAGAAATCGTTTATTATTCTGACTTTGCTTGTCCCGTTTTTGTTTGCCGGAGTATTTGCCCTGGTTATATTTTTATCAATTAATAACGATAAAAAAGAACGTACAATTGCAGTTTTCGACGAATCTTCTTTGTTTCTCAACGAGCTTGGTGAAGAAGGCATGACAAAATATAAATTCATTCCAAAAGAAGAATATGAACAACTGAAAAGCAACATGAAAGGGAGCGGATTCTATGCGTTACTTTATATTCCGAATGATATTTATACCAATAACATAGCGCAGTTGATTTCTGAAAAACAGGTACCTTTTGAATTAAATGAACAAATAGAGCGCAAACTGAGCCGGTATATTGAGAATGACAAACGGCAAAAAATAATCAACGAAACCGGAATACCTGATTTGGAAGAAAGGTTGTCGAACACTAAAACCAGCATCAGGTTAAGCACCTTAAAAGTTTCAGTTACCGGGGAAACACAGAAAAGCTCATCGGCCATTGCATTTGTTGCAAGTTATGCCATGGGTTTTATCATTTACTTTTTTGTTTTCATGTATGGGGCAACGGTAATGCGGAGTGTAATGGAAGAGAAAAAAAGCCGTATTATCGAGGTAATTATATCATCAGTAAAACCTTACGAATTAATGGCCGGCAAAATTATCGGAACTGCTTTGGTTGGATTAACGCAGGTAGCTATCTGGATAGTTTTGGGAATGGTAGTATTAATGGTTGCCCAGGGATTTTTTACTCCCGAATCGGCACAACAAATGGGGCAGAGTATCATGGAAAGCCAGCAGCAGATGAACCCCGCGATGGCGCAGGTTGCTGAACCAAATAAGGTTTTGGAAGTTATGGAAATGATTGGCAACCTGAATATTCCACTTATCCTTTTTACTTTTATTTTTTATTTTCTCGTAGGATATCTTCTTTACAGTTCGCTGCTTGGCGCGGTTGGCGCGGCTGTCGATAACGAAGAGGATTCGCAGCAAATGGTTTTTCCGGTTACAATACCCCTGATTTTATCCATTATGGTACTGTTTCCAATTGCCCGGAATCCGGAAGGGCCGGTTGCATTCTGGTTTTCCATTATTCCGCTAACTTCGCCCGTGGCAATGATGGCAAGGATTCCTTACGGAATTCCAACCTGGGAACTTTTACTTTCGATGTTCCTTTTGGTTCTGACTACCATTGGGGCAATTGCCGCCGCTGCAAAAATTTACCGGATTGGGCTTTTAATGTACGGCAAAAAAATAAACCTGAAAGAGTTGTTTAAATGGCTGAGGTATAAAAATTAATACCTGTAAAACTTTTTCTCTGATTTTTTGTTAAGTTTGCAAAACAATGAAAAAAACAAGTAAATACAACTTAATATGTTGCTGCCGCTGCGGACGGCAGGAAAGTGTTTTAAATGTTAATTAAAAGAAACAATTTAATTATAATATATGAAAGGCTTTCCTAAAATCAGGAAGGCCTTTTTAATTTTTTAACCGATTTTAATTTTAAATTATGAAAGCTCAAAACATCTTGGAAACTATTGGCAACACGCCACATGTTCGGATTAACCGCCTTTATCCTGCTGATTATGAAGTCTGGATGAAAGTTGAAAAAACAAATCCAGGGGGAAGTATTAAGGACAGGATCGCACTTTCGATGGTGGAAGATGCCGAGAAAAGGGGAATCATAAATGCCGGTTCGGTGATTATAGAACCTACATCGGGAAACACTGGAATTGGCCTTGCGCTTGTTGCTGCGGTTAAAGGATACAGGTTGATTTTAACCATGCCCGAGTCGATGAGTATTGAACGACGTAAAGTGCTGTCGGCATTGGGGGCCGAACTTGTGCTCACACCCAGGGAAAAAGGTATGAAAGGCGCTATTGCCAGGGCTGAAGAATTGGCAGCAGAAATTGAAAATGCCTGGATACCGTTACAATTCGACAATCCGGCAAACATCGCAGTTCACAGGGATTTTACCGCGCAGGAAATTTTAGCCGACTTTCCTGAAGGTTTTGATTACCTGATTACCGGGGTCGGAACGGGTGGCCATATTTCGGGTGTTGGGGAAGTCTTAAAACAAAAATTCCCAAATATTAAAGTATTTGCTGTCGAACCCGAAGCAAGCCCCGTGATTAGTGGCGGAACTCCCGGCCCGCACCCGATTCAGGGAATTGGCGCAGGTTTTATCCCCAAAAACCTGCATACTGAAGTTCTTGACGGGATTATTCAGATTGGCAGGGACGAAGCATTTGAATATACCCAAAAGGCAGCTAAGCTCGAAGGTTTGTTTGTTGGGATTTCTTCAGGCGCTTCTCTGGCAGCAGTGGCAAAAAAAATCAAGGAAATACCATCAGGTTCGCGAATTCTGACATTCTCATACGATCATGGGGAACGTTATCTGTCTGTAGATGGCTTGTTTTAACCACCCGAATTCCGTTCAATTTCGAAGAGTGGTTAAAACTATTTAAAAGTTACGGTTGGATTTGATTTCAACTGAAACATTTTTCGTTTTTACTCAACAATAACACAAGAAATCTGTTTTTTATTTTAGTTAAAAATCAAAATTAAAATTGAATTATTATGGCAAAAATTACATTAAGAGGAAATGAGATTAATACAATTGGAGAGCTACCAAAAGTGGGTGAAAAAGCAAAGGATTTTTCGCTGGTAAAAGGCGATTTATCTCGGGTAAGCCTTTCAGATTTTAAGGGGGGCAAACTTGTTTTAAATATTTTCCCAAGTCTCGATATCGGAACTTGTGCTGCTTCTGTCCGCAATTTCAACAAACTGGCAGCCGGGCTTGAAAACACTAAAGTGCTTTGCATTTCGCGCGATTTACCTTTTGCGCAAAACCGTTTTTGCGGAGCCGAAGGTATTGAAAACGTGGTACCACTTTCAGACTTTGCAACCGGCGGTTTTGGTAAAAATTACGGATTGGAAATTGTTGATGGCCCGTTTCAGGGATTACTTTCCAGGGCAGTTGTTGTGCTTGATGAACAAGGAATAGTTGTGTACAATCAGCAGGTGCCTGAAATCGTGGATGAACCTGATTACAATAAGGCATTGGAAGCGCTGAAATAAGGTTCGTTTATATAGTAAACCGAAACAGGTTATGAGCCAGGCGGGTGCAGGGAATGATAAGATTTTAGCCCCAATTGTTATGAACTGGTTTAAATTATTCACAAAAACAAAATAGCGTGTCTTTTGGAATATTATTTGTTGGAATTTTCCGGTTTTTTGCGGAGTTCAAAAAAAAGTAAATAATTAACCGTAAAGTGTAAATCATGAAGAATTTGTTTTATCTGTTTATCATTCTTGTTTTTATTTCCTGTCGGTCAGGAAATAAAAATATAAAGGAAGAAAAAACCGGGGCACAACCGGAACAGGTTGTTGAAACTACCATTCATATCGGTGGGATGCATTGCGATATGTGCGTTACTTCTGTAACAAAAGGGGTGAATGAACTGGAAGGAATTGAATCGGTGGTTGTTAGTATGAATGATTCCACTGCGGTTGTATCATTCAACGCAAATGAAATTGAATTGGCCCAAATTGAAAAGGCCATTGAATTGAGGGGATATACCATTAAACCCGGAATGTAAAGAGAACAATAAACATAGAAAACAATGAACAAAAAAATTAACCAAAACGATTATCTTACCAAAGAAATGGGGCCAATCTGGAGTGTGAAGGTAGGGGTTTATTCCTGTCTGCCCGAAGGTGCAATAATCAGTAAAATTCGGGTTAAATGCTGGAAGATTAAAGAGATTTTAAACTGAAGTAAAATTGACAATATTTTTCAAAATTGAATTAGCTGTCAACAGCGTTTGACAAAAACGAAAAGGGATATTTCAACTGAAACATCCCTTTTCGGTTTTGATGTATTTTTCGAAATCCTTTTCCTGTTAATAAAAGAAAGGAATCTGCAACAACAACTTACAATCCCAGTTTTTGCTTTACCAATCCAGGGATTTCTCCTGGTTCTTTGGCAACCGGAACTCCGGCGGCGGTAAATGCTTTAATTTTTTCTTCGGCAGTACCCGATCCGCTCGAAATAATTGCGCCTGCATGACCCATTCTTTTTCCGGCAGGGGCTGACTGGCCTGCGATAAATGCCACAACCGGTTTTTTCATGTGGACTTTTATATACTGCGCTGCTTGTTCTTCGGCATCGCCGCCAATTTCGCCAATTAAAACAACAGCTTCGGTGGCAGGGTCGTTTTCAAACATTTCGAGCAAATCCCTGTAATAGAGGCCCGAAACCGGATCGCCACCAATACCCACGCAGGTAGTCTGTCCCAATCCAGCTTCTGTAAGCATATTCACCACCTCGTAAGTAAGTGTACCTGAACGCGAAATAAAGCCAATGTTTCCGGGTGTAAAAATCATTGATGGAAGTATGCCGATTAAACATTCACCGGGGGTGATTAATCCCGGACAATTTGCCCCAATCAGTTTTGTGCCGTTTTGTTTCAAGATTGGAGTAACTTTAATCATATCCTGAACCGGAATGCCCTCAGTGATACAAATGACCAGCCCAACACCTGCAAAACTGGCTTCCAGAATGGCATCGGCGGCAAATGGCGCCGGTACAAATATTACAGAGGCTTCGGCATTAGTGGCCTTCACCGCTTCCCCCACCGTGTTGAAAACAGGTATCCCTCCAACATCGCTGCCGCCTTTCCCGGGTGAAATTCCGCCAACAATGTTGGTACCGTAATCTTTCATTTTTGATGTGTGGAAAGCGCCGTCGCGACCGGTAATTCCCTGTACAATCACTTTTGTATCTTTATTGATCAGTATGCTCATTTTATTATCCTAAACGTTAAACCTAAACTTTCCTTTTACTTAACTGAATGGCTTTTTTGGCTGCCTCGCTCATGGTTGAAACTGTTGGTAACCCAAACTCTTTAATGATTTCCAGCCCTTCCCTTGAGTTGGTTCCAGATAAACGGACCACAATGGGCATATCAGTATGAATTGACTTTAAAGCAGCAACCAAACCGCGTGCAACGTCGTCACAACGGGTAATTCCACCGAAAATATTGATCATCACTGCTTTAACACTGGTGTCGCTCAACAAGATATTCATGGCATCAATTACCTTTTGAGGGTTTGAAGATCCTCCAATATCCAAAAAATTGGCTGGTTCGCCACCGTAAAGTTTAATCATGTCCATGGTTGCCATTGCCAAACCTGCACCATTGACCATACAACCGATATTGCCATTGAGTTTAATGTAAGACAAGCCTTTTTCACTGGCATCAATCTCTTTTTGTTCGTCGGGTGTTACCTCGCGCATGGCAAGCACTTCTGACTGGCGGAACAATGCGTTATCGTCGAAATTCATTTTTCCGTCGATGGCCAGGACCCTTTTATCAGGTGTTAAAACCAGCGGATTGATTTCGGCGAGCGAGGCGTCGGTCTCAATATATAATTTGTAAAGTTTAGATAAAATAGAGGCAGCCTGCCTGATTTGTGCCGGATCATTCATCAGTTGAAGCGCTATTTTGCGGGCTTGCCAGTCCATTAATCCCAATGTTGGATCGATGGACAATTTTATAATTTTTTCTGGTGATGTTTTGGCGACTTCCTCAATATCAACACCCCCTTCGGCGCTGGCCATCAGGGTTACCGATTTTGAATTCCGGTCGTTTATTAAACCTACGTAAAACTCTTTTTCGATATCTACGGCTTCTGCCACCAGCACTTTTTCAACAGTAAGCCCTTTGATATCCATACCAAGTATTTGTCCTGCTTTTTCAATTGCTTCTTCCCTGGTGCGGGCGAGTTTAACACCACCTGCTTTTCCACGGCCACCAACGTGGACCTGTGCTTTTATTACCCGGAGTTTGTCATCGTTCGGAATTTTTTCCCTTACATCTTCAATGGAGTGGCATACAACACCATCCGGCACTGGGATACCGTATTTTTTGAATAAATTTCGGGCCTGATATTCGTGAATTTTCATATTTTAATTTGTTTAAATCTTATGGTTTAACAGAATCCGCAAAAAATTTCACTTTTGGCCAAATTTACCGGAGAACAGTTATACAATAAATTTTATTGAGAAGTCAAAAAAATAACGGCCAAAAGTAACAAATATTTAAAAATCTATACCTATCAATATGTTAGTTTTTTTATGATTTTTCAGCACGTTTCAGCTTGCTTGCATCCCTGCGAACCATAAGAAAAGTTTAAAAATATAAACATTGTTTATACCGGCTGATTTTTCGGTTAGTTTTGCAATAAAAAATTATGAATATGGAAGATGCAATTAGAAAAGTTATTGAGCACGAAGCACAGGCAATCAAAAATATTCCGGTAACCGACAGTTTCTCGAAAGCTATAGAATTTATTTACAGCAAAGTGCATCGGCAAAACGGAAAACTGGTGGTCAGTGGCATGGGAAAAGCTGGCCAGATTGCGGCCAATATTGCAACAACATTCAGTTCAACGGGCACGCCGGCCGTTTTCTTGCACCCAAGCGATTCGCAGCACGGAGATTTGGGTGTCGTTCAAAATAACGATATATTACTGCTGATTTCAAACTCGGGAAAAACACGCGAGATTATTGAACTGGTTGAACTGGCAGGTAATTTACATCCCAATTTGCCGCTTATTGTTATTTCGGGCAATCCCGACGGAATTCTTGCCCGGAAGGCCGATGTTTTTATCAATACCGGAAACCCGCAGGAAGTTTGTCCGCTGGGTTTAACCCCCACCACGTCAACCACGGTAATGACTGTAATTGGCGATGCGCTTGTGGTTTCGATGATAAATAAAATAGGGTTTACAGCCGGAGATTATGCAAAACGGCATCATGGCGGCTATTTGGGCGATAAATCGAGGGCGCAGGCAGCGGCCACTCCCCAGCCCTCTCCAAGGGAGGGGGGATAAGAAGTTCAGTGTATTTAAATGCTGAATATTAAAAGAAAAATTTCATTTAAAACGATATTTTAGTCCCCTCTATTGGAGGGGATTTAGGGGAGGCAAAAAAAATATTATGCGAATTACTAAAGAATTTACCACCGGTTTAATCATCGATATCCAGGAGCGATTGGCCCCTGCAATGCACGAAAGGGAAACACTGCTTAAAAACTGTCAGATTTTAATACAGGGTTTATCAGAATTAAAAGTCCCTTTACTGGTAACCCAGCAATATACCAAAGGTTTGGGAGAAACAGTGCCGGGGTTAAAGTCAGTTATTCCTGATTTCAGCTTTGTTGAAAAACGAGGTTTCAGTTGCTGCGACAGTCCGGTTGTAATTCAAAAACTGAACGGAACCGGAGCCCGTGACATTATTATTTGTGGCATTGAAGCGCATGTTTGTGTGTTGCAAACGGCGGTTGATTTGAAAGAATCGGGCTTTAATCCGATTGTGGTAATGGATTGTGTTTCGTCGCGGGCCAAAGAAAATATTGAAATGGCAAAAGAGCGTTTCAGGCACGAAAATATTATGATGGCATCTTACGAATCCATACTGTTCGAACTTACACGTTCATCGGCTGCGCCCGAATTTAAAGCCATTTCTAAACTGGTAAAATAACAATCCGGTTCAACCTTCAATATAAAAATATCGGATGCAATCGACAAAAAGTTTTAAACCTGCCGGAACCTGTTGGCAGTTTGTTGAAAACCTGTTGCATGTAATTTAATTTTTCAGATGTAAAACCAATATTTTTAGGTTTTCAAAATCAATTTTCAAAACCCATAAATTTATGAGCGGATTCTTTGGCTGCATTTCAAAAAATGATTGTGTTTCTCCTGTTTTTTATGGCACCGATTATCATTCACATTTAGGTACTAAACGTGCGGGTTTGGCTTTTTTCAATCCGAACGATGGTTTTCAAAGGGCGATTCACAGTTTGGAGGATGGTTATTTTCGTACCAAGTTTGAAAACGATCTTGTTAGTTTCAAAGGAAATTCAGGTATTGGCGTTATAAGCGATACCGAAGCGCAGCCCATTGTGGCAAACTCCCATCTCGGAAAGTTTGCCATTTCAACCGTAAGCAAAATTGTGAATGCCGATGAACTGGAAGAGGAAATGCTGCAAAATCATCATACATTTTCAGAAACCAGCCAGGGAAGTGTAAATCCCACGGAATTGATTGCTATGTTAATTGCTGATGGTGAAGATTTTATTTCGGGTATTGAAAATGTTTTCAATAAAATAAAAGGTTCGTGTTCCATTTTAATCCTCACCGAAAAAATGATAATTGCCGCCCGCGATAAACTGGGCCGCACCCCGGTGATAATCGGAAAGAACAGTCATGGTTTTGCAGTTGCTTCAGAAACCTGCTCGTTTGCCAACCTCAACTATGATATTGAAAAGTTTTTGGGGCCTGGCGAAATTGTAAGAATCACCGCTGAAGGATACGAACAGATTCGAAGGCCCAACCTAAAAATGCAGGTTTGCGCATTTCTTTGGGTTTATTACGGATATCCGCCATCGTATTACGAAGGGATTAATGTGGAAGAAGCCCGCTACCGTTGTGGTGCGGCGCTGGCAAAAAACGATAATGTGGATGCCGATTTTGTTGCCGGAATTCCCGATTCGGGTATCGGGCATGCAATTGGGTACAGTAACCAGGCTAAAATTCCATATATGCGGCCTTACGCAAAATATACCCCAACCTGGCCACGCAGTTTTATGCCGCAAAACCAGTTGAAACGCGACCTTGTGGCAAAAATGAAACTTATTCCAAATCCTGCCATTATTAAAGGAAAACGCGGGATTTTTCTTGACGATTCAATTGTGCGTGGTACGCAGCTAAAAGACAATACCCGCGATTTACATGCCGAAGGAATAGTAGAAGTACACATGCGGATTGCTTGTCCTCCGTTAACTTACTCGTGTGAATTTTTGAATTTTTCAAGATCGAAAAAAACACTTGAATTGGCAACCCGGACAGCAATCAGTCAGTTGGAGGGAACAGAAGATGTTGATTTGATGAAATATTCGGATCCAGGTTCAGTTGAATACAACAATATGGTGGAAAGAATCAGGAAAAACCTGGGTCTTACTACGCTGAAATTTCAAAAGTTACACGATTTAACCGATGCAATTGGTTTGCCCAAGGAAAAGGTTTGTACCCATTGCTGGGATGGGTCGGGTTATTTTTAGTTATTTTCGCCATCCAAAAAACAGTAAATGCTTGAGATTTGTGCTATTGCATCGGGGAGTAACGGGAATTGCTATTATATAGGCAATGAAAAAGACGCAGTTTTAATCGATGCCGGTATTTCGGCAAAACAAATCGTTCAGCGGTTAAAAGATCGTTCTCTGAATCCAATGAAAATAAAAGCCGTTTTTATTACCCACGAACACAGCGACCACCTTTCGGGGGCCCGGGTATTTGGAAAGGTGATGCGCGTGCCTGTTTACATTACGCCCCGAACTTACTACAACGCATACAAAAATCAAAGGCCCGATGTTCCAAAGTTTTTTAACCCGGGCGATAAAATTGAGGTTGGTGAATTTACCGTTTATAGTTTTTTAAAAAAACACGATGCATCGGAACCCTGCTCTTTCAGGGTTCAATATAAAGAAAAAAACATTGGCGTTTTTACCGACATTGGCGAACAGAGTGAAAATGTAACACAACATTTGCGCGTTTGCGACGGCCTTTTTCTGGAAAGCAATTACGATGAAAAAATGTTGTGGGAAGGAAGTTATCCCTGGTTTTTAAAACAGCGCGTTGCGTCGGGTGTTGGTCATTTATCGAATAAACAGGCTTTTGATTTATTGCACAACCATGCCGGGGAAAATTTAAAATGTGTTTTCCTTAGCCATATTTCAAAAGAAAATAACACCCTCGAAATTGCATACGAATCGATGCAACCATTAACAACGCGGTTCGAGGTTAAACTCACCTCCCGTTATGGGGCAGGCGAGGTTTATATTTTATAAACAGCAATAGTATGAAATAAAAAAGCACCAGCGTTGAGTTGGTGCTTTTTCAAATTATATTATCAGTCTAATATTCGTCCCAGCTTTTAATCGAAATATCTTCTATTGCGTATTTGCAAATGGCATAAATAAATGCGCTGGCCACCCTCGAATTGGTGATAAGCGGAATATTGTAATCGATGGCGCTCCTCCGGATTATATAGTTGTTTTTCAACTCGCGGCTCGTATAATTCTTGGGGATATTAATAATCAGGTCAATTTTCTTTTCCTTAATAAAACCGATGGTATTTGGCAATTGATTTGCTTCGTCGGGCCAGTGGAGCAAAGTGTTTTCAACGCCATTTTCAGTAAAAAACCGGTTTGTCCCTTCGGTGGCAAAAATGTTATAACCCCGTTCGCGCATCATTTTGGCGCTGTTGAGCAGTTCAATTTTTCCCCGCGATGGGCCTGATGAAATAAGAACATTTTTTACCGGTATTCTATATCCTACCGAAAGCATTGCTTTAAGAATTGCTTCGTAATAATTTTCGCCAATGCAGCCAACTTCGCCGGTTGATGCCATATCAACACCTAAAACAGGGTCGGCATTCAGTAACCTTGCAAACGAAAACTGAGGTGCTTTTACCCCAACATAATCCAGTTCAAACAGCGATTTGTCCGGTTTTTGAACATGGATACCGAGCATTACTTTTGTCGCAATTTCGATCAGGTTCAATTTCATTACTTTCGATACAAACGGAAAACTTCGCGATGCACGCAGGTTACATTCAATAACCTTAATATCGTTATCTTTAGCCAGGAACTGAATGTTGAACGGGCCGGTTATTTCGAGGTTCCTTGCAATTTCCCGGGCAATTTTTTTAATCCTCCTGATGGTTTCGATGTATAATTTCTGAGGCGGAAAAACAATGGTGGCGTCTCCCGAATGTACACCGGCAAATTCAACATGTTCAGAAATGGCGTAAGCAACCATCTCTCCCTTATTTGCAACTGCATCGATTTCAATTTCCTTGGCTTCCTCAATAAATTCACTCACAACAACCGGATGTTCTTTTGATACGTTTACAGCCATTTCGAGAAAATGCTCAAGCTGCTCGGCATTTGAAACCACGTTCATTGCCGCGCCCGATAAAACATATGATGGGCGGATAAGTACCGGATAACCAACCAAATCAACAAACCTGTGAATTTCTTCAATGGTTGAAAGTCTTGCCCAGCGCGGCTGATCGATCTTTAGCCTGTCAAGAAGTGAGGAAAATTTTTCGCGATCTTCGGCATTGTCAATTTTTACCGGCGATGTACCCAAAACAGGTACATTCTGCCTGTATAGTTTCATAGCCAGATTGTTTGGTATCTGTCCACCCATTGAAACCACTACTCCGTGAGGATTTTCAAGGTCGATTATATCCATTACCCTCTCAAAAGTAAGCTCGTCGAAATATAACCGGTCGCAGGTATCATAATCGGTACTTACAGTTTCGGGATTGTAGTTAATCATTATTGAACGGTAACCCTCCTTATGAATGGTCTTTACTGCATTTACACTGCACCAGTCGAATTCCACTGAGCTGCCGATACGGTAAGCGCCAGATCCAAGCACAATCACCTTTTTATTATCGTGGTTAAATTCGATATCGTGTTCTGTCCCGTGATAGGTAAGGTAAAGGTAATTGGTTTGAGCCGGGTATTCGCCGGCCAGCGTATCAATTTGTTTAACAAAGGGTATGATTCCTTTGGTTTTCCGGTGGTTGCGAACGCGAATAAGGTCGTCGTTGATGTTTTTGTTGGAACTTTTTAGGACTAAACGGGCAATCTGGAAATCGGAAAAACCAGCCTGTTTAACCATTTTCAAAAGTTCAGTGGGCAATTCTTCCAGCGATTGTATGGTTTCAAGTTCATTTTTCAGTTCGAAAATATTTTTCAGTTTCTGCAAAAACCAGCGGTCGATTTTTGTTTTATCGTAAATTTCATCAACTGTATAGTTTTTATTGAATGCTTCGGCAATGGCAAAAATACGGCGGTCGGTAGGGTTGGTCAGTTCATCGTCAATTCCATTAATGCTGATTTCCTCTTTATTGGCAACAAAACCGTGCATCCCCAAACCAATCATTCTGATTCCTTTCTGAATGGCTTCCTCGAAACTGCGGCCAATGGCCATAATTTCGCCCACACTTTTCATTGAGCTTCCAAGGTTTTTCGACACTCCCACAAATTTGGTCAAATCCCAGCGCGGAATTTTTACAACGCAATAGTCGAGGGCAGGTTCAAAAGCGGCGGTGGTTACTTTTGTAACCGAGTTTTTAAGTTCATGTAAACCATAGCCCAGCCCTAACTTTGCAGCCACAAATGCCAACGGGTAGCCCGTTGCTTTTGATGCAAGCGCCGATGAACGCGATAAACGCGCATTTACCTCGATTACCCGGTAGTCTTCAGAAAACGGATCGAGTGCAAATTGTACATTGCATTCGCCCACTACCCCAACACGGCGAATAATTTTTATCGAAACGGAACGCAGTTTATGATATTCAGAATTGGAAAGTGTTTGCGATGGTGCAACCACAATGCTTTCACCGGTATGAATTCCCAGCGGGTCGAAGTTTTCCATGTTGCAAACCGTAATACAGTTGTCGTATTTGTCGCGGACCACTTCGTATTCAACTTCTTTCCACCCTTTTATCGACTCCTCGACCAAAATCTGGGGCGAATATGAAAATGCCTTCGAGGCCAAAACTTCAAGTTCTTCATTGTTTTCACAGAACCCTGAACCAAGTCCGCCAAGTGTATATGCCGCCCTGATAATAATAGGGAACCCTACTTTTTGCGCTGCAGCATACGCTTCTTCCATATTTACTGCCGAAATGCTCCGTGGCGTGTGAACGCCAATTTCAGCTAACATATTGGCAAAAAACTGGCGATCCTCGGTTTCAATTATCGATTGGACAGGCGTACCAACAACCTTGATATTGTATTTTTCAAGCACTCCGGTTCTGAACAATGCCACTCCGCAATTCAAAGCAGTTTGCCCGCCAAAAGCGAGTAAAATTCCCTGTGGTTTCTCTTTTTTAATTACCTCTTCAACAAAATAAGGGGTAATCGGGAGGAAATAAATTTTATCGGCAATGTCCACCGAAGTTTGAATAGTAGCAATGTTCGGGTTAATGAGGATGGTTTCCACGCCCTCTTCTTTCAGTGCTTTCAGCGCCTGCGAACCGGAATAGTCGAACTCGCCGGCCTCGCCAATTTTCAATGCCCCTGATCCGAGGATTATTGCCTTTTTGATGTCTGTTTTAATCATAGTTGTATTAATAAAGCCCCTCCTAACCTCCCCAAAGGGGCTGAAAACCCCTATCTCCTTAGGAGAGAGGCCGGAAGAGAGGCTGTTGTTATTTCATTTTTCTAATAAAATCGTCGAACAAAAACTCGGTATCCGTAGGCCCGCTCCAAGCCTCAGGATGAAACTGTGTTGAGAAAAACGGTTTTGTTTTGTGCCTGATCCCCTCGTTCGTGTTGTCGTTTACGTTGGTGAAAAGCGGTTCCCAATCGTTGGGGAGTGTTTCGGTTGCCACCGCGTAACCATGGTTTTGCGGGGTAATGTAACAGCGGTTGGTCCCGGTTAACAAAACGGGTTGGTTGTGGCTCCGGTGTCCGTATTTTAGTTTATAGGTTTCTGCTCCGGCGGCGCGGGCTAGCAACTGGTTGCCCAGGCAAATTCCCATAATGGGTATTTCTTCAGCTATAACTTTTTTAATGTTTTCAACGGTTACATCGCACAAGGCCGGGTCGCCGGGGCCGTTAGAGATAAATACACCGTCAAATTTTTCATCCGTAAAATCATAATCCCAGGGAACCCTGGTTACAGTTGAATTTCTGTTGAGCAAACAACGAATGATGTTGTTTTTCACGCCGCAGTCAATCAAAACCACTTTGTGTTTTCCGTTTCCATAAACCTGAATTTCTTTACAACTGGCAACTGCCACAAGATTTTCCTTGTTGGGGTCGTAAAAATCAATTGGTTGGCCGTCGAATTCAATTTTGCCAAGCAGCGATCCTTTCTCACGTAAAATTTTTGTTAAGGCCCGCGTATCAATTCCGAAAATGCCTGGTACATCCCATTCCTTTAACCAGTCGGCCAGGCTTTTTTCTGCATTCCAGTGGCTGAATTCGAACGAGTAATCAGAAACAATCAGTGCGGTAATGTGCAGCTTGTGTGATTCGTAATGAGCATGGACCCCATTTTCGATACGGTTTACCGGCACCCCGTAGTTGCCAATCAACGGGTAGGTGGAAACCAGAATCTGCCCGGTGTACGATGAGTCGGTCAAACTCTCGGGGTAGCCAGTCATTCCGGTGTAAAACACCACTTCTCCGGCTACTGCCTTTTCGCTCCCGAACGATTTTCCGATGAACACGGTGCCGTCTTCGAGCGTCAGTTTTGCTTGTTTTAATTGTAGCATATTTTAAATTTAAACTTAAAAAAAATGCGCCTGACTTATAAAAAGTTCAAACGCATTTTCCTCAATCTGTTGTTATAAGAAGTTTTAATCTCTTTCTCATATAAGTAATAAATGATGATAAAAAAAATCATTTACAGGGCAAAAATAGAAATAAATCTGAAAAGTGCATTGTACAAAATTAGAATTGTATAAAATTTCATATTGGATGAATAAAAATACAGAAGTTTATTTGTAATAAAAAAAAGTAAGCAGCATTAAGTGCAGTTATTTCTTCACCAAACTGCCGGGTTTCCCTGCTTCCAGGTGATTGCATCAAGTTGTAAATAGTTTTTTTTAATTTTATCCCTATTGGCACAAGTCTGCACCTTTTGTATTAATTTTAGAGTGAAGTCTAATTAAAAAATTGCAGTTTTGAGTTAATAATAGTTGGAATCAGTTTACTGTCAAAATGATAGAGTCGTTTATAAATAAATAATTGATACTTGGATGCAACCAGAAAACATACTTTTAGGGAGCATTTTGCTCATAATCGGAATTATAGGTCTTTTTTATTGTGTACCTAAAAACAAACAAAAAGGAACTATTAACAAAAGAGACTACTTATTTGGCGGTATTATTGCTTTCTGTGCCTGCACATTCATAGTGTGAATTTTTACTGTAAAACTACAAAAATATTTTCAGCAGGTAAATAGAAAAAATCGGGCAATACAACGCGCTTATAATCAGGATTTGCAAGTGTTATCAAAACCTCTCTAAGAACTCCGCATGTTTTCAGAAAACTTTCAATGAAGTATGCCATGTTTGTATAAAAAACAGGTCGGGGTTTCCGGATGTTCCAATGAAACACAAGTAGTGGTGTATCGGAATTTCCGGCTAACCACGTAGCATGGTTCCATTAAAAGAGGAATGCAGGAAAGCCTTAAATATGATAAGGGTTCAGTAGTTTAATGTCCTTGATTTTCTCGAAATCCATTGTATTGTTGGTAACAAAAATAAAACCATAATGTAATGCGGTTGCGGCAATTATTGCATCAGGCAATTTTATACGGTATTTTTTGCGTACATCAATAGTAAGTTCAGTAATAGTCTCATCCAATTGATAAATATTGGAGAAGCTTACAAAGTCAATTAACTCCTGGTCAACTTTTTCAAAACCCAAAAGTTCAATTTTATTAATAACCGAAATATTTATCTCCTCATCAATAATTTTGGCAAGTTCTTTTTTTGCAATTTCAGGCAGTTTATTTCCCATGAAATCGATAAACGCATTGGTATCTAATAAGAATTTCTTTCCCATTCTTTGCGCATTTGGATAAGTTCTGTTTGAAGTTCATCAGCTCTCTTAGCCGTCAGGCACCCGGCAAAACGTTCGGAAAGCTTTTGCTTTTTTGGTGTGGGGTTACTTTCCACAAGCCTTATTAAATGCAGACTTTCCAGATTATGCAGGAATTTCAATGCAATATCATTTTTTATCTCTACTGTAACTGTCTTCATAATTACCTGCGCTAAATTATTGTCTTTTAACTTTTTCTATCGATAAAAACTTGTATCGGTAGTTTTATGCAAACATACAATACTTAGGTGGCAAATTAAAATTTACATCATTCATTTTACCCCACCCAAAATAATAAGCTGCATTAAGCGCAATATTCCTTAAACATATTGTCGGGATGCCTTTCAATGCCCAAAATTGCGCCAATCTCAGGAACTGAATTCCTGAATTTACGCCAATATTCGGAATTGCCTGCATAATTTTACGTTTTTTGAAATTTCATAAGACTGGTTAAATCTTTGAGGGTAAATACAGTTTGTTAAAAAATATTTAACGAATGGTATTGATTAAAAATATCATTAAACTTGCCAATATATTATCACAGTATTTTTATTGTGTGGATTAAAAAATGAAATTTTATAAATTTTTAGGGGAGGTTTGTTTATGAATATTAGCAGCATACTCGATCAGTTACTTAAATCAGGCCAGGGAACGGTGCAGGACAGAAGTGGGCAATCTAATAATGTAAATGCGCCTTTGGGCGGACTTGGAAACCTCCTTTCGGGAAGTGGCGGATTGGGAGGCTTGCTTTCCGGTTTTGGAGGAGGGGTTGCCACAGGTGGCGCTATTGGTTTATTGCTTGGCAACAAAAAAGCCCGTAAGGTTGGTGGCAAGGTGGCAATGTACGGAGGACTGGCGGCGCTTGGTGTGATAGCCTACAAAGCTTACAGCAATTGGCAGGCCCAAAATGCACAAACTGCGCATAACGCGCCACAAACCATTGATCGTTTGCCGGAGCCTCAGGTTGAGCAACATAGTATGGCAATTCTTAAAGCCCTTGTAGCTGCTTCAAAAGCTGATGGCCATGTTGATGTCAAAGAACGGCAATTGTTAGACATGGAATTAAGCAAACTTACCAATGATTTGGAATTAAGGCGCTGGTTCGAAGCCGAGCTTAATAAGCCGCTTGACCCCGCGGATGTAGCCAAGGCTGCAAAAACTCCGGAAATGGCCGCGGAGATGTATATCGCCAGCGTTATGATGGTGGATGAAGAAAGTTTTATGGAACGTTCTTATCTTACGGAATTTGCACGCCAGCTTAACCTTGACCCAGCGCTAAAAATTGAATTGGAAACCCAGGTGCGCCTGGAGCTGAACCGCAGATAGTCCAGCTCGTCCGGTTTATTAATGGATGCATACGGCAAACAGAAAGGCGGGCTATTGAATATTCAACCCCAGTATATTCGGAGATAGTCAAAATGAATTGACAAATTTCTTTTCCTTCCGGCTGATGATATCATGCTGAAATAAGTTTTGTTTGCTAAAATTAGCCTTATTCCTTATTATTCAAGATATTTTTTCCATACAAGTCAATCGGGGTAATAAAGTAAATTATAAATAATTCTTCTTCCTTTCATTCTGAGTTTAAAAAATGAATAAATTTGCAGCCCTCATGTATAAAAATACGCAATGAAGTTTCGGATACAAAGACAGGTTGAAATCAGGAAAATAATTCAAAAAGAAAATGTACACAGTCAGGATGAATTATTGGGTGAACTGAAAGCGAAAGGTTACGAATTAACTCAGGCTACATTATCACGCGACCTGAAAGAAATGCAGGTTGCCAAAGTTGCTCATCCGGTAAAGGGGTACGTTTATATTATTTCAGATGAAACAAAACCTGCATTAACCAGTGAAAAAAATCAGGTGAATTACCTGGCCGATGGTTTCAGGGATTTGCGGTTTTCCGGCAACCTGGCTGTTATTAGGACACAGCCGGGATATGCAAACACCATTGCCGCAGTGATTGATAAAGCCGAACCATGGGAAATTTTAGGAACTGTTGCCGGGGACGACACGATACTGGTAATTATGAAAGAAGGAATCTCGAAACTTGATTTAATAAATGCACTGGTTTTAATTATGCCAAAACTCGAAGGCAAAATATAATTTTTACAAAAGAATGAAAACACTTGAAAATGTTAAAATTGAAGTTGCCAGGGAAGAACATATCAAATATGTTGATGTCATCAATGATGCCATTGATATTGCTTCCAAGCAGCGTGGGACGGGTATTGCGAGAAGGACTTTTGAATATCTTACGGGTAAAATAAAAGAAGGAAAAGCTATTATAGCGCTCGATGGGGATAAATTTGCCGGATTTTGCTACATCGAAACCTGGGAAAACAAAAACTTTGTTGCCAACTCAGGTTTAATTGTTGTTGACGAATACAGGGGGTTAGGACTTGCTAAAGCCATTAAATACAAGGCATTCGATCTTTCGCGAAAGAAATTCCCGGATGCAAAAATATTTGGGCTTACTACCGGTTTGGCAGTAATGAAAATAAACCACGAGCTGGGTTACCGACCGGTTACCTTTTCGGAGCTGACCATGGACGACCAGTTTTGGAACGGCTGTAAAAGCTGTGTAAACTACGATATTTTAACACGCACTCATCGCAGCAAATGCCTCTGTACAGGAATGTTGTATGATCCGGCATGGGAAAAGAACAACAAGGCTATAGAAACACCCATAAAAAAAAGGAGTTTGCTTGATATAATCAGGAAACTAACTCCTTCGAAATTGCGTTCAAAAAAGAAGTCAAACAGTAGAATAAATGAAAGCGGGAAATTGCTGTCGCGTATTTTTAATGCCCTGTTTTATTAAAAGCTATGACTATCTTTTAATAAAAGTACACCCTTTAATGGATTGCTCAATATTTTTTATTCTCCTGTTTTTTCAAAATTATAATTGTGTATAAAGATTAGCTTTGGGGGACTGGGAGTAATTACTCGAATTATTAAAAATTAATTATTATGAATAAAAAACTGGTTTTGGCTTTCAGCGGTGGGTTGGATACCTCGTTTTGCGTTAAATATTTGAAAGAGGAAAAAGGATTTGAGGTTTACACAGCCATTGCAAATACCGGGGGTTTTTCTGAAAATGAACTGAAAGTTATTGAAGATCGGGCTTACCGGCTGGGAGCGAAAAAGCATGTTACTATCGACGTAACAAACGAATATTATGAAAAATGTATCCGCTACATGGTTTTCGGAAATGTTTTGCGCAACAATACATATCCCATTTCAGTGAGTTCTGAAAGGGTATTTCAGGCAATGGCAACCATTAACTATGCCAAGGAAATAGGGGCAGGTTACATTGCACATGGCAGCACCGGCGCCGGAAACGACCAGATTAGGTTCGATCTTGCCTTTCAGGTGGTTGCCCCCGAAATTGAAATAATCACACCAATCCGCGACCTGATGTTAAGCCGCCAGCAGGAGATCGATTACCTGAAAAAGCATGGTGTTGTTGAAGATTATACAAAAATGGGATACTCTATTAACCAGGGGTTGTGGGGGACTAGCGTTGGCGGAAAAGAAACTTTAACATCGGATAAGGGATTGCCATCAGAAGCTTATCCGAGCCAGTTGGAAGCAACAGAAGAACGGTTTGTTGAGCTGGGTTTTGTGAAAGGCGAGTTAAAAACCATCAACGGAAAATCGTATGAAAACGGTCCGAAAACCATTCAGGCATTAGACGAAATAGCGTCGAAATATGCCATTGGCCGCGACATTCACGTGGGCGACACGATTATCGGAATTAAAGGAAGGGTTGGTTTTGAAGCCGCCGCACCTTTACTGACAATAAAAGCACACCACTTACTCGAAAAACATACCCTTACAAAATGGCAAACCTACTGGAAGGATCAACTCTCGACCTGGTATGGAATGTTTTTGCACGAAGCGATGTATCAGGAACCGGTGATGCGAAACATCGAAACTTTCCTCGAAGCCACACAGGAAAATGTTACCGGAAAAGTTTTTGTAAAATTGTTGCCGTACCGTTTTGAATTACAGGGAATTGAATCGGAACACGACCTGATGAAATCAGGTTTTGGCGAATACGGCGAAACCGTAAAAGCATGGACAGCCGACGATGTGAAAGGGTTTACAAAAATTCTATCAAACTCATTGAAAATATACCATAAGGTAAACAAAAAGTGATTAACGATTTAGGATTAACGATTGAAGATTAGCGATTTTAGAAAAAAAATTAAAACGATTGAGAAATGAATAAATTTGAATTAGAGGAAAGGCTGATTTGGTTTGCTGTAAGAATAATTGAACTTTCGAACCATTTGCCTGATACTAAGGCAGGAAATCATCTGAGTGGGCAACTTGTAAGGTCTGGAACTTCACCCGCTTTAAATTATGGAGAAGCTCAAAGCGCTGAATCTTCAAAAGATTTTGTTCATAAAATGGGTGTTTGCCTTAAAGAATTGCGGGAAACCTTTATAAATATCAAAATCATTAAATACGGAAATCTTACTGATGATAAGACTCTCCTTGACTGGTGTTTCGGTGAAAATAACGAATTGATTTCAATTTTTGTAAAAAGTATAGAAACCTCAAAAAAGAACAACAGTAAAAAATGATTTGAATTGCAATAAATCTGCAATCAGAAATCGTTAATCGATATTCGTTAATCAAATCTGCAATCAAAAATCGTTAATCAAAAATCGTTAATCAAATGATAAAAGTCGGAATCATAGGCGGAGCGGGCTACACAGCGGGCGAATTACTGAGAATTCTGCTGAATCATCCCGAATCTGAAATCGGTTTTGTGCAAAGTTCAAGCAATGCAGGAAATTTGGTTTATGATGTTCACGGGGATTTACTTGGCGAAACAAATTTGCGGTTTACCGCCGAAATGCCGCACCATTCAGTGGACGTGGTTTTTCTGTGCATGGGTCATGGCAAATCGTTGGAATTTATACAACAAAACAAATTGCCTGAAACATTGAAAGTCATCGATTTAAGTCACGACTTCAGGTTAAAAAGAGAAGGTAATGACTTTGTTTACGGACTACCGGAACTGAACCGCGAAGAAAT
The DNA here is from genome assembly GCA_009773765.1 of Prolixibacteraceae bacterium. Classification (GTDB taxonomy): domain Bacteria; phylum Bacteroidota; class Bacteroidia; order Bacteroidales; family Prolixibacteraceae; genus Draconibacterium. The sequence continues at coordinate 2,888 of WTWZ01000031.1, read as the reverse complement.
AAAAACCGCAAAATACATTGCCAACCCAGGCTGTTTTGCCACCGGAATCCAACTGGCGCTTTTGCCTCTGGCCGCGAACAATCTGCTTGCCGGCGAAGTCCATGTCCAGGCAATAACAGGTTCAACAGGCGCCGGGCAAAAACCCACCGGAACCTCGCATTTTAGTTGGCGCAGCAGCAATATATCGGCATACAAAATTTTCGGGCACCAGCATGAAGGCGAGATTCTGCAAAGCCTGAAACAGTTGCAACCGGGGTTTGATAAGGATTTCAACTTTGTTCCTATTCGCGGAAATCACACCCGGGGCATTTTTGTTTCAGTGTACACCAATTATATTGGAACAGTTGATGAAGCTAAAAGCCTGTATAACGGGTTTTATAAATCGCATCCGTTTGTTTTCGTTTCCGAAAGTAATCCGGGGGTAAAACAAGTTGTTAATACTAACAAAGCCGTGATTTATCTTGAAAAACATGGAAACAAACTGGTAATTATTTCTGTTACCGACAACCTGATAAAAGGCGCATCGGGGCAGGCAGTTCAGAATATGAACCTGATGTTTGGCCTCGACGAAAAAACCGGGCTGAATTTGAAACCGGTGGCATTTTAAAACATTAATATGAAACTATTTGACGTTTATCCGCTTTTCGATATCACCCCGGTAAAAGCCAGAGGCTGTTATGTTTGGGATTCGGCAGGCAAAAAATACCTCGATTTGTACGGTGGCCACGCTGTAATTTCAATAGGTCACAGCCATCCGCATTATATTCAGAAAATTACTAACCAGCTTTCCGCCATCGGGTTTTATTCCAATTCAATACAAAATCCTTTGCAACACGAACTGGCCGAAAAACTGGGGAAAATCTCGGGCTGTCCCGATTACCAGTTATTCCTTTGCAACTCTGGGGCCGAAGCCAATGAAAATGCAATAAAACTGGCTTCGTTTGTTACAGGACGGAAAAAATTTATCAGTTACGCCAAAGGATTTCACGGGAGAACTTCGGCAGCAGTGGCATTAACCGACAACCCAAAAATAATTGCACCGGTAAACGAAACCGAAAACGCGGTTATTCTCCCGTTAAATGATATCCAGGCAACTGAAAATGTAATGAAAAATGGCGGTGTTGCTGCCATTATCGTTGAAGGTATCCAGGGAATTGGAGGGATAAATATTCCTGAAAAAACGTTTCTGGAAAAATTAGCTGAACTTACCAAAAAACATGGAAGCCTTTTAATTCTCGACGAAATCCAGTCGGGTTACGGTCGGAGCGGACGTTTTTTTGCTTTCCAATACACCAATGTGAGTCCTGATATTATAACTATGGCAAAAGGAATGGGCAACGGCTTTCCGGTGGGGGGAATTTTAATTCAACCCGAAATTCAACCATGGCATGGTATGCTGGGCACTACTTTTGGCGGAAATCATTTGGCCTGTGCGGCCGGAACCGCTGTTCTCGATGTTATCAAAAATGAAAAACTGGTTGAAAACGCCGAAAAGGTTGGCAATAATATCATGAACAAACTTGCCGAAATAAGTTCCGGTTACGAAATACGCGGAAAAGGATTAATGATTGGGATCGAGTTTAAATTCCCCGTTAAAGAACTGCGCAACAAATTGCTGTTTGAACACGGCATTTTTACCGGTTTTTCAGGCCAGAATATCATCAGGTTACTGCCGCCACTTACATTAAGTTTAGCGCAGGCCGACGAATTTATTGATGCTTTTACCAAAGTTTTTACCGATATTTCGGAGTCACTATCCGGGAAATTGGTTTTTTGATAAGGTAGAAAATTTAATTTAAAGGATTTAACACCCTTCGACTACGCTCAGGGTGACCGTCAGACTGAGCGTAGTCGAAGTCTGGTTTAGAAAAAGATACAAATTATGGAAAACAGAAAATTTGCCATCATTGGGGCGGGAAACATGGGAAGTGCCATTGCTGTCGGGTTAATAAAATCGGGTTTTATGAAACCTGCCGATATTATTGCCACCGACAAAAGGGAGTCAAGTCTTGAAGAAATGAAAAAACTGGGCGTAACGGTTAGTTACGATAATCTGGAAGCGGTAAAGGCAGCCGAAGTTGCCTTATTAGCTGTAAAACCCTATCATATTGCACAGGTAATTGAGGAAATCAAATCTGAATTGAATTCAGGTAAAATACTGATTTCTATAGTTGCCGGTGTCAGCATGGATGAAATCAGCGAGATGGCAGGCAAGGAAATTCCAATTTTCAGGGTGATGCCCAACACCGCGATTGCGTTGCAGGAGTCGCTAACCTGTATATCGTCAAACAAAAATACTGCCCCGTATAAAAAGTATGTTATCGAAATGTTCGATAAACTGGGTAAAACCATTGAAATTGGGGAAGAACTAATGGCGGCTGCCACAGTGCTTTCATCGTGCGGAATTGCCTATGCTTTGCGTTACATCAGGGCAGCCATGCAGGGCGGTATTGAAATAGGTTTTAGCGCCGAAATGGCCCAGTTTATTACAGCACAAACAGTTAAAGGCGCTACTGAACTAATTTTGCAATCGGGAAATCACCCCGAACGTGAAATCGACAAGGTTACCACGCCGATGGGAATTACCATTACCGGGTTAAACGAAATGGAGCACAAAGGTTTTAGTTCGTCGCTCATTCAGGGTGTAATGGCGTCATTCAAAAAAATCGAAAAAACAAAGAAATAGCAGTTCATGCATTTCAGGTACAAAAAAATAACAGTAAAAATTGGCAGCAATGTTCTGGCTAAATCCGACGGTACGCTGAACGTTTCTCGGATTGCCCATTTGGTTGACCAGGTTGCTTTTCTCCGGAAAAACGGGGTGGAAGTGGTTGTTGTATCATCGGGGGCTGTGGCTTCAGGCCGTGCCGTGCTGGAACCCCTCAAAA
>WTWZ01000030.1 GCA_009773765.1 Prolixibacteraceae bacterium | reverse complement strand
GCTGAATGTTACGGAGCGCTTTGGCCGAGGCTGTGTTACAGGCGATTATTACCAACGGGCAATTCTGGCTAAAAAGGTATTTTACCGATTGCAACGAGTATTCATAAACCACCTCAAACGAACGGGTTCCATAGGGGGTCCGGGCATTGTCGCCCAGGTACAGAAAATCATATCCGGGCAGGGTTTTTACCAGTTCCTTTAAAACGGTTAATCCGCCGTAACCAGAATCGAAAACCCCGATAGGTGAATTATTCATAAAAATAAAATGAAGAATTAACGTTCAACAACCTGCCGGTATGCTTCGTCGTAATATTTTCCCAGGTTCGACCAGTCGAAATGCAGCGAAGCTTCCTCGCATTTATACCTCAATGATATTCGCTCGCGGCGGTTCATCTGGACAAACTTAAACATCATATTGGCCAGGTCCTCAGCAATATCATTAAAGTCGCGGTTTTTCCGGTTGATAATGTACATTCCCTTTTCATCGTGGCCGGGGATATTATTTACTACGTAATCGCCAAATCCTGCCACTTCACTGGTTATCGAGGGCAGTCCGCTGGCAAGGCACTCAAGGGGTGTATATCCCCAGGGTTCGTATTTACTTGGGAAAATACCCAAATGGCACCCCCGTACAAAGGTGTTGTAATCCATTCTGAACAGCGGGTTCGACGTGGTTATGAAATCGGGGTGATATACAATTTTTACTTTATCGTGGCGGTTATTGACAAGGTGTGCAGTTCTCAGAAAATTCAGGATTTCATCGTTTGTATCGTCTTTAAGCGTGTGTGTTATTACTTTGGGCAACTTTTTAGTTTTCCAGCTTTGAATATTACGCCGCAATTTCAAACGTAAATAATCATCCACCATTTTTGCCAGGTCCGGAAATTCGAAATGTCCCTCAGCCGATGTAATATTTGTATATAAACGTTTCCCCACCTGTTCTTTTATTTCCTCGCAAACCCTCCATACATCCTCAATTTGCGCTTTTGCCTGAAGCACTTCGGGATTGATGGTGTAAAAAGGCTGGCGGGTAACAAAAAACATTACCACAGTTGTATCAATACCTGCCACCTGCATTTTATAGTTTAGCCTTGCCAGCGCTTCCAGTGTTAAATCGAACCCTTTGTTTTGGAATTCATAACGGCCTGAAGTAAAAAAGTAAAGTGTATTATCGAGATCAAACGGATAGCTTTGAAAAAAATGCCCCATTACAAAATCATGTATATGCTCCTTGATTTTAACATGCTGGTTTTGTATCTGGTGCAATGCCTCGAACCGGACAATATTTAACCCGTTCGGCAAAATCAAGTCGGGCGTCCTGCCCAAAAGATATGTACATTCTTTTGCCGTAATTTCGCTCACAGTGGTAAAAATATGAGAGCCATGTGCCGATGCGCGTTCAATTTCGGCAATGGGTTTAACATTAAACTTCTGTGCCTCAACTTCCCAATTATAAAAAGGCAGGTGCTCGTAAAATCCCGGGTCGTTCATTGCCAGGTAGCGGCCAAGCAAAGTTGCATGGGTGGTAAAAACCACCTTTATATTTAAATTGTCTTTTCTGATTCCGGGAATTGGCACTCCGGCCATCCATTCATGAAAATGTGCAATAATATTTTCGCAATAAAACTCCGACATGCAGATGTATTTGAAAAATTCCTTTACCTGGTAACCAAAAGCCGCAACTTTATCGAGCAATTCATCGCCGCCGGGTAATGAAATATGATAGTCTGACCAAAGAAAATGCTTTATATCATGCAGCATATCATATACTGAATAGGGATTAAACAGAACAACATTGGGGCGCCCTGAAACAATCCATTGGCCATAATGAATATCGAAACCACGTTCCTGTAACTTTAAAACTGCTTTACCAATTGGAGATGAATAATCTGTAGCCGGATCGAATTGAGCTTCTGCCTGATCGGCAAAGTACGGGCCGATCAAGCAGTAGTTGTCTTTGCCCCATTTGCTGATTACCGATGGCACTTTTGAGCGGATAACTGTATAAATACCGCCTACCTGGTTGCATACTTCCCACGCCACTTCGAACAAAAAAGCGTTTTTTGGGACACTGCTTTCTTTCACTTGATTTACTTCATCTGATGCCATAATAGTTTGGTTTATTTGTTCTTTTTCCAAGCTTCTAAATATAAGTTTTATTCGCTAAGCTAATAATAATTGCGACAATTTAGGGCAAAAAAAAGCCACCCGTAAATATACGAATGGCTTCATATTTTTATAAATAGTTTAATCTTAAAGGCCAAGTTTTGTTTTTACCAACGGAAGCAGGTCCATGCTTTCGTTCGACTTGTACAATACTACTTTTGATCCAATGTCGAAAACGTACAACAAACCTTTTTCCTTTGCAACTTCCTCAATGGTTTTTTCTGCTTTATCGAACACTGGTTTCAGCAATTCGGTTTGTTTTTGCTGAAGCTGGGCCTGGGCTGATTGCTGATAATTTTGAATCCGTTGCTGCATGTCCTGAATTTCAGTAACTTTTGCATTTCTTTTAATTTCCGATGCTTCAGTCCCCAATGCTTCAAACTCAGTCATTTTTGTTTGTAAATCTTTTTGCATCTCACCAAAAATATCTTCCATATCACCCTGAAACTTGTTGAATTCGGTTTCGGCTAATGCCCTTTCAGGCATCAACTGTATTAAGGCCTGTAAATCAATATGGCCGAATTTTGGTGTTTGCGCACTAACGGTTGCTGTAATCCCAACTAAAACAAAAACAGCAATAATTCTTATTAAATTTCTCATAATCAATGTAGTGTTAAAATTTTTGGTTGCAAATATAGTTATTAATTATTTATATCCGAGTTTTTGTAAAACCTGGTCGCTTAAATCGAATTTCGGGTTGGTGAAAAACAAAGTAGTGCCGCCTGCCTTGTCAAAAATAATTGCGTAACTGCCTTCATTCGAAATCTCCTGAACAGCGTTAAAAACATCGTCCTGGATGGGTTTAACCAGTCCCTGCCGTTTTTTAAACAAATCGCCATTGGGGCCAAAGTATTTTTTCTGCAATTGTTTGTAGTCCTTTTCCTTGGTTATTATAACATCTTCGCGTTTTCGTTTCATATCTTCCGAAAGCAGTACGCTTTCAGCCTGAAAATCCTTGTACATCTGTTCAATTTCGGCATGTATTGATTCAAGTTCTTTCTGAAACTGCGATGACAATTGGTCTAACTGGTTTTGGGCTGCCGTGTATGCAGGAATATTGTCGAGTATATATTCTGTGTCGATAAATGCCAATTTCTGCGCATTTACCATAAAAACAAAACTTATTAATGCTGCAATCGATAAAACTAACTTCTTCATGGTACTACTTTTTTTGTTTAACTCTTTTGCTGATATCATATTTTATGCCAAAACTTTAAATATTAAAATTGCTGCCCGATAACAAAATGGAACTGGCCGCCGTTTGCCGAAGGATTTCCGGCAACCTCATCGAAACCATAACCCCAGTCAATGCCCATTAAGCCAAACATAGGCAGAAATATGCGAACCCCAACTCCTGCTGACCTGTGCAATTTGAAGGGCACGTAATTCTGAAAACTCATACCTGCATTGCCGGCTTCAAGAAAAGTAAGGGCATAAATGGTTGCACTGGGTTTTAATGTTATCGGGTAACGCATTTCGAGGGTAAATTTAGAATACATATTTGAACCGTTATTGGGGCTCAGGCTGTAATCCTTGTAACCACGGAGCGCCACGTAATCAGTCCCGTACATATTGTACCCCGACATTCCTGAACCCCCGACAATAAAACCTTCGAAAGGCGATTTTCTGTTCTGATCATAATACCCCAGAAATCCCAACTCGAACGCAGTGCGTAAAACCAGGTTGGTATTTTTCGAAAGCGGATTATATAATTGTCCTTTCAGCAACCATTTGTGATATTCAATCCACTTGTAACGTTCGTTATTTGAAACATTTTTTGAACTGAAATCGATGTCGGAAAACCATGAATATGGAGGCGTAAGTTTGAGCGATAATGAAAAACTTGAACCGCTTCTGGAGTACAACGGGTTATCAACCGAACTACGGCCAAAAACAGTTTTCAAACTTAAGTTGTCGAATGTTCCATTTACCTGACCGGTTTCATCGGCCAGAAAATAGAAGTAGCTTCCCATGTTTCTCAGATTGTAGTGCTCGAATGACAATTCATGATACATCGTAAAATAATCATCGGGGAATGATAACCTGTATCCGTATCCCAAAGCAAGCGCTGTGGTTTCCCAAATCTGGTCATCTACTTCATTGTTGTTTTCCGATTCATAATTATACTGGTACTGAGGATAACCGCCGTAACCGTAGCCGTCGTAACCATAACCTCCCCCATAACCTCCCCCATAACCCCCATAACCCCCATAACCCCCATAGCCATAAGGATTAGAGCCATAACCACTGCTGCCATAAGGATTGTATGACTGATAATATTTGTTGGCGCTGTAATTAATACGCGAATGAGATAATGACACTGAGAATGAATTAGGTTTTTTACCTCCAAGCCAGGGCTCAATAAACGACAAACTAACCGTGCGGTAATATTTGCCACTGGTCTGGAACCGAATCCCAAGTGTTTGTCCGTCGCCGGTTGGAAGCGGTTTCCATGCCTCCCTGTTAAAAATATTCCGTGCCGAGAAGTTAGCAAATTTTAACCCGATAGAACCTACAAACATTCCTGCCCCCCAACCACCTGAAAGTTCAATCTGGTCGTTGGCTTTTTCCTGTAACTGATATTCTATGTCAACTGTACCACTTTCGGGGTTTGGCTGCACATCGGGTACAATGGCTTCCGGGTCGAAATGCCCCAATTGAGCCAGTTCCCTGTATGAGCGCATCAATAATGTTTTGCTGAAAAGGTCGCCAGGGAATGTATGAAGCTCACGCCGTGCAACATGCTCGTGGGTTTTGGTATTCCCAACTACACGCACTTCGTTTATTGTTGCCTGTTTCCCTTCCGAAATGCGCATCTCGTAATCAATCGAATCATTATTTATTCTGGTTTCTATGGGGTCGAGGCTAAAGAAAAGATAACCTTTGTCGAGATACAGGTTGTTTAAACCTTCATCATTGTCGAATAATCGTTTGTCGAGAATTTTCTGGTTGAAAACATCCCCTTTTTTAATACCCAGTACATTACTTAAATAATCAGAAGGGTAAATGGTATTTCCAACCCATTTTATGTCGCCAAAATAATACTTGTTACCTTCTTCAAGTTCTATGTCAATATTAACCCGGGGTTTATCTCTTTTACCAACACTTACCTGGTAAACCGAATCCCTTTCAATTATGGCATCGCGAAAACCTTTTTCGTTGTATTTGTCGATTAGTTTTTTCTTGTCGTTTTTGTACTCTTCCTGAAGGAATTTTTTGGTTTTGAAAAAGTTGCGGAGCACATTTGCGTTGGTTTTCTTCATGGCGCGCTCAAGCGTAATGTAACTGATTTCCTTATTTCCGGTTATAAAAATATCATTTACTTTTACCTTGTCTTTTTTATCGACATAAATATCGAGGATAAGGCTGTTGGTTTGGGTGGTATCGTCGCGCTGAACAATTTTAACTTCGGTATTTAAAAATCCCTTTTCAAGGAAAATATTTTTGATAATCCGTTCTGCATTTATCACCTGGTTGTCAGTTAACTGGCTACCTTTTAACAACAACACTTTCGCTGTTATATCCTCTTTTTCCGATTTTGAAACGCCCATGAAATGGACATCGGCAAGCCGCGGCCGTTCCTGAAGATAAATATCGAACCAAATCTGGTCCTTAATTATTTTGGTTGCGGTTACTTTTACATCTGAAAACAATCCTTGCTGCCATAACTTTTTAATGGCGTTTGTAACATCTTCTCCCGGCACTTCAATTTCTTTTCCCGGGGTTAATCCCGAAAGTTGTACCAATACCGCTTTGTCGAGATATTTTATACCCGAAATCTGAACGTCGGCTATTGTATATTTCGCCGGGCTCGAATAGTAAATAGAGAAATTGGTGCTGTCGTTTTCCTGGGAATATGCCCGGGGAAAACAAACTGTCAAAAATAGAAATACTGATATGATTAATTTCTGCATTCTGTTCATTCATTAATTACAAAGTCAACTGTTCACTGATTTTTCCAAATCTTCTCTCCCTGTTCTGAAAATCGAAAACGGCTTCAAACAAATCTTCCTTTCTAAAATCGGGCCATAACTTTTCAGTAAAATATAGTTCAGCGTATGCTATTTGCCACAACAAAAAATTACTTATCCTGAACTCGCCGCTTGTGCGGATTAACAGTTCAGGGTCTGGTATTTCAGCTGTATTCAAATAGTTTTCGAACAGTTCATTGTTTATCATTTCCGGGTTTATTTTTCTTTCGACGGAATCTTTCGCAATATTTTTAACCGCATTAATGATTTCCCATTTCGAACTGTAACTCAGGGCAAGTATGAGATTTAATCCTGTATTGCCGCTTAAAAAACGGATGCAACCATCTAATCGTTCCTTTACTTTCGAGGGCATTTTGCTTAAATCGCCAATGGCTGATAACCTTACGTTGTTTTTCATCAGTAATTCCGATTCGTTGTCGATGGCATGGACGAGTAACTCCATCAGCGCTTCAACCTCGCTTTTGGGGCGCTCCCAGTTTTCGGTCGAAAAGGCATACAGCGTAAGGTGTTTAATTCCAATCTCGCCGGCGCTTTCAACAACCGAGCGGACCGATTCAACGCCGCTTTCGTGGCCAAAAACACGTGCTTTTCCGTGTTTCTCGGCCCAACGACCGTTACCGTCCATTATAACGGCAACATGTTTTGGAATTCTGTTTTTATCAAGTCTGTTTTTGAACGACTCCATTGTTAGTTTTTGCTTTCGTAGGCCGGACATGCTTTTTTCCCGATATAAATTTTGTAGGTTAAATGGATTCCCACGTAACCCGACCAATCGTTATTATGAATCATGTCAGTATATGTAATATCTTCTATTGTTCCTTCTGCATTTGTTTTTTCGTATGCCAGGGGGTCGTCAAGGTTATCCAGTTTATCGCTGAATAATTTTCTCATCTGGTATTCAACCCCTATTCCCAGCCTTTGTCCAAGCGTGTATTTAAATCCTATTCCAAAAGGGAATGTTGGCGTAACTACAGATTCTTGAATTTTAGCTGCATTTCCTTTATTATGTGCCGCATTAAACATTGCAATTGAAGCCGGATCCACTTCATAGGGGAAATATGCCACTCCAATTCCTGCCGTAACATACGATGTAAAAGGTGTTTTTTCAGAGCCAGGTATGTATTTCAAATAGTTAATTTCAAACTGTAATGAAAAATCCTGGACAGTTTTGTTAAAACCCCAATTTTCGCCTTCAATAATTCCCTCGTCTGAAAAACTTCCGGTTAAAAACATGGCCCTCAAACCTACCCTCGAATTAAAATTGTACCTGAAATAAGCACCAAAATTCGGATTGAGGGGTTGCAGGGGATTAGTTTCATCCATATCGCCAAAATAAACTGAACTCCCTCCCCAAATTCCAATATCGGCTGTAACCTGGGCTTTTCCTGAAACAGTTATCCAAACTGCCACAAACACCAATAATATTTTTTTCATTTTGGTATTCAAAATAGTTTAATTAACAATGGTTTCAGGTACTTTTATTCATACAAATTATTTCAAAAAAAACAATGGTTTTCAGGTATAAAAAACTACCTTGTTTTATACCTGAAAATGGCCCTAAAATTTCAGTTTCACCCTCTTTTAATTCGTTCCAACGTATTGAATATCAATGAACTTTAACTGTAAAATCTTTAAAAATTTCAGCTTTAAAGAGGTACAAAAGTAATATAATTCGCAAAATAACGTACCCGAATGTTATTATAAAACCCAAAAGAAGATTAAAAATTGTTAAGCAGGCTGAAATTATTGGCTTGTGGGCATTTCACAGCTAATTTCTTTTGTCGATTCCCCACATTAGTTTATTTCGAAGCGTACTGAAAAAGGTTTGTCCGGGTAACTGAACTGTTTTTAATTTAAAACTTGCTTTTTTCACTTTAATTACTGTTGAAAGATCAACTGCCACTGAACGGGAATCAAGCGATGTAAGAAAATTTGTGCCCCTTCCTTCAACTTTCAGTTTTATTTCATAGTTATCGGGGACAACCAGCGGGCGGATTGTTAAATTATGCGGGGCAAGCGGGGTAATCACAAAATTCTCGGAATCGGGCGTAATAATTGGTCCGCCAACACTCAGCGAATATGCTGTGGAACCTGTGGGTGTTGCGATTATCAATCCATCAGCCCAGTAATTGTTCAGTAATTCTTTATCTAAATAAGCATAAACATTAATCATCGACGATGTATCGGTCTTTAATACGGTCATTTCGTTTAATGCGTAATTAAAATCAAGGTTTTGCTGTCCTTTAAAATTAACCTCGAGCATAGTACGTTCAACCAGCGAGTAGTTATGGTTGAAAATCTGGGAAAGTGCATTGTTTACCTGGTTTTCCGAAATATCGGCCAAAAAACCTAACCTGCCGCTGTTGACCCCAACTACCGGGATGTCGAAATTACGGATGTTTAAAACGGAATGAAGAAAAGTACCGTCGCCACCCACACTGAATATAAAATCGCAGTTATTTTTAAAATCGTGGTATGAATTGAAGAATGAGGTGTAAAAAGGCTCAGTTTTTAATTCATCGGTAAGGAACGAAAAAAAAGGCTTAAAAAGCTGAACTTCAATTTTATTGGATTTTAAAAATCCAAAAAATTCATTCAAAACTGGTGTAAAACTATCAGAAACAGTTGTGCCAAAAACAGCTACTTTCATTGTAATTGTTTTAGATATTCATAAATTTCATGAATTGGTCGAACCGGTCTTTGTACAAATCTTTCAGTTCCGATTGATCCAGATAAACTGCCTTCACATTATAATCGTACCGGTTAAAAGCCTGAATTAGCGGCGATAGCTCATCGTTATCTAATTTCAGTATGACATCCAGGTTGTTTGTGCCATGTTTTCGGTCGAGGAAACAGCTTAAAATTTTAATATCGTTGCTTTCAACAATTTGACTAATTTCCGAAAGTGAGTAATTATTTATATTCATCCCGATTACAATTACACCGCCAATTTCTTCGAGCGAAAATAGTTTGGCAAAACGGCGGGCCAAATCATACAAAGTAATTGCACCCAGGTAGTAATGATCCGTTTCGAGGACCGGCAAGACACTTAATTTAAGTTTATACATTAAAATGGCAACTTCAAAAATATGTTGTTCCCGGTGTACATGCGAGGTGTTTAATTTATCGAGTTGCGTTTCGATGGGAACATCAAGCAAATTTAAATCGTAAATTAACTTGTCTGAAACCAAACCAAGAAACTTCGAACCATTCACAACGGGAATATGCGAAACCCTGTAAACGTCCATTGAATTGAGCGCCTTTCGTCCTTTGTCCGCACTGTTTACGGAAGTTAAACTGTCTGATATTAATTTCTCTGCCAGCAAATCTTTACTTCTTAATTTCTGTCATTAAAAATGAAAATTGTAACTTGCACTGCTAAATTTTCAGGCTATGACAAGACTAAGCGTAAATATAAACAAAATAGCAACACTGCGAAACTCGCGGGGTGGTAAAGTTCCGAGTGTGAAAGAAGCCGCAGTAAAATGCCAGCAATTTGGCGCCCAGGGAATTACTGTACATCCGCGCCCCGATGAAAGGCACATAACACGGCACGATGTTTATGAAATAAAACCTTTTATTACCACCGAATATAATATTGAAGGATTTCCCAGTGAAGTTTTTTTAAGAATGGTAGCTGAAGTGAAACCCGACCAGGTTACGCTTGTGCCCGACACTCACAACCAGCTTACCAGCGACCATGGCTGGGACACCTGGAAAAACCTGGGTTTTTTAAAGGAAGTTATTGCCCGTTTGCAGGAAAACGGAATCAGAACTTCAATTTTTGTAGATCCCGATATTTTTGCCATAGAGGGAGCTGCCGAAACAAAAACCAATCGTATCGAGTTATACACCGAACCGTATGCAACCATGTACCCAATTGAACGGTACATGGCTATTGAACCGTTTATTGAAGCCGCTAAAGCCGCTAAAAAACTGGGGATAGATGTTAACGCCGGTCACGACCTGAGCCTCGAAAACCTGGGTTATTTGTACAAAAACATACCCGAAATCGACGAAGTTTCTATTGGCCACGCGCTTATTGCCGATGCGCTTTACCTGGGCTTGGAAACCACCATTCAGAAATATCTCGATTGTTTGCGATAGATAGGAAGCCCCTCCCGGCCTCCCCAAAGGGGAGAAGGAGGAAATCATTGTACAAACTAAGCCCATTAAGCAGTTGCCAGTTCAATGGAATTATTTTACAGAAAAGAAGGAAGTGGTTCGCCACTGGTTATTGTGCACGGATTGTATGGTTCGTCGGATAACTGGGTAAATATTGGAAAACGCTTAGCCGAAAAGCACACGGTTTACATGATTGACCTGAGAAACCATGGACATTCCCCGTTTTCCGGTTCGCATACTTTTAACGATATGCGCAACGATTTGGAGGAGTTTTTCGAAAAACACAACATCGAAAAAGCAACCATTCTCGGCCACAGCATGGGTGGAAAAGCAGCGATGTGGTTTGCTGCTGACTTTCCGGAAAAGGTTGAGAAACTGGTTATTGCCGACATTGCCCCGAAAGATTATTTATTACTAAAGGAAGACAGCCAGTTTTACCTGCACCAGAATATTTTATTAGCCATGATGGAAATTGATTTCTCGAAAATAAAATCGAGAAACGACGTTGATGAGTTTATGTCACAAAAAATAGACGATGTAAACATCCGTCAATTTCTGCTAAAAAATGTAGCAAAAGATAAAGTGAACCATCGATTCAAATGGCGTGTAAATGCAGGGGTTTTGTACGATTATCTCGATGAAATTGTTAGCGGTGTAAATAAAAACTGGTTCGACGACCGCATCCCGATTACCAGCTATCCTGTCATTTTTATCCGCGGGATGAAATCGAAATACATCCTCCCCGGAGACGAACAGATGATTAAAGCGATTTATCCTGATTCTCAGATCATCGACATCCCCGATGCGGGCCACTGGCTGCACGCCGAACAACCCGAATTATTTATGAAAGCGGTGATGATTTGTTGTTAAGAAATTTCAAAGCAAGCATTCATATTTTTTTTTATCTGAGAATTCAATAATCATTTCCATATTCTTTAGTAGAACATTCGAAATGTTTAGAGTGGATGTATTTCCAATTCTAAGCCAGATAATCTTTGGTGGAATCTCTGCCAAAACTGATAAATCATAAAAATCGGCATCAAAAGTGACAATTATAAATTCATTCCTTCGGGCATAATTCCAAATATCAGTATCAGAACCATCATTCAATCCTACCTGGCTAACATGTTTCGATTCAGGGAAATATTTGCCTAAATGTTTGATTATTCTGTACGAAATATTTTGTTCGAAAAGCAACTTCATATTGAAATTTGAAGTTTGTGCTCGCGTTCAGCAGCATACGAAAGACAAGCTTTAATATCTTCATCGGTTAATTCAGGGAAATCTGACAAAATTTCTTCAACAGACATTCCGGAGGCTAACCAACCCAAAACATCATAAACGGTAATTCTTGTATCTCTAACACAAGGCTTTCCAAACCGTTTTAAAGGATTTATCTTTATAATTTCATTGTATTTCATATCGCTAAATTACAAATTTTTGGTGAATTTTATTTAACTCACTTTTAAAGTCAATTGGATTACGAAACAGAACTGTTATTTCTGGGTAGAATTGCGGGACTGATTTGTAACTTATTTTGATGTATTTCCAAAATGCACTATTTTTGCTGCAAAACAGAAATATATCAATGAATTATCTGGAATTCAGAAATAAGATGTTTGATCTGAGTTGCTTCAATATTCATCAGGTTTATGCATGGAAACCCGGTTTTGACAGGAATAATATTGTCCGCTGGACAAAAAAAGGTTTATTAATCAGGCTGCGACAGGGATATTATACATTTCCTGAATTTATTTCAAAACCCGATTTTGCGCTTTATTTCGCCAATCGCATTTATCGTCCTTCCTACATCAGCCTGCACACTGCGCTTGCATTCTATGGAATTATCCCTGAAGCCGTTGTACAGGTTACAAGCGTAACAACTTTGAAAACAACAAGTTTCAGCAATCAGTTCGGAGATTACGAATACAAAAGTGTAAAACCTGACCTGATGTTTGGATACGACCTAAAACCCATTACTGATGGCCGAACCCTGCAGATTGCCACCCCTGAAAAGGCTTTGATCGACTTGCTTTACCTTTATCCTTTTTATAATACAGAACAAGAACTGGAAAATTTACGTCTGGATGAAAACTTTCTTCTGGAAAACCTTGATCGGAAATTACTGGATGAATACACACTCAATTTTAAAAACAAAGCCCTTGAAAGCAGGATTCAAATCCTGAAAAAAACTTATAATTTATGATACAACTGGAATTGATAAAAAACTATTCCCCTTCAGAAATCAGGAATAACGCCACATTTCAAAAATACATGCTGAAGAGTTCATTCAATTGAGTATTCTTGATTTCATTTCCTCGACTCCGTTTATTGGAAAAATTGTTTTTATTGGCGGCACAAACCTGCGGCTTATAAAAGGAATAGACCGTTTTTCGGAAGATTTGGATTTTGACTGCAATGATTTTTCCAGGGAAGAGTTTATGGCAATGACCGATTCTGTTTTACTCTTTTTAAAACGCAGCGGATTTCGCGCTGAGATATGCGATACTGAAAACGAACGAAAGATGGTCAATATAAAAGGTTGTGGTTTTTATTTTCCTTTTCCGATGCCATCCGATGAAGTTCTTTGTTCGATGAAAATATCGGCCATGCTCTTTCGCAAAAAAGGCAGGGATTTTTACGATGCGATGTTCCTGTTGTCACAGTCGCCTCCCGATTATTTGTTTCTTACTGAACGACAGGGAATTCATAACCTGCAGGAACTTAAACAAGCTGCATCGGAAGCTATAAATTCTGTCGATTTAAACCATAAAAAGAGGGACTTTGAGCACCTTTTATTCAACAAAAAAAACAGCGAACGAATACTTTATGCCGGTCATTTCTTTAGTGAATTAAAATAAAAGAAAGATCCAGGATTGAATAACCCTTAATCTAAGAGCTAAGCAGTTCGAACCCGCTAAGCGCCCAGTGCCAGTTTCCAGCAGCATTTTCCCTGGTTATTTTTCCCACATAAAAGGCTTTGTTTTTAAGACCCTTTTTAAACTATATTTTAGAATTTTGAAAATCAGGTTGGGCCATTCCGGTCCAACTTTGCTATTCGCCTGGTTTTTCAACGGATTGCGCATCAATTACTGCAATGGCAACCATGTTGATGATTTCTCTTACCGAACTGTCGCGTTGCAGAATGTGGATAGGTTTTTTCATTCCCATTAATATTGGCCCTATCGAATCTGCAACACCCACCGATTGTAATACTTTATAAGTAATATTCCCTGAACTCAGGTTAGGAAATATCAGCGTGTTTGCATCTGCATCGCCCAGTTTGTTAAACGGGTATCTTTTATAACGAAGTTTTCCGTTTAAGGCATAATTTGCCTGCAATTCACCGTCAACTATCAATTCAGGGCATTTTTCATGAAGAATCCTGACCGCTTCTTTCACGGTTCCCGGGCTGCCCTGTCCTTTAAAAGCCCCAAAGTTGGAGTATGAAAGCAAGGCAATTTTGGGCTCGATATTAAAACGCTTCACTTCAGCCGCAGTTAACATGGTTGTATCGACCAAAACCTGCGCAGTTGGATTCATATTTACAGTTGTGTCGGCTAAAAACAGTGCGCCTTTTTTTGACAACATGATGTACATTCCGGCAATGTGGTTATAATCTTCCTTTACTCCAATTACCTGTAAGGTTGGAATTATTGTATCAGCATATCTTCTGGTAAAACCCGAAATAAAGGCGTCAGCCTCGCCTGTTTCCACCATCATGGCGCCAAAATAATCGCGGTTGTACATTTTTTCGAGGGCTTCATTGTAAGTCATCCCTTTCCGTTTTCTTTTTTCATACAGAACATTCGCAAATTGCCCTCGTTTTTCTTCTGAAACATGTTTTTGTAAATCGATGATTGGGACACCTTCAAGTTCAAGACGATTTTCTTTTATGATTTCCCTGATTTTTTGTTCGTTTCCTAACAGAATGGGTAAGGCAATTTTTTCGCGGCTTACAAACTGGGCAGCCTTTAGAATTTTAAAATTGTCACCTTCAGCAAACACCACCCGTTTCGGGTTTTGTTTTGCCTTTTGCCTTATCGACATTACCAAACGGTTATCAAAACCGAGCCTTTCCGAAAGTTCCTGCTCATATTCAGTCCAGTTTTTAATGATTTTACGTGCTACTCCCGATTTAATAGCCGCTTTTGCCACAGCAACTGAAACTGTTGTTATCAATCGCGGGTCGAGAGGTTTGGGAATAATATAATCTTTGCTGAAAACAATATTTTGCTGATTGTATGCCTTGGCAACCATATCGGGCACATATTTTTTCGCCAGGGATGCCAATGCCTGCGAAGCCGCAATTTTCATTTCTTCGTTTATGGTAGTTGCCCTTACGTCGAGCGCTCCACGGAAAATAAACGGGAACCCAAGAACGTTGTTAACCTGGTTGGGATAATCGCTTCTACCGGTAGCCATTATTATGTCTTCCCGCGCTGAAGTTGCATCTTCATATGAAATTTCGGGGTTTGGATTGGCCAGTGCAAAAACAATCGGGTCTTTTGCCATAGAGCGTATCATGTCTTTGTTCACAACATTTCCAACCGAAAGTCCCAAAAAAACATCGGCATCAACAAAAGCTTCCTCCAGAGTGGAAATAATGCGGTCGGTTACAAATTGTTGTTTTATTTTATTCAAATCAGTTCGGCTTCGGTTAAGAACACCGCGACTGTCAAGCATCACAACATTTTCGGGTTTTACGCCCATGCTGATATACAGTTTAATACACGAAACTGCTGCTGCACCGGCCCCATTCACCAACACTTTTATATCTTCGATTTTTTTTCCATTCAGTTCAAGTGCATTAATTAATCCAGCGGCTGAAATGATTGCGGTTCCATGCTGGTCATCGTGAAAAACCGGAATATCGAGCTCCTTTTTCAGTGTTTCCTCTATTTCAAAACATTCGGGAGCTTTAATATCCTCAAGATTAATTCCTCCAAAAGTGGGTGCAATTGCTTTTACTACCTCAATCAGTTTTTTAGGGTCTTTTTCGTTTACTTCAATATCAAAAACATCCACATCTGCAAAAATTTTAAACAGCAAACCTTTCCCTTCCATTACTGGCTTACCTGCAAGTGGTCCAATATCGCCCAAACCCAGCACAGCAGTGCCATTAGAAATTACTGCCACCAGGTTTCCCTTTGCAGTATATTTGTAAGCATCTTCAGGTGTTTTGTGAATTTCAAGACAAGGTTCGGCAACACCGGGAGTGTAAGCCAGAGATAAATCGTACTGTGTATTGTGCGGTTTTGTTGGGATTACCTCAATTTTGCCCGGACGTCCTTTTTCGTGATAATTCAATGCGTCTGTTCTATTGATTTTTGTCATAACTTTGGTTTTATTATTTGCCTTAAAATTAGAAATTTAGAACTGCGTTTTATAGGATTTTAATCAGGTTTACTGTACGATTGGCCTACATTTTAATCTTCTCTGGTTGTTCTTTTCCTTCCATTGTATCGGTGTCAGCTCACGAGATTTTTATTTTATTAATTAATCCGTGGGATTTTAAATGTAAATCTTTATTATTTCTCAAAACGGGACAAAATAAAATACCGGCTTTTAAAATAGTATATATCTTTGAGAGAATAATTTAAAAACGTAATTATGGAAACTGAAAAAAAATTATTGGGATTACTAAATGACGCAGCAGTAATAGTACACAAGTATTATTTTGAAACAAATATGTCAGTTAAGGATACTTGTATGATTGTTCAGCTTTTGGCAGAAAATTATGCAAAAAACATTGATGAATTGCCTGAAGATGAATATACAATTAAAAAATAATTCTGAATTGGCCCAGTTGCATCCTGGTTTCGGTTTTTAACTTGTTGCTGTTTTCAGGGAAGATATTGATACTTGAGTTGATACAATTTCAGGTAATTTTCAGTTTTAATCTATCTTTATTTTATACATTTCGGAATATAAGATATCTAAGATATCATCGATATTTTGAGAAGATACTGATGAAATGGATGATTGGTTGTGGATATTTGAATAACCCATAAAAAAATCAGGTTATGAGTTCAAGAAAACAAAGTGCCGAGTTAAAAATACAGGAACTGAAAAGGCACACAAGAAAGAGTTATTCGATTGAGGATAAAATAAGAATTGTATTGGAAGGGCTTAAAGGAGAAAGCAGCGTTGAGGATTTATGCCTCAAAGAAAGCATAAGTGCTGTTTTGTTTAATAACTGGAGCAAAGAATTTATTGAGGGAGGAAAAAGCAGGTTAAACGGAGAAATTAAACGTGAAGGGCCTTCAAGCGAATTACAAAGTTTAAAAAACCAAAATGCAGATTTAAAACAGCTTGTTGCTGAACTAACCCTTGAATTGCGAATGCTCAGGAAAAGCCTGAATGGCGTTGAATAATAAAATGCCTTGTTAATTACTTTTTGAATAAATTGAGCTATGTTTTAATTCTTTCGTAAATATCCTGGGCAGAACCAATGTAATACTTATCTGATATCTTGCTATATTGAATATAAGTGCAATATAGCATAAACAAAAAAAAGGAAGCAATTTAAATTACTTCCTTTGATTTTCAACGTAGCGAGAGCCGGGCATGATCCGGCGACCTCATGATTATGAATCATGCGCTCTAACCAGCTGAGCTACCTCGCCATTATTTCAAATTTTTGAGGCTGCAAATATAGTATTTATTTTTATTTCAGTTTATTTCTGAGTTAAAAATTGCCTTCGGTTGAAATATGTATTATTTTGGAGGTTGTTAGTTACAAACAGAATATATATATTGGCGCAAAATAGAACAGATGAATGACAAAACAAAAATACAACTTGAGTATGTCCTGAATTGTTCTCCAAAAGTATTGTTTAACTGGTTAAGCACAGCATCGGGGCTGGCAGAATGGTTTGCTGACGATGTTAAGGTTAAGGGAAAAAAATTCACTTTTATTTGGGAGGGCTCCGAACAGAGTGCGGAGATGACCTTGCACAAGGAAAACAGGTTGGTAAGGTACACCTGGCTGGATGAGGAAGAAGGATATTTTGAATTTAGAATTTCGCAGGATGAGCTTACAGGTGATGTTTCATTAATTATAATCGATTTTGCAGAAGAAGATGAACAGGAAGAAACAAAAGGTTTGTGGGACACACAAATTGCCGATCTTAAACATATTTTAGGATCGTAAATTAAACAGGGCTGTTTTTTCAAAATATGTCAATTCTGTAGCTTCTTAACCTGAATTAACCTTTCTGATTCCTAAAATAACTTAGTTTTGCACTTGATTGCTTATCGAAAACATTAGGATGAAGCGTTTACACCTTTACGTTATTAAATCTTTTCTGGGGCCATTTTTTATGACCTTCTTTATTGTTGTCTTTGTACTTCTGATGCAGTTTCTCTGGAGGTATATTGGCGACCTGGTTGGTAAAGGGCTGGATTTAAGTGTTTTGGGCGAAATGCTCTTTTATGCTTCATTCGGTGTATTACCATTCGCATTTCCTCTGGCCATGCTTCTTGCCTCGATAATGACTTTTGGTTCGCTTGGAGAAAATTATGAACTGGTGGCAATGAAATCAGCAGGTATATCTTTATTCCGGATAATGAAACCGCTCATTGTTATAGCCGCTGTTGTATCGGGCGTGGCTTTTTATGTTGCAAATAATATTTTACCTACAACCAATCTGAAATTTACAACATTAATGGTAAGCGTGAAACAGCAACGCCCTGAGCTGGTGCTTCAGGAGGGCGTTTTCACCAACGAAATAGACGGTTATAACATCAAAATAGGCAGTAAAGACAAAAAAACCAATGTTTTGTATGATTTGCTTATTTACGACCATACACAAAACAAAACGAACGAGAGTGTTACTGTGGCCGACTCGGGTTACCTGAAAATTACCGAAGACAAAAAATATATGGTGCTCACCCTTTACAACGGCGTTAATTATTCTGAAGAACCATCAAAAGACAGGGGGCAAATTAATAATCGGCCTTTCCGGCGTGACAAATTTGACGAACAAACCATAAGGGTTAGGGTAAATAATTTTGAGTTTAGCCGCCGCGACGAAGGAATATACAGAAATATGTTCCGAATGTTGAATATCAGGCAACTGGTACTGATGACCGATACTTTAAATGAAAGATATTACGAACAGGTAAGAAATTATTTAATGCAAATAGATATCAATCCAACAATCACACGCCGTATTTTTGACTTAACGGCAAAGCACGATTCTTTAAAGCAAAACATAGAAATAAAAACCGATTCGACATTTAATTTTGACTCATTGTTTAATGGCGTTGATAAGTGGGTGAAAGCCGAAATTGCCATGCTCGCCCTCGACAGATCAAGAAATAATATGCAAAACCTGAACTTGTACCAGGGGCAAATTACCGAACGGAAAAGGAATATCAACAAATACGAAATGGAGTGGCACCGAAAATTTACGCTTTCATTTGCTGTATTTATTTTCTTTTTTGTTGGCGCCCCGCTTGGGGCAATTATCAGGAAAGGAGGTTTGGGAATGCCCGTTGTGGTTTCAATATTGCTTTTTATAGCCTACTATATTGTTTCGATGACTGGTGAAAAATCAGCACGCGAAGATGTTTGGCAAATGTTTACCGGTATGTGGTTTTCTACCTTCGTGTTCTTCCCGGTTGGGCTTTGGTTAACTTATATGGCAATAACCGATTCAGCAATTATGTCAACAGAAACTTATACTAAAATACTGGGCAAATTAGGATTTGGCAGTTTAATTGGTAAAATTAAAACACGAAAAATAAATGAAAATCCTTCAGGTAACAAATAAAGTTCCGTATCCGGTTAAAGATGGAGGCGCTATTGCCTGCATGAATCTAGCCCGTGGCTTTTCGCTTTTAGGCCACCAGGTTACTATTCTTGCCATGAATACTGTGAAACATCATATTACTTTTGGCGAAATTCCTGAATCGGTTAAAGAACTGGCTGAATTCAAACTTGTAAATGTACCTGCCCGGATCTCGCCGGTAAGCGCACTTCTTAATTTGTTTTTCTCCAAAAAGCCCTATAATGCAACCCGGTTCATTTCCAAAACTTTTGCTGAGGAATTAAAGAAAATTTTACAGGAAAATAAATACGACATCATTCAACTTGAAGGACTTTATGTTTGCCCTTATATTCCTGTTATCCGCAGGAACTCGAACGCAAAAATAATCTACAGGGCACATAATATCGAGCACGAAATATGGGGCCGAACTGCAATAATGGCTCATGGTTTCGAGAAATGGTATCTGAAAAACCTTTCGAAACGGATAAGAAAATTCGAAACCCAAATCATTAACAGCTACGATTTACTTGTGCCAATTACCAGTCGCGACGGAAATATTCTCAATAAATTGGGCAATACCAAACCCACACACGTTTCACAAACAGGGATTGATTCATCTGTATTGATCCCCAATTCAAAAAATCTGAATCATCCAACTTTATTTCACATTGGTTCGCTTGAATGGTCGCCAAACCAGGAAGGCCTGATTTGGTTCTTTGAAAATTGCTGGGATGCAATTCGCGAAAAATATCCCGATTTGAAATTTTATGTTGCCGGAAGAAATGCTCCGCCCTGGTTCCAGAAAATGCTGAATTTGCCCAATGTCGTTTTTAAAGGCGAAGTAGCTGATGCATACGAGTTTATGAATTCAAAATCTATTATGGTGGTTCCGCTTTTTTCGGGCAGCGGAATGAGGATTAAAATTATAGAGGGGATGGCGCTCGGTAAACCAATCGTAACAACTCCGGTAGGCACAGAAGGGATTTCAACCACCTCGGGCGAAAATATCATTGTAATTGCCAACACGGAAGGGTTTGTGCAATCTATTTCCGATTTGATTGAGAACCGCGAGTTTTTCGATAAAATAAGTAAAAACGCCATCGAATTCATTCACGAAAATTTTGATAATTTGTCTTCGGCAGGCGCACTGATTGAGTTTTACAAAAAACAAACCGAATGATTCTTGAACTGGTTTTCTGGATACTCCTTTTTATCCTTTTTTACACCTACATTGGGTACGGGCTTGTTTTATACCTGATTTTAAAAATCAGGAATTTACTTTTTTTCAAACTGAAAACAGAACCTGATAATTTATTTGAACCCAATGTGTGTTTGTTTGTAACGGCATACAACGAAAAAGACTATGTGAAACAAAAAGTGGATAACTCTTTTTCACTCGACTACCCCAAAGAAAAAATTCAGTATTTGTGGATTACCGATGGTTCGGATGACGGAACCCCGGATATTCTACGAAATTATCCGGCCCTTGATGTTCATCATTTGCCCGAAAGGAGAGGAAAAATGCACGCCATGAACCGGGGGGTAAAATTTGTAAAAGCCCCCATAATTATTTTTTCAGACACAAACACCATTCTTGGAAAAAATTCAATACGCGAAATTGTGGCAAAATTCAGGAATGAAAAAACAGGTTGCGTTGCGGGCGAGAAACGGATTATTGAGAAAGATGCCGATGCAGCGGCGGGAGCAGGTGAAGGAATATACTGGAAACTGGAATCATGGGTAAAACGTATGGATGCCGAACTTAATTCGGCAGTTGGCGCTGTAGGCGAGTTATTTGCCATTCGCACCGCACTTTTTGAAGATGTGGAGACGGATACAATTCTCGACGATTTTATGATTTCGCTGCGTATTGTACAAAAAGGCTACAAAATTGCTTATACCCCAAATGCTTATGCCGAGGAAACCGCATCGTTAAATGTTGGTGAAGAACTGAAAAGAAAAATCAGGATTGCAGCCGGTGGCATTCAATCACTGCTCAGGTTAAAAAGTTTACTGGACCCCTTCCGTTTCGGATGGTTTTCGTGGCAGTATTTTTCGCATAAAGTTCTGAGGTGGACATTATCCCCGGTTTCATGCTTTCTCATTTTGCCGGTAAATTTCATAATCGTTTGGCAGCAAAACGGCTGGTTAAGTTTTCAGTTTTACACGGCCGCTTTTTATCTTCAGGTTTTATTTTATTTACTTGCAGCACTTGGCTGGTATCTTGAAAACAGGAAACTTAACTTCAAATTTCTTTTCGTGCCCTATTATTTTCTGTTTATTAATTATGCATCAACCAGGGGCATATTCCGCTATTTTAATGGAAAGCAATCAGCAGCCTGGGAAAAATCGAAACGGGCAGCTTAACAATGATTATCGATTATTTATTGTAATTTTGCGGCTGATTTAATAAGGCTGGGTTCAATATGAGTGATATAGTGCTGAATACAATTCCTGAAGCAATTGCAGCAATTGCAAGAGGCGAATTGGTTGTGGTTGTGGATGATGAAGACCGGGAAAACGAAGGTGATTTTATTGGGGCTTCTGAACTGATTACTCCTGAAATCATCAATTTTATGACCATTCACGGGCGCGGTTTAATTTGTGTTGCTATTACCGAAAAACGGTGCAAAGAGCTTGATTTGGAATTAATGGTTGGCAAAAATACTTCTTCCAACGAAACACAGTTTACAGTTTCTGTTGACGCAATCCATCCAAACGTAACAACCGGTATTTCTGCATCCGATCGGGCAATTACCATTAAAATGCTGGTTGATCCGAACACAAAACCCGGGCAATTGGGCCGCCCCGGGCATATTTTCCCGTTAAAAGCAAAAAACCGCGGGGTTCTCCGCCGCAGCGGCCACACTGAAGCTGCCGTTGATTTGGCGCGTCTGGCAGGTCTTTATCCATCGGGGGTTTTGGTCGAAATTATGAACGACGACGGAAGTATGGCACGCCTTCCGCAATTGTATGAAATTGCTAAAAAGTTCGATTTAAAACTGGTGGCAATCAAAGATTTGATTTCTTATTTAATTCAGCGGGAAAGCTTGATTGAAAGGGGCGAAAAAGTATTGCTCCCAACTTATTTTGGCGATTTCAGGATTATCCCATTCAAACAAAAATCGAATGGAGTTGAACATGTTGCCCTGATTAAAGGCGAATGGGAATCAAATGAACCTATTTTAACACGGGTACACTCTTCGTGTATGACAGGTGATATTTTTGGGTCGATGCGTTGCGAGTGTGGCGACCAGTTGCATAAAGCCATGAAAATGATCGAAAAAGAGGGGAAAGGCGTAATTGTTTACATGATGCAGGAAGGCCGTGGAATTGGGCTTTTTAATAAAATTGCAGCGTACAAGTTGCAGGATCAGGGATTAGACACTGTGGAAGCAAACATACACCTTGGATTCAACCCTGACGAACGCGATTATGGTGTTGGGGCGCAAATACTCAGAAATCTCGGTGTAACAAAAATGAAACTGATGACCAACAATCCGGTGAAAAGGGTAGGGCTGGAAGGTTACGGACTGGAAGTTACCCAGGTTATTCCGCTTGAAGTTGAACCCAACGAATTCAACCAGAAATACATGAAGACAAAACGCGACCGGATGGGGCATCATTTAAGAAACTTTAACTACGATTTATAGTAATTCATAAGTTTGAGGAATAATCATTTTAATATGAATTCAAAACTAATTTTTACAGCGCTATTCTTTTTTACAGTTATAGCCAGCAACTCTCAGGATTGGCCCGACTGGCGTGGGGTTAACCGCGACGGGACCTGGACTGAAACAGGGATTGTCGAAAAATTTGATGAAAATATTTTGACGCCAAGATGGTCGGCCCCAATTGGTTCGGGTTATTCAGGGCCAACAGTTGCCAACGGGAAAGTGTATATTACCGATTTACAGCGAAAACCTGTGCAGACTGAAGGAATTTTGTGCTTTGATGAAATAACAGGAGAAAAATTATGGGAATTTCGTTATCCGTGCGAATATGTTAATGTTGGATACCCTGCCGGGCCACGGGCTTCAGTAGTTATATCTGATAATAAAGCCTATTCTCTGGGAACGATGGGAAATCTGTTTTGTGTTAATGCTAAAACCGGCAACGTTTTGTGGCAAAGAGATTTAAACAAGGAATACGAAATCAGGATGCCCATTTGGGGGATTTCTGCCACTCCGCTGATAACCGGCAATAAAATAATTCTTCAGATTAGCGGAAGCAACAGTGCTTGTGTAATTGCCCTTGATAAAAACACAGGAAAGGAAATATGGCGAAACCTCGATGATATTGCAGGTTATTCGGCCCCCATTATTATTGAAAAAAACGGAAAAAAAGTTGTGGTTGTCTGGACAGAAGACAGCTTGTCGGGCTTAAATCCGGAAACCGGGCATGTTTACTGGAGGTTTCCGTGGAAAACCGGTTTCGGGATGAGTATTGCCACACCTGTGTTATTCAAAGATTACATATTTGTAAGTGCTTTTTACAGCGGATCGTTACTTGTTAAACTGGGTAATGATTACACTTCAGCCGGAATAGTGTGGCAACGCGTGGGGGAAAGCGAAAGGAAAACTGATGCACTCCACTGCGTTATGAACACCCCGGTAATTATAGATAATTTCATTTACGGGGTTGACAGTTACGGCGAATTGCGCTGTCTTGAACTGGCAACCGGCGACCGTGTTTGGGAAGACCTCACTGCGGTAAATAAAAACCGTTGGGCAAACATTCATTTTATTCAAAACGGCAATAAAACCTGGATGTTTAACGAGCATGGAGAGCTGATAATTTCTGAACTTTCGCCTAAAGGATTTAAAGAAATAAGCCGTACGAAAATAATCGAACCCACAATGGAACAGTTGCCACGGGGTGTAACCTGGTCGCACCCGGCATTTGCAAACAAACATGTTTTTATAAGAAACGACAAAGAATTGGTTTGCATTGATTTAACGAAGAAGCAGTAAATTTTCAGAAAGTAGTTTCAGCGGTATTTTAAGTTATAAAATGTTTGATTCATCATATTATAAGTATCTTTAGAGTCTAATTAAAATCATAATATTATGGATGGAAAAACAAAAGCAATTGTAGCGCACATTACCATTATTGGGTGGATTATTGCACTTGTGATAAACAGCAATGGGAAAGACGAATTTGCAAGCTATTACATCAGGCAACTGCTTGGATTGTATTTGACAGCCCTTGTTTTAGGATTAATCCCTGTTATTGGATGGGCACTTTCGGTGGTTATTTTTGTATTCTGGATTTTAAGCCTCATAGGCGCTATTCAGGGCGAAATGAAGGAAACCCCTGTTTTAGGCAAATATTATCAGGAGTGGTTCAAAGGGATTTAACAAGAATGAACTCTGCAAAAAAATAAAGACAGGTAATTGCCTGTCTTTATTTTTTTTTGATTTTGTACGGTGAATTGTTATTTCGGGCTTTTGTCGCCTTTGTCATTATCCCTGTACTTTCTAATCATGTGAATCCTGAATTCATTTTCTGTTTTATAAAGTTTAAGTACTTTCTTGGGTGGCAAAACTTTCAGTAATTTTTCGTTATAACTTGCAATTAATGCGCCTTCTTTTTGCATACTTCCGGCAAAATCACGGGTTAACTTAATTACTTCATTGTCAGAAAGCGATTCTTCTGCAGCGCTAACTTTGTTTTCAAGGTCGCGGCGAGCCTTTTGGGCCCCCCATCGTTCTTTTTCCATCTGGTTGTAAATAGGCCAGAATTTTTCAGCCTCAGCAGGCGTTAAATCCAGTCGTGTTGTTAAAAATGACACCTTTTCAGTCCGGTATTTTTCCATGCGCGCTTCGTGCGATTCCCTGTTCTGTGCGGTAACAGCTAAATTCAGGAAAACAAAAACAACCGACAGGATTATTGCAATTTTTCTTTTCATTTTAATACTTTTTAAAATTTCAGGTGCATTCAAACTTTAGTCTTCCTATATTAATCACCCGTTTCTGAATAAATATCATATTCAGAACTGTTTGTATTCACAAAATCAGCTAAATCATCATCGGTAAAATATACCGAACCATTTTGATTGTCGAGCATTGCATAAAACGAGTTTTCATCTATTGCTTCAACCCAGCTTGCAAAAAGCATTTCACTTTCCGAATTAACGGCGGTTATATTTTTCGCTTGTTCATTTGGTGTAAAAATCCTGAAAGGCCAGTACGATAAAGTAAATATTAAAGCAAATCCTGCTGCCAAACCAATTGCAGGTTTTAAAAACTGAATTACCTTGTTTTTATATTTAGGAACACCTGTTTTCTCCACTTCCAGTCTTTCGTGAAGCCGTGCAGAAAAATCCTCGAAATAATTTTCAGGGACCCGGAAAGGGTTTTCCTTCTTTATTTTCGATAATTCAGGCGCTATTTTATTTAATTCAATCATCGTTTTTTTATTTTGTTGTTTTGACTTATACTTTTTAAAAAGGTTTAATCTCAATTGTTTAATCTCTGCTTTTCAAGTACTCTTCAATTTTTTTTGCTGCATGATGAAATGATGCTTTTAAGGCGCCCACCGATGTATCGAGTACCTGCGACATATCTTCATATTTCATCTCTTCATAATATTTCAGGTTAAAAACAATCCGTTGTTTTTCCGGAAGTCTTAAGATCGCCTCCTGCAGGCGTTTCTGAATTTCATCACCTTCAAAATGTGCATCAGAAATCAGGTTGTTCATTAAAAATTCGCTGGTATCGTTCATTGGGACTAAACTACGGCGTTTGTTCGAATTAATAAATGTAAGCGATTCATTGGTGGCAATCCGGTACAGCCAGGTATAAAGGCTCGATTCTTCGCGGAATTTATCAACACTTCGCCAAACTTTAATAAATGTATTCTGAAGAACGTCGTCGGCGTCGTCGTGGTCCATCACAATTTTTCTGATGTGCCAGTACAACCGTTCCTGGTATTTTTTTACCAGCGAATTAAAAGCAAGTTCCCTTGTTTTTTCATTCTTTAAACCGGTAATTAAATCGAGGCCGCTGTTATCCATCAAAAAAAATTTAATTTAAGACATTGAAACGCCCGAAAGGTTTAATCCGTTGGAAATATACAAAACAAATCAGTTTAAAATAAATTACATTTGCGCAAAAATTTAAGATTAAGAAATGGCTTTAAAATGTGGTATAGTTGGGCTTCCGAATGTGGGAAAATCAACGTTGTTTAATTGTTTATCGAGCGCTAAGGCACAATCTGCCAATTTTCCTTTTTGCACCATCGAACCCAATATTGGTGTGATAACTGTTCCCGATCCGCGATTGATAAAACTCGCCGAAATTGACAAGCCTAAAAAGGTTATTCCCACCACCATTGAAATTGTGGATATAGCCGGTTTAGTGAAAGGGGCTAGTAAGGGCGAGGGTCTGGGCAACCAGTTCCTGGGAAATATCCGCGAAACAGATGCTATTCTGCATGTTCTGCGCTGTTTCGAAAACGACAACATCACCCATGTTGACGGCTCGGTAAATCCGGTTCGCGATAAGGAAATACTGGATATCGAACTTCAGTTAAAAGATTTGGAAACCATTGAAAACCGGATTGACAAACTCGAAAAACAGGCGAAACACGGAAGCGATCATAAAACAAAACGAATGTATGAAATCGCACTGAAATACAAATCGGTTTTAGAAAAAGGATTGTCGGCCAGAACCGTGAAGCTGGACGAAGAAGATACAAAACTGGCCAGGGAATTTTTTCTTTTGACAAATAAACCGGTGATGTACGTTTGCAATGTTGATGAGGCATCGGCAAAAACAGGGAATAAATTTGTTGAAGCTGTTAAAGAGTCTGTTAAAGATGAAAATGCTGAAATGCTTGTTATTGCCGCCGCCACCGAAGCCGATATTGCAGAACTGGAAACTTACGAGGAAAAGCAGATGTTTCTCGACGAACTGGGTTTGGATGAACCCGGAGTAAATAAGTTGATTCATCATGCGTATCATTTACTCAACCTGAAAACCTATTTCACAACGGGTCCCGACGAATCGAGGGCCTGGACTTTTACACAGGGAACAAAAGCGCCACAGGCAGCCGGAATTATTCATTCCGATTTTGAACGGGGATTTATACGTGCCGAAGTGATTAAATACGACGATTATGTTACGCTGGGCTCAGAACATGCCTGCCGAAATGCAGGGAAAATTGCCATCGAAGGAAAGGATTATGTGGTGCAGGATGGCGATATCATGCATTTCAGGTTTAATGTTTAGTAGCCCCTCCCGGCCTCCCCAAAGGGGAGGGGAAAGAAAAAGGGTTGAGAATTTTAATTCTCAACCCTTTTTCTTAATTGAATTTTTTCTTTCTGTGCCTCTCCTTCGGCAAGGTTAGGAGGGGCTTTTAACGTGTTTGCTGTACATCGCTCATATCTTTGATAATCCCGTTTTTGTCAACAACAATGTTAACGTCTTTTGCAATTTCGAGAATAATGGTGGTCTCTTTTACTTCTACAATTTTACCGTAAATACCACCAGTGGTAACTACTTTATCACCTTTAGCAAGGCCTTCGCGGAATTTGCGTACTTCTTTCTGACGTTTCATTTGCGGACGGATCATAAAAAAATAAAACACAACCACAATCAGAAGCAGCGGTAACATGCTCATCAGCGGATTTGATTCCTGTCCGGCAGGCGCCGTCATTAAAATAATATTCATCATAACTTTTAATTTTTAATTTATCATTTATAATTTTTAATTCAAATAGTTCATTTTCAACCCCGGCAAAAATAATTAAATGTTTTGGTTCTTTAACTATTACAATTAAATTTAGCCGTATGTTACATGATACATTCAAAAAATGGCAAAATATATGTATTATTCGCCAACCAAACCGCGGCCTGCTTTATTTATTTTGCCCTCTTTCTTTAAATCTTTCAGCGTTTTATCGAGAATGCCATTGATAAAATTCCGGCTTTTTTCGGTGCTGTAAAACTTCGAAAGTTCGATGTATTCGTTCATGGTAACTTTTGTTGGGATAGACGGAAAATACAAAAATTCTGTTAAGGCCATTTGCATCATTAAAATATCCATAAATGCAATCCGCTCAACATCCCAGTTACTTGAATGTACTTTTATTAATGACTGCAAATCGACGTGGTTGATTATCGATTTCCGTAGCAAATCTCTCGCAAATTCGCGGTCTTCTTCATCTTTGTACAGCGGCATCAAACGCTGGCCGGAATCACTGAATTCATTAAAACGTTTTATGGTTTTTACGATTACTGAAATTACAAACTCAATATCATCGTTCCAGTAAATGCTTTGTTCTTCCAGTACTTCGTACAATTCTTCCGAAAACAGAAAAATTTTACTGAATATTTTTTCAATAAATTTTTTGTCTTCAATATACGACCGGACTTCGCTGTCAATATACGTTTTGTATATTTCCGATTCAGTCATAATCAGGTAAAGTTCCTTTATCAGTTCGGGATGGTTTACCCAACTCAGTTTTGTTTGTTTGAGGTACGCTGTTAACTGTCTGTTATCGCGAAGTTGCTGAACAAAAAGGTTGGAAATAAACTTGGTATTGGGGTGCAAATCTTCGTGTGTGGGCTGGTGTTTGTTGCGTTTAAGTTCTATCCGGTTTCCTGCGTAATCGGCAATATCTATCGCCAGCGCCAGCAAATAGTGGTAAAGGTCGTACGATTTGTGGATGCAGAAAATGAGTTCTTTCTCGGTATTGTTGATTGATCTCTCTTCTGATGAGTAGTAGGCGTATAATATTTGTAACACCTTCGTACGGATAATCCTTCTGCTAATCATTAATAATGAACTTCGTTTTTATTGGCGGCAAAATTAACTTTTTTTTGACAACGGTATAGCATTCTGATTATTTAATTGAGGATTGAATTTGAGCGTTAATTTTTGGGTTGATCCAGTTTTTTTGATTGGGATCATTTCCATTATTTAACGTTGAAACCATAAACGAAACCGTCTGAAAAATGAGCCTCAAAAATCAATTACAATTAATGGCTACTGGCTATTCCTTTGGCATTACAACTCCGGCATCCATACAAGTATGGCATGATTGCAGGCTGGGATAATATTGACCGGGGAAAGTACTGACAGGGATAATTTTTGGATAACGCTGAATGTGCTTAAATTGAGGTAAAATATGTTTACAGATTAAAAAGTTGGGAAAAACAATAAATATTCTGTATAATCCCCAAGAGTTTTTTAAACTTGAAAACTATAACAACAACGACAACCTCTTCCTATTTCAAACCTGCAATTCTCTCCTCCAGCACTTTTATCTTCGCTTCCGCATCGGCTTGTTTTGCTTTTTCAAGGGCAACAACTGCTTCCGGGGCGCTGTTTACAAACCTTTCGTTACTGAGCTTTTTCATTACCGAGTTCAGGAATCCCTGTGTGTATTTCAGTTCTTCTTCCAGTTTTTTCAACTCTTCTTCAACGTTGATAAAACCACCCAACGGAATATAAAAATTGGTCGATTTAACAAGAAACGAAGCCGCGCCTTTTACTTCTTCCGTCACCATTTCGAGCGACAAAAGATTGCCCATTTTAACCACAACACTGTTAAACTGCTCCTCAAATCCTTTGTCGCCCTGCTGAACTTTCAGTTCCAGAGTTTCTTTCTGTGCAATGTTTTTGTCGGTGCGTATTTTCCGGATTCCCGAAATTGCTTCTTTCACGTTTTCAAAAGCGCCAAGTAAACCAGCATTATATTTTACAGATTTCGGAACCTGGCAAATCATAATACTTTCACCAGGTTTTCTTTCGGTAAGCATTTGCCATATTTCTTCGGTTATGAAAGGCGTAAACGGGTGCATCAGCCGCAGCATCTGGTCGAAAAGTTCTACCACTTCGAAGTAGGTTTTTGCATCGATGGGTTGCTGGTAGGCAGGTTTTACTATCTCCAGCAGCCAACCGGAAAATTCATCACGAACTGTGGTGTAAACAGTCATCAAAGCTTCCGAAATGCGAAATTGTGTAAACTGTTCATCCAGTGTTTCAACCACTTCGCCCAGTTTATTTCTGAACCATTCAATGGCAAGTTTAGAATGTTCAGGTTGTTCAATATTTGAATCAATTTCCCAGTTTTTTACCAGGCGGAAAGCATTCCATATTTTTGTGGCAAAACCTGCACCCTGTTGCGGGAGACTTTCGTCGAACAACAAATCGCCACCGGCGGGCGAGCAAAGCAACATTCCAACGCGAACACCATCGGCGCCATATTTGGCAATCAAATCGAGCGGGTCGGGTGAGTTGCCCAGCGATTTCGACATTTTACGGCGTTGTGCATCGCGCACCATTCCTGTAAAATAGACGTTTTTATATGGAAATTCATTTCGGTATTCGTACCCGGCAATAATCATTCGTGCCACCCAGAAAAAGATAATATCAGGCGCAGTAACCAAATCGGTGGTGGGATAGTAGTATTTTATTTCGTCATTCTCAGGTTCACGGATTCCATCGAAAACCGAAATCGGCCACAACCAGCTTGAGAACCAGGTATCGAGAGCATCTTCGTCCTGAATGAGAAAGAAGCCTCCCCCTTCCCCTCCGAGGGAGGGGTGTTTGGCCACTGCTAATTTTCTGGCTTCATCTTCATTTTCAGCAACTACAAACCCGTAGTTCCCAACTCCCTCTCCTTTGGAGAGGGCCGGGGAGAGGCTGTTTATATACCAAACCGGAATCTGGTGTCCCCACCACAACTGGCGGCTGATGCACCAGTCCTTTACATTGCTCATCCAGTGGTTGTAAATGTTTTTGAATTTCGGAGGGTAAAACTGAATGTTGTCGTTCATTACATTTTCGAGCGCGGGTTTCGAAAGGTCTTCCATTTTCAGGAACCACTGTGCCGAAAGTTTGGGTTCGATGGGTACATGAGTCCGCTCTGAAAAGCCAACTTTATTTGTATAATCTTCAATTTTTGCAAGATTTCCGGCTTTCTCAAGTTCCTGAATAATTTCATCGCGCACCGCAAAACGGTCTTTTCCAATGAACAATTCTGCTTTTTCGCTCAGTGTTCCGTCTTCATTAAAAATATCGATGGAGGGCAAATTGTGGCGCATCCCTATTTCGTAGTCGTTTAT
>WTWZ01000113.1 GCA_009773765.1 Prolixibacteraceae bacterium | reverse complement strand
TGGAGGTGAATTTTACGATGGGACTGTGGCATCAATTACTACTGAGCCAACCTTAAACCTGTCGTCAAGTCTCCAGTTTTCAGGCTCATATGGGTACAACCGTATCAGTTTCGATTCGCGTGACCAACTTTTTACAAGCCATATCGCCCGTTTAAAAGTCTTATATATGTACAACACCAAACTTTCGGTCAGCTCATTTATCCAATACAACAGTGTCAACCGCATGATGATTGGAAATTTGAGGCTGAGGTACAATCCGAAGGAAGGGAATGATTTTTTCCTGGTTTATAACGAAACACACCCGGGCTCCAATTATTCTTTTGGCGATGCCGCCAGCGTTCCGTTCCTGAACAGGATGATACTACTGAAATACGCGTATACGTTTAAAATATAACGGACTTATCCGTTTGTCGGTTATTTCATTATTGAGTCAGTTTTTTAACGCAAAGGTTGGATATTTTGAACATGATATTTCATTTTGGTCGGTAATAAAATATGGTCAACTTCAGGCGAAAGTCCATAAAATAAGGTAAATTGTGGCAGGTTTCTAACTTACAAATTCGATAAACTTATGAGAACAGCTAATATTTTTTCCAGTGCAACCCGATTATTAATTCGTTTCGTATGGATCGGATTTATACTATTCGGATGTGTTATAAACGTCTTCGGTAAAAAGGTCACTCAGCCTGTTTTAGGTCATCGGAATGTTGAAATTCTGAGAGTTGACAATCTCGAATTTAAGGATCTCAACAAGAATGGCAAGTTGGATAAATATGAAGATTGGCGGTTATCGCCTGAAGAAAGAAGCGCTGATCTTCTCTCGAAAATGTCAGTTGAAGAAAAGGCTGGCTTTATGCTCATCAACACGGCTTCTATGATAGGAGCCAAAAAAGCTGAAGCAGAAGGTTTGGTGGCCAGCGATTTTAATGAAACAGGAGGTCAGGCTCGTGGTGGTTTTGGTGCTGAACCTGCAAATAGTGGTGCAGGTAGAACACAAACAACAAGTGGTGCAACTGGCGTAGCCGGTGTTCTTGCCAATATGAGTGGTGGGGGAGGCGTAACCAAATTTGTTAAGGAGTACAACAATCGCCATTTCATTTACCGGATGAACGAAAGTGTACGAAATACCGCTGAATGGGCAAATAAGTTGCAGGCTTTGTGCGAAAGTCAACCGTTAGGTATTCCTGCAATAATAGCATCAAATCCACGGAACAATGTTACTGTGAATGCATCGCTTGGAACAAGCGCCGGAACATCCGTCTTTTCGGCATGGCCGGGCGAACTCGGCTTGTCTGCAATGCGCGACCTGAAATTAACCAGGGAATTTGCCGATATGGCCCGTCAGGAATGGCTGGCAGTAGGATTGCGAAAAGGATATATGTATATGGCCGATTTGGCTACAGAACCGAGATGGTCGCGTGTTAACGGAACATTTGGCGAAGATGCAGAATGGGTCGCTAAAATGATCACAGAGGTAATCTATGGTTTTCAGGGCGAAAAATTAAGCGCAAGTTCAGTAGCATTGACTACCAAACATTTTCCCGGTGGTGGTTCCGGAGAAGATGGGCAGGATTCTCATTTTGAGTGGGGCAAAAAAGAAATCTTCCCCGGAGGAATGTTTGAAAATAATCTGATCCCTTTCCAGGCTGCCATAAAGGCCGGCACTTCGTCAATGATGCCTTATTATTCGCTTCCTTCGGGTACCAAATATGAAGAGGTTGGTTTTGCCTTTAATAAAGGCACTATTACCGACTTGCTCCGGAATGAAATGGGTTTCAAAGGCATTATTAATTCCGATACTGGTCCGCTTACAGGCATGCCCTGGGGAGTTGAAAAGCTGACCAAACAGGAACGCTATAAAAAGGCGATTGAAGCGGGCGTAAATCTCTTTTCAGGAGAATCTGATCCTGCCATGCTGCTTGAAGTCATTAATAATGGAATGGTTGATATGAGTTATATCGACAACTCTGTGGTTCGCCTGCTGAAGGAAAAATTTGAAATGGGTTTGTTTGAAAATCCATATGTTGATGAAAATGCAGCGGAAAAAATTGTCAATAATGCGAAGTTTAAAGAACGGGCTGGTTTAGCGCTGCGCAAATCAATTGTGTCGTTACAAAATGAAAACAAGGCATTGCCTGTTCAATCGAAAACTAAAATCTATTTTGAAACTTATTCGAAAGGACCAAAAGACAAGTTGTCTGATCCGGGAGTTATTTATAACATTAACGATAGCAAATATCCTGTAACTTTTGTGAATACTCCTGAAGAAGCAGATGTTGTGCTTTTATGGCTTGTACCTACCGGAAATTCATTGTTTGGCTCCACCGGAGCGCCCGTCTCCATTTCGTTATCAAAATGCTCAGTGGATGTGGATTATGTGAACAAACTAACGACTAAAAAACCGACTGTTTTAGTTATAAACTACACTAATCCCTGGGTAATCAATGAAATTTACAATGATAAAAACAAAGGCAACATTAAAGCAATTTTAGCAACATTTGGAACTACCCCTGATGCCCTTTTGGACGTGGTAACCGGAAAGTTTAACCCAACCGGAAAAATGCCTTTCTCTACACCTGTTTCTGATGAAGCAGTTACCAATCAAAAAGAAGATGTGCCCGGTTATCTGGAAGGAAAAGGCTATGCACTTTTCAATTATAATCAGGGATTGAGTTATAAATAGAAGTTATAACGTTTTGTATGGGTAAGAAATAGTATTGACAAATTAAAAGCAAACTCAAATAGGGTGTGTGCAGCGAGTGTTGAAAGCTTATTGTTATTTGGACA
>WTWZ01000112.1 GCA_009773765.1 Prolixibacteraceae bacterium | reverse complement strand
TTCGACTATTACAAATGGAGCACCCTGGCTACTGCCCAAACAATCACGGTTAATGAGGAAGGTTTATACTGGTTAGAGGCCGGGACACAAGACGGCTGTGTTCTGCGCGATACAGTTTTTGTTCTCGAAAGTAAACCGGTCACCGGTTTGGATGAGAGGTTTGCAGAGATTTGTTATCCCCAGAAAGTATTTTTACAAGCTGATGAGGATTATGAAAAATATATATGGCAGAACGAAACAGATGAGATAATTTCAACAGATTCGATTATTTGGGCGAATAAAACCGGGGAATACAGACTGACTGTTGTGGATAATTTTCGCTGCATTGCCCGCGATACATTAGTTTTAACTGTATTTCCGGTTCCAGAAATAGAAATTTTGGGCAACCACCTGATTTGCGGTGAAACCTCCACTCAGTTGTCCGTAAATATTTCCGGTACTCCTGAAAATATCTGGAACTTTCCCGGCAATTTTTCATGGTCAACAAACAGTTCTGATCTGGTCCTTAGCGATGAATCCCGGTTTTCGGTAAATGTTGAAGCCAGAAAGTGGGGCGACTACGAAATTTTATACCGGTTAACCACAATTGACGGTTGCGAAAAGGTTGTTAAATTTCCAATCCGGTTTCACCCGCAGCCCGAAAATGATTTTGTTATTGAAGATGATCCCGGTTGTAACGGATACAGTAAAATACTGAGGTTTACCGGAAAAGTTACAGAGGCAGCAAAGTTTGAATGGGATTTGAACGGCCGTGTATTTTTGGATACCCTCGATCTGCAAAACAGGGTTTACCTGATTTCTGAAGGCGCCCGCCAATACACAACGCCGCCGGTAACCCTGATTATTAACGATAAAGGTTGTGTAAGCGACACTCTAACAAAACAGTTTGTTAACGCCAATCCTAATTTCACCATGGAGGCCGACAAAACAAGAGGTTGCGGCTTATTGACCGTTAATTTCAGCAGCCGAATGTTGACTTCTGATGACGTTGATTTTGTATGGACTTTTGACGATACCGAAATTGTGAGGCAGCAAAACTACACAAAACATTATGCTGATACCGGTTTTTACATGGCAAATCTTACCATTACCAATCGTGTTTCAAGTTGCAGGAACAGTTTCACAATCGACAGCATGATAATGGTTTTTCCTGTTCCAATTGCCGAAGTAATCCCAGACACTGACTTTTGTTACCCTGGAAAGGCTTTGCTGGTAAATAAAAATCATATTGATTCTACTTTCTATTACTGGGAGTTTAACGAAAATAAGTTATCCGGTTTTGGATATGACACGGTAGCTCTAAATATGGATGATCCTTTTGAAAATATAAAACTTACCGTAAGTGAATATGGTTGTATAAGCAATCCTGTTGAACTTCAGTTAAAAAGAAAGCCAAAGTTCGATTTTTACACGGGAAATGTTGAAGGTTGCCAACCTTATTCGTTTGAAGTTTTTGCTGAAACGAAAGATGATTTTGTGGATTTTTCGTGGGTCACCGACAGTTTGCCTTATCCAACGGGCGTTTCGAATTTATATTATTTACCCGATACCGGGAGGTTTGATATTTCGTTAATTGCTTTTTCGAATGAAACAGGTTGTGCCGATACTCTGCTTAAACCCGGATGGATTTGGGTTCACCGCAACCCGTTTGCCAGTTTCGAGGTGGATTACCCGGTGGCGCTGATTGATAATGCAAACATCAGGTTTATAAATTACTCTGAACGGGCGGTAAATTATTCCTGGGATTTTGGCGATGGCGAAACTTCTCAAGAATTTGATCCTGTTCATACATACAATGAATTGGGCAAATACACAGCCCGGTTATTTGCGGAATCGGCGCATGGCTGCGCCGATACATTCGAACTGATGATAAATATAATTCCATCAATTGTTTATGCTCCAAATGCTTTCAGGCCCGACAGTAATATTCCCGAAAACCAAACTTTTATGCCGGTTGGAGTTGGAGTTGATCCAGTCCGTTTTAATCTGAAGATTTTCAACCGATGGGGCGAAATGGTTTTTGAAACCAATTCATTAAACACTCCATGGGATGGAACTTTAAAAAACGGGAAAGAAGCGCCACAGGGAAATTATGTCTGGATTTCGAAATATTACGATATTCAGGGTATTGAGCGCAATGAAAAAGGCCAGGTTTTACTAATAAGATAATTGAAGATGAGGACTTTTATCGCAATAAAAATTGTTCCTGAAAAGAAACTGATTGATTTGGTTTCCACTTTAAAGAATTCACTGAACAACGAGTTAATCAACTGGGCAGATACTGATAATTTGCATCTTACACTGCGTTTCATCGGTGAAACGGAACAAAAGCAACTGGATGAAATAATCCGGTTAATTGATGAAGTGGCCCAGCGTTTTCATCCATTTCAGTTCAGTTTAAAAGATGTTGGTTTTTTTAAAAGTAAAAATCAACCGCGGATTTTATTTTTTGCAATCGAAAATGGTTTAATGCTCAATCAACTTGCTGCTGAAATTGAAGAAAGGATTGTTGCGCTTGGTTTTAGCTGTGAGGAAAGGCAGTTTAATCCTCATTTAACCATAGCCAGGATTAAATTTATTCAAAATAAAATGGCTTTTTATAAATTAATCCATCAGTTAAAAGGAACAGAAATACAAACAGTTAAAGTTTCAGAAATTGTTTATTATCAAAGCATTTTAACTTCTGCAGGGGCAATTTATGAACCCCTGAAAACAATCAGGCTGAATAATCCACACTGATTCACTTTCCCCTCCCTTTTATACTCACCATAATGGTGTAAATCAGGAT
>WTWZ01000029.1:51163-99301 GCA_009773765.1 Prolixibacteraceae bacterium | reverse complement strand
ACCAATGATATCGGGGGCGAAATGATTTTTGCCCAACAGGTTACCGGGCTTGGAAATAAAGGTGATATACTGATTGGCCTAAGTACTACGGGCAATTCGCAAAATGTTATAGATGCAATGATTGTTGCAAAAGCCAAAGGCCTTACCACCATAGGTTTTACCGGTGAATCAGGCGGTAAAATGAAAGAGTGGTGCGACATCCTCATTAACGTTCCTGAAACCCGGACTGCTTATGTGCAGGAACTTCATTTGCCTGTGTATCATGCAATTTGCATGATGGTTGAAAAAGAAATATTCAGGTAATAATTTTAGTATGAAAAAAGTACTTCTTCAGAAAATTATACAAGATATAAAATTGGTAAAAATTGCAGTTCTGGGCGATTTTTGCCTCGACGCCTACTGGTTTATAGACGGATCGAATAGCGAGATTTCGATAGAAACCGGTCAAATGACCCGCCCCGTGAAAGAGCAGCGTTATTCGCTGGGGGGCGCCGGAAACGTTACAAACAACATTACTGCCATGGGAGTTCAGGATGTGCGTGCATTTGGCGTTATCGGCCCCGATCCGTTTGGATATGAAATGGTAAAAGTGATGGAACAAAATGGCATCAATCCAAAAAACCTGCTGGTTCAGGATAATGACTGGTCAACGCATGTTTATACCAAACCCTATGTGGGCGATACCGAGCAAAGCCGCATTGACTTCGGTAATTTCAACAAGATTTCGAAACAAACAGCCGATAAGCTCATCAATAACCTGATAGCCGAAATACCTGAAGTGGATGCCATCATTATAAACCAGCAGGTTTTATCCGGAATACATACCGAATATTTCAGAAAGCAGATTACACAGGTTATTCAGCGTTTTCCTGAAAAAATATTTATTGTTGACAGTCGCAATTACAGCGCTTCGTTCGAAGGTGCATACCGGAAAATGAACGACACTGAAGCAGCCATTTTAGGCGGGTATAAAAAAGATGAAAACGATGTGGTTTTGTATTCTGAAGTGAAAAAAGCAGCCATGAACCTGTTTAAAAAATTTGGAAAACCTCTGTTTATTACCCGTGGTGCGCGTGGCTCGTTAATAGTGAACGAGAATGGAATTACTGACATTCACGGATTGATGATTATTTCGAAAGTTGACCCGGTTGGAGCCGGCGACAGCTATCTGGCAGGCGCTGCTTCGGCGCTTGCCGCGGGTTACAGCATGGAAATCGCTGCCGAAATCGGTTCTTACGCAGCAGGTGTTACTGTTCAAAAACTATTTCAAACCGGCACGGCAAGTCCCGAAGAAATCCTGGATATCGGCGCCAGCCCTGATTTTGTTTACAGTCCCGAACTGGCGGAGGACATCAGACATGCAAAATACTGGAATGGCACTGAAATAGAGGTTATCAACGGCTGGAATCAGCCGTTGAACATTAAACATGCCATTTTCGACCACGATGGAACCATCTCCACATTACGCGAAGGCTGGGAACAAATTATGCAACCCATGATGATGAAAGCCATTCTGGGTATCCACTTTCAGGATGCCGATGAAGCCTTGTACCACAAAGTTCATTCAAGAGTGGTCGATTTCATTGACAAAACCACCGGAATTCAGACTTTGGTGCAAATGAAGGGACTTGTTGGCCTTGTTAAGGAATTCGG
Organism: Prolixibacteraceae bacterium; assembly: GCA_009773765.1. Taxonomy (GTDB): domain Bacteria; phylum Bacteroidota; class Bacteroidia; order Bacteroidales; family Prolixibacteraceae; genus Draconibacterium. The sequence goes on along the minus strand of WTWZ01000029.1, from coordinate 97,648 downwards.
ACTGGTAACAGCCGGCCAGGTTCTCGATGAATTTGGTTATAAGGAAATTTACAACAATGAATTGCTGAAAATGGTGCGGTTTCGTGAGGCAAAACTTTCGAGGGGAGAATTGTCGGTAGAGGATTTCACGCTGAAAAATGCGGTTTCGTTGTTGGGAAAATTGTACAAAGCGGGGGTGAAACTATATCTGGCCAGTGGGACCGATGAGGAAGATGTTAAAAATGAAGCCCGTATTCTGGGGTACGATTATCTTTTTGAGGGCGGCATTTATGGCGCAGTGGGCGATGTAACCAGAGAAGCCAAAAAAATTGTACTCGACAGGATACTGGATGCCATTGGTAATACGGGAAACGGACAGGTAGCTGCTTTTGGCGACGGGCCGGTTGAAATTCGCGAAACCCGCAAAAGGGGAGGTTTGACCATAGGAATTGCCAGCAACGAGTTGAAACGTTACAGCCTGAACGAAAGCAAACGTTCGCGCCTTATCAAAGCTGGTGCAGATATCATTATCCCCGATTTTTCGCAACTTCCAAAACTGTTGCAACTGCTGAACATTCAGGAATAAATGTTAAATCGTAACCCAATGTCGTATAGTTTAGCCAAGCCTTCAATAAAAGTCAGATTTAATCACCCTTCGACTCCGCTCAGGGTGACCGTCAGACTGAGCGAAGTCGAAGGGTGTTTTGTTATTTAAACGATATTGAACTGTAAATAGAAAAATAGTAAATAATTAAGATGCCATATCCAAAATTAAACCGTAACCTGCTCGATGTAAAAAAACTGGCTAACCGAAAGGACAAAGTTTACATCGAAAAAGACCACATTCCGGTAACTGGCTTGCCCAAAAACCTTTCGGAAAAGGGAATCATCCTGATTGAAAAAACAGCGGGACGCATCAGAAAAGCACATTCCCTGGACCGTTCTGTGATGCTCACTTTTGGGGCGCACACCATAAAAAACGGGATGGCCCCCACTTTGATTGCACTGATGAAAGAAGGCTGGGTGACACATCTTGCCACCAACGGCGCCGGGATTATTCACGACTGGGAGTTTGCTTATCAGGGAAAATCGAGCGAGGATGTTCGCGAAAATGTAAACCTGGGGCAGTTTGGAATTTGGGACGACACTGGTTATTACATTAATCTTGCACTGATTGCCGGCGCTTTTGAAGGACTTGGTTACGGAGAGTCGGTGGGTAAAATGATTCATTATGAGCGATTAAATATTCCTGAAGTATCGGTTTTATACAAACTTGCCAAAGCAAAAATGGAAAGCGAACCAGCTTTGGCGGCGGCTGCAATAGATTTTGCGGGGGTGATAAACCATTTCAACCTGAAACCGGGTTGGATGAAAATTCCCCACCCGTTTAAAGAATATTCTGTTCAGGCAAATGCTTATGAAATGGGCATTCCGTTTACCGGGCACCCCATGTTCGGGCACGACATTATTTACAACCACCCGATGAACCATGGCGCGGCCATTGGCCGCACTGCCGAAAACGATTTTCTGGCTTATGCAAAAAGTGTCAGTAACCTCGAAGACGGAGTTTACCTGTCTATTGGTTCGGCGGTGATGTCGCCCATGATTTTTGAAAAGTCCCTGTCAATGTCGCAAAATCTCGAAATTCAGCGGGGCAGCCATATCGACAGCCATTACATGCTGATTGTTGATTTGGCCGAATCGGACTGGGACTGGGCCAAAGACGGCGAACCGCCGATTGACAACCCGGCATATTACCTGCGCTACTGCAAAACGTTTAACCGCATGGGTGGCGAAATGCATTACCTCACTGCCGATAACCGTGATTTTTTACTGGCATTATACCAGCAATTGCAGAAATAAAAAAGTTTAACCTGTATTCCTTTGTGTTTTCTCAGTAGTACACTGTATTATAATTTCAATTTCACCGAGTTATACAAATGGTTCGCAAAGTACCACAGTACCGGTAAAAGACGGCTTATATTTTTTGTTTACAGGATGGGGCGGTTTAATGGTTTACTTAAAGAATTACTATCACAATAGACTTAGATTTGAAAAAGAAATTTTGATTTTTTTCGAATTGCTAACTGTTTTTTTTACAATACTTTATTTTGCGTAATGCTTTACATACTTAGAGCAGAATAAATCTGCCCGCTCGTATGATTCTCTAAAAAGGTTGTAATCTGCTGTAATTTACCTGAGATACCTCTTCGTTTCTGTTTATTTTACCTTGTATGCCATCAACGCCCCGCCATGCCTTATGTACAGCACGCCATTGGCAAGTACCGGATGGGCAAAATGCTCTTTGCTGCCTTTGGTAATTTTAAAGGTTCCGCCGGGAACAACAATTCCTTTTTCGTAGTTTAAAAGACTCACATCGCCGTTGTTTCCGTAAACAATGAATTTATTGTCGGCATAAATCAGGTTTCCGTAAGGTGATTTTACTTTATCCAAAACCTTACCGGATGAGGGATCGAGTATGTTCAGGTTTTTGTTTTCGGTGGTAACGTAGAGTTTGCCGTTTATAACAATCAAACCGCCCATGCTGTTTCTTATTTGAGGGTTGGTCCAGATTTCCTTCACGCTTTTTCCGTCTGCCGAAAGTTCGAGTTTCACAGCGCCGCAACTGTTTTCGTCGCCCGAAACCCAGTACAGGTAAGGCGCTTCGTAAACAGGGGTATTTAGATGGTCGCCGTCGTATTTAAATGCAACCGGGTATTTCCAGAGGAGTTCGCCGTTTTGGCAATCAACTGCAAACAACCAATGCCGCGAAACGGAAACGTAAATTTTCCGCGAGGGCAGGTTAATCAGAATCGGTGAACAAAAGTGGGTGGTATCGCCCAGCGCTTTTGATGTCCATACAGTTTTGCCAGTTAACCTGTCAAGGGCGGCAATATTGTTCACTTTCCCACCGGGGAAACAATACAGCAGTTTTTCGTCGGTTACAAACGATTCGGCATAACCGAATTCATTCAGGCAACCATCCAGGCCTTTAACCATGTCCACAGTCCATTTTTCCTTTCCGGTGGCGATATCAAAACAGGCAATTCTTCCGAGCCCTGACGAAGTGTAGACCAGGCCGCCAACCACGGTGGGGGAAGGGCGGGCGCCGGGAAAGTTAGATGCATATCCATCGCCGGTAAATTCCTTTCCATTTGGCGATTTCCAAAGCAATTTACCTTTCAGTCCGAAAGCAAAAAGGTGGCTTTCGCCATTAACCACGCCGTTAACAAAAAGTTTGTCGGAAGTTACAACAGGTGCAGCATAACCCTCGCCAAGCGTTTCGGTTAACCACAACAACTGCGGCCCTTTTTCAGGCCATTGTTTCAATAAACCCGTTTCTGGATATTTGCCGTCGCGGTTGGGCCCGCGCCACTGGTAAAGGGTTTGCGAAAATGTTGGGTACTCAGTACTAAAAATTGCAAAAATCAGGGAAAAGAAAATTTGTTTATTCATTTCATGCTTTTTTTCAGTTTGTTTCAAATATAGTGTAAAAAAATGCATTTTAGAAAATATCCATTTTGATTTTTTTTTAAGATTTAAATCAGTTATATAAAAGCGAATGATTTGTAAATTGCCCATTTAATCTTTCAACCTAATTTAACCGTTATGTCAAAATCAGTTATCATAGTCGGCGCCGGTATTTCAGGGTTATCGGCAGGATTTTACTCCCAACTCAACGGATTTCAAACCACGATCTACGAGTCGCACAACATCCCCGGCGGGTTGTGCACAGCCTGGAAACGTAAAGGTTACACTTTCGACATCAGTATGCACATGGTCACGGGTTCACGTTCGGGGCCTTTGCACCAGATATGGAAAGAATTGGGAGTGGCGGGGAATTTTACGTTTCATTATCACCATCAGGCTTTGCAGGTGGAAGGAATGGGTAAAAAACTCACCTACACAAACGACAGAAAAAAACTGGAAAATGATATGGTTGCCATATCGCCTGAAGATGCCCCCCTGCTTCGGGAATATGTAAAGCTCATTTTTGGCTGCAATTTTGTCGATGCAGCATCGCTTAAACCTTATGAAATTCAAAATGTATTCGACAAATTAAAAACGTTACCCTATATTCTTCCGGTAATTCCCAAATTCATGAAATACAAATCGGCAACAATACAGGATTTTGCCAACCGATTTAAGGATCCTTTCCTTCGCGTGGCGGTCAGGTTTTTCATTGATGCACCGGGCTGGCCAATGCCAAAATTTCCACTTGCTATCATGACAGGCTTCATGAAAAGTAGTGTAAGCGAAGCAGGCACACCTTTGGGCGGTTCGCAAAAGGTGGTGTTGCATATTGCAAAAATGGTTGAACAACTTGGCGGTGTGATAAATTACGAAACCAGGGTGGATGACCTGATTATAGAAAACGAACAGGTAAAAGGTGTTGTGCTGGAAGACGGCACAGAGAAAAGGGCCGATTTGGTGATTTGGGCAGGCGATGGGCACACGCTTATTTTTAACATCCTTAGTGGAAAATACGTGGATGAAACAATCAAAAAGATGTATTCAAAATGGATCCCTGTCAGGCCAGTACTGCATGTAATGATAGGGGTTAACCGCGATTTATCGGAAGAGCCGCACAAGATCGTTTTTCAACCGGACGAACCAATTACAATTGCAGGTGAAGAACACAAATGGTTAACAGTAATTCACCATTGTTTTGATAAAACAATGGCTCCGGCCGGGAAATCGGCTGTTGAAGTCTGGTATGATACCGATTACGATTATTGGGAAGCTTTGTCGAAGCACCGCGAGGAATATGAAGCTGAAAAACAAAGAATAGCGGATTATACCATTGCGCAACTCGAAAAACGCTGGAAGGGTTTTGCCGGACAGGTTGAAGTAATTGATATTCCTACCCCCGCAACTTATAATCGTTACACCGGGAACTGGAAAGGTTCGCCCGACGGATGGTATATTACTTCGGAAAACTGGACTGAAAATCTTCCTGTAAGAAATTTGCCCGGACTTCAGGATCTTTATATGGTTGGCCAGTGGACGGCCCCTTTTACCGGCACAATCATTGCCGCGCAGTCGGGCAGGCAAATCATCCAGTTGTTATGTAAAAAGGAAGGTAAAAAGTTTCGGTTCGAAAATAATTTATTGTGAAATATTTAATTCCGTGAAAAGGAATACGATATAGGCAGAAGATTATTTAGCGTATATAAAAATGATGCGTAAGTTCCAATCTGGGAATTTTAACATATATATTTCTCCTTAAGAGAATAGAAAAAAATTCTGTTTTGCTATATATTGCTCAATATCAGCATTCAAAAAAAAATGGACTGAATATTGGCATACACTTCATCCAGGGGAAAGTAACTTCTGTATTTATGATTGGTTTTATATAAAGGGGTTTGTAAATCATCGATCATCTTCAAAAAGCGTCCATAGTTCTTTCCCCTTCTTTTTTTTATCTGATGGCAAATCCATAAAATATCAAAAATGTGATTATGTGTCCCAAAATGAGTTGGGCAGAAATCTGTCATATATCAATAAGATATTGTATATCAACTATGTACACCCTGTGGCATATTACTTGCTAAATCTTTCTCACGCTTTTTTAAGAATAACAACATGAATACAGAATTCGGTTAAATTCCTTAAAAAATAAAATTAGTCAGGCATTTTTTGTAAAAAAGTACAATACTTATATTGAAAGATTATACAAAACAGGAAATTATTGCTTAATCATTATGCTAAAATGAAAACAAAATGGAAACCTGTATGTGTTTTTAGTTTGAGAACTTATTTAGGATACATTAAAAACGTGGAAATAAATTAAAAAACAGTAATATGAAAAAACTTCTGTCATGTTCAAAATTAGTTTCACTGTGGATGGTGATACTTATTCTGTTGGTTTGTAATTTTAATTTACACGCCCAACAAAACAAAATAAATACTTCCGAAAAGCAAAGAAAAAGTCTGGTTGAGAGTCAATTGGAAAAAATTGATGGTGTCATAAAAATGGAAGTATGGTCTCAGATTAATGAATCAATATCAGGACTAATACAGGAAAAACCAGGTAATTCATCGTTGAAAAGCGCTATGGCTTTGGAAGTTATAAGTGAAACCGATTCATTGGTTTTGGTTAAACTGTATGAGGACACAGATGGCCCAAACTGGACAAACAAATCAAACTGGCTTTCAAACCAACCCATCAGAACCTGGTATGGAATCACTGTTGTTGGAGATAATATTACTGAAATCAGATTAAAAAAAAACAATCTGACCGGTTCTATTCCTGCAGAACTTGGACAATTAACATCACTGGAGTATCTGTCATTGGATACAAATAACCTTACTGAAAACATTCCGGTAGAATTGGGCAATCTGACCAGTCTTGGTTATTTATATTTAAGCGGGAACCAATTAACAGGTAGTATTCCTTCGGAATTGGGAAACCTGAACAATCTTTTACTTTTATATCTGGCAGGAAATAGTTTGTCAGGGATTATACCGGTCAGCCTTGCCAATCTTTCTGCCATTCGATGGCTCGATCTGACTGAAAATGAACTAACCGGTAACATTCCGCCAGAGTTTGGACAATTTTCAGCAATAGAGTATTTAGATTTGAGCAATAATCAATTGTCTGGATCAACGCCTGTTGAGTTGGCAAATTTATCTGCGTTGAAATGGATAGTATTAAGTTCCAATCAATTATCCGGAACAATTCCAACTGAACTGGGTGGTATGGCAAACCTCGAAATGTTATATCTGAATAACAATCAGTTAACTGGAAGTATTCCTGTTGAGTTAAGCAACATTTCAAATATGAGGTGGCTGAATTTAGGCCAAAATCAATTAACAGGTTCTTTAAGTGCCGGTTTTAGTAATTTATCAAAACTTGAATTAATCTATTTAAACGATAATTTACTGACTGGTTCTGTTCCATCAGAATTAGGGGCAATTCCATCACTGCGTTGGGTGAATTTAGGTTTGAACCAGTTTTCAGGGACAATTCCAAATGAAATCTGGCAATCTGATTTTTCACTGCTATATTTAGATAATAACCAGTTAACTGGCACACTGCCTTCGGCATTGGGTTCAATGACAAATATTGAATGGCTGAATTTAAACTCCAATTTGTTCACGGGTTCAATACCTTCTGAAATCAGTCAGTTAAACAGGCTCAAAATACTAAAACTTGATTCAAATCATCTGGATGAAATGCCTGATATAATTGCCCCCGACAGCATAACTGATTTAACAGTTTTCGGCAACAAATTTACCTTCGAAGACCTTGAGCAAAACATGGATTTGCTTCCTTCGGTAAATTTTGTCTATTCTCCGCAAGATAGCATTGGTGTAAGCGAAACCATTACTAAAAATGAAGGAGAAACTTTTAGCTATACCTTAACAACCGGTGGCACACAAAACAGTTATCAGTGGTTTAAGGATGGGGAAATTCTTCCTTTACAAACTTCGGCCACAATTGATATAAATAACCTTTCTGCTGCCGATGCCGGTACTTATTATTGCGAAGTAATCAATACCCTGGTTCCCGGATTAATACTAACAAGCCGCGAAATAACACTTAATATAAATGTATGTATAAAACTCAAATTAAGTAAGGGCTGGAACATTCTCTCTTCACCGGTTATGCCCGCAGTTACTGACATGGAAGCCATTTTTCAACCTTTTATCGGCAACAAATCTCTTGTTAAAATCCAGGACGAATTGGGTAACACACTTGAAGACAGGGGAATATACGGGGGATGGAAAAACTCCATCGGAGATATGTTACCTACTGAAGGTTACGCCATAAAAATGAGTGTCGCAGATTCCTTACAGATTTGCGGCTCAACCGTTGAATTTCCATTTGCAATTCCGCTGAAAAAGGGATGGAACATTATCAGTTATCCTCACCTGGAAGCATATAACGGGCAGGATGTAGTGCAGCAACTGATTGACAGAGATGTTTTAATAAAAGTTCAGGATGAAACAGGTAATTCCATCGAGGATTATGGGATTTTCGGAGACTGGACAAATAATATCGGTAATTTTATTGCAGGTGAAGGATATAAAATAAAAGTCAGCGAAGATGTTGTATTGATAATTAACAGCAGTTATCCAAAGTCTAATACAATTTTACCAAAATCAGCTTCTGCGAACCATTTTAAGCCGGCCTTTGCAGGAAACGGGATCAACCACATGAATATTAACCTTGTAAACCTTTCCGGATCGGGAATTATTGCAGGCGATGAAATAGGAATATTTGACGGAAATATTTGTGTTGGCTCTACCAAAGTTACAGATTTGAATTCATCAAAAATCAATTTAATTGCATCGGCATGCGATGGCGGAAATCAGTTGGCAAATGGATTTATAAATGGTAATGAAATTACTTTAAAAATATACCGCAACGGTGAAGAATACCCCGTAACTGTGCAAACGATCAATGGTACCAAATTGCGGTTTGAAAAAAACGGAACCTTGTTCGCGTTTGCAAATACGGAATTAAATACAGGTATTACCCTTTCCGGAAATGAATTTGATGTTAACTTATTTCCAAATCCTTTTCAGGACTATGTAACCATTAAAGCTAATTTACCTGTACCTGAAAACCTGGATATTGAAATATACGACCTGAATTCGCGCTGGATACGCCAGCTATACAGTGGTTTAGCCAGCGGACAGATAACACTGCAATGGGATGGCAATGATTCTGCCGGAAATAAAGTTGCAAATGGCGTATATATATGCAGAATTAATAAAATGTGGAAAAAAATAATTTTGAATGGAAATTAAAATAAAAAATTGTATAAGTTTGTTGTTAATCATAAAATTCCAAATAATATGAAAAAAGTATATTTAATGTTAATTTTCCTGGTTCAGGTGTCAGTGGCCTTTTCGCAGACGCACTTTACCAAAGGTTTTATTGGTAGTGGTTTTAACCAGATGAACCTTGTCGTTGTAAGGGCTCAAATTGATGGAGTAGGACCGTTAGAGGCTGGTGACGAAATTGCTGTTTTTGATGGTAATTTATGTGTAGGAGCAGTACTTCTCACTAAGACACTAAATCCTGATGATTCATTAACCTTTGTCGCTTTTGCTGCCTCGTCTGAAGAAGCTGGAGATCAAGCTGGTTTCAGACAGGGTAATAAAATGTATTTCAGGTTTTGGGATAGCAGCGCCGGTATTGAGTACCATAATGTGATCCCAATTGTTACAGATAACCAGGGAGTAGTTATTCCAAATTCATTTGAACCAAACGGAACTGCATACATAAATGCAAGTACGGCAAATACTACAAAAACCTGGACAGATTTATCCACAAATTCATGGGATGATCCTGGATCATGGGATCCGGAAGGTATTCCAGAACCATTTAATGACGTTATTATCCCTGCGGGACTTTCCCAATATCCAAATATTTTAGCGGCAGGTAGCGCCTTTTGCGGAAATTTGCAGTTAGAAGCTGGCGCTACTATAGTTATAGCATCGTTAACATCTGGTACTGGTTCTCTCATAGTTAGTGGTGATATTTCTGGCGCGGGCACTATGACAGCAAGACGTTTCATTCCTGCAAACGGCTGGCATTTGGTTTCATCCCCTCTTTCCGGTCAAACAATTGCTGGCTTTCTTTCGGCTAATTCTGCAATTCCAACAAAAGACGTAACCAAAAGGGGTATGATGGATTACAGCGAATCGGCTGATAACTGGAATGATTATTTTACAAACTCGAGTTCTGGTTCTATAGGTTTAGGTAAAGGTTACTGTGTAAGAAGGTCAACTAATGGTGTGGTAAATTTTTTAGGTACAATAGCCGATGGAAATGTTCAGTCAACTTTATCAAAAAGCAATTTTGGATGGAATTTAATTGGTAACCCTTTTACTTCAGCCATCTATGTGCGACAGGAAGTCAATGGTTTTCTTACCGTTAATGAAGCTAAAATCGATCCCAGTTTTTTGGCGTTATATCTTTGGGATCCGGTAGCAGATAAATACACCATTGTAAATAATAGCGAAGGGCAGTCCAATCTTGCATCAGGCCAGGGATTTTTTGTAAAAGCTGCCTCTGCCGGCAATGTTACTTTTACACAGGCAATGCAGGTACACCAGACCGATGCCCCTTTTAAATCTGCAGCAATTCAATGGCCTTCGGTTGTGCTTAATGCCAAAGCTGCCGAACTCACAGGTTCAACAAAAATAAATTTCAACGAAGAAATGAACCTGGGGCTTGACCCGGGTTACGATGCAGGTATATTCAGGAGTGGTAAGGGTTTCGATATTTACAGCAAACTGGTAACCGATAATGGAGTTGATTTTATGGTTCAGGCTTTGCCAGGCAAACCGGGCGACAGTTATATCATCCCTGTTGGTGTTGATGCCGTAAAAGGCGGCGAAGTTGTTTTTTCAGCACAAACAACAAATTTACCAGCGGGTTACGATGTTTTGATTGAAGATAAACTGACGAATACGGTAACAAACCTGAAAAATGGTGAGTTGTATGTTGCAAACGTGGCAGCGGAAACAAAGGGTACCGGAAGATTTTACCTTCATGTTGGTTCATCCGTTCAAACCAAAATTAGCGAATTAACAAAGGAAGAAATTGTAGTTTACACCATCGGCCAGACACTTTATGTGAAAGGAAACGTAAGCAGTGATGCACAATTCCTGGTGTATTCCATTGATGGCAGGTTAGTTAACCAGGTTGCTGCAAAATCACAAAACCTGAACCAAATAAATATTGCCGGGTATTCTCCAGGTATCTACTTTGTAAATATCCAGGATGAGGTTAAGCATAAACCGGTAAAATTTGTTGTAGGTAAGTAAAAGGTAAATGTCGAAATAATTAAAAATTACAATTATGAAAAACGATAAAAAAAATATACCACAGGTTAATGAAACTGACAAACAGGTTATGACCCGGAAACAAGCCCTGCAAAAAGCAGGTATAGCCACCTTGACAACCGCAACAATGCTGCTTTTGATGAAAACACCGGCTAAGGCAGCAGCTTCTGCTCCCACACCGCCTCCTGCCTGGTAGAATACATTTTAACATATATAAAACACCGTATTTGATTGCTCTTATCGCTCAATACGGTGTTTTTTATTGATTAACTATTTTAGTACACGTTTAAACCATTCAAAATAATTTGGCAATATCAAATGTTTCTGTTATGAAAAACAAACCAACTGTTGCCGGGATAGGCGAACTGCTTTGGGATGTTTTGCCAACCGGGAAGCAGGTTGGCGGGGCGCCATGTAATTTTGCGTTTCATGCCATGCAGGCCGGGTGCGAAAGTTACGTGGTTAGCGCCGTTGGGAATGACTTGTTGGGAGATGAAATGGTAAAAAATCTCGGAAAGTTAAACCTGGAAACCAGATATATTCAGCGAAACCAATATCCAACGGGAACAGTTACAGTAAAATTGAACGAATACGGCCAACCATCGTACATCATTCACGAAAATACTGCGTGGGACAATATCCTGCCAACGCCTGAAATTTTGAGAAAATCAGGGGAATGCCGTGCAGTTTGTTTTGGATCCCTTGGTCAAAGAAGTTCGGTTTCAGCATCAACCATCCTTCAGGTTTTGGAATCGGTAAAATCAGGTTGTTTAAAGGTTTTTGATATCAACCTGCGTCAGCATTTTTATTCCCCTGAAATCATTACAAAATCGCTTGAGTTTGCCGATGTTTTAAAACTAAACGACGAGGAATTGCCCGTTTTAACGGGTTTGTACGGATTAACCGGTGAAGTAAAAAACCAGATAAAACAACTCGTTAACCTGTTCAATCTTCAATATGTAGTTTGCACCATGGGAGAAAAAGGCAGCATTATTATGGGCCACAACGAATTTTCGTTCCTCGAATCGCCGAAAGTGGTTGTTGCTGATACGGTTGGCGCCGGCGATTCGTTTACCGCCGTGTTGGTTGCCGGATTACTGCACAATGTAGAATTGAAAAAAATACATGAAAAAGCAACGCAGGTTGCAGCATTTGTTTGCACTCAAAGAGGGGCAACCCCGCTGATTCCGTTTGAAATATTTTAATTCTCCCTTTATTAACTTCCGGTTAACTGCGGCAGAAAACAAGTTTGAATATTTGAACCGCTCTGTTTTTTTTCACGTACTTTGTCTGAGAAAACATTTTATCAGATTTTAAATGAACGAAGAAACCAGTAATGCATCGGAAGTTGGAAGTATTTTGCTCGATGTTGGGGCAGCCCTAATGAGTTCGGGCGCAAGTACCCACCGCACGCGGCTTACCCTCGAACGGCTGGCATCGGGACTGGGTTTTAAAATTGAACTGCTGATTACACAGCGTGCGCTGATGGTAACAGTTATCGACAAAGATCAGGAGCATTTTTTCAGCCGTTTAAAAAGAACATCGCCCCACAAAATCAATTTCAAAATTGTAAGTGGAGTCAGCAGGATGAGTTGGCGTGTGTTTGACGGAGAGTGGAATATTGAACAGGTTGCCGCAGAATTAAGGCGCCTAAAAAAACTTCCACATTATTCACAGTGGCTGGTGTTAAGCACGGTAGGTCTTGCAGGGGCAGCCTTTTGTCATATTTTTGGCGGAGGGTTAATTGATATGGCTGTTGCCTTTACAGCCACTTTTTCAGGTTTGTTTGTGAGGCAACAGGCAACACTTAAAAAATTCAATCCTTATGTTTGCGTGTTTTTTGCGGCTTTAACAGCATCGTTAATCGCTGGATTTGCTGAATTTTTTAACTTCGGAAATCATCCTGATGCAGCATTTTCAACGTCAGTGCTTTTTCTGGTGCCCGGAGTACCATTGATAAATTCGGTTACCGATATGATGGATGGCAATATTCAGAACGGAATCGTCAGAATGGTGAACGGGCTGATTATTGCTTTTGCCATTGCAATGGGTGTTTTTACGGTTCGGATACTTTTTAGCTTTTAACATGGAAATTCTTGAAATCATCACAAAATGTTTAGCTGCAGGAGTTGCCGCAGCAGGATTTGGAATGCTGTTCAATGTTCCTCAACGCACGCTTTTGCCCATCGGGATTCTGGGGGCACTGGGCGGACTGGTAAAATTTGGGGCAATGTATTTTGGGGTTGGAATTGTGTTTTCTTCTTTCGCAGCAGCCACTGTTATCGGAGTGGTTAGTATCCGGATGGCACATTCCAAAGACAGTCCGCCGCTTGTATTTTACATTCCATCGGTAATTCCGCTGATTCCGGGATTTTTTATTTACAGAATGATGCTGGGCATTATGTCGCTGATATCAGTAAGCAGCACAGAAGTTTATCTTCAAAATCTGATAACTACCGTCAATAACGGGACTAAAGCTATTTTTATCCTGATTTCTCTGGGAATAGGAGTTGCGGTGCCGATGCTTATTACGCGGAAAGAAACCATGAAAAAGAAAGAACCTGGGGGTTAAGGTTATACCGATTAGCCAATAAAATGCCTTATATTCCCACTTCGTTCATTTTGTTGCTTTATTGGCCTAATGTAAACTGTAAACATTTTTGCAGTTCTTGTTTTTACTGAAATAAAAAAGGGAGATGTTTTAACCTCTCCCTGATTTTGTGACTCAGCTGGGATTCGAACCCAGGACCCCATCCTTAAAAGGGATGTGCTCTACCTGCTGAGCTACTGAGTCATCCTTGTAATTCCTTTGTTTCTCAAAGGCTAGCCTTTTTCAGTAAAGGCGGGGCAAAAGTAATATTTATTTTTTTCTACACAAACGCTATGTTGTTTTTTTCTAAAAAAGTGACTTTTTGATAATCCTGTATAAAATTGTTTGTAAAAGATTTTCAAAGAATATCACATTCAGTTCAACTTATTCAGTTTAATCATTTGTTTTGGTCAAACTTTTTGCCACATCTGAGATGTTTAAATTATTACAACCTAATCTGATTTGCTAACTGCTGAAGGATATATTGTTATTGCTTTAAATGTACTGATGATTATTGCTCTCTATATGGAAGTTATGTGTGCCGGATTGATACTTTTTTCGGCAACCACCAACTTTGGAAACCTGATCCTAAAAGAAGGGGACAATCTTATTTTACTGACCACAGAAAAGTTTATTCAATCCGGGGGCGATTCCAAAATTTCCTATCTCACTTCCTAATATACAAGATTATAGTACAACCGGTAAATTTTAGAAAAAATGGACTGCATTTATTTTACTATCTTATCATGGTTGCCGGTGCTGCAATAGGCCAGTTTTTTACTTTGACCCTATCGGATATCAAACCAATTTACTTTTGTACAGGCTATTGGTAATTACAAATTCAGAGATTACCTTAAAATCGGAATACCCCTGAGTATCATTGTGTTCATAATTTCATTAATTCTAATTCCTTTTTTCTGGAGTTTTTAGAATTTAATTCAATATTAACAACTTGCTGAAAGCAATTAATGCCTGTATTGCATAATTCAGGAAAATGATATATTTACCATTTTTAAAATCAGAAATTTAAACCGTCTGTTGAAAATACTTAAAAATGGAATATAGTCTGACAAATTTGCGTGAACTTGAAGCTGAGGCCATCCACATTATACGTGAAGTTGCCGCCGAATTCGAACATCCGGTAATGCTTTATTCAATCGGGAAAGACTCTTCAGTAATGGTTCGTTTGGCCGAAAAAGCTTTTTACCCCGGCAAAGTACCTTTTCCGTTAATGCACATCGATACGCGATGGAAATTTCGCGAAATGGTTGAATTTCGAGACAGGTATGCCAAAGAGAAAGGTTGGGACCTGATTGTATATACAAATATGGAGGGATTTGAAGCCGGAATTGGCCCGTTTACCCATGGCAGCAAGGTACACACCGATATTATGAAAACACAGGCTTTGCTTGCCGGTTTGAACAAATACAAGTTCGATGCTGCTTTTGGCGGGGCTCGCCGTGATGAAGAAAAATCGCGTGCCAAAGAACGGATCTTCTCTTTTCGGGATAAACTTCATCAATGGGACCCAAAGAACCAACGCCCCGAATTATGGAATATTTATAATGCAAGAGTCCAAAAAGGTGAATCCATCAGGGTTTTCCCAATTTCAAACTGGACAGAATTAGACATATGGCAGTATATTCGTCTCGAAAAAATACCCATAGTCCCCCTGTATTTTGCAAAAGAACGCCCCATTGTAAACATCGATGGAAACCTTATTATGGTCGATGATGACAGAATGCCCAAAAAATTCAGGGACAAAGCGGAAATGAAAAAAGTACGTTTCAGAACATTGGGCTGTTATGCTTTAACCGGAGCCATTGAATCGAATGCCGAAACAATCGAGGAAATTGTGGAAGAAATGATGACAGTTACCGTATCGGAAAGAACAACCCGGGTTATCGACTTCGATCAGGAAGGAAGTATGGAACAGAAAAAAAGGGAGGGATATTTTTAGGTGATGGTTTCTGGATACTGGTTTCTGGTTTGGACTAACAACAAGTAAATTGAACAAATAAAAAGAATATGAGTAGCTACAGGGATTTGGATATATATAAAATTGCATTCGAACTTTGTATCAGGGTACACAAATTAAGTCTTCAACTTCCTCCGTTTGAATTATATGAACAAGGGAGTCAAGTGAGAAGATCTTCTAAAAGTATTAAAGACCAGATAACTGAAGGATATGGAAGAAGAAGATATAAAGCCGATTTTATGAAATTTCTGGTTTATGCGCAGGCATCCAATGATGAGTGTCAAAATCAAATAAATACAATTATTGCATTATATCCCGAAAAAGAAGGTTGGAGTGATTTAACTATTGAATACAATAACCTTGGAATGCAAATAAACAAATTCATTCAATATGTAGAAAATAACTGGAAATCCTAACCAGCAACAAGTAACCAGCAACAAGTAACCAGCAACAAGTAACCAGCAACAAGTAACCCCAGCAACAAGTAACCAGTAACCAGTAACCAGTAACCAGTAACCAGTAACCAGTAACCAGTAACCAGTAACCAGTAACCAGTAACCAGTAACAAGTAACCAGTAACCAGCAACAAGTAACCAGTAACAAGTAACAAGTAACAAGTAACAAGTAACGATAACATGACTACACAAAATTTAGATATAAAAGAATTCCTCGACCAGGATCAGAAAAAAGATTTATTGCGTTTGCTAACTGCCGGCTCGGTTGACGACGGTAAATCTACCCTGATCGGACGATTGATGTTCGACAGTAAAATGATATATGAGGATCAATTATCGGCTTTGGAACGGGACAGTAAACGCATTGGCCATGCCGGCGATGACATTGATTATGCGCTTTTGCTTGACGGATTAAAAGCCGAGCGCGAACAGGGAATTACAATCGATGTGGCATACCGTTATTTTTCCACTGCAAAACGTAAATTTATAATTGCCGACACTCCCGGACATGAACAATACACGCGAAACATGGTTACCGGAGCATCGACAGCCAACCTCGCAATTATTTTAATCGATGCCCGTTATGGAGTAATTACCCAAACAAAAAGGCATACATTTTTAGTTTCGCTTTTGGGAATTAAACATATTGTGGTTGCAATTAACAAGATGGATTTGATGAATTTCAGCCAGGAAGTTTTTGATAAAATAAGGGCTGATTATGAATCGTTTGTAATTCAACTGGATATTCCCGATGTAAACTTCATCCCTATTTCGGCATTAAAAGGAGACAATGTTGTTGACCGCTCTGAAAAAACGCCATGGTACAAGGGAGGTTCCATGCTTGAATTTCTCGAAAATGTGCGCATAACCAGCGACAGAAACTTTACTGATTTGCGTTACCCTGTTCAGTTTGTACTTCGTCCAGATATAGCTTTCCGTGGTTTTTCGGCATCTGTAGCTTCCGGAATTATTTCAAAAGGCGACGAAATCCTGGTACTGCCATCGTTAAAAACTTCTAAAGTTAAGTCGATTGTTACTTACGATAAAGAACTGGATCATGCATTTCCGCCCCAGTCAGTCACTGTTACCCTTGAAGATGAAATTGATATTTCGCGCGGCGACATGCTGGTTCATCCCGATAATCAGCCACGAATGGAACGCCAGTTTGAAGCAATGCTGGTTTGGATGGACGTACCTCCGATGAACCTTACGACCCTGTTTTATATTAAACACACAAGCAATACAACCAAGGCACGGATTGACCAGGTAAAATATAAAGTTGACGTAAACACTCTCGAAAAAATCGGAATTGACCATCTCAACCTCAATGAAATTGGCCGTGTTGTTATTACTACTTCCAAGCCAATTTTTTTCGATCCCTACAAAAAAAACAGACAAACGGGTTCGTTTATTTTAATCGACCCGATTACGCATAACACCTGCGCTGTCGGGATGATTATCGACCAATTGGACAGCAAAAACCTTACCTCGCGGATTACCGATGTTGATAAGCAGAAAATTGCACAGGGAAAGTCGTTGATTCAACGTGAGGAGTATCAAAATAAATACAATCAGAAAGGTGAAACCATCTGGATATCAGGATTGCATGGTTCAGGAAAAAACGAACTTGCATTTAGTCTTGAGAAAAGGCTCTTCGAAGATGGCTCTGTTGCAGTATTAATCGATGGCAGTTCGGTGCGTTCGGGATTAAACCGCGAGCTCGATTTTACCCCGGCCGACCGCGCTGAAAATCTCCGCCGTGTGGCACATATCTGCAAATTGCTCAACGATCAGGGAATTATTGCCGTTTGTTCGTTCATTTCGCGTAATTCTTCGTTGCGGAGCCAGATTGCCGAGATTATAGGCCCCGATCGTTTTCACCTGTTTTATATGGATGCAACGCTGGATTATTGCAAAAATAATAAACCTGAATTGTACAAATTGATAGAAGAGGGAAAAACCAAAAACCTTCCGGGAGTTGATTTGGAATTTGAAGTGCCGGTCAACGCTAAACTTGTTTTCAAACCCGAAGAAAATGAATTAAATATTGATAAAATACTTAATTATCTGGCTGCGAATAAAATTTTTCCCCATCGTTAAAATAGGGAATCTGAACAGGAATATAACAAAACAGCCGCCTCATTATTGGGGCGGCTGTTTTGTTATAAAAAATGGCAGGCCTGTAAGCCGGGTTCTGTCCCCGATTGCTAACGGGGCTTTATCATTTATCTTGTCCCGGTATCACTATCGGGATCCTGCAGCCTACCCCTCCTGACTTCCTTGTGCGAAGAGAAACAAGGCGGGCAGCCTTGCTGTACCGCAACAGCGGCAAACAATCAGGATATACATGGCTTTGCAACCCGTGAGGCGTACGGCTCCCGACATTGCTGCCGGGACCGGTGCGCTTTTACCGCACCTTTTCACCCGTTCCCCGCTCTGAATTCATCAAAACAAGGTGGTCATTTTCTGTTACGCTGCTATCCCCTTTCAAAGATCTTCCCGCTAAGAAGCACGGCGCCCTGCGTTGCCCGGACTTTCCTCCCCGATAGCTATCGTGGCGATAAAGTGGCCTGCCGGTGCAAAAGTAGCAAATAGTTTCGGGTTTCTGGTTCAAAGTTTTTTTAAGGAATAACTTATCTGCATTTCATTACCCATTCAGGCAGTCCTGCATTCATTCATTCTTCTCGTTCTTTCCGCTATCTTTGCCTAAAATTCAATTTTCATGAAATTCGGGGAGTATTCCATTTCGTTTGATCTCAAAAAAAATCTTGAAAAACAAGGTTTCCGGCGGCCAACTGACATTCAGTTCAAAGCAATTCCGCCCATTTTAAAAGGCGAGGATGTGTTGGCAATCGCACAAACCGGCACCGGAAAAACGGCTGCTTTTGCCATTCCGGTGATACATAAAATTCAGATTGTAAAAAAAACACGCCGGACCAATTTAATACAGTGCCTGGTAATGGTTCCCACCCACGAACTGGCGCAGCAGATTACCGAAGTTTTTATTGATTTGGCGAAAAACACTGGCGTTAAAACCATTGGAATTATTGGCGGAGTTGATCAGTCGCCGCAGATTGCCGCGCTCGAAAACGGAATCGATATTCTGGTGGCAACCCCCGGCCGTTTATTCGATTTGGTAAGCCAGGGACATTTAAAACTGAATGGCATCGAAGTTTTAATTCTCGACGAGGCCGACCACATGCTCGACCTCGGTTTCATAAAAGACATTAACGATTTGATGCGCCACCTGCCGGCAAAACGACAGACTTTATTTTTTTCGGCAACCATCAATCCGAAAATAAAAAAACTGGCTTACTCGCTGGTTACAAAACCCATCCGCATTCAGATTTCGCCAAAAAATCCGGTGGCTAAAAATATCGAACATTTTGTGGCTTTTATCGAAATGGACGATAAACGGGCTTTTCTGGAACGGTTGATTGACGAAAACCCTGAAAGCAAAGTGCTGGTTTTTGTGCGTACAAAAGTGCGGGCCGAGCGGGTTAATAAAGCCATGGAAAGGGTTCAAATAAAAAGCGCAACCATCCACAGTGGAAAAGAACAAAATGAACGCACCGAAACCTTAAACGATTTTAAAACCGGCAACCTGAAACTGCTGATTGCCACCGACATCAGCGCCCGCGGAATCGATATTCCCAATGTTGATTTTGTGGTAAACTACGATTTGCCCGAAGCGCCTGAAAACTACGTGCACCGCGTTGGGCGCACAGGCCGCGGCACTAAGAAAGGGCAGGCAGTTACTTTTTGCAGCAGTGAGGAAAAGGATATTTTAGCCGAAATTGAATCTTTCCTCGACAGTGAAATTACAGTAATGGATATTGACAAAAACACCTACCGCGAAACCCTCGATTTTACCAAAGACACCGATAACAACTGGAAAAAACTGATTCGCGACAACGAAAAGGAACAGCGGGAGTATTTGGCGAAGAAGAAGAGGAAAAAGTAAAAATACTAAAGCTTTTGCATCCTTATATTTCTGATTTCGCCTGTGGTTTGCCAGGTAAACAAGCCAAATGGCTTTGAGAGCTGCACTTCGGAACGCAAACTTAACCGGCGGCCGGAATAACTGAAATCAACTAATTTTTCATCGTCAATCCAGGCAATAATCTTTTCGTTGGTAACCTGCAATTTTATTTTGTACCATGTATTTCTTTCGAATTTTTTCAAAACATTTGTTTCGTTTTCACCAGCATCCAATCCGTCGATATTGCTCAACCCAACCACAGGGCCGCCCCAGCCGCCAATAATGAGGCTGCAAAATTCATCGTTTACCGGAAAGGTTATTCCGCAAAAGAAATCGTTGCCAACGGTTCTCCGGGCTTCCAATGTAACTTCGTAATTCACTTTCGGAAAATCGCGTACCCAGGTAACGCCGGTACAACCATCACCAAAATTCAACACTATTTTTCCATCGGAAACCAAAACCGGCCCCTCGGTTCCGTATCCCGTAATTTTCCAGCCATCCAGCGTTTCACCGTCGAAAAGCGAATTTTCATCTATCACTTCTGATTTCTCAACAACAGCTTCGGTTTTAGGTTGTTGCCTGTTTTTGTTTTCAGAACAGTTAACAAACAGAAGAACTATTAAAAGAAGTGTGATGTTTATGAAATACCGGCTTTTGCACATTTTTGTGATATTTAATTTGCTAATAAAATTACAGAAAAAGTGATTCGCTCTGCGCAGGTGCAGCGATTCGATAGCTACAAAATTCCGAAACGCTGATTTTTAATGGCGAATCGGAATTCGCCACACCCAAAATCCCTACCCAACAAAATTATATCCCAGTCCGTTTACGGTAGATTTTACCTTTTCGAGGTTGATGCCAGCACCTGTAATTTTTACCGTATTACTTTTATTGTCGGCAATAACATTGGTAATTCCTGCCAAAGCCTCAAGGTTTCTTTTTACTGTTGCCTCACAATGCGAGCAGGTCATTCCGGTAACTTTTACAGTAATTCCTTCCACTTTTTCCATTTTGTTTTTCTTTTTAATGATTGAATAAAAATAGCCACCGGCGATAGAAAAAACCAGGAACAGCGCTGACGCCAGTTGTAACCATTTCGGAAGCATTTCGTGTTCGTGGCCTTCACCGTGAATATGGACCATTTTACTTAAAATAAAATCTGCCGGAATCAGCCAGTTGGTCAGTAACCCGAAAACAATGGCTCCCCCGATGATTGTTGAAAGATAAATGATTAGCGATTTTCGACCCATTGTTTTTCCCAAAACTGCAATAGTTGCCACATTGGTAGCAGGTCCGGCCATTAAAAATACCAGCGCAGCGCCGGGTGAAACGCCTTTCATGAGTAATACCGCAGCGATTGGAATGGAGCCTGTGGCACAAATATAAATGGGTACCGATGCCGCAAGGACCACCAAAATCTCAAGTAAACCCAGTCCTTTAAACGAACTGAAAAAATCGTTCGGCAACGCCACAGAAATTAATGCCGCTACCAAAAAACCAATAATCAGCCATTTCGAAATGTCCTGCAAAAGTTCGACAAAAGCATAATCGGCTGCCTTCACTAAACTATGCCTTTTGTCTTCAATTTTGGCCTCATGACAACCGCATGAATCGTTAACGCAGGTTGCTTCTGTTTTTCCCAAAGTTGCTGCATCAATTTTGAAACCGGCAAATGGGGAGGCTTTTTTTACCGGTTTTTCCTTTATAAAAATGTTGGTAAGAATACCACCCACAACGCCCGTTACAAAGGCAACAAACGGGCGAAGCAACGCAAAAGGCCAACCCAGCATGGAGTAAGTAGCAAAAATTGAATCGACTCCGGTTTGTGGGGTTGAAATTAAAAACGAATTGGTGGCACCTTTTGAAGCGCCGTTTTTGTAAAATGAAATACCGGTTGGAATTACCCCGCACGAACAAAGTGGCATTGGAACTCCCAGTAAGGAAGCATTTAAAGCCGATTTAAAATTCGGTTTCCCCAAATATTTATCGATGTGTTTTTGCGGAAAATAAACCTTTAATAATCCTGCAAAAATGAGGCCCAGCAATAACCACGGCGCCATTTCGAGCAGTAAATACCAAAGTTCGTCTAAATATTTAACGATGTATAAATACATGATTGACTTTTTAATGTAAACAATACAAAGCCATGCTTGTTCTGAGCGCGCAAATTTAAGGATATATTTTCAGGTGAAGCGGTTTTTAACCGCATAAAAACCGGCGATTAAAAATCGCCGAACCTTTGTAAAACTATATTTCAGGTTCAAAATAAATTCCAAAAGAACTTAAATTGCATGTGGATTGATACATTCCAATCCTTTGATTATTTGAAAGTCCTTTAAATTCCGGGTAATGAGAATTGAATTATAAACAAGTGCGGTTGCAGCAATAACTGAATCAGGGATTTTTGTGTTGTACATTTTTCTAATTTCAATAGTTTTATCAACTATTTCCTCCGATAATCCTACAACTATTGAATCCTGAATAAATGACTCAAGCAACTGAGTAGCTTCATTTGTTGTTTTGTAGCCCAAAACTTCAATTTTTGTAATTACCGAAATCGTTGGTATTTCGTTAATTATCTGATTCATGAAAGTCATTCCATTAACATGTAATTTACCTGACAGGTAATCAATAACCGAATTGCTATCAATTAAATATTGCTTTCCCATTCGTTTCTGCTTTGTTCAATTTGCTTTTGCAAAACCTCTGCCACATCAGCAGAAAGTTTGCCTGCATATTTATCTGATAGTTTTATATCTGAAGAAATATTTCTTTTCAACACCCTTAACAAATGGAGTTCTTCCAATTCGAGCAGAAGCTTCATTGTTTTTGGAGTTGTAAGTTGAATTAAAACTGTATCCATAATTTATTTATGATTATTAATGAAATGTATTAAAATATCCGCAAATTACTCCATTTTATCTACATAAAGCTGGGTAGCTTCAACTTTGGTGACAATAATATTAGCACCCTTATCGATAAAACCGCTGTTGGCAACGGCATCATAAACTTCACCTTCGATTAAAATTTTTCCTCCCGGGCGTAAAACGGTTTTTGAAATTCCGGTTTTGCCATTCAATGCAAACATTCCGGTTTCTATGCAAACAAACCCTTCGTTTACGTTTTGCACCGATTTTAACGACATATTTCTGAACCAACCCATATTAGCCGTAAACAATTTGTTTCCCAGGTAAAGCGAAATAATAAATCCTCCAAAAACCCCGATAATAACCGTTGTTACAGCCACTCCAACCGAACCTGCCCCAACTCCTTCGAAATCGAAATTCACATTATTAATAAGGCTTAAAACCAGGCTGATAAACATTAATGAGACACCCGAAATTCCGGCCACCCCAAAGCCGGGAAAGACAAATATTTCAACAACTACCAGAATTATTCCGATAATAAAAAGGAGGATTTCCCAGTGTTCAGCAAGCCCTTCGAGATACAACGGGGCGAAATAGGCAATTGCCGCCAGAACAGCCACGCCCAGCGGAAAACCAATACCGGGCGATTGCATTTCGAAATATATTCCACCAATAATAGCCATAATTAATAACCCCGAAAATACAGGGTGTACAAGGAACCCGATAATTTTTTCAATCCAGGTGGGCTGGTATTCAACAATTTTATACTCTTCAATTCCCACTTTTTTCAAAACTTCGGGAATATTTTCGGCAATTCCCTCGCAAAAACCGTTTTCGATGGCTTCGGCTGGCGTAAATGTCAGCACTTTCCCTGTGTCGATAATTCCTTCAATAAACACTGAAGGGTCAACCATAGCTTCTGCAATTCGCGGGTCGCGGCGCCATTTGTAAATGGTGTCGTTTCCGGTGACAATGGTATCTTTTCCATGTGCTTCGGCAGTGGCCCGCATGGTTGAGCGCATGTAGCTCTGGTATTTATCGGGCATTGCCACCCCTGTTTGGTTAACAACGGTGGCTGCGCCAAAACTTCCACCCGGCCGCATGTAAATACTGTCGCACGCAAGGGAAATGAGCGCCCCGGCCGATGCTGCATTATTATCAATAAAAACGTAAACCGGAATTGGGCTTTGCAGTATTTTGGTGCGGATTGAATCGGCATCGATAACCGTTCCCCCATAAGTATTCATGTGAATCAGGAAAACATCAGCGCCCAGCGAGTCGGCAGCTTCAAACGCCTGTTGCGTTTGTCGCCAGGTTGCCCTGGTAATTTCCTGTTTGATGTTGAATTTATAAACCAGTTTTTCCTGCGCACCGGCAAAAACGGAAAAAAACAGTAAAGTAAAAAGCACTTTGTATTTAAATATCTTTCTCATTGTAATTCTACCTTTTCAAGTTTGCGGGCAAGTTCCAGAAATCGTTTCATTCCTGCCCGTTTTTCATTATCAAGTTCAAAACTAATATTTTGGTTAAAATATCCGTCAATATCAACACCCGGAAAATTGGATTGTTCAAGTTTAACAATTTCTGCCATGTTTTTAATTCCGGTTTGAAGCGCCCGGTTAAAAACCTTTTCAAACGATTCAGAAACCTTTTTGTTCGCTGCCCAAACCGCGAATACAAAAGGAAGTTTTGTAAATTTGTACCACTCCTCGCTTAAATCGTAAATGTACCGGTATTTATTTTCAATATTGAAAACACGGTCGCCAATTACCACGCCGGCGGTTTTTCCCTTTATCGAAATGTTTTGAAAATCATTGCACGTATTTTCCCAGTTGAACGATTTTTTCCAGTAGAATTTGGCCAGTACTTTTGCCAGCAACACTGAACTCCTCGACTGGTAATCCATCAGAATAGTTTCAATGTCATATAACGGAACTTCGGAAGCCAGGACAACGGTTTTTACTTTTCCAACCGAACCAATACAGTAATCGCCAATAATCTGGTAATCATCCAAATCCTCCAGTCCGGCAACCGGAATTAACCCAATATCGGCCAGGTTAAAGCTAAGTTTTGCCGTCACTTTTGAAGGGATATCGAGGGTCAATTCGATTTCCCGGGCAACCGCCGAATTTTGCAAACCATATAAAAAGGGTTTGCTGTTTAAATACGAAACTATCGAAACACGTGTTTTTTCCATCCTTTTTCCCTTTCACACAACATTAAACGCCAATGTTTCACCAAGGTTTTTGTGCAAAGGTAGAAATTATAACTTCAATAAATTTTGAATAATATCATTCTTTCGAAAAAGAACAAGTCCATCGTTTTTGCTAAATTTGCATTCTTTTATTAATGCAGAAACAAATTATAATGAAATTCAGCGCACTAACAGCTATTTCCCCGGTTGACGGCAGATACAGTAACCAAATTGAAAATTTATGGAAATATTTCAGTGAATTTGCCCTCATAAAATACCGGGTTTTTGTTGAAGTTGAGTATTTTATAGCACTTTGCGAAATTCCGCTGCCACAGTTAAAGGAAATAAATGGGGTAAAATTCAATAGTTTACGCGAAATTCACCTGAACTTTTCGGTTGAAAATGCCGAACGGGTTAAAGAGATAGAAAGTGTAACCAATCACGATGTTAAGGCGGTTGAATATTTTATAAAAGAAGAATTCGATAAACTGGGACTGGAAAAATACAAGGAGTTCATCCATTTGGGGCTTACGTCGCAGGACGCCAATAATACAGCTCTTCCAATTTCCATTCACGAAGCTTTGAAAAACGAATATTTTCCGTTGCTGGAACTATTAATTTCGAAAATGGAAGAACTGGCTGCCGAATGGAAAAACATTCCGATGCTGGCAAAAACCCACGGTCAACCGGCCTCTCCAACCAAAATGGGAAAGGAAATCAACGTTTTTACGGAAAGAATCGCTGTTCAACGGTCTCAATTGAAATCGCTGTCGTGCGATGCCAAATTTGGCGGCGCCACCGGAAATTTCAACGCCCATTTTGTGGCTTACCCTGAAATTGACTGGGAAGAATTTGCCAATAAATTCTGCACGGAAAAACTGGGTTTACAACGCTCGAAATATACCACGCAAATTACCCACTACGATAATTACAGCGCCGTTTTCGATGCAATGAAACGCATCAACAACATAATTCTCGACCTCGACCGCGATTTCTGGATGTACATTTCGATGGGATATTTCAAACAGAAAATTAAAAAAGGAGAAGTTGGTTCGTCAACCATGCCACACAAGGTAAACCCCATCGATTTTGAAAATTCGGAAGGAAACATTGGAATTGCCAATGCCGGATTTGAGCAGCTTTCAGGGAAACTGCCTGTTTCGCGGTTGCAGCGTGATTTAACGGATTCCACAGTAACCCGGTTTGTTGGCGTGCCTTTTGGCCACACGTTAATTGCCATTCAATCGACGTTGAAAGGATTAAACAAACTTATACTGAACGAACAGGCCATTGAAAAAGACCTGGAAGAAAACTGGTCAGTAGTGGCGGAAGCCATTCAAACAATTTTGAGGCGGGAATTTTACCCCAGCCCATACGAAGCCTTAAGGGAACTGACCCGGAAAAATGAAAGGATTGATAAAATTTCAATTCATAATTTTATCGACGGATTAAACGTTAGTGAAGAAGTAAAAAGCGAATTAAAAAAGATTACGCCTCAAAACTACACCGGGATTTTTTAAGCATCATCAAAAATATCAGGATAAATACAGAGCATAAAGTAAATCCGGATGAAAGAATTTTTCAATATCTTAAAACGGTTTATCCCACCCTATAAGGAAAGGTTAATCCTGAATTTCCTTTTCAATTTCCTGTCGGCTTTATTTACCGTTTTTTCAATGGTTTTGCTAAGCCCGATTCTTGAAATCCTTTTCGGAATGTCGGAGGATGTGAATGAACTTTTGCCTTGGGCGGCCAATCTCGATACCATCAAAAACAACCTTTATTACTATGTTACTATTTTCAAGATGGCAAATGGCCCGGGCTTGACCCTGCTTTTTGTCGGGGTTTTTGTAATAATTGCAACCATACTGAAAGTGGGATTCGCATATCTCGGTGCATTTCAGGCGGTTTATATCCGCAACGGTGTGGTTAGGGACATGCGCCAACAAATTTATTCGAAATTGCTGAAACTGGCCCTTCCGTTCTTTTCCGAAGAACGAAAAGGCGATATTATTGCACGTATTACCGGTGATGTTACCGAGGTTGAGAATTCAATTATGTCGTCGCTTGATATGTTTCTGAAAAACCCGGTAATCATTGTTGTTCTGTTGATTTCGATGCTGATTATGAGCCCAAGCATGACTTTGTTCATTCTCATTGTTTTACCGATAGCCGGATTTGTGATTGGCCGCGTGGGCAAATCGCTGAAAAAAGTTTCGCGCGAGGGACAGGACAAAATGGGGATTATTCTTACGGTTGTTGAAGAAACTTTGGGCGGATTGCGCATCATTAAGGCATTCAATGCCGAGAAAAAAATGAATTCGCATTTTAACGTCGAAATCAACGACTACCGCCGGATAATGAACCGGTTGATGCGCCGTCGGGAACTGGCCCACCCGTTGAGCGAATTGCTCGGGACAATCGTAATCATCATTGTGGTTTGGTACGGCGGGTCGCTCATTCTCGACCAGAACAGCGAACTTAGCGGTCCCGAATTCATAATTTACCTGGGAATTTTCTACCAGATTATCAATCCTGCTAAAGCTTTTACCACAGCTTTGTACAGCATTCAAAAAGGGTTGGCGTCAATGGACAGGGTAGATAAATTACTGATGGCCGATGTTACCATAAAAGAAGTTCCAAACGCCAAACCAGTTGGAACACTTAGAAATTCGGTTGAATACAGGAATGTAACTTTTGCCTACGATGAAAAAGTGGTATTGAACAATGTTTCCCTGACAATAGAAAAAGGGAAAACCGTTGCGCTGGTCGGCCAGTCAGGAAGTGGGAAAACTACTTTTGTGGATTTACTGCCCCGTTTTTACGACGTTAACGGCGGTCAGATTCTGATTGACGGAGTTGATATCCGCAAACTAAAGCTTCACGATTTGCGCGATTTGATGGGCAATGTAAACCAGGAAGCCATTTTGTTTAACGACACCATTTACAACAACATAGCATTTGGCGTGGAAGATGCTTCGATGCCCGAAGTAATTGCTGCTGCAAAAGTGGCCAATGCCCACGATTTTATAGTAGAAACAGAACATGGTTACGATACTGTAATTGGCGACAGGGGGAGTAAACTTTCCGGCGGTCAGCGCCAGAGGTTAAGCATTGCCCGTGCTATTCTGAAAAACCCGCCAATACTGATTCTCGACGAAGCAACCTCTGCGCTCGATACCGAATCGGAACGACTGGTGCAGGAAGCTTTGGAAAACCTGATGAAAAACCGGACGTCGCTGGTGATTGCGCACCGTTTGTCAACCGTGCGTAATGCCGACCTTATTTGTGTTTTCCACGAAGGCGGGATTGCTGAAAGCGGCTCCCACAATGAACTGATAGAAATGGATGGCCGGTACAAACGCCTGTATGGTTTGCAGATGTTTTAATCCGGAATTTATGAATCATGGTTACTGATGTGATTTCTTTTGACTGCTCCGGTTTTTTTTGTGCCGGCTGGTATTTAAACTCATCAGCAAACATTACCAAAACCTTCATTGCACAATCGGGGAATTTACCAATTCGGCTCCCCTTTTGTCAATCCAGGCAAACAATGCAGCAACATGTTCTTCCGTAAGTTTGGCCTCTTTATGCATTGTAACATAACCTTTTAGCGGCATGGTTTTTTGTTCCACTTCCTGCCTGATATCTTCCAGTGCAACAATTTTATCATAGGCGTCAAATTTTCCCCATTCCGAAAAATTTAACTCTTTTTTACCTTCAGCGATGTGTTTTTTTACCATCCACGAAACCGGGGCTATTTTGTCGTACCACGGATAATTTGTGTTATTTGAATGACAGTCGAGACAGGCATTTCTCAGTATTTGCTGCACATTTTCAGGAAGTTGTTCCTGCCTGAGAATATGGTTTACTGATATTTCGCCAATGTTTTTTTCGGGCTGAAAAAATTGAATGACAACAAATACAACAACAATAAGTACGACGAAAATTTTGAGAAATAAACGCATGACAAAAGATTTATTGTTTTATCAAAGTCTTTGCCTCGCTGTTAGCCCATTCCATCAAAATCTTTTTTTCAGCATCTGTCAGTTTTTTGTCCGGAAATTTTTCCAAAAATTTTGCAGGTGGCATTTCGTTCTCTTCAATTGTTTCCGAAATCTCTTTTAATGAGGCAATCATTTTGTTTTTCGTAAGTTGGTCCAAAGTTTTAAGGTTAAGTTTTTCTTTGGCTTTGTCGTTTTTCGAATCGGTATTGTGACATCCGAAACACGATTTTTCGATAATAGCTTTTACGTCATCGGGCATTTTAACAGTTTTTTCTTCTGTTCGATATTCAGTTGCCGATAGCAGGAAAGATGAAACCAGAAAAACAACAAATGCAATTGAAACAAATTTTTTGTCAGGCATGGTAATTTTTTTTAAAGGTGAATAATTGAAGTCAGTTTGCTACGTTTTAATGTATTAAACGCAAAAATTCATTTTTTGTTGAGTTGATAACAACACTTAAAATTGTCAGAACAATTATAAAATCTATTTTTGTTTTATTTAGAATAAATTACATGGCTTTTTATCGCTTTTTATGGTTAATAGTTGCGGCCGTTTTACTGATTCCGGAGAATGGTGGGGCGCAGATTTCGCAGGGAGGAAAACCCATGAAAGCAGGTGTATTAAAAAGTTCGCGCAAAGCAGTAATCGAAATGCCTTCCATAGATAAATTCCTGTTATCAGGGAATGATGCTGATGATAAATCACCCGTAAAAAAATTAAAACCTTTTCGGTTTGCCTATCCATTCGAGGTAAATTTTACCCCCGAAAATTCAGGTGAATGGCTGCATGGCGAAAATGGTTATCTGGTCTGGAAACTCACAATTTGTTCACAAGGCGCATTGTCCCTCAATCTGATTTTTGAAGAATTTAATCTTCCCGCAAATACAAGGGTGTTTTTGTACAATGAAAAGGAAAACTACGTATTGGGGGCATTTACCAATATCAATAATCAATCTTCCGGAAAATTTGCGGTTTCTCCGGTTTTAGGAGATGAAATTACGGTTCAGTATGAAATTCCTGAATCAAACTATCAGGGCAAACACTTTCGGATTACAAAGGTAAACCACGATTATGTCGGAATTTTAAAAGCTGGTGGCCGGCGCCCGTTAGACAAAACTGCCGGTGCGTGCAATATTGATGTAAACTGTGACGAATGGGGGGAATGGGGTATAGCAAAAGATGCAGTTTGCAGGATGATTGTGAATGGAGTTGAAGTTTGTACGGGTGTTTTGGTAAACAACACCGCCGAAAACCAGAAACCTTATATTTTATCGGCAGCACACTGCTACGACCGATGGAATTATGCCGAAACCACGGTTTACGTTTTTAATTACGAAAGCCCGTTTTGTGCCCCGCTTGACGGCGACCCTTTAAATTCGATTTCGGGCGCTAAAATGAAAGCACGGTTCGATAGCCTCGATTTTGCGCTTGCAGAACTGAGTTTGGTTCCGCCCCCCGGTTTTCGCCCCTACTATGCCGGTTGGAACCGGTCTTCCGATTTACCTGCGGAGACTGTTTGTATTCATCATCCGCAGGGGGATATCAAAAAATTGACCCACGATGCAAATCCTCCAACCATAGCAAGTTTTAGCAATTCATATACAAAAAATGGGTTTCTGAAAATTGCCCGTTGGGAACAAGGGGTTACTGAAATGGGTTCATCGGGGGGGCCTTTATTCGATGTCAATTTAAATTTAACAGGCACACTCACAGGCGGCGAGGCAACCTGTAAAAATCCGGTAAACGATTATTTTCAGAGGTTTTCGATGTCGTGGGATTTTAAAACAGACTCGGCCAAACAATTGAAATACTGGCTCGATCCCGTAAAATCGGGTACTCAGGTTTTAAACGGGAAACAGTTTTACGAAGATGAAAATTTGTGCGGGGCATTTACCAACCTCAATGATAACGATGATTACAGCATAATTCCGATTTTAAGCGGCGGAAAATTTACCGGATACTGGGGAGGAAGTAACAGCGCCGGAATCACCGAAATAATGGAAAAATTTTCAATTGATGGAAATGAAATTTTGTCGGGTGTATCGTTTGGCGTTGGCAAATTTGACAAAGCGCTTAAAAGCAACGACAGCGAAATTAAAATTAAGGTGTATAACGGCGCAAATATACCCGAAAGACTGATATACTCGAAGGTTGTTAAAACTTCATCGCTTGCCCCTGGCGTCATGAATTTTATCGGCTTTAACGAAGAAGTAAAGCCCGGCGGCAATTTTTTTGTTGGGTTTGAATTAAGCAACATCCAACCGCTCGACTCGTTTGCGGTTTATCAGTCACTGCGCCCGGTAACAGAAACTAACACGTTTTATTTCAAACAAAACGGAAACTGGTATAATTTTAAAGAGTCGAACACAAACGGTCAGAATATGGCCAACATTTTTGAAATAGTGGCTTGCAACATTGATAATTTCACCACCGATACCCCGCTTGTTGATAATCCGTTGGAAGTATTGATATTTCCCAATCCGTCGAATTCGAAATTTACACTTGAGGCCGGTCAGGATATTTCAGAAAATCAGGTGGCTGTTTATAATCTTTTAGGACAAAAAACTGAAGCCAGTATCGGGCAATTGGGGCCCAGGAAACTGGATTTGGATTTAACAGGAAATGTGCCGGGAGTTTATTTTGTGAGGTTGGATACCGGAAATGAAGTTATTTCACGAAAAATTTCGTTTGTGCCCTGATAGTTTTTGTTTTATCATTCAGATAACTTTAGCTATGGTTTTCCTGTATTTTGGAATTTGGATTTAAAAAGCATTTAATTTTGGGTCAAAATTCAAAAGAGATCATGAACGATATTTTTTACCCCAAATTATTTTCAATTATTAGAACCGGTAATACAAGGAAACAATTCTCTTCCGATTTAATGGCTGGTATTATTCATGGAATTACTTTGCTTTTAATAATGTTGTTTTTTGGGCGTTGGGTAAAACTAATCCCAATGGCGAGTCTGGCGGGAATCCTGATTACCGTAGCCTACAATATGAGTGAATGGCGTACTTTCAGTTCAATACTGAAAGGTTCGGTTTTTGATATTCTGGTTTTACTGACAACCTTCTTTTTAACGGTTCTTGTCGATTTAACCGTGGCAATTGAAGTTGGGGTTGTGCTTTCAGCTATTTTGTTTATGAAACGGATGGCCGACATGGGAAAAGTGATTCCGACCCGAATCGACTCAGATGTGATTGAAGATTACTCGAAAGTGCCCAAAGGGATTGGAATTTACGAAATCAGCGGCCCGTTGTTTTTTGCATCAGCAAAGGAATATTGCGAAGTATTGAAATCGGTGGGTTTCGACAGCAAACTGATTATTATCCGAATGCGTCATGTTCCGTTTGTGGATGCCACCGGATTGCACAACTTTAAGGGAGCTTTGAAAATTCTGAAAGATTCGGAGACTAAAATTGTACTCTCGGGAGTAAACGATACGGTTTGTGAGGATTTGAAAAAGTCGGGTATTCACGAAATGGTAGGGAAGGATAATATATTTTCAACGTTTGATTTGGCGCTGGCAGCGGCTACTGAAAAAGTAGCACAGATTGGTAAGAAAAAATAATCGTCATAGAAGTTTTTTTTAGTTGCTTATATCAAAATCTATCGAGTGTTTTTCTCCTTTAATTACCACTTATAATTAATCTTATTTAACTCATATAAAATAAGGACAAAAGAAACAATGGGAAAATAAAGTGGAACATTGAATCTAATTCTTGCATAGTATGTAAACAAGGACATCTTCATTTACAGAACATCCGATCTGAAAATTTGAACTCCAAACCAACAACGTTAAAGAACGAACAAAATAATTGTCATTCTTCAGTAATGCACGTTCTTTTTTTTAGTTTTACAGTTATGATTAAACATTAACCTAATGGACGCTATTCTTAATAATCCATTTCGAATACTGGGCTTAGAACCAACTGATGATGAAACTATTATTACTGAACGTGTTTCTGAAATAATAGAACTTTTTGCCACCGGAAAGGAAGTTTCTTATCCGATTGATGAATTTTATAATAAGATTTTAGTTGAGCCATATAATATCCAATATTCCAGTAGTTTATCAACAAATAAAGCAGATCCTATATTTTCCCGGAATATTGAAACGGTAAAAATCGCACATGAAAAATTAAAAGATCCAATAAAAAGAAAGTATTATTCTCTTTTCACGTTTGAATTTGACGAATCGTTCTACAACAAAATAAGTGATGAAGTGATCGTGAAACTTGAAAATGATTTAAAAATTACTGAAAAGAAAATTGTTAGATTTTCTCACGCTTTTGCATCAGATTTTTTAAATCATTATAAAGAAGAGAGTAATTCAAATTATATTATTGAAAAAGGATATAATTCATTAACTATTAAAAATTTAACGGAAAACGGTTATTTTTTTAAGCCTCCTAATTTGAGTATTAATCTTTCATCCTTAATAAATTTTAGTTTAGAATTTAATTGCAAATGGCTCGAAGGTATTGATAATAATAGCTTTTGCTTTTTTTGGGGCAAACACCCTTCGAAAAATAGTTATTTTTCTTTTGGACTTTCTGGAAATGGTTATTTCTATTTATCAAATAGTGAAGATGGTAAAAGAGTAGAAAATGATTTAGATTTTATCGGATGGAAAAAGTCAGATGTGGTAAAGAAGTATGACCAGAATCATCTAGAATTCCGAAGCAATGGAAATTGTATTGAATTTTTTATAAATAGCATCCTTGTTCAGAAAACAAAAACTCTCAGAACTGTTTATGGCAATGAAATTGGATTGATTGTATCTGGAAAACAAACTGTTGAATTCTCGAATTTAAAAGTTAATATTTACAAAACAGATATTGATTATGCTTCAGAAGTTTTTGCGACCGAATTAAATTTCAATAAACTAAAGAATATCACTCTTTCGCTATTTACTAAATCACTATTTTGCAACACATTAACAACCAAAGATGCGAAAAATAATACAGTTATACTTGGATCAGAATTCGCAAAGTCAGAAATGGCAAATGATTTGGAGAAGGCTTTAATTCTATTTGGAAAATATTTTCGAACGGAATTACTTTTAGCAAATGGCATTATAGGTATAAATAACGCTGCAAATGATTACAATTCTCTCTCCCAACACTTTCTGGATGACCTGCTAAACGGGTTTCAAAAGGCTTTTGAAATACAATATGGACTTAAATATTACCAAATTAGAGAAAGGCTGGAGGTATATTCAAAAGATTTTGTCGAAAACTTGTATATATACTGTAAAAATCAGCTACTTAAAGTAAGTAACAATACCGGCTCTGTTAATTTTCCGGTTGATATTGAATTGTTCCGTAAATCAAAATTTAACAAATCACATTTTGCAGGATCCATCAATAATCCTTTTAGAATACTAGCTCTAAATCATAATGCAACTGACAAGGAAATTGCGAAAAGAGTATCTGATCTGTTAATTTATACTGAAATGGGAAAAATTCCCAAATATAGTAGGGATTTGTTTTTTGGAAAGGTTGATAGAACACCTGGAAATATTAAGGAAGCCGCAAATGTATTGGAAAATCCCAATCAAAAGCTATACTATGCCCTACTTTGGTTTATTGAAGAAAACGAAGCAGACAAAGATTTTTTAAGTGCATTACATAAATTAGATAATTTATTGAATGATGAAGAATTTAGATTTCTCCACATGGCCAGAACAATGTATTTTATTGAAAATCAAATTAATTACTTAAATTCAATTAATAGTATTTCTGGTGAGAAACTTCATGCTGCAAGTTCAAAAATAGAAGGTTTTATCACTATAAAAAATATATATGAGTCAAATCAATTTTACTTAATTGAAGATATTATTCCAGCCTTACCTATTAATTTCAATTGTCAAAAAACAGAGAATAACTTTATAGTAAACTCAAATACGGAAAATGGAATATTGGTAAGTAAGAACATTTATTTTGACAAAGAACATGATTATGAAATTGAATTTAGCTGTGAATGGATTGAGGGGGAGGATTATGGAAAACTATACGGCATAGTATTTTGTAAAGATGAAGGGAATAATTATTACTGTTTCGGTATTTCAGCCTACGGGAGTTGTTATTTTGATGCCGTTATTGATGGTGTAAAACAGAATATATGTGGTTGGCATTATTGTAAAGCGATTAATGTAAAAGCTAAAAATACACTAAAAGTATCCTATTCTTATTTAAATAATCTTTTTTGGATCAAAATTAATGGGTCAGATCCGGTTGAATTTGCAACAATTGGGATCAGCGCTATTGAGAAAAGATTATTGGGGAATTTTATAGGAGTGGTGGTTTATGGAAAACAAAAAATTGCTTTTTCAGATTTTAAAATTTCTTACAAGCACCATATCACAAAAACAGTTCTTGCTCAAAAAATAAAGTATTCAAATATTACTTCTTTAATTAATATAATTACCAGCAATTTATGCCTTTGTAGCTTTATTGAAGAGCAATTTTATTACAAGGCTGAAAAGACAATATCGTTGTTTGGGACGGTATTAAATAGTGATTGCTTGCCAGAATTTGCTTCGAAAGTTTTGGGTGAACATTCGGGTTTTGATTTAACAGTCATTGAACGATTTTTTATCGATGATATTAAAAGCTTTGTGAAACCCGATTTAGATAACGATGAAAGAGTCAAAATAGATAGGTTTATTGAAGCTTTTCATTCATTCACAGATGCTAATCAAAATTATATCGTTCATAAATTTATTGGAAGACCCATTCTTGATATCGAAGATTCAATAAAAAAGACAAAAGAGTTTCTCAAAAATACTCCTTTGCAGGGTTTAGTTCTTGGGTTCAATTTATTCAATTCAATAAAAGAAGACTTGATATCAGTCAGAAAGATATTGTCTTATACCAGTTATCAATATCGTTTATTGGCAAATAATCTTTCAGATGTTCTTTTAGACTGTGGTATTGTTTATTTCAACACCATTATTAAGAATACCGAGGTGCAGTTATCTGAAGGCAATCAAATACTTGAACTTATCAATATTGCAAATACGATTGCTTTAGATGGAAATGCCAGAAAACGAGTAGATGAGAATAAAGTTTTCTTTGAAAAATGGGTTTCCGAGGCGCAAAATAAGGAACAAGAAACAATCAAGCTTGAGCAAAATAGACAAAAACAAGGGCGTGAAAGATTTCAAAAGGAGCAAGAGCTCAAGAGAAACACATCGAATACAAGCACTAATAGGCCGACTGCCAAACCGATAAGTAAGACCAAAAGAGATTTGCCAATTTTTTATAAAATTATTGGAATCGTTTTTGCTCTTTTTTGGCCTATTGTTATAGTAGGTATAATATTATATTCCGTATTGTCCGATAATAATAAGGAATCTTCTGCCCCAAAAAATCGAATTGATAATTATTCGGAGCCAATAGAAGCTTCAAAATGGAAAGGGAATAAATTAAATAATGGTTCTTCACCTTATGATGGTATTTTTGGTAAAGGGATATATAATTATAATTCAGAATGTTGGATTACTTTTAAAAACGGAAATTCAACTGATGCAATTGTTTGTTTGGAAAATGTTTCAAATGGCCGCACCATTAGGAACGAATATATTCAGGCTGGTACAGATTATCAAATGACAAATATCCCGGAAGGAGTTTATAAAGTAAAGGTATTTTATGGAAATGACTGGAATCCTGAAAAGACACTAAATAATGGGGAAATAAGAGGAGCCTTTGATACTGACCAAAGTTTCAGTCTTTCCGATAAACCAGATGATTTAATACGGATGAAAATTACAGAAACCTACAACGGTATAAGTTACACAACAGGAGAGATAACACTTTACACGGTTAGCAATGGCAATATGAACCAACGAAATATTAACAGCAATGAATTCTTTAAATAAAGCCAAACAAGAAATCTTAAACATTTTAAATTGCGCAAAATGAACTGGACTGAAATTATAACGATTCTTTTAGGGACTGGAATTATAACTACTCTTGCACAATTGTTTCTAACCAATAATCTGAATAAACGGTTTTTTAGATTTTCAAATTTGTATAAAGATAAGATTGACATTATCAAAGAATTGTACAAGTTACTCATAAAAGCTGAGCAAGGCGTAAAAATCCTAATGATCGAATCTAAACCCGAAATAATAAATGGGAATGATGGAAAACCGGATCAAGAAAGTACAAAGAACTTGGTAGAATTCAATTTGAAAACACATGATGCAATTAATTCTTTCTTTGACTTTTTCGATCAGAATGAAATTGTATTTGAAGATGAAATAGTACAATTAATAAATCGGTTGAAAGTGGAATTTAATAAAGTCGAAAACAATCATACTTATGCAGCAATGTGGGAGAATTCAAGAGGATCGAAGGCATGGGACAAACAAATGGATAAGAAAAGTGATTTATATGAATTATCTGTATTGAAGGAAATCCCAGAGCTTAAAAACGAATTAAAAATATTTCTTCAAAAACAATACAAAATTTTATACGCCAATTGAAAATGTATATAGATTTTCCCATTGATTCCGAAAAAACAATTCCCTTAGCACTCAAAGTTGCTGATGAAATCACAAGAATGCGCCAGCGCATAGCATCCATGCCGTCAGACATCAATGGCATTCCACAACTTTTAAAATCTCTCGACCGGTTAGAGGATGAACTGAATATTTTGGAGTTTGAAATGCCAGACTTATTAAATAAACCATACAATGAAGGTATGACAATAAAAGCGCGGTTTATTCCTTCGGAAACTATGAAGACCGGTGAGAAAATAATTACGAAAGTAATTAAGCCTCAAATAAATTATAAAGGTCAACTTGTTCAGATTGCTGAAGTTGAAGTAAGTACAGGCGAATAAAAAACAGAACTATGGCACGTCAGAAAATTGATTACGGTATTGATTTAGGTACTACAAATTCGGCTATTGCCCGGCTGGATAATGGAGAAATACGGATCATTAAAAGCAATGATGGTCAAATGGATACAACCCCCTCGGTCGTCCATTTCAATAGGGCAAAAACCATGTTTGTCGGTCTAAAGGCATTTAACCAAATTGATGCCGATTCAAAAAGAGCATTAAAGGAATTTCAAAATAAGGGTAGCGACTCTGGTTCAAATACTTTCTTTGAGTTTAAAAGGACAATGGGAACTGATAAAAAATACTTGTGCCCCAATATTGGCAAAGAGTTTTTATCGGAAGAACTTTCGGCAGAAGTTTTAAAAAAGTTAAAGAGTTATGTACTTGATGAAACAATTCAGTCGGCAGTTATAACTGTCCCGGCAAAATTCAGACAAAATCAACTAAATGCCACACAAGCAGCGGCCGAATTAGCCGGATTTGCCTATTGCGAATTATTACAGGAACCAATTGCTGCATCAATTGCGTACGGATTGGATGTTCTAAATATGAAAGGTTATTGGCTGGTATTCGATTTTGGGGGAGGTACATTTGATGCTGCTTTAATGAAGGTTGACGAAGGAATAATGAAAGTGGTTGATACTGAAGGTGACAACAACTTGGGAGGCAAGAATATTGATTATGCAATTGTTGATCATTTATTTATTCCGGAATTAAACAAAAAATACAGGCTGAATAAAGTTCTGAATAATGATTTGGGTAAAAATCTACTCCGCGATGCCCTTAAAAAATATGCAGAAGAAATTAAAATAGAATTGTCATTAAATGATTCAGCCTCTTCTTATGCAGATGATTTGGGGACAGATGATGAAGGCAACGAGTTGATCCTTGATTTTAATATAAGTCTTGAAAAATATGAGGAAATTATTTCGCCAATATTTCAACGAGCTATTGATATTTCATTGAAGTTATTGGAACGAAATAATATGCAAGGATCATTTCTGGAAACTATTCTTTTGGTTGGCGGCCCAACTTTTTCTCAAACACTTCGCAGAATGTTGAAACAACAAATAAGTTCAAATATCGAAACTTCCGTTGATCCAATGACGGCTGTAGCAAAAGGCGCTGCTTTGTTTGCTGCGACAAAGGACATTCCTGCAAACCAACAAAAAAGAGACACAAACAAAGTTCAGCTAACACTTAAATATCCTGAAACAACTGTTGAAACAGAAGAAAAACTGGGATTACGTATTAATAGAAAGTTGTCATCAGTTGCTTTAACCGGTAAATTGTTTGCGGAAATATTAAGAAATGATAATGCCTGGTCATCGGGCAGAGTTGAAATTGTTGATGATGCTGAAATATTCTCCTTACTACTTAATGCTGGTAAATCAAATTGCTTTTCGATTGTTTTATTTGACGAAAAAGGAAATATTTTACCCTGTGAACCCTCTGAATTTACAGTTATTCAGGGATTAAAACCTGCCAATGCAACTTTGCCATATAACATCGGAATTGATCTGTTTGATCCGGCAATGGGTAAGATTGGAGTATATACATTAAAAGGCTTGGAGAAAAACACATCGTTACCGGCAAAAGGGAAAGGTATTTTTAAAACGCAAAAAGATATTCGACCAGGAAATCGGAACGATCAACTCAAAATTGAAATTTATGAATCTGGTTATAAGGAAGATGGTTCCAAAAAGGTACTGAATGAACTTATTAATCTCGTCATTATCTCAGGTGAGGATTTGCCTCAATTTTTGCCATCAAATAGTGATGTTGAAATCGTATTAGAAATAGATACATCGAGACGAATAACGTTTTCAGCATATTTTCCATATCTTGATGAAACCATTGAATTGAATGTACCTGAACAACGACAGAAAGAATTTGACGCAGAAAAGTTGTTTTCTGAGATAATTCAGGCTAAAGAATTATTATCCAATTTAGAAGCGGATGCAATTCTTGTTGATTACAGCGAAACTGCAAAAATGGAAACGGAGTTAAACGAAATTGAGCTATTACTCGAAAATGGTAAAGGAGATTACAATACCAAAACTCAGGTAATGGAGCGATTAAGAGAAGTACTTAAAAAGATTGACCAAATTAAAGAAGAAAATGAATGGCCTGCCATTGAAGATGAATTGAATTGGTTACTTGAAAGGATGAAAAACAATAATCAGCGATATGGCAATGATAAAACCAAAAAGCAAGCTGAACAATTGGAATTGCAGGCAAAAGAAGTTTGTAAACAGATGAATATAAAAATCGTGAAGGAATTGATGGAGCAAATTCGTTCTTTAAATTTTACCTTAGTTCGCGATGATATTGGATTCTGGATAAATTATATTAAAGATTTCGATAACAATTTTTCAACTCATGAATGGACAAGTCCGGGACGAGCCAAAACTTTATTGGATGAAGCAAAACAAATTATATCCTTGAACCCTTCAAAAATGAAAATTGAAGAAATTGTCAGAGAGTTATTTTCCTTGTTATCAGAGAAGGAAAAAGCTACAATATCAGAAAATGATGATTCAACTTTAATGAGATGAGAAACTTAGCAAATGGTATATTGTTAAAAGGAGAAGTTATTAATAGTACTTACGAAGTTCAGTTTTTCATTGGACAAGGGGGGTTTGGCGAAGTTTACAGGGTAAAACACAAATATCTTGGACTTCAAGTATTGAAGGTATTTAAGGAAGAATATTCTCAAAAGACAGATATTGAAACACTGGTTCAGGAAGCCCGGATTCTGTCTAATCTAACTCACAATAATATAGTGAGAGTTTTTGAAGCCAACGAATTTACTAAAAACAACAAAGTCTATTATTTTATTACAATGGCTTTTGTTTCAGGTGAAACGCTTACACAACGTCTTTCCCGCTTTTCAAAATTACCATTTAAAGAAGCCTTAAATATTCAAACAGACTTATTGAATGGGTTGAGTTTTCTGCATGGACAAAACCCTTCAATAATACACAGGGACATAAATACAGATAATTTACTGCTATCGTATGACAATAATCAAATTGTCGGAAAATTGGCTGACTTTGGCTTGGCACAGTCAATAAATCCGATATCAACAATTACAGATGCAGCGGGTCGTTACCAGTATTTTGCACCAGAATGTTTTTGGAATACATATTTTCCATCAAGCGATGTTTTTTCAGCCGGTCTGGTTTTTTATAAAATGATTACAGGTGTTCATCCTTGGTATTACAATGTTGAAACTGTTGTGCAAGATGATTTCGAACAAATTTCCACTGTGGTTATTTCTGCCCGTAAAGAACAACCTCGAAAACCGTCTTATTATAATGCTGATTGTAGCGAATATTTTGATAACATCATTTTAAAAGCAATTTCTC
This sequence comes from Prolixibacteraceae bacterium, assembly GCA_009773765.1. Classification (GTDB taxonomy): domain Bacteria; phylum Bacteroidota; class Bacteroidia; order Bacteroidales; family Prolixibacteraceae; genus Draconibacterium. Next base: position 56,565 of record WTWZ01000029.1, on the reverse strand, counting down.
TAAATCTTGAAAACAGGTTTTTAAATGCCATCGAATTTTATGCTGCTTTAACTTCGAAACCTATTGATTCAAAAACAAATTCAAATAACAATCCACAAAACAAATCTGAATCAAATAATCACAAACCATCAGATAAACCAAAGGAAAAAGGAAAAGGGTTTGATGCAATTGCCGGGATGACAGAACTAAAAGAAACTTTGTATAATGATGTTATAATGCCTTTAAAAGAGAAGGAATTATACGAGAAGTATAAAGTTTCTGTGCCGAATGGTATGTTATTATATGGCCCCCCGGGATGTGGAAAAACATTTATTGCAAGACAGTTTTCAGAAGAAATCAATTTTAATTTCATTGAACTGAAGCCATCAGATTTAGCCAGTATTTATGTTCATGGCACTCAGGAGAAAATTGGTCAGGTATTTAAAGAAGCGAGGGAAAAAGCACCTACCGTTATTTTCATTGATGAATTAGATGCAATTTTACCCAATAGGGAAGGTGATTTGGGACATCACTATGCAAGTGAGGTAAATGAGTTTCTTGCACAAATGACAGAATGTAATAAGGATGGAATTTTTATTATTGCTGCGACAAACCGTCCTGAAAAGATTGACCCAGCTATTCTACGAACAGGAAGAATGGATAAAATAATATATCTCGCCCCGCCTGATTTTGAAGCACGGCTTGCAATGTTTAAACTTTTCTTAATCGATCGACCAGTTGATAAAGATATCGACATCAATAAACTTTCTGAATTAACCAAAAATTATGTTTCGAGTGACATTAGTTTTTTAGTAAATGAAGCATCACGTAACGCTTTAAAAGAACGAGCAAATATTTCTCAAAAACATTTTGAAGAAGCAATAGTCAAGTTTCCACCTTCGATATCAGAAAGGCAATTGAAGAAATATGAAGTCTTTAAAAGCAATAGGAATTTTGTATAAGTCAAAAATTTAGTAAAAAGGGATTGTAAGATAAATCAGTATAGCAGGTTTTTCATCAACTCGCCAATTTGCTCCACTGTAATCGATTTTGCAATTATCTTTTTGTTTTCGTCTAAAATGTAAACCGCGGGTGTTTTGCGGGCATCGTACAATATTTTATATTGCGAAATGTGGTTTTCGTCCCAAACATTTATCCAGTCGTACAAGTTGTGTTTGGTTAAAAATTCAGCCCATTCCTCTTTTTTGTCCATCGAATAAATGGCGTAAACTTTTAGCCCTTTGTCTTTAAACTTTTGATACACATCTTTATGCAAATGAGGCACAAACTCTTTGCAGTGCGAGCAGTCGGGCTCATAAATCAGTACAATCGTAATTTTCGATTGTATTTTATGCAGGTTTACATGCTCGCCGTCAATGTTTTCAAGCGTAAGGTCGGGGGCAGTTTTTCCAATCAGGTTGTGTTCGGCAAAAGCAACGTTTTCCCTTATTTTTTTCATTGCTTCTTCGGTTGTCCAAAATGCCTGCCCGCTGAAATAATAAGTTCGCGCCAAATCGACAAAAAGCGCATCCATTCCCATGATATTGCTGTTAATGCTGGCATTCAGAAACCACGAAACAGCAAACTGGAAAATTCTTTTACTGGGTCTGACTTCTTCAATAAACCGAAAAACTTCGGTTTTTATGGAATCATAATTCTGGTATAAAACTTTGGTAAACCAGGTTTCGAGTTTGGGCTTGAAAAGGGGAGTGTATAAAAACCGCTCGTCTTTGTAATTAAAATAATCCCAGAAATGTGTTTTCTGAAAATTAAACCGGGCCAGCAAAAGTAAAGAATCGTTTTTCTGAACATCGGCGGGAAGTGTTGTAATATCAAGCGCAGGAACATAATTGGCCAGCAAAAAAGCCGAAAGCAGGGTGTTTGGATATCGTTCCCTGATGTTAAACCAGTAAGCATGTAAATTTTGTGTCAGTTGATTGATTTCAGATTGCAACCTTGCTTTTTCTTCGGCAGTTGCCGGTTCCTTTTGTTTGTTCAGTTCAGCGCCTTTGTTTTGCAGGTTACGCAGGAAAACCGCATATCTGGCAAACTCTTCGGTTTCAACAGCCCCGGTAATTTCAATATCGGGCGAAACAAACGATTCTTTTTGAATTGATAATTCCTGATCGGCTCCCATTAAAAAATCGAAATGGTTTTTTTCGTCAAGGTAAATTTTATAAAGTCCCTGCGGCAGCAACGTGTCGGCATGAAAAGCTCCTGCGCCGCTGTTGTCAAGTTTCAGCGAATCTTTGAGGTAAATATTTCCAACATAATAATAGGCAAGTTTTATCATTTGATTTTTACCTGAATCGATTGTGATGTTAATTTTATAACCTTCAGCACTTGCAAAAGCCGAAAAGAACAGCAGAAAAAAAGCGATAATTTGCCTCATGGTTTGATGAATTTGACGCTCAAAATTAAAATAATTTGGTTAATACAAAGTTTAATCCAATCTGATTCCTCAAATGTATAAAGCCACAGATTCACAGATTATTATGCTTGTAAGTTTTCAAAAATCAAAAAGGTTTACAAAAAATAAACTAATTACTAAAGATTAAATCTGTGAATCAGTGGCTATTGAATCATTCTCATAATAAAATTCTACAATTGTGTGGTTCAATAAAATTCTATTTCAAATTTGACTGATTTAAATTTTGAATCAGTCGAAAAATGTCTTAATATTGAGGACAAATGTCCGTAATGATATTATAAAATGAAATCAAGTGAAGAAAGTATTGTAGAAAAACTGGATGAAGAAATTTCAAAAGTGATTAAGCATTCGGGCAAAAGCAAATATTTGGTGCCTTCCGAATCTGAAATTACTTACTCTGATTTCTTAAAAAACAAACTGATGATTGTGCATATAATCAGGGATGGAGTTCCGTATTCCCTGTTTGCAAGAATTCAGGACTATACACCATTCAGTGAAAAAGACTGGTCAAATTTTCTGGATATTTCAACCAAATCGCTCCAAAGATACAGGCAATCGCCAAGAAAGTTTAAACCTATCCAATCAGAAAAAATAATTGAAATGGCGGAAGTTACCAATATTGGATTGGATGTGTTTGGAGACATGGCAAAGTTCAAACTTTGGTTAGACACGCCCAGTTTTGCGTTAGGCAATCTGAAGCCAATTGATTTATTAAGAGATTCTTATGGCAAAGAAATGGTAATTGGCGAACTAACCAGAATCAATTACGGAATACTGGCATAATGGAGGTTTACAGATTATCGAGGGAAAAATTCTCATCTCCTTTATCCGGGGTTGGTGCTGCAATAAAAGGCGCCCGTTGGAATTCGGTTGGCATTGAAATGATTTACACCGCGACAAACAGGTCGCTGGCAATAGCGGAGGTTGCAGTGCATTTCTCGATTTCAACAATCCCGGATGATTATGTAATGATTTCAATTTTTATTCCTGACGATATTTCGATGAAAAAAATTGAACTATCAGAATTACCGCCGAATTGGAATTCATTTCCACATTCTCAATCAACTCAGATTTTTGGAGATAAATTTATTCTTGAAAACAGGTATTGTGTTTTGCAAATTCCTTCAACGGTTACCCAGGGCGATTACAATCTGCTCATCAATCCAAATCATTTTGAATTTAAGCGGATTAGTATCATTGATATCCGAAAATTTTCTTTTGACCAGAGACTTTTTAAATAGAGTATAATTTTCAGTATTTTTCACCATTCAAAAAAAAGCAATGCTTTCAATTAATATTCCGGTTTACAATTATGAAGTAAGCGAATTGGTTTCGCAACTTGCGGAACAGGCCGACGACATGCAAATAGTTTATGAAATCAGGGTTTACGATGATGGATCGGAAGAAACGGTTAAACTGAAAAATTGTAAAATTGCCGGTCTCCCAGGGGTAATTTATATTGAGCTTGAACAAAATCTCGGCAGGTCGGCCATTCGGAATAAAATGGGTTTTGATTCAAAGTTTAAGTATTTACTTTTTATCGATGCCGATTCGTTGCCGGTGAGTGAAGATTACCTCGAAAACTTTATTGAATTTGCAGAACCCAATCGTGCGATTTGCGGTGGAACAGCTTACAAACCAGAAAAACCAGTTCAGGCTGAAAAATATCTGCGCTGGTTTTACGGAACTCAACGTGAGGCAATTTCAGCCAAAACAAGAAACAGCAAAAAGGGTTTTATCATCACATCGAATAATTTCCTGATTGAAAAAAGTGTTTTTGAGAAGGTATATTTCAGGGAAGATTTAAAAAGTTATGGGCACGAAGACACCTTGCTGGGATACGATTTGTTCAGAAACGGTATTGAAATTTTTCATATCGATAATCCGGTTGAACACACCGGTTTGGAAGATTCCCTTATTTTTATTGAGAAAACCAAAACAGCGCTGAAAAGCCTGCATCAAATCACGCATCAGATTTTACCCGGCGATAATGATTTTGTGCAACAGGTTCATTTTTTAAACCGGTATTCAGCAATCACCAAAATTTTACCTCATGTGTTTTTGAGACTTTTTTATAAATTGTTTCATCGTTTTATCGAAAGCATTTTAACCGGCGATAAACCCAGTCTTTTCTGGTTCGATGTTTATAAGTTAGGTTTTTACTCAACCTTGAAAAATGAATAAAAAACTTATTTTATTAATCCTGCAATCCTACAATCCTGCAATCCCGCAATCCCGCATTCTCTCCCTTACTCATTCAGCTTTATCTCCCCGTACCGGCTTTTTACAACCACTTTCCCTCCGGCGGCAGTTCCAATTTTACCCTGAATCCGGATAGATGTATCTTCCTTCATTCTGTTTCCCTTAAACTGATCCTGAGGGTAAGAGATTCCGCAATAACTGCATTCTGCATCCACTGAGTAACTTAAACCGCCCAGGCCAAGTGAGATATTTCCGTATGAGTTGTTGACGTTTATGGTTTCGAATCCGGGGTCGATTCTGTCCACTTTTATTCCACCATAACCGGAACCGATTTGCAGCGATTTCATTAGTTTCGATATTCTCACCTGGCTGTATTTTGTGTCGGCCGTTAACGAAACAATCTCCCCAAAATTGAGTTTATCGTAACGCGATTCAGCATTTATAACTTTCGCATTGCTAAGATCAACAACTGAATATTTTGAATTTAACCTCAGATTGCCGGTTTCGCCAAAAGAAATATTCGAATAACTGGTGTTGGTTTCCAAATCACCGGTTTCGTTGATGTTTCCTTTACCGTACGCCAGATTTAACCGGGTGCCTGCACCTTTTAAACTCACTGCGGTTATATTTCCGTATTGTACATCGAAATCGCCGGTACCGGTTAACCGGTTTACAACCACGTTGCCGTATTTGTTCGATACCGAAAGGTTTTTATCGGACGGAATGTTGATAACATAATTAATACTGAATTTTCCGTTAAAATTGAAGTTGCTGTTCATTTCAGTTTCGG
>WTWZ01000029.1:0-51158 GCA_009773765.1 Prolixibacteraceae bacterium | reverse complement strand
GTCGAGCATTTCGCTGGCTTTCCTTTCATTGGGTGACTCAACGGTTACCACCACATCAACAGTTATTTCAGGACCCCCCGCGTTAACAAATTTTATCTCGCCGAATTTGTTGTTAACATACAGGTTTTCAATGCTGTTTGCCGGCCAATTTTCGCTGAATTTTTTTGTTTTCTCCACAGCCTGTGTGGTTTTTCCGGCGCACAAAACGATAGCCAGAATCAGTAATGCTGTGATTTTAAATGTTGTTTTCATTGCTATTGGTTTTTTGTTGTTTTACTTCCTGTAACTTACTTACTATCATATTAATAATTTCGAGTTTTGCCTGGTAGTATTGGAGCATGGCGTTAATCACCCGCTCGTCGTTTGGGTTTCTGGCCAGGTCGGCCTGAAGGGTTTTGTACCTGTCTTCAAAGTCGGCAAGTTCCGAATTCATGGCTTTCTGTTCATTTTCAGAAATCAGCCCATCGTTTTTTAATGAATTCCACCGGGTTAACCCGTGGCTGATGGCGTTGGTAAAATAAAACTCAACTTCCCTGTATTCGGGCGAAACCGATGAAAGCGAAAATTCAGCGTTGTTTTCGGCAAGGTTTTCTTTTTCGGGCGCGAAATAAATCCGTCCCTGGTTTACAGCCAGTAAAACAAATACCACTGCCGCTGCAACTTTCCACACAACATTAAATGTTATTCTTTTGGTTTTATGCTTCGCATCCAGTTTTGCCTGAAACCTATCGAAATGTCCATCCCTGGGTTCAAGGTCGTTCAAATCCTTCAGGTTGTTCAGAATCAATTCTTCTATGTTATCTCTTTCTTTCATTGCCTAATTAATTATATGAAAATACTTCTGTGTCTTTTAATAGTTCTTTCAATTTGTTTTTCGCTCTTAAATACTGCGTTCGTGAGTTCGAATTGCTTATTCCCAGAATTTCGCTGATCTCTTCGTGGTCGTAACCTTCAATCAGGAACAGGCTCAGCACAACGCGGTAACCGTCGGGGAGTTTCTGAATGGCGCCTTTAATCACATCCATGTTTACCTCTTTAATTTCCATCTGGTAATCTGGTAGCTGGTTTGTTTTCTCGTTTATCTCCCCGAACTTTATTTTTCGTTTTTTCAGGTAATCCAATGAACGGTTTATCACAATTCTTTTCAGCCAGGCCCCGAAACTTACTTCGCCTTTGTAGGCGTCAATTTTGGTGAAGGCGTTTAAAAAGGCTTCCTGCATTACATCTTCAGCTTCGGCAGTGTTGTTTATCAGCCTCATGCAGATACTGAACATCGGCCTGTAATAAAGTTTATACAACTGAAACTGTGCTTTTCGGCTGCCTTTCCTGCACTGGTCAATAATCTCCTGGTGAATATTTTCGTAAAGTGTTTTCAAACTTTATTTTTTGTTTCTGATGGAATGACGAATGTAAAAATTCAAAGTTGCATGTGTTGCAAAAAAATTTCAGGTTTTTGCAGATGTTGATTCATGAATATTTTTTTTGACGCTTTCAGGTCTGTCAACGCTGAAAGGTCTGGCCTTACAGCAAACCTGACAGCATCCGAAGGTCCTGTCAGAGTTTAAAGCAAGAGGGGTTTTGGCTTTACAAAGTATTATAATACTTCACCACTTCTTTTAAACCTTCAGGTTTGTTGGTTTTTATTTTATTCCTGCTGATAAAACTTTCAATTTTATCCCGGTTATCGGGGAAAGCAGCGATCAAATCTTTTTTACTGCTGATAATAACTGCCTGTTCAGAGCCGATACGGATATAATATTCGTCGGGGTTTTTGACAAATTTTGCCGGAACGGCATCTTTGTACGCTGCCGGTTCTGTTGCCTTTTGAAATACAACTTCAGGTTTTGCAAACAACGATGCTTTTCCTGCTTCAAGAATCAGAAAGAACCCAGTTTTGGTCTTATTGGCCATTAAATATGGCGCGTATGTTAAAACGTTATTTCCCAAAACAGCTTTTTCCACAATTTCAGGCGCAGCCAAATCCATTATCTGGTTGTCAGGTGTTTTAAATTCCAGGTTGTCGTTGTAAATATTGTAACGGAGCGGGATTTCGTTGTACTGTTGCCGTTGAACCGTGTAAATTGAACCGTTTTCAAATTCCCTGTTTAAATACGGCGAACCATCAATTTCGCCTTCGCTGAGAACACCTTTAAATTCTCTTTCAATAAACTTATTTGCAAGGTAAAAATCCATTTTCTCCCTTATGTCGTAACTTAATGGCAGTTGGGCCCGGGAAAAACCAATCAGGCAAACTGTGAAAAGAAATGTTAAAAAATAGTTTTTCATAATTCAGCGTATTTTTGTTTCTTTCACAATTATACCAAAAGAAAGCAAATGAAGTTTTAGATTTACAAGAATGTCACATAACTACGATACAAAACAAGTCTCCCTCCCTAAACTGGTTTTCACCATTATTTTGAACCTGATAATTACAGTAGCGCAATTTATTGGCGGAATTATTTCAGGTAGCCTGGCGCTGATATCGGATGCCATTCATAATCTCAGCGATTCGGTTTCGGTAATACTGGCCTGGTTAGCCCAGGTTTTAAGCCGGAAACCCTCGACTCTTAAATCGACGTTTGGCTACAAACGGGCCGAAATTCTTGCGGCTTTTATCAACTCCATCGCGCTTACTGGCATATCGGTTTACCTGATTTTTGAAGCTGTCGAACGTCTTCTTCACCCTCAACCCGTTGATGCCAGATGGATGTTCTGGCTGGGTTTGCTGGGCCTGGTTGCCAACGGTATTTCGGTATTGGTACTTGAGCGCGAAAAAAACAAAAACATCAATATAAAAGCGGCATACCTGCATTTGGTAGGCGATGCATTAACATCGCTTGCCGTAATTGTGGGGGCAATTTTAATCTGGTTTTATCATGTGCTTTGGGTCGATGCCGTGGTAACCATCATTATCGGGGTTTATCTTTTGGCCCATACCTGGAAACTACTCAAAGAATCGGTTACCATTTTAATGCAAATGACGCCTGCCCAAATTGATATCAATAAAATAGAAACGCGGCTGCAACTGGTTGAAGGTTTGAAAAACACCCATCATATCCACGTGTGGAATTTAACCGACAAGCTTTTGCATTTTGAATGTCGCCTGAATCTGGAGAATGATCTGATGGTTTCTGAAACAGCAGAAATTTGCGAAAAAGTCAGTAAAATACTTCACGACGAATTTGATATTGAGCACGTTACCATTCAGTTTGAATATGGAGGAAAAGACAAATTGGGATGTAAATGTTAGTTTTCTGAATACACAAATTGATATCGGTAGATAAGTAACATGAACGATATTATAACGTTGTTGCAAAACCTTATTCCTGTTAATACAAACATTGCTGCCTTAATTGAAATACTTGTTAATTACCTTAATAAGTTCATCTTTTTTTATGGGTTTTGCAACATAATCATTGCAACCGGCTTCAATGAAACGATGTTTGTCTCCGGTTTGGGCATAGGCAGTGATGGCAATAATTGGCAATTCAGGCCTGAATTCACGAATCTGTTTTGTGGCTTCAATGCCGTTCATTACCGGCATTTTTATATCCATTAAAACGATGGAAATTTCAGGGTGCTGCCTGCACAAATCTATGGCTTCCGCTCCATTTATGGCATGAACATGGTTAAATCCGTTTGATTTTAATACAACTGCCAAATATTCATAATTAAATTCATCGTCTTCAGCAATAAGGACAAACGGTTTTACTTTGTTTTTTATCTGGTTTGTTTTTAGGGCATCTGCCGGAGCTGGTTTTTCTGAATTATGTACGGGGATTGTAAATGTAAATTCCGACCCTTCACCAATCACTGAAGCAACATTTATTTCACCGCCAAGTATTGTTGTCAGTCCCCTTGCAATGGCAAGCCCCAGGCCGCTTCCTTCGTATCCGCGCGACATGGATGGATCTTCCTGGATGAACATTTTAAACATCAGTTCCAGTTTATCGCTGGAAATGCCTTTGCCGGTGTCACGGACAAAAAATTCAACAAAACCCGGTTTTATTTTATATCCGCATCTGATGCTTCCTTGCTGGGTAAATTTAAAGGCGTTATCAAGCAATTTGCCCATGATTTTTACAATGAATTCGATATCGGTATTAACTGTTAAGCCTGCAGTTCCGGGGGGTATTTCAATTTCTAAATTTATCTTTTTATTTGAATTTAGCTGTTTTTTGTTATCGATTATTTCTTCGAATAAGAGTTGCAGGTTAAAATCTTTAAGATGTTTCTCCATTGTGCCCGAAACTATTCTGGCCATGTCCATATAATCGGTTACTGTATTCATTAGCCGGTTCGCGGAATTTTGAACATGCCCCAGCATTTCAACCCTCTCTGCCCTGTTAAGTTCCGATTCGGCCATGAATTGTCCGAAACCCAGAATGCCATTCAGCGGGGTCCTTATTTCATGTGAAATGTTGTTTATAAATGCCGTTTTCAGTTTATCGCTTTCTTCCGCTTTTTCTTTTGCAATTATAAGCTCATTCAGTGTTATTAATTTCTCGGTAATATCACGCCCAACCGACTGAAACTCCATCAACCCGCCATTTTCATTAAAAATAGCGATATCCGTCCATTCGATTGTCATCACAGAACCATCCGGTTTGAATGCGGGTACCTCATAGGTTATCTGGGGATTTTCTTCATTCAGTTTTTTTAGATTTGAAAGAATATCAACCCATGAAGATTCGGGCACCAGTTCCAAAAACTTTCGCCCCAAAAGTCCCGCTTCTGTCTTCCCAAAAATTTTACAATAGGCTTTGTTTACAAAAGTGAGCGTGGTGTCGGGTAAAAATCTGCAAATCAGTTCCTTCTGTGTATCCATTACCGATGCCAGCAGTTGCTGGTGTATAAGCAATTCTTCCTTAGCTGTTTTCTTTTCAGAAATATCCAGGATTATGTTGTGAATAAACTGTTTGCCGTCAATATCAACATTGCTGCTAAAAACCTCAACATCAACCTTGCTTCCGTCTGCCTTTCGGTGTTTGAACTCATAGCTTGTTTTCTTCAGCGCCAGGACACTCTCTGTCACTTTTTTCCAGGCAGCGGCCTGCAGGGTATTTATTTGGGCTATGTTCATCTTTTTCAACTCGCCAACCGTCCAGCCGTAAAAACCGGAGGCAGCATCGTTTGCTTCAACGATGTTCCCGTTTTCCGGGTCTATAATCAGTTTAACCACTGAATGGTTCTGAAAGAGGTTCTGGAATCTTTTTTCACTCTTGTTCAGTAACAATTGTGCCTTTTTTTGCTCGGTAATATCAGACATGTACCCCACAATCTCCTTTAGTTTTCCCGATTCATCAAATACGCCAACTACGTTTTCCCGTATTTCAACCGCCGAACCATCGCGTGCTTTAACAGTGTACTCACTGTGCAGAAGTTTTTTTTCAGCCATTAATTTATTAAGGAATTTATCCCTGTCTGAATTTTCAAAATAAAATTCCGATGCATTTACGGCATATATTTCATCTTTACTTTTGTATTTCAACATCTTAACAAATGCGTTGTTGCATGTTAGTATTTTTCCGCCGGTGGTGGTATGATAATTTCCGGTTATGTCGTTTTCAAAAAAATTGCGGTATTTTTCCTCGCTTTTTTGAAGCTCCTTTTCGGCTTGTTTGTATTTGCTGATATTTTGTATTGTATTTAATAGATATTCCTCCCCGTTGATAACCACTTTTTCAATATTCGTTTCATAATAATGTTTTTCTCCCGATTTTGAGAACAAAACCATTTCCTGCCTGTGCACTGAATTATTTTCCTTTAATGCTTCAATGATTCGTTTTCTGCCGTCAGCATCCGGGTTTAAGCCCAGTTCATTATACGTTTTTCCTAACGCCTCCTGCTTTGTTAACCCAAATTCACGTTTAAATGCTTCGTTTATGTCAACTATTGTTCCATCGGGTAATTTGGAAAGCGCTGTAGGAAAGGCTGATTTTTCAAACAATATAAAAAACTTGTGTTCGCAAATCCGCAATGCTTCTTCTGATTGATTTTGCCCGGCTTCGCTTTTTTCGTGGATTGCCTTTAATTCAGCATATTGCTGACGTAATTGTTCAATTTCTTCAGGGGAACTTTCATTGGGCATATTCTGGTTCATTTAATTTTTTCGAAAATTAGTAAAAAATTTTAAAAATTCATTTTCAGCAATTAAGGGAAGAACAAGGGGCATTCAGCGAACTGTCCTTTCAATTTTACTTTTGCTTCCTTTAACCCGGACTGAACTTTCCACTTTAGCGCTTTCATTTGCGGCTACAGTTGTTTGTAAAACCTGAAATTTGGCAACCGGTTTGACTGCTTTTTCCCCTTTTGGATCCAGTTCGAATATTTCTGTAACCAATTCCGCTGCTTTCTCAGTTTTGGAATCGTTATCGATTGTAACTTTAAGTTCGATGGTGGCCGGGGACTTTGAAACCTCTTTTGCTGTGATGTAAGTTCCCCACCGGGCAACATGAACCGGACTGGTTTTAATTTTCACGTATTTCTTACACCAGCCCCGCGAAACCCATAAAAGCCATGGCGAGGATACCTGCGGTAATCAGTGCAATGGGCATTCCGTTTAATCCTTTCGGAACTTCAGCAATGGCAAGCTGTTCGCGGATGCCTGAGAAGATTACAAGCGCCAGTGCAAAACCAATGGATGTGGCCATTGTAAAAACAACCGATTCAACCAGGTTGTATTCGTTTTTAATTACAAGAATTGCTACTCCAAGAACTGCACAGTTGGTAGTAATTAGCGGAAGATAAATTCCCAAAGCCTGATAAAGGGCAGGACTTGCCTTTTTCAGAATAATTTCGAGCATCTGTACAAGCGCCGCAATAATCAGGATGAAACTTATAGTTTGTAAAAAAACAAGGTTTAAAGGTGTAAGTACATATTGCTGGATCAAAAAAGTCACAATGGTTGCAAGTGTCATTACAAATAACACCGATGCACCCATTCCTACGGCGGTTTCAATTTTTGTGCTTACGCCCAAAAACGGGCAAATTCCAAGAAACTGGGCCAGAACAATGTTATTGACAAGAATGGCCGAAATGAGTATAATTACATATTCCATGACTATTCGATTAAGAAGGTTTATTAATTTTTTTGAGTATGGCAATCATGAACCCAAGTGTAATGAATGCTCCCGGAGCGAGTATAAAAATCAGCGCTCCGTCGGCGGTTTCAGGAATAAATTTAAATCCGAAAATTGCCCCTGCGCCCAGCATTTCGCGGATGCTACCCATGATAACCAGCGCGAGGGTAAATCCAAGTCCCATTCCCATCCCATCGATAAATGATGAAAAAACATTGTTTTTTGCAGCGAATGCTTCGGCGCGGCCCAACACTATGCAGTTAACCACAATCAGTGGTATGAAAATCCCGAGCTGGCTTGATAATCCTGGTGTGTATGCCTGCATCAGCAAATCGACAACGGTTACGAAACTTGCGATTACAACAATGAAAGCGGGAATCCTGACTTTATCGGGCACAAAACCTTTTACCATCGAAATAAAAACATTCGACATAAACAATACAAAAGTAGTTGCCAGGCCCATTCCCAATCCATTTACAGCCGAAGAGGTTACCGCCAGGGTTGGGCATGTTCCCAGCAATAAAACTAAAATGGGATTCTCGCGAAGAAGTCCTTTGGTGAAATTGTTGAGTTGGTTCATTTTTTTTCTTTTTTAAAAGTTGAATAGGCCCGGTTTACGGCATCGCAAAAACCACGGCTGCTAATGGTGGCGGCAGTAATCGCATCAACTGTTCCACCATCATTTTTAATTTTAAGCTCTTCTCCCGGCAAATCAGATATTTTTAATCCTTTAAACTGGCCTTTAAAAGCAGGAAGCGCCATTTTAGTTCCCAGCCCCGGAGTTTCTTTGTGCTCAAGAACTTCGATATTGCTAATTGATCCATCTGGAAAAAAACCCACCATTAGGGTAAACCGGCCGCTGAACCCATTGTCGGTGTATGTTTCAATGGCGTATCCGGCGCTTTCTGCCCCCTTTAGTAACGCATGGATCCTGACGCTGTCCTTTCCTGTTTTGGGCCAAACCGTTGTGTCCTTAACCGATTCAAACTCGGGAATAACCATTTTAATGGCGTTGTTGATCTTAGCCTTTTGTGAAGCCAGAATAGGTTCTTTTGTAACAGAATATACAACTGCCAATACCAATCCGGCAACTGCAGTAATGACGAATAATGCCATCGCCATATTTTTAAAGCTTGATTCTCTTTTCCCCATAACTTATGCTTTAATGGGTTGTTTTTTTATTTCGCCAAAACGTTTGGGCTTTATGTACCTGTTGAGCAGAGGAACCACTGCGTTCATAATTAAAATGGCAAACGAAATCCCTTCCGGATAAGCTCCAAAGAGCCGTATGCTGATGGTTATCAGCCCGATTCCAACGCCGTAAATCATTTGTGCTTTCGGGTTCATAGGCGATGTAACCATATCGGTTGCCATAAAAATGGCGCCCAGCATCAACCCCCCGGTAAGTAAATGGTAAGCCGGGCTGATGTACACTTCAGGATTTACCAGCCAGAAAGCGCTGGCAACTATACCCACTGTTACTATTATCGATACCGGAATATGCCAGGTAATTACTTTGGTAAAAAGCATGTACAACCCGCCAAGTATTAATAATATGGCTGAAATTTCACCCAGCGAACCGCCATTTTCGCCAAATAGCATCTCCACTGTGGATGGCAAACTTTTCAATATTTCTGAAACTGGAGTTCCATTCGCAATTCCTTCTTTTATTATCCCCAGGGGCGTAGCAGAAGTTACGGCATCAATCCCGCTGCGGTTGTTTACCGGCCACGATGTCATTTGCACCGGGAATGAAATAAGCAGGAAAGCGCGGCCAACCAGCGCCGGGTTAAAAATGTTGCTTCCAAGTCCGCCAAACGATAATTTACCGATTCCAATGGAGGCCAGGGCGCCAATTACAATAATCCACCAGGGTAAATTTGCAGGCATATTAAACGCGAGTAATATCCCCGTAACCAGAGCTGAGCCATCGGTTATCACTGGCTTTATTTTCATCAGGTATTTCTGAATCACATATTCGAAAGCCAGGCAGGCAACCACCGCAATCAGCGTTACGCGCAGCGCATCGGGCCCAAAAACAAAAACCGACCAAAGCAACGCCGGAATCAGGGCATATACCACACGGAACATAATTTTTCGTGCCGAATCGCCCGAGTGGATGTGAGGCGATGGTGAAATGGTTAATAAATTGCTCATTCTAATCTATTTTTTTCTTGTCCGTATTATTGCACCAACCTTCGCTTTGCCAAACCTGATGTAATCAAGTATCGGCCGATATGACGGACAGGTGTAACTGCACGAACCACATTCAATACAATTCATTATCCGTTCGTTTTCGGCGCGGTCGAAAATCTGTTTTTGCCCCAAAGTCATCAGCAGGAAAGGTTCCAGTCCCATGGGGCAAACCGATACACAACGCGAACAGCGGATACATTCCCTGTAAGGTTTGCGTTTGGCTTCAGTTTCCGGAATAATCAGTATTCCCGAAGTTCCCTTGGTAACCGGAACATCTGGCGAAATAATGGCGCGTCCCATCATTGGGCCGCCGCTGATTATTTTTCCTGTATTTTCAGGCAATCCGCCGGCTGCCTCAATTAATTCCGAAGTTGCCGTGCCAATCCTGACTTTAAAATTCGACGGATTTTTAACCTCCTTTCCGGTTACAGTAACCACCCTTTCAAAAAGCGGTTTGTTTTTCTGAATGGCTTCGTAAACGGCAAATACAGTACCCACATTGCTCACCACCGCTCCAACTGCAATGGGCAACCCGCCCGAGGGTACTTCGCGGCCGGTAACAGCTTTTATTAATTGTTTTTCACCGCCCTGCGGATATTTATCTTTGAGTGCAACCACGCTGATTCCCTTGTAATGTTTTGCTTTACCGGTAAGTAACTGAATAGCGCCAGGCTTGTTGTTTTCAATACCAATGGCAGCCTTTTCAACATTCATGGCTTTCATCAGCAGTTGGGTCCCAACCAGTATTTCATCTGCTTTTTCCATCATCAGCCGGTGATCGGAAGTTAGGTACGGTTCACATTCAACACCGTTAATCAGCAGTATTTCGGCTTTCATTCCTTTAGGCGGAACCAGTTTTACGTGGGATGGGAATGTAGCCCCACCCATTCCAACAATTCCGGACTCCTGAATTTTCTGTACAATTTGTGGCCCGTCCAGGTCAAATTCTTTTACCAATTCTTCAGAGCGGTTGATTTCTTCCATCCAATGGTCGCCTTCAACATCAATAAAAATTCCCAGTTTCGGGTATCCGGAGCTGTCGGGCGAAAGGTCAATTTTCTTAACTTTTCCTGAAACCGATGAATGGATATTGGTAGATACAAAACCGCTGCTTTTGGCAATTATCTGGCCGGTTTTAACCACATCGCCCTTGTTGACAACCGCAGTTGAAGGTGCTCCAATGTGTTGTACAACAGGGATAAACACCGTTTTGGGAATGGGCAATACTTCAATTTTTTTATCTGCTGAAAGTTTGTTTTCGGGTGGATGTACACCACCAACTTTGAACGTTTTTAACATTCCTGGTTTATTAAGTTGTGCTACACTCTTGTTTTTCTTCTGTAACTATTTTCCGAGGAGGGAAACCTTCCTCGATAATGGCATTTGTGGGGCAAACCGGCACGCATTTGCGGCACAGTTTACATTTGTCGGAGTCGATGAATGCCAGGTTATTTGCTATGGTAATGGCGTCGAACTTACATTCCTTTTCGCATTTTCCGCAACCGATGCAGGCCACGCTGCAAGCTTTTCGGGCAACTCCTCCCTTGTCTTCATTTCTGCAGGCCACAACCACTTTTCGGATTTTGGGAAACTGTTTGCGCAGTTCAATCAGGTTTTTCGGGCAGGCTTCCACGCAAGCGCCGCAGGCCACGCATTTATCGTCGAGAATCAGCGGAACACCTATTCCTGCGCGGATGTCGATGGCGTCAAACTTGCACGAATAATAGCAGTCGCCGTAACTTACGCAACCCCATTGGCAATCGGTTTCGCCGCTGTAAACCGATGCTGCAATGGCGCAGGTTGATGCCCCGTCGAAATTACTGGTTTTTGGCCGGTGGTTGCAGGTACCGTTACAACGGATAAAAGCCACGCGCGGGTCTTTTTTATGAGCTTCGAAACCTAAAATACCGGCCACGCTGCCCATGGTTTCGTTTCCGCCAACAGGGCAGTTTAAATCCGATAAACTATCGGCTTTTACGCAGGCCTCGGCAAAAGCACGGCAGCCGGCAAACCCGCATCCCCCGCAATTGGCGCCGGGAAGCGCTTTTTCAGTTTCGTCGATACGCGGATCTTCGTAAACCTTAAACTTTTGGGCAACAAAATAAAGGATAACCGCTGCCGATGTCCCGATTACACTAAGTGTGGCAATGGTATAAATTACGGTAAGGCTCATAAATAATTAATTTTCTTCAACTTCGAATTTGAAAACTTTTTTTAATAAATGGCGAAAAACCCAAAGTGTTGTATAATATGGTATTAAAATGGCCAGGGCCAGTAACCCGCCAATCAGTTCGTTTTTTAATACCGAAACAGCAATAATTAAGGTCAAAAAAACAAGAATAAAAGGAACAATGTAACTCCACGTTACTGCGGCAAAACCCAGTGTTTGCCGTAAAATCACAGTTACTTGCTGTCCTGGTGAATAAGTTTTACTGAAATTTTGTATTTCGATTTCCTTGTCCTGAAAATCGGCAACTGTGCAGGCGCCCTGTGCATGACAAGTGGAACAGGCTGATTGATTGACGATATTTACGATCAGCGATGAACCTCTTATTTCTGTTACAAAACCAATATGTTTGATGTCTGAATTCAAAATACAGTCATTTTTGCTATTTTCAGTTTGCAAATTTAGGTTTTTATGTGAATCTGAAAGTGCCAAAATTCACTTTTAATCAAAATTCGGCAATTTAGATAAAGTCTAAATCCAAGCTATTTCTTTGGTTTTGTCTTTGTTTTTTTTGAAGTTTTTTCCAATTCAGCTTCCTCCCGGATTGAATTTGCATTCCAGGCGTAATCTGTTTCATGAATCAGATAATCCTTTTCAGCCTGGAGTATTTCTGAAAGTTGTTCCGAGAAACGCCTTGTTTCCTGTATGAAACGGCTTTCGTCTTCTTTCCAAAGGGCGTATAAATCGAGCAAAACCTGTTTTTCGTGATGTTTAAAAGTGCGGGTGGCGCGGTAAGCTTCGTATCTTGAAAATCCAAGCTGAACCAGCGCTTTTTCGCCCAACCCGGCAGCCGAATCGAATACCTCCTGCTGTACAATATTTACATTGCGTTTGAAAAACTCGAAGGCATGGTAAATGTCTTTTGCTCGCGCCAGAATTTTCACATACGGATAGTTTTTCTTCAGGTAATCGGCTACTTGCAATGCTTCATCGTATTCGGCCATGCTCAGGATCACCAGTTTCGCATGTTTTATTCCGGCTTGTTCAATTACCTGTGGCCGTGTAACATCGCCGTAAAACAGTTTGAACCCAAATTTTCGCAGAATTTCAACATTGGCAGGATTGCTGTCGATAATAGTTACCTTGTAATTATTGGCAAGGAGCAAACGGCCTATAACCAGGCCAAAACGGCCGAAACCTGCAATTATAACCGGATTGTCAGAACTTTCAACTAAATCAAATTCTGTTTTGTTTTGTTTTCTGGTCATAATGGGTGAAAGGGCCTTTTCATTAAAAATTAAAAGCAGTGGCGAAATGGCCATCGAAAGTGTTACCATCAGAAGCATTAATCCGGCTGTGGGTTCGTCGAAAAGCTGGTTTTGTTTCGAAAAGGAAATAAGCACAAAGGCAAATTCGCTTGAAGGTGCAAGTAAAAAGGCAAACAAATAATCGTGGCCTTTCCGGAGCCTGAAATAACGGGCAAGAATAAACAGGACAATGAATTTAACCAAAGTAAGCAACAACACAAATCCGAGAATCATTAATGGTTTTTGCAGGAATAGGGCAATATTGATACTGGCGCCCACTGAAATGAAAAACAGGCCAATCAACAGTCCTTTAAACGGATTAATGGTTGTTTCAAGTTCGTGCCTGTACTCATTGTCGGCCAAAACAACACCAGCCAGGAATGTCCCGAGTGCCGGTGAAAGGCCTATCTCATGCATTGCAAGGGCAATTCCAATTATCATTAACAATGCCATTGCTGTAAATACCTCGTGCATCCCGGTTTCGGCAATTAACCTGAAGAAATATCTTGAAATGAACCTTCCCCCAAAAATGATTAGGGCAATTACTGCAATTATAAAAAGCAGGTGCAGCCATCCATCGAGTTCGATATTTGTGGTAATTCTGTTTAAAGTTGTACCGGCTATGGTTGATTTCCCGTCAAAAGAAGCTAACAGTGGAATGATGGCAAGCATTGGCACCACCATAATATCCTGAAAAAGAGTAACAAGAAAAGCTGATCGCCCGGCATTATTTTGTAGCAGTCCCTTTTCGGTAAGGGTTTGCAGTATTATTGCCGTTGATGAAAGTGCGAATATCAGCCCAATAGCAACGGCACGGTTGATTTTAAAATTTAACAACAGCGCAATTCCACCAATTACGATAACGGTAATAAAAACCTGCAAACTTCCCAGCCCGAAAATAGTCCTTCTCATTTTCCACAGCAGCGAGGGCTGAAGTTCGAGCCCAATAACAAAAAGCATCAGTATAACCCCGAACTCGGCAAACTGCATTACCCTGCCATTTTCAAAACCCACCAATCCCAAAGCCGATGGGCCGATTATGATTCCGGCTGCAAGATATCCCAAAACCGAGCCCAGGCCAAGCTTTTTAACCAACGGTACCATGACAACTGCCGCTGTCAGATATATCATTGCCTGAAAGAAGAAATCCTGATTGTACATTTTAATTGGTTAACTCGTTTAAATATTCAACCGATTGCAATAGTAAACAGCCCCATTGATTATCGCGCAGGGAAGTTAACATTTTCTTGTATTTTGATGTTTGAACCTCTATTTCAGCAGGAGTGATGGTGTGTGAACCAAAAATTACATACGGTGGCAAATATTCCATCCGGCACAGGCTGGCCGATTGTTTGAATGGAACCAAAAACTCGTTGATAGTATAATGGTTTCTGCCTTTCTTTGAATACACGTCATTATTTCCGCCCGTTGATATTACTGATAAAACCTGTTTTCCTTCCAAACTGTGGCCTTTTTCGCCGTACGCAAAACCGTGTTGCAAAACCAGGTCGAACCACTCTTTTAAAATGGCAGGTGCACTGAACCAGTAAAACGGATGTTGCCAGACTATAATATCATGTTCAATCAGCAGTTGTTGTTCCTGAATGATGTCGATGTAAAAATCAGGGTACTTTTCGTATAAATTATTCAGGCTAATTCCGGGCATGTTTTTTACCGAATCGGTTAGTCGCCTGTGAATTCTCGATTTATTGATGGCCGGATGCGCGAATATGATGAGTATTTTTTTCATTCAGGTTTACTCTCCATTTTTTGATGACATAAAAATACATTTTTATATGATATGCTATGGCAGCGGATTAACCTGAAAAATATTCAGGTTTAGTACTTTAAACAACCAGTCTGCATGTTGGCAAATACCTGACGAAAAGTTAAAATCAAACCGGCCATTTGGGCAACAGCCACATTCACAGATTTTTATTGAATGCAACAATTAGTTTTGCTGCAGTGCTGTTATAGTCGAACTGTATCCAAGCTCATACAATTCGTCGGCATGGGTGCGGCTTAAAATTTCGTACATGTGAATCCCTTCAGGTACAATGTAGTGTGTAGCATATTTTTGCACTTGTTTCATGTTGGCATTCACACTCATGTAGAATGTACGTGTTACAATTTCAATTAGATTTTTGATTTTTTCGGTTGGATTAATCGGGCTGATGTTGGAAACGATTATTTGCTCGCAGTCGTATTTGATTGGTTCAACCGGAATATTATCCAGTAAACCACCGTCAACAAATAGGTTTCCATCCATTTTTACCGGTGCAAAAAGAATGGGAATCGACGACGAAGCAAGCACGGTTTCTCCCAGAAGGCCGGAATTCCGGTATTCGATAGTTCCCGTGTTCAGGTTCGAAATAGCCACATAAAAAGGGATATCCAGCTCTTCAATATTTTTTGCAGGTATTTCTTTCTTGATAATCTCTTTCAATCCATCTAATTTCATTAATCCGTCACGCGGGATCTGGAGTTTGGTATAATTGAAAAACGATTTTTTTTTGAAAATTTCCAGTATTTGGTGCGGATTTTTACCTGCGGCAATAAAAGCGCCTGCAATAGCTCCGGCACTGGTACCCGAAATTACGTCGGGTTTTATCCCTTTATCGAAAAGCGCCGCAATTACGCCCAGGTGTGCAAAACCGCGTGTTCCGCCGCCGCTTAAAACCAAACCCGTTTTATACTTTTTCATAACCTAAAGGTAACTTTTTGCACTATGATACTTGATACTTGATACTTGATACTTGATACTTGATACTTGATACTTGCGATACTCGATACTTGATACTCGATACTTGATACTCGATACTTGATACTCGAAACTCTGAACTCGAAACTCTGAACTAAACGGTAAACCAGTCTTTCATAAACGTGGGTTCGTCGATTTGGTTTTTATGCCTGAAAACATTTGAGCGTTTAACATGCTCGTAATCCATTTTGTAAATTTCAATATTTTTTATGATATCGTTTAATGCATCAATCATTATTTCAACTTCTCCGTTTGTCATTGTGGGGTGCAACGACCACCTTACCCAGCCGGGTTTCTCCGACAAATCGCCGTGATTGATTTTATCGGTTATTTCCTGTGATTTTTCATAAGAAACTTCGAGCAGAAAATGGCCGTAAGTTCCGGCACAGGCGCAGCCACCTCGGGTTTGGATGCCATATTTGTCGTTTAAAATCTGCACCAAAAGATTGTAATGAATATTTTCGACATAAAATGAGATGATTCCCAGCCGGTCGCGCATATTATCGGCTAAAATATGAAGGCCTTTGATTTTATCCAGCCCGTTAAATGCAAGTTTAAGCAACTCTTTTTCGCGTAGCTTCATGTTTTCAATACCCATCTGATTTTTTAAATCGAAACATAACGCAGTTCTAATCGATTGCAAAAATCCCGGTGTTCCGCCATCTTCGCGGGTTTCAATATCGTCAACATATTTGTATTTTCCCCAGGGGTTGGTCCAGTCAACCGTGCCTCCGCCGGGATTGTCGGGCACTTCGTTTTTGTACATCGAAGCATCAAAGACCAACACGCCCGATGAGCCGGGGCCACCCAGGAATTTATGGGGCGAAAACATTACTGCGTCCAGTTTTTCCAGTGGGTCGGCAGGGTGCATATTTATTTCTTCGTATGGGGCCGAAGCTGCAAAATCGATAAAACAAACCCCGCCGTGTTCGTGCATGATTTTGGCCAGTTCGCGGAAAGGTGTACGTACCCCGGTTACATTCGAACAGGCAGTAAACGACCCGATTTTAAAGGGGCGGCTTTCGTATTCAAATAATGCTTTTTTCAGATTTTCCGGGCTAACCAGCAATCCTTCACCCGGGTCAATCACAACAACATCAGCATTGGTTTCGTACCACGGGGTTTGATTAGAGTGATGTTCCATGTGTGTTATAAAAACCACCGGCCTTTCACGCTCTGCTATGCATCCTTTTTGTGTTATTTTCCCGCAGTATTTCAACCCTAAAATGCGCTGAAACTTATTTATCACATCTGTCATTCCCGAACCCGATGTGATGATTACATCGTTTGGCCCGGCATTTACATGTTGCTTAATTAACTGGTGCGATTTCAGGTAAGCCTGTGTCATCCGGATTCCCGTTTCGCTGGTTTCGGTGTGGGTGTTGCCAACAAACGGCCCGATTGTATTTGTAATTTTATTTTCGATTGGGGCATACAACCTTCCGCTGGCAATCCAGTCGCTATAAATAATCTGTTGTTTCCCGTAAGGAGATTGGAATGTCTGGTCAATGCCAACTATGTTTTTTCTGAATTTGTTGAAGTATTTTTCAAGATGGCCCATAAAAACAAATTTAACTGCGGCACAAATTAAGCTACTTTAAGCGGATTAAAATGAGGAATTAAGTCATATTTTGTGAGGTGAGTTATTGTGAAGAAGGACTTTTTTAGGCTGGTTATTAAAGTATTGATGAAAAATGCTAATGATTCTTCCACAGAATTTTAATGTTATAATCATTGAAGTTCCTGTCTTTCGAAACCAGAATCATATCCTCTGCTATTCCCTGCGATATTATCAATCTGTCAAATGGATCGTTATGATGTCGAGGCAACGATAACAATTCTTTTAAATGGCGAATATTTATTGGAAGTATTTCAATGTCATTATTTTCAAGGAAATTTTCAATAGTTTTAAAACCACCCTGAATTTCAATCTTATCAATCGACAGTTTAATTGCAATTTCCCAAATGCTTGCAATACTTGTAAAACAGTTATTTTTTCTGTCAGTAATTTTTTCGACAATACTATCCGGCAACTGGTTATCGCCGTTTATAAACCAAAGAAATACATGAGTATCGAGTAAAAGGTTCATTACATATATTCTTTAAATTCGTCAGGTGTATCATCAAATCCCTGCTTCAGAATAATTGATCCTTTTGCAAATCCAAACTCCCTCTTTTTCTCCGATTTAGACTTTTCTTTTTTTTCAGCGAGGAAATCAATAAAATCAACTACTTCCTGTTTTAGTTCAAGCGGAAGGGTGTTTAACTTTGTATATATTTGAATATCTGTCATATTTATTTTCCTTAAATCAAAATCAAATATAAAAATAAAAGCGAAATAAAAGCAGTAATGCCTAAAATTGCAGGAATGTAACATGCTGCGTGTGACAATTCGTCACAAAACCTGAATGGCATATTGTTTGAAATTAGCCCGCAAACAATAATATAAAAATCAAATAATATGCAAACAGGAAAAATAGGAGTAACCAGCGAAAACCTTTTCCCGATTATTAAAAAGTTTCTTTATTCAGACCACGATATTTTTTTACGGGAAATTATTTCGAATGCAGTTGATGCAACCCAAAAGTTAAAAACCCTTGCTTCAAAGGGCGAATTCACCGGCGACCTTTCAACAGCGAAAGTAAAAATTAAGTTAGATGCCGATGCAAAAATCATTACTGTTTCTGACAATGGTATTGGAATGACTTCCGAAGAAATTGAAAAGTACATTAACCAGATTGCATTTTCGGGCGCCAACGATTTTCTCGAAAAATACAAAGACGATGCAAATGCAATAATCGGCCATTTTGGTCTTGGATTTTACAGTTCTTTTATGGTTTCCGAAAGGGTTGAAATTATTACCAAATCATACAAAGAGGGTGCAAAAGCAGTAAAATGGAGTTGTACCGGTAGCCCGGAATTTACGCTCGATGAAACTGAAAAGGACGAAGTTGGTACAGATATTATCATGTACATCAGCGAGGAAGAAAAGGGATTTCTGGATGAATCGAAAATCAGAGGGATTTTGGATAAATACTGTTCTTTCCTGCCAGTTCCCGTTTTTTTCGGTAAGAAAAAGGAGTGGAAAGAGGGTAAACAGGTTGATACCGAAGAAGATGACCAGGTTAACGATGTAGCTCCGGCATGGACAAAA
The DNA here is from genome assembly GCA_009773765.1 of Prolixibacteraceae bacterium. Lineage (GTDB taxonomy): Bacteria > Bacteroidota > Bacteroidia > Bacteroidales > Prolixibacteraceae > Draconibacterium. The sequence goes on along the minus strand of WTWZ01000029.1, from coordinate 32,491 downwards.
GCACCGGCTGATTTAAAAGATGAAGATTATAAAAACTTCTACCGGAGATTGTATCCGATGGCCGACGAGCCACTTTTCAACATTCATTTGAATGTCGATTATCCGTTCAATTTGACAGGAATTCTCTACTTTCCGAAGATTAAAAATAATTTCGAAGTTCAGAAAAACAAAATTCAACTGTATAGCAACCAGGTTTTTGTGACCGATTCGGTTGAAGGAATTGTGCCTGAATTTTTAACCCTTTTGCATGGTGTTCTCGATTCACCCGATATTCCGTTGAATGTTTCGCGTTCGTACCTGCAAAGCGATTCGAACGTTAAAAAAATCAGCAGCCACATCAATAAAAAAGTGGCCGACCGTTTACAACAGATTTTCAAGGACAGCCGCGAAGATTTCGAGAAAAAATGGGACGACCTTAAAATTTTCATCGAATACGGAATGCTTACCGAAGAGAAATTTTACGACAGGGCTATGAATTTCTTCCTTTTCAAAAATATTGATGGTAAGTATTTTACATTCGAAGAATATGAAAAACTCATTAAAGATAACCAGACAGACAAGCATAAAAACCTGGTCCACAATATACTTTTGTTGAATCTGCCAAAAATAAAGTATACGATGTTTTATTGCTCGACGATGTTCTGACACCACATTTACTGCACAAGTTTGAACAAAAATACACCGAAAAACGATTTGTTAGGGTTGACTCTGATGTGGTTGAAAACCTGGTTCACAAAGAGGATACATCGAAAAACGATTTAACCTGGGAACAGAAAGAGGAACTTTCGCCCATTTTCCAGGCAGTTTGCCCTGAAAATAAAGATTATTATTTCATCGTCGATTTTCAGAACCTGGGAGAAAATGGTTCACCGATTGTTATTACCCGAAGCGAATTTATGCGCCGCATGAAAGACATGAGCCAAAGCCAGGGCGGAATGAACATGTACGGTGACCTGCCCGAAAGCCTGAACCTGGTGGTTAATCTGAACCATCCGCTGGTAAAAAAAGTGCTTGAAAGCAAAGACAAAAAGATTGGCGCCAAGATTGAGAAACTGGCTACTGAAATTTCTGCCAAAAAAACTGAAGTTGAAGTGCTTGAGAAAGCTAAAAAAGGCAAAAAGGATGAGGAAATTCCGCAGGCTGACAAGGAAAACCTGGATGATTTAAACAAGGAATTATCGAAACTGGAAGAAACAAAACGCGAAAGCCTAACCGGTTTTGGCAAGGAAAACAAACTTGCCAAACAGTTGACAGACCTTGCACTGCTTGCCAACGGAATGCTGAAAGGCGCCGATTTGGACAAATTTGTAAAACGAAGTGTTGAGTTGATAAAATAGGAGATTTTGGTGAAAGGAAAAAATTGGAGCGCTATCTTTTAAAAGGATGGCGCTTTTTTATTCTCCATCCACAAACCCCTGTAAATATGAAAATCTTTGTGTCAATTTCCCATTTTTTGTGATAGTAGCCCTTTCTATAATCCCATCAGTATCTTCACCAAAAAGGCTTGGAAAAACTTTATTAATCAGATTCCGGCCAAAGCCTAATGATGCGTCTTTTGGAAGTTCACAGGGCAAATTATCAACCGCCTGAACTGTAATATTCTTTTTCGAGGTAAAAGCGGGTTCAATTTCTTCGGTTTGCGGATTGTAATCATAAAATGGATTCTCGATGGTTGATGCCCGTTTTGTGGATGGGATGGAACCCTGAATATCGCAGGTAATATCTGAAATAACTGAGATTCGGAATGATTCCGATTTCATGTCATCGGGAGTAAACAATACCGGCGCTTTTGGATCCCAGTAGGCCGATGCCAGCAACAAATCGGTTGTTTCAGCAAACGGAAGAAAAGCGTTTTCGTATTCCGTAGGGTTTAAAAAGAAATGAAAAAGGTCAAACTTATGCCCATTTTTACGCCTGACATAATTTTCGGGCAGTAACTGGGTGTAAACTGAACCATCAGGTTTTTCTGTTTTAAGAAATTGTTCAGGAGCAAGCCTGTTAATTCTCAGGTAATTCATAATTTCGACCACGCCATTTGCAACCCTTCCGTCACCGGTTACAGCGATTTTTAATGGCGGCAAATTAATTGTGTCCAGGTTAATGAGCATCTCAGCAAGATTTTCACATTCGTGTGCGGGTTTCAAACCGAAAAGCTGGTTTCTTATTCCAAATGCCCGCAAACCACTGTAAGCACCTACCAATCCGGCAAAGCGCCCGAATCCGATAATCCGGGAACCATCTTTGTTGGTCAGTACTTCATAATCCATTAACTCAATGTTTTTCTTCAGAATTGTTTGAAGCAATTCGCGGTTGTATGGCTGCTTTTTTATGACATGCGAAAAAATAAGGTACTTTTTCCCCTCAATCAAATCTTCCACCCGTTCTTCTTTTACGCCCATTAAAATATCGCAATCACTTCTATCCTCACTTATTGAAACTCCCAGTTTTGCATATTCATTATCAGCAAAACATCTGATGGCGCTGGGTTGAACCATAATTTTTACATCGGGAAATTTTTGCTGTACCTCAATACATTGTTCAGGAGTAAGTGCTGCCCTTTTATCCGGAGGGGTCTTGTTTTCTCGAAGAATGCCAACTTTCATATATAATGGATTTTTTATCTGGTTTGTGCTAAAATAGTGATTCCTGCGAACTTGCCGGTAAATTAAATTCACACTTTACCAAAATAGGTTAATATTTGTGAGGTAAATTCAAAATTATTAAAATGCCAAAGTTGATTTTATTATTTGCAGGTTTTGTTTCGCTTACTTTATCATGCACAAAACAACAATCTGATAAATATGCCGGGAATGAATATGTTGGTTCAGGAAGTTGCAAAGAATGTCACGAAAAGTTTTACGAACTCTGATCAACATCGAACCACGGAAAAGCGATGCAACCAATTACGCCTGAATTTTTAAAAAACTAAAAACTTCCGGAAAGTGATGATATTGCATTGGTGGGGAAATTATATAAAATTACATTTAGTGATTCGACCATGACGATGGTATAAAAGGACTGTGCGAATGTTAAAAACTATGATGTGGTTTGGGCTTTAGGCGGCAAAAATGTGTTTTATTTTTTAACGCCGCTCGAAAAGGGAAAACTTCAAACCATTCCGCTGGCTTATAATTTAAACAGTAAAACCTGGCATCGATAACAACACGCCCCGACGACTGGAGTTCCCATTACAACCTCGGGTTATTTTACCAAAACCTTGGAAATGCCAGCAAAGCGCTCGAATCGTATGAAAATGCCGCCCGTTTGTGCCCCTGATCACTTATGCCGCTGATTAACAGCAGTGTACTCTACTCCTACATTGGCAATCAGGCCAAAGCCGAAGAAAACCTTATGAAAGTAATTGCCATTGACCCTGTAAACGAAGCTGCCAACTTAAATTTAGGATTTTTAATGGCCGGACAAGGAAGCAGTATATGCAGAAGCAGCAGCGGAAGCTGCACCCGAAGAACCAAAATATGCTTACACCCTGGCGTTTTACCAAAACCAGAACAATGAGAAAAATGAGGCTGTTAAAACTGTGCAGAAATTATTAAAATCGAATCCGGAATATATAAGTGCAGTTAGTTTTTTAGCAGATATTTGTATGAAAGACGAAAAAAAACAGGAAGCCATAAAAGTAAATCAGCAGGCATTAAAAGTGGAAGGAATTGCGGGACAGGATAAAGCTGCCATCCGGCAGTCGATTGCAATGCTTCAGCAGAGTTTGTAAATTGAAATTTATGCAACTTTCTTCCAGATTAAATAATCCGTATCTTTGAAAAGAGAAAAACGAAAACAATGGCCATACAGGCAAGAAAGATACTTTTCGTTCAGGAATTCCTTCGGGTTGCTGATGATGAAATTGTTACAAAACTTGAAAGTTTGCTTCGAATTGAAAGAAAGAAAAAAATTGAAGCAGAATTACATCCAATGACTTTGAAGGAGTTTAATGAGATCATTGATAAATCCGAGGAAGATATTAAATATGGAAGAGTAACTGATGCAAGTGAGCTTTTAAATCAGATAGATACATAGAAGTAAAGAAAATCTCAAAACAATAACATGCTCATCGTAATTTCACCAGCCAAATCACTCGATTTTAAAACACCTTCGGCTATCAAGAATTACACAATTCCGGGGTTATTGGCCGAATCGGAAAAACTGGTTTGCCGGCTTAAAACAATGAGTCCGAAACAACTTTCAACCTTAATGGGAATTTCTGATGATTTGGGGGAATTAAATTTTCAACGGTTCCAGTCGTGGCAATTGCCATTTACACCTGAAAATGCAAAACAGGCAGTACTGGCTTTCAACGGCGATGTTTACCAGGGATTGCAGGCAACAACACTTTCAGCAGAAAAACTCTTGTTGGCGCAAAGCAAACTACGCATCCTTTCGGGTTTGTATGGCGTTTTAAAACCGCTCGATATGATTCAGCCCTACCGTTTGGAAATGGGGACTAAACTGAAATATTACAAATCGAAAGATTTATATTCATTTTGGAACCCTTTGATTACCAAAAAAATAAATGAAGCGGTTACTGATTCGGGGAGTAATATTTTGATAAACCTGGCTTCTGTTGAATATTTTAAAAGTATTGACAGAAAAAAACTGAAAGCCGAAATTGTAACACCCGATTTTAAGGATTTTAAAAACGGGAGTTACAAAATGATTTCGTTTCTTGCCAAAAGGGCACGCGGGTTAATGACCCGTTTTATCCTCGAAAATAATATTAACTATCCATCGGATTTGCTTGCCTTTGATACCGAAGGTTACTCTTTTAATTCGCGTTTGTCAAAACCCGGGAACCCGGTTTTTACAAGGGAAAATTAAAACGGTAAATCCGCAGCAGTATCCTCATCGGGTTCAGGGGGAATGTCACTCATACTATATTCAGGAGGCGCATCGGGTAAATTATTGGCCGATGGTTTATCAATCTTCCATGCGTTGATGTTATGAAACCATTTTCCGTTGTACTCCCTCGATTCAAGGTTGAACGAAACCTCAACCATTTCGCCAACCGATAATCCATCAATTAACTGGGTTTTGTCGCCAAAAAGCGTGAAACATACTTTTCTGGGAAACTGTTCTTCAGTTTCAATTACAAACTCGCGTTTGATCCATTCTTTTCCACCTTTGCTTACCCCTGTTTCGGGTTTCAGTATCTGGTTAATTCTGCCCTTTACACTCAATGCCATTTTTTGGTTTTTTTGAATTTATGTTAGTTTTTATGCCGGTTAAAAGTAAAAAATAAACCCTTTGCAAAAAAATCTGCAAAGGGTTTTTTATCCAAAATTTTCAATGATTATTGTTTTACAATTTCGAGCAGTTCAACTTCGAAAATAAGGGCGGCATTCGGTCCAATATCGCCACCGGCCCCACGCTCGCCATAACCAATTTCTGATGGAATATAAATTTTCCATTTCGAACCAACCGGCATTAACTGCAGGGCTTCTGTCCAGCCCGGGATTACCTGGCTTACACCAAATACAACCGGTTCTCCACGTTCAACAGAACTGTCGAAAACTTTTCCGTCGATTAATGTTCCGTGGTAATGAACGCGGACTTGGTCGGCTGCTGTTGGCATCGGGCCTGTTCCTGTCGTTAAAATTTCATACTGCAACCCGCTTTCGGTAGTTGTAACGCCTTCGCGGGCTTTATTTTTTTCGAGAAAAGCATTTCCTTCTTCCAGGCTTTTTTGTGCTTCCCTTTCACCGGCGCCTTCGAAAAACTTCTGAACTATTGCCTGAGCCTGTTCTTCGGTTATTACTGCTTCTTCACCTAATGACGAAGCACGGAAAGCCGCAGCCATTGCATCTTTGTTAATATCTCCGCCACCTGGGGCTGCTTCAAGTTGTTTCATGTTGTTTGAGCCAACTAATACTCCAATTGCATATCCAACCGAGTCAACATTCGACTCAAGTTTAACTGTTTTACCACCTTGCTGGCACGATGCGCTGAGCGCCATAACGACAACCAGCACATAAATAATACTGTTCTTCATGTTGTTAAATATTTAAATAATTTTTAATAATTCCACATCGAAAATAAGTGTTGTATTTGGCCCGATAGCGCCACCTGTTCCGTGAACTCCATAAGCCAGATGCGAAGGGATAAAAAGGCGCCATTTGGAACCGGTTGACATCAACTGCAAGGCTTCAACCCAGCCCTGGATTACCCCGTTAACCGGAAATATTGCCGGCTGGCCGCGCTCTACCGAACTGTCGAAAACCGTTCCATCAATTAAAGTTCCATGGTAGTGGCATTGTACCTTGTCGGTTACGGTTGGGATTTCTCCGTTCCCCTCTTTTAAAACCATGTATTGCAAACCGCTCGGCAGCTCAATTCCTTCTTGTTTTTTCTTGTTTACGGCCAAAAATTTCAAACCTTCCTCAAGGTTTCCTGTACCTTTTTCCTGATTCATTTTTGAAATAAATTCTTCGAGAACAGTATTAGCATCTTCGGGATGAATCAAGGTTTTTTCTCCGTTAAAAACATCTTTAAACCCGCTTAGAAAGAGTTCAGGATTAACTGTTTGTACCCCCGTTTGAATCAGGTTTCCGGCTATGCTCATTCCTAATGCATAACTAAAATTTTCAAGCTCACCGTACAATTTTTTATCGGCCATCAATCCTTTTTGTTTTAAAGCGTGCGAATATAATGTAATTTTTTGGCAATTAAATCTTTGCTTACTTTTTTATTCCGCGCAGCATTTCGTTTTTTCCGGGTGGCCCGGGAAGCCGTTCCATTTCGAACCCACAGGTTGCCAATTGTCGCCGCACTTCGCCTTTTGCGCTGTATGTAACAAGTAACCCGCCGGGCAAAATAATGCGGTAAATTTTCCTGAAAATATCTGGTGTCCATAACTCGGGCTGTTTATCGGGTGCGAATGCATCGAAATAAATTACGTCGCAATTTTCGAATGGGTGTAAATCAATATCAATTAAATCGCCTTCAGTTTTGTGCAGATTGAAGTATTCTGTAACAGGTACAAATTCGTTCCATTTGCAATCATGTATTTTGTGAAAAACAGATTGGGCTTCCAATGAAATTAAATTCCCGTAATTCAACTTCTCAATTATTTTTTTTTCGAGCGGATTTTTTTCGATTGAAATATAATTTGTTGGCCTTTTGCTTTTTTCGGCCTGCAATGCAGTAAGTAAACAATTTAACCCCGTTCCGAACCCAACTTCAAAAACCCTGGGGTTTTTACCGGGGGAATAATTGAACCCCATATTGATGTAAACATATTCCGATTCTGTAATAGCACCGTTTATCGAGTGATATTGCTCATTTATTTCGGGCAGGTAAAGGGTGTGCGAGCCATCGGAAGTTGTAATTATCTGCATTGTACCTTTGTTCACATAAAAAGTAAGACTATTTTTGCCGTGCAAAATTAGAAATATTATGTTGGTAAAATTGTTTAATGAAAATCCAAACCAACGCGAAATACTTAAAATCGTGGATGTGCTGCGCAACGGAGGATTAATTATTTATCCCACCGATACAGTTTACGGATTAGGGTGCGATATTACCAATGCAAAAGCGGTTGAAAAAGTAGCCCGGATTAAAAATGTGAAGGTCGAAAAAAACAACTTCTCTTTTATTTGCAGCGATTTAAGCCATATTTCAGATTTTACAAAACCAATTTCAAACTCAGTTTTTAAACTGATGAAGAAAAACCTGCCTGGCCCTTTCACGTTTATTCTTGAGGCCAATAATAATGTCCCAAAATATTTCAAAGGGAAAAAAACAGTTGGCATCCGTGTTCCTGACAATAATATTATCCGCGAAATCGTCAGGGAACTTGGCAATCCGATTCTTTCGACTTCAATACACGATGAAGATGAGATACTTGAATATTCAACCGATCCGGAACTTATCCATGAAAAGTACCAGGAAATTGCAAATATTGTTGTTGATGGCGGTTACGGTGAATTTATTCCGTCAACTATTGTTGATTGTACCGGGGACGAAATAACCATTATCAGGGAAGGAAAGGGAGTACTGGAGTATTAGATAATCAGAATATCAGGATATTGGAATTTTTATTGTCTCCAGAAAGATGGGCTGAAAAGTACAAGTATGGTGAATAATTCAAGCCTGCCCAGCAACATCAAAAAGGAAAGGAACCATTTTCCGGCCGGATGTATGTGGGAAAAAGTTTCCGCCGGCCCAACCGTACCTAATCCCGGCCCAATATTTCCGAGACAAGTTGCAACAGCTCCCATTGAAGTTTCCAGGTCGGGAACAAAAAGCATGAAAATAATAGTGCTTACACCAAAAATCATAAAGTAAAGCACAAAGAAAGCGAGTACATTAGTCACAATTTTCGGGTCAACACTATGATTGTTAAACTTTAAAGGAATAACGGCATTTGGGTGTAACATTCGTTTCAGTTCATAATATCCGTTTTTCAATAACAATACAATCCTCATTATTTTTATGCCTCCGCCTGTTGACCCTGCCGAGCCTCCAATAAAAAATGCTGCAAAAATAATTGCAATCAGTATGGGTTTCCAAAGCAGGTAATCGGTTGTTGCGAAACCAGTGGTGGTAATGATTGAAACTACTTGAAACAATGCATCCCTGAATGCCTTTTCAAAGCCGTTGTCAGTTGAAATCAATAATCCGCCGGTAATTATTATTGCGAAAAATAATACAATAAAGCCATAAAATTTAAATTCCTCATCTTTTAAAAGGTGTACAAATTTTCCGCGGATGGCAAAGTATGACAATGTAAAATTTGTGCCGGCAATAAACATAAATAAAATGATTACATACTGAATGTATGGTGATGCCCAGTAAGCGATACTTGCCTGTTTTGTTGAAAACCCCCCTGTAGCCATTGTGGTAAACGAGTGACAGATGGAATCGAACAATGGCATTTTCCCCAACCATAAAAGCAGTACCTGGGCAACAGTAAATATCAGGTAAATGGCCCATAATTTTGCTGCTGTCTGCCTGATACGCGGTGTGATTTTATCGGGGGTGGGGCCGGGTACTTCTGCAATATAAAGCTGCATGCCACCAATACCGAAAATAGGCAAAATTGCAAGTGAAAGCACAATCATTCCCATTCCCCCGAGCCATTGTGTGAGGCTGCGCCAAAATAAAATACCATGCGACAGAGATTCAACATCATTTAATACTGAAGAACCTGTGGTTGTAAAGCCCGACATGGTTTCAAAAAACGCATCGGTATAATTGGGAATTGCCCCTGTGAATATGTATGGTAAACTGCCAAGCAGCGAAAAAACAATCCAAACAAGTGCAACTATAACAAACCCTTCACGCTTTCCAATATCCTTCCTGGCGTTTCGGGTTATCCAAATAATCAAAGCCCCACCCACCAAGTTAAGCCCCGATGAGAGCACAAAACCAGTTGAATCGCTTTCGTTATAAATAATTGAAACAAACAAAGCGAGTAACATCGCGACTCCCTCAACAAACATAAGAAGTCCTATTACCCGAATAATAATCTTGATATTCATTATCTGGATAAAAGTAATGTTATTTAAAGAATTTTTCCAGTTTTTTGATTCCCGCAGGTAAAGTAAATACCACCACTTTATCCCCTTCCTGAATGATGGTGTTTCCATTTGCAATGTAACCGCTCTCGCCCCTGATATATCCGCCAATTACAGCCTCTTCGGGGAATTCTAAATATTGAAGTGGTTTATCGGTGATTTTGGCTCCGGATTTGGCAATAAATTCAAAAACTTCCGCATCGGAAGCAGTTAGGCATTTCACTTTTGATATGGCTGCATTGAGCGTAAATTTATAGATATAACTTGCCGCATTTAATTTTTTGTTGATAACGCTTCCAATATCCATTTTCTCGGCCAGGCCCATAAAAGCGAGGTTTTCAACTTCAGCAATGGTTCGGCGCACACCAAAAGATTTGGCAAGGTGACAACTAAGAATATTAGTTTCAGAATTTCCGGTAGTGGCTACAAAGGCATCCATTTTTTCAATGCCCTCATCTTTTAATAATTTGATATCCCTGCCATCTCCGTTAATAACCAGTGTATTCCCAAATTTGTCGGCTATCTTATCGCATTTTTCACGGTTAACTTCAATGATTTTAATCCGGTACTGGTCGCCCATTTTTTCAACTGCTTTTTGTGCAATCCGGCTTCCGCCTAAAAACATAATGTTTTTAACTCCAAAAACTTTTTTACCGGTAATGTCGAATAAATGTTGCTGAGCAAGCGGGGTTGTAACAAAAAAAACAATGTCGCCATCATGGATCATGTCTTCCCCTTTTGGGATTATGGTAACGTTTTCGCGGTTTATGGCAACAACCGATATGTTGTGACGTTCAAGTTTGAGTTCTTTCAAGGATTTATTGATAACCATTGCATTCTCGCGAACTTTAATCCCCAGTAAAACCAATTTTCCGTGCGAGAATTCGATTAACTGCCTGGTTACAGTTTGTTTAACAGAGGCAATAATTTCTTTTGCAGCAAGGCTTTCAGGGTAAATCAGTTCGTGAATTCCCATATTTTTTAATTTTGCCTTGTAATTTTCTTTTAAATATTCCGAGTTGTTTATTCTGGCAATGGTTCGGCCAACCCCCAGATACGATGCCATTGAACAGGCAAAAACATTTCTCTCCTCGAAAGGGGTAACTGCAATAAACAGATCAGCCTTTGCAATCCCTGTTTTTTTCAGATCCTCGAATGAATGAGCTGAACCAACGGTTGTCATCAAATCTATTTGAGAACTGATTTTTGATAATTTTTCGGGTGAATCATCGAGCAAAACAATGTCGTGTGATTCATCGGTCAACATTTTCGCCAAATGTGTACCAACTTCACCGGCACCGGCAATTACTATTTTCATCGAATTACTGAATTTAAATTACCGGGCAAAATAACATATTAACTTCCAATATTGCGTCAATAAATGCTTGATCCAGGGTGAAAATATATTGAATTAATGTTAAAACTACCATTTTTTTCTGAATGCCCCGTGCAAATTTATAAAATGGACTTTGGCAGTTTTCAGATGGTTTTTATCCATAAACCTGTTGTCCGAAATAATTATTGTTTGCGGACTATTCAAATATTCAGGATTTTCTGTGTTTGCCGGGTTTATTATGAAATCAGGCGGTTTGGTTTTATTCCCGGAAGTTAAATTCTTGCGAACCATTATGGTTTTTCCTTCGAAAAATACATATCCGGTTTTAAGTAATATTTCTCCGTTGGTGAAAGTGTCGGAGGAAATTAAAAAAACAGGATGATTTAACCCCAACTTTCGCGCTGTTGTAATCCCCGGAAAATAGTGCATTTCATCTTCTTTAATTTTTTCTTCTGAAATAATGTAATTTCTCTTTCCATGAATAAGATGAATGGTTGGGTTTTTAGGCACATCATAAACTATCAACTCTCTGTGGTTTAAACGATTAATTTCGGCCAGTAAGACTGAAACAGAAAGTAAGAGGGTAAAAAAAAGTGTGGTTTTTATCAAATAAACATGAATTCTTATGAGGTAAATAATTCCTGAAATTACAATTGCAACTAAAAAAATGAATTGAATTTGGTTGATATGTATTTCAAGGACCGAAAATGGAAGCAGTTCTACTGAAGAAAGGAGGAAATAAGTTATTTTGATCATGTAATTCAGTAAAACTGCTAATAGATTTGATAAAAAATAAATTTTTGAGATAAACAGCAAAGAAATACCAATCGGTAATAAAACCATTACTGCCGGAATTACAAATGTATTGGCAATCCAGAAATAAGTGGGAAACTGTCCGAAATAGTAAGTGGTAATTGGAAATGTGGCAATTTGGGCTGCTATTGAAACAGTAATTAAAGACCAGAAAAATCTGAAAAATTTGCTTTTGACAAAAATCAGTCCCTCCATTTTGGGCTGAAGAAATACAATACCAAAAACAGCAACATAAGAAAGTTGAAATCCAATGTCGTATAAATTATTTGGGTTTATAAGCAGCAATAAGAAAGCTGATGCGGCAAGGGAATTATAAATGTTCGATTTTCGTTGTAGGTTTTCACTAATAATAAATATGGTAAACATTGACGAAGCGCGCATTGCTGATGGGGAAAGGCCTGTAATTAATGCGTAAAACCATAAAATCGCAATTGTAATTGTCATAAAAATAATACGCCCTAACTTACTGGTCCGAATAGAGCCAAACAGAAGGGTTATTACCCAAAAAACAATTGCAACGTGCTGCCCCGAAACAGAAAGTACATGAATTGCGCCAGACGATGAAAAAACTCTCCTGGTTTCCGGATCAAGTTCACGGCTGTATCCCAGTGTCAAAGCCGAAAGAATTTCAAATTCTGTTTCATCGATAGGTTGACTTCGATATATTTTTAAGAGACTTTCCCGAATTCGTTCCGCCTGGCAAACAATTGAGAATTTGGTTTTATTGGTTTTTGTCCAGTTTTCCTCTGTCAAATAAACCTGTCTGTAAATTCTTTTTTGTTCAAGGTATTTTTTATAATCAAAAACATACGGATTATTATTGTTTGTTATCAGTTGGGGCACACTGCTGAACAGAATAATATCGCCGGACTTTAATTTTGCAACTTTCCCGTTTTTAGCAAAATAAACTATCACAAGTTCATTTGTTTGCTTTACAGTACCGGAATAATGAACTGCTTCAATTTGAATTACTGATTTCCATGAATTGGGTTTTTCCTGTGGTGTTTCCAAAACTGTGGCAATAAAATTGCCCCTGTCATAAAACTGGGGCTTTTCATTGTGTTGCTGTGCAACAAGTATTCCAAGCCAAATAAAAAATAATTGTACCCCGGTTCCAAAATATAGTGAATAATCAAACTTGTATTTTTTGCTGATTACAACAAGCAGGATCAAAATTGCAGTTAATATGGCAAAGCCAAGTGTTTCATTTACTGTGTAATTAACGCCAGTAACAATTCCTGCTGCAAAGGCAACTGTTATGCGAAGAAAGGGAATATTTTGAAAGGTTTTTTCCAATTATGTTCGTTTGTTTAATTTTACAACAAACGAAAAACCGGATGTATGGTTACAGTTATTTTACAGGAATTTTTATTTTGTAATGAGGTTGCACATTTCCACGGGCTATATCGTTGAGTTTACTTTTGAGTAAACGTTTTTTTAATGGCGACAAATAGTCAATAAATAGTTTCCCCTCAAGGTGGTCGTATTCATGTTGGATTACCCTGCCAATAAACCCGCTGAAAACTTCGTCGTGTTCAATAAAATTTTCATCGAAATATTTAATACGTACAGAATCGGGCCGGGTAACATCTTCCCTTATTTCGGGCAAACTCAAACAGCCTTCGTTCATCACCCATTTTTCACCGGTTAATTCAAGTCTTTCAGGATTGATAAAAGCCTTCCTGAAATCTTTTAGTTCAGGTTCTTCTTCGGCGCCTGAAGATCCGTCGATAACAAACAAACGAATGGGAAGGCCAGCTTGTGGGGCTGCAAGCCCAACGCCATCAGCATAATACATGGTTTCCCACATATTTTCTATGATTTCGCTAAGCCCTTCCATGTTTTGGCTTATATCTTCGGCTCTTTTTCTGAGGATAGGATCTCCGTAAACTGTTATCGGGTATTTCATCTCATTAGAGTTTGTTTCTTTTTTGCTCCAAATAACTTTGTAAAATTATGGTTGCGCTTATGCCGTCAATCAACGCTTTATCCTGTCTTTTTTGTTTTCTCAACCCTCCTTCTATCATTGCCTGAAATGCCATCTTCGAAGTAAATCTTTCGTCGTGAATTTCCAGTTGTATATCCGGATATTGAATTTGAAATTTTTTCAAAAACGGATTAATGTACCTAACAGCTTCAGAAGCTTCATTGTTCATTTGTTTTGGGTAGCCAACAACAACAATTTCAACCTTTTCCTTTTTAAAATATTCGGTTAAGAAATCCCAGATTGTGTGGGCCGGAATTGTTGCAAGCCTGGTAGCTATAATTTGTTGAATATCTGTAACTGCCAGACCAACTCTTTTCCTCCCGTAATCGATTGATAAAATTCTCGCCATTTAAAATATTAACAGGCGCAAAAATAGAGAGAAAAAGTTAAAAATAAAAAACTTTAAAAACAGGTTGAATTGTGTGGTTTAATGGAATAATATCCGGTTAATTTGTTTTGGCACAGCCTTTGTATTTTGTTGATCAGATGTCCGAAATTTTAAGGCGACAAAAAAAGAGAATACCAAATAATTTATAAAAATCTTAAAAATAAGAAGTCATGAAAACAATGAAATTCAGGCTGCTTGCAACAATAATAACACTGGCGGCAGTAACAGCAGCAACCACAAATCCGGTAAACGCACAGCGCCGTTCAACAACGAACAGCACAAACAACGAGAGGGTAGAAAATTCGCGTACTGGAAATAAAAACAACATTGAAAAAAAGGGCGCCAACCGCGAAGTCGTAGACAAGCCGCAGGCCGCAAACCGTCAGGTAAAAAGTACAAGGGAGGTAAAACGTTACAATGCCCCTGTTCCGATCGAAAAACAGAGGGAAGGCGCAAGGGTTGATTCACGTTCAGATGAAAACAGAGGTATTAAGTCAAACCGCATGGTAACTGATAAAAAACTGAATGAAAATCAACTCAACCAAAGAGAACGCAGTTCTTCAAACCGAAGCAATTCAAACCGTACTTCTTCAAACAATTATGCAGAGAGGTACAATCATAATACCAGCGATGTTAGGTACAATACCAGCAGGGAATACAGGGGGAGCAATAAATACTGGTCGCCGGAATACCGCAGTGATGTTAAAGGAAACAAACAGTATTATGGAAATCATAGTTACAACGATTATAAACATTGGGAAAGAAATTGGGAAAGTTACCGGTGGAACCATAATAGCTGGATAAATTATTACGGCTGCTATAATCCATATTCATACCGCAATCACAAGTATTATTTTCAACATCATTATTACGGGCACGTAATCCGCAGATTTGTTCACAAACCGCAAATCTATATTCATAACCACAACCGGTATTACTGTTACGACGGGTACTTTTTCAGATATCGCATCGGGGTAGGGTATGTATTGGTTGATCTTCCTTTTGGAATGGCTTTTGAGTATCTACCAAACGATTACGAAAGGGTTTACATTAATGGTTATATGTATTTCAGGGTTGGAAACCTTTTCTTCGAAAGAACAAATTATGGGTTTCTGCTGGTTCACTATCCTGAAAGATATTATGCTTACAACGAAGGCTACCGCTGCGAAGGTTACCGGTTTAACGACCTTAATTTTTAAATGATAACAATTTACACGCTGATAAAACTGCTCTTACGGGCGGTTTTATGTTTTCAGCAGTTAAATTAAATCTTTTTGAATTTATTATTGAACATGTTTATTTTTCGAAGAATTCAACTATTTTTATGGTTTCATAATCACCAATATTAAAAAAATAAAATGGGGTCAAATTTAAAGCGGGACCAAATACCGCCAAAGCAAGCTGAAAACTGGAGAAGAAATTTTGCCGAAGAGCAAAAAAATACGTTTAATTTGAATATTCCGCAAATTATACTCCAAAAGGAAACCTATAAAAAACTGGCAGGCGAAAACGAAAACCGGCTGCGTATTTACCTTGGCCTTGAAACCGACAAGGTAGATGGAAAATATGTATTATGTGCTTTTGCTGTTTCGGCATTTCTTTTGGGAAGCGGCGATGTTTATGTCGATTATGAAACCCCGGTTTATAAATTAGGGGTGAAAAACGAAAATTATGCCGACAGATCGAAACAGGTAATCGAAAGTATCAGGAGTTACAGAAAATGGCGGTTGGGCGAACTGGATTCCGAATCGGAAACAGCCGCTTTTAGAAAATATATTTTCCCGAATGCTTATCTTTTAACCAAATACGAACTTCACGAAATATTTAATGTTCAGGGAAGACCGGAAGCCCAGGTTGAATTTGGCGTTACCAAGACCATGAATATTCTGATATGGCCTGAAGCAAAGGAAAACAGGGCTTTCGACGATGAAGGCGAAGTATTTGATTACGGCATTCCATGTCCGCCGGTTTGCGATGAGGGAAGCATTTACAATTCCTGAAAAGGTTAATCAGGATGTGGCTTTTCAAATTAGTATCAGTAACCAATTTTATTGCATTTATTGTTGGCCTAATCTATTATAAACGTTTTTCACCTGAGCTTAAAACCGTATTTTATTTTGTCGTTTTTGGTGTATTGACCGAATCTTACACTAGATTCCATTTACATTTCATCATGAAAAATACAATGCCCATTGGGCATTTTTATTTCCCTGTGGCATTTCTTATCATGGGTTTGTTTTATATGCAGGTTTTGAAGGATTTTATCAAACCAAAATATATTTTAACCCCAATAATTTTATTTGTAACCTATTGCCTTATAAATACCCTGTTTATCCAAAGTTTATTCGAATATGCAAGTCTTGTAGGTTCAATCGGGGCAATGATATTGTTCCTTTTTTCTGTCGCCTTTTTTACAAAAGTAATGGTTGAAGCAAAAATTTTAAAACTTTCAGAGGAACCGCTCATTTGGATTAACACTGCAGTATTAATTTATTATGCAGCCAATTTCTTTTACCATTCACTATTCAATGTCAGGTTAAATGCTTCATTAGAAATTGCTCTCTTATCTGTAAAAATATTTGCAGCTTTAAATATACTGTTCTATTTAATTATTATCATAGGATTTCTAAAAACAAAAAAGGTTAAGCAGGCAAAGGCTAAATGATTAAAAAAGTAATTATACGATGTCGGAAAGCAACAACATAATTTTTGTCTATTTTATTGGAACCCTTGGAATGGTGCTTCTTGCGCTTTCTGTTTTTTTCTTTTTTGTCACTTACCAAAAAAAGATGCTTAAAAAGCAACTCGAATTAAACGAAACCAAGGCAAAACAACAGGAAGAAATATTGCTAAACACCATTTCGGCGCAGGAAAAAGAACGCAAACGGATTGCCCAGGATTTGCACGACGAAGTGGGAGCGATGCTTTCGGTTGTAAAACTGAATGTTGGGCGGATTGAAAAAAAATCGGAAGAATCTGTTGCAAAAGAACTGGCTGCCGAAACCAAAACCTATTTAGACGAAGTTATTACACAGGTCCGCCGCATTTCACGCTCGTTATTACCACCATCGCTCGAAAAATTAGGTTTGTTTTTTGCTCTTGAAGAACTTGCCCGTTGGGTAAATAAAGCAGAACAACTGAAAATAGTATGCAGGAAAAGTGGAGAGCAGTTTCGGTTCGATAATAAAAAAGAACTCGCCGTTTTCCGCATAATTCAGGAGTTGCTGAACAATGCCATTAAGCATTCGGAAGCTACAATTATTTTTATCAGCACGAGGTTTACGCCTGATTATAATTTGATGATATCAATTTCGGATAATGGAAAAGGTTTTAACCTTGAAGAAAAAATGAATTCCGGCCTCGGTTTAAAAAACCTTGATAGCCGCATCCAAATTGTTGGGGCAAAGTTTAAAATGAAATCAAAACACGGAAAGGGAACAACCGCTATTATTTACCTCGATACCAAAGTCTGACAAATGGAAGATAAGAAAATAAACGTAATTGTAACCGACGACCACAAACTTTTCAGAAAAGGGATTATTGCACTTTTGGAAGATTTCAATTTTATCGGGGAAACCATGGAAGCTTCCAATGGCGCTGAACTGATTGATTTGCTTGCAAAAATAAAAACGCCGCCCGATGTTATTTTGCTCGATTTACGTATGCCTGTCATGGATGGTGTTGAAACCCATAAAAAAATCAGCAAATTGTATCCTGAAATTAAGGTTATTATTCTGACCATGGAAGACGATGAACAGTTTATCCTGCATTTAATCAGCGAAGGTGTAAATGGATATTTGCTAAAAAATGCCGACCCGGATGAAATGGAAAAAGCAATTTTAAACGTAGTTGAAAAGGGGTATTATTTTTCGGAGAATATTTCAACACTCGTTCTGCAAAGCCTGAAAAGGATGGAAAAAACCGATGCTATTTTTAATCCCGATTTCACTGAACGTGAATTGCTTGTACTTGAACTGATTTGCAGGGAATATTCAAATAGTGAAATAGCTGAAGAGATGAACATCTCTATACGCACTGCCGAAGGTTACCGGCAGAAACTGCTCGATAAATCGGGGGCAAAAAATATAGCTGGGCTGGTGGTTCTGGCGCTGAAATATAATTGGATATCCTTAAAATAAAAAAAGGAATTCCTTCGCGGAATTCCTTACATGGGCAATTCATCAGAACCTTGTTTAATAATCTTTATTTCCAAAGGGAGAAATAATGTTTTTACGGGAATTTTGAACGGAAACCAGGATTTTAATTAAAGATCCATTGTGCGGAGAAGAATACGTTTTGAGTAGTGGGAAATTGTGTTTTATATTTATCGAATTGTTCATGTTTTTCCTGTCAAAATATTTATTCAAATTTCAGAATACAAAAACCTATAAACAAGCGTGTTTTACTCATTTTTTTGTACGTGATTTACGTGTGTGCTATATACGTGAATCACCTTTACAATACATGATGGATAAAATGAAATGGATTAAATATGCTGAAATATTGAAATTCTTTTATATTTACTGAATCAAAAACTAACTTTACGTTGAAATCTTTTGAAAGCATAAGCGATTCTGAATTAGCCGGGAAAGTAAAAACCGGCGAAAAAAAAGCCTATCAGGAACTTTTTGAAAGATACGCTCCACGTATTTCCCGGTTTTCGCTTTCGTACCTGAAAAACAATGCCGACGCGGAAGAACTCGTTCAGGATGTATTCCTGAAAATATGGGAAAAACGTGATAACCTCGACCAGTCAAAAAATATCAAAGCATTTATTTTTAAAGTTGCAGTAAACACTATTTATGATTTTATAAGGCATAAAAACATTGAAAATGCTTTTAGCGATTTTGTAAGGTCAAATTCTGAAACCAGTTCAAACAACACATGGCATACAGTTATTTTCGACGAAATGCAGGAGAATCTGCAAAAACTGGTGGCACAACTGCCCGAACAACAACAAAAAATATTTCAGTTGAGCAGGGAAGAAGGCTTAACCAGCAAAGAGATTGCCGTAAAACTCAACCTCTCGAAACGCACCGTGGAAAACCATTTGTACCGCGCAGTATCGTTTTTAAAGGAGAATTTCAAAAGCGAATCGCTGTTTTCCGCGCTATACTTTTACCTGGTTTGCGGGTAGTTAATTAATTTCAGTAATTCAATCCCATTTGGGTTTCCGCTTTGCAAAATAGGAACGGGCTTCAAATTTACTTAGCAGGCAATTTCGTAATCTTGCACCAGCACGCTTACCCCTTTGATTGAATTTTTTGTTATTAAAACTCAATTTTCAATACTAAAGTGGGTTTCAAAGGGGATTGCGGACTAATAAAATAAATTCTGGTGAGTAAATTTCAACCTTCATCCGTAATACTGTAGAAAATATTGCTCAGGAAAGTTTTTTACATAGTTTTAGTTTAAATGATTAGTTAGTTAGATTAAACCGTCCTGATTGCAAACGGGGCGGTTTTTTTTGCAAAACAGATAAATCGTTTCAGTTTTTAGCTGAAGAAAAAAGCGGTAATTCAAATGAGTAACTTTAAGATGCCATACGTAATAGGGGCAGCAACAATTAAAAATGAAAGATCATATTAAAAAAGTGTTCAAAGCAGGTAAAGCCGAAAATGCCGGATGGGACGACCGGCAGGAGATGTTGTCGCTTTTTCATCAGCCCGGAATGGAATTTGACCTGAAGGATCATCTGCTGAAAGATTTGTATAAAACTGAATTAAAGGATATGGATTCGCCCAATCTTAAAAAATTGTTTAACCGCATTTGGTGCAAAATCGAACTGAAAAACCATCAGGCAGGATCAAAAACAAAATATTTATATACCGCAATTGGTATTGCTGCAGCTTTGGTTATCGGTTTATTTGTCGGAATATATATCAATTCTTTACAAACCAAACCAGAAAC
Organism: Prolixibacteraceae bacterium; assembly: GCA_009773765.1. Classification (GTDB taxonomy): domain Bacteria; phylum Bacteroidota; class Bacteroidia; order Bacteroidales; family Prolixibacteraceae; genus Draconibacterium. The sequence goes on along the minus strand of WTWZ01000029.1, from coordinate 12,527 downwards.
CGTTTATTATGCTGCCCACTCGCCAAAGGGTTCAGTATCGGAAGTAATATTGCCCGACGGTACTGTAATTTTTCTCAATGCCGATTCCCGGGTTCGTTATGCAATGGAAGGAGAAAACGGAATCAGGGAAGTATTCTTAACAGGGGAAGCATGGTTTGATGTGGCAAAAAATCCGGATAAACCATTTGTGGTGCACACGTCTTTTTATGATGTGCAGGTTACCGGAACACAGTTTAACGTTAAGGCTTACGAAACCGACAACGAAGTTGTTACAACACTCGAAGAGGGCCAGGTAATAATTCAGTCATCCGAAAAATTAAAACTGGCTGAAGATATTATTTTAAAACCCGGAGAGCAGGCTGTATTGAGTATGAGTTCAAAAGAATTTACCATCCGCAATGTTAACACCAAATGGTTTACCTCGTGGAAAGACAATAAACTTATTTTTATCAATACTAATTTAAAGGAATTGGTTGTACTGCTCGAACGCAGGTATGGAGTGGAAATTGAGGTATTGAACAAAGAAATTCTCGGTTTACACTTCGATGGAACCATTAAAAACGAATCAATCATCGAAATTATGGAGATTATGAAAAAAGCGCTCCCAATCAGTTATAAAATATCAGGGCAACAAATTGAAATTGCCAGCAAAAAATAAAAATTAAACTTAACTTTTACTAAAACAAAATTGCCTATGAAGTAAAAAACGCATCTTATGAAATAGCCGGAAGTGCTGTAACACAACCGGCTAAACTGTTTCGACAAAAATGGTGGCAAACCACCAACTTTCAGTATTAATCAAAACATTTTAAATTTATGGAAAAAATGAATACAAATGCTTTTCTGCGGAGCAGAACGGCGAAAAAGTTATTATTGATGATGAAACTAACTATCCTACTTATGATATTGGGGCTAATGCAGGTTTCGGCCACGGCTTACTCACAGGCTACAAAGTTTAACTTCAGGGCCGAAAACAAACAAATTGTTGAGGTACTCAAGGAGATTGAGGAATCCAGCGATTTCCGGTTTTTCTATATCCGCGAGCAGGTAGATGTTGTACGGCGGGTTTCGGTCAGGGCCAACGGGGCAACCGTTGAACAAATCCTCGATGAGTTGTTTGCCGGGCAGGGAATCAGTTACAAAGTAATGGATGACAATCTGGTGTTGTTAAGTCCCGACGAAAACATCAAAAAAATGGAATCTGTGGTTTCGCAGCAACAGAAATCGGTTTCCGGACAGGTAACCGATGTTCAAAACCGGCCATTGCCCGGGGTTTCGGTTGTAATAAAAGGTACTACACAAGGCACCGTAACAAAAGCCGACGGAAACTACATACTTTCTAATATTCCTGAAAATGCAACTTTGCAATTCTCATTTATAGGAATGAAAAGCCAGGAAATTGTAGTTGGGACACAGACAAACCTCAGTATTAAGATGATGGAGGAAACATTCGGCGTTGAGGAAGTAGTTGTAACAGCGCTAGGTATAAAACGATCGGAGAAAGCTCTTGGTTATTCGGTTCAGATTGTATCGGGCGAGAGCCTTCAAAAAGTTTCGGGAGTTGATGTTTCGACATCGCTAACAGGCAGGGTGTCAGGGCTTTTGGTTAGAAACCCACCTGATTTTGGAGCAGTTCCAATTCTTACTATTCGTGGTGAAAATCCTCTTTTAGTAATTGACGGCGTAGCTTATGCAAATAAAACACTTAGCGATATTTCCTCAGAAGACATTGAATCAATAAGCGTATTGAAGGGAGCAACTGCTTCGGCGCTTTATGGTTTTCGCGGAGCAAGTGGGGCTATTTTGATTACAACAAAGAATGGCAGTACTAATATATCCGGAATTACAGTAAATGTCGCATCAAACACCATGTTTACCTCAGGATTTTTGGCAATTCCTGAAAAACAGTTTGTATATGGCCGTGGTACCGCCGGAATATATAATATAAATTCTGATGCTTCATGGGGATCTAAGATGGATGGAACAATGCGAAATCAATGGGATCCGTTTTCCAAGACTTTTAAAGAATTACCATACCTGCCTGTTGGAGAAAACAACTTTGCCAATTTTCTTGAACAAGGTTATGTAACCAATAACAATGTAAATATTGCATATAGAAGTGATGTGTTAGCTATTAGAAGTTCGCTTAACTGGACACAAAATAAAGGACAATATCCCAATTCTACATTAAATAAATACACCTACTCTTTTGGAGGTGATATCAATTTAGATAAATTTAAAATGAGCTCCAACGTATCTTATGCTAAGAGGCATTCTCCTAATGTGGGCTCAAGCGGATATACCTCTTACGATGCAATGTATGGTTTATTGATTTGGTCGAGCGCTGACTTTAATGTTTTAGACTACAAAAATAATTATTGGTACGTGCCAGGCCAGCAGCAAAGCAACCACTTCGGGGTTCAACCGGATGGAACATACAGAGGTGCAAACCAAAACTCGCCATATTTCGACAGATATGAAAAAACGAATGAGATATCGCGTGATATTTTTAATGCCGATTTATTAATGAGCTATGACATAACCGCTTGGTTAAAAGCGAGTATTCGTTCAGGTCTCGATTTTTACATTGACCGTGGTGATCAAAGGATTTCATGGGGATCTTATTTGTCAACAGGTAATACCCCTACGCCTGGCAATCTCTGGACATGGAATGGTACACGGACAGGTGGATTTGTTACCGGACAAACTCAAGGATATAGTATTAATAATGATTTGCTGCTAACAGGTGATAAGTCGTTTGGTAAATTTGGTGTAGATTACCTTGCAGGAGGAACAATATACTACAAAGAAGACAAGAATATGTACGGAAACACTGTAGGTGGTATTTCTGTTCCTGGCTTTTTCTCGCTGAGAGCTTCAGTAAATCCTGCTTTTGTATCACAGACCACTCATGCGCATCAGGTTAATTCTCTGTTTGGCCGTGTAGCTTTGTCATGGAACAAATTGATATACGTTGATGTAACAGGCCGTAACGACTGGAGTTCAACCTTGCCAAAAGAAACACAGTCATATTTTTATCCATCGGCAGCAGCGAGTTTCGTAGTTTCAGAACTATTGCCCTCAACAAAAACATGGCTCGATTTATTAAAAATCAGAAGTTCATGGACTATGGCGAAAACACCTGCGGCAATTTATGCGATCAAAAGTAGTTTTAGCCTTAACAGCGGCACATGGAATGCTTTAAATGGAGCAAGTGTTCCTTCCAGTTTATATTCGCCGGGCATCCTTCCAGAAAGCGCAAATACATTCGAAACAGGAATACAGGCAATGACTTTTAAAAACCGGTTGATGGCGGATGTATCCTATTATAGTAAAAGAATGTATGACTTTTTGCGATTTGCACCGGTAACAGAAGCAAGTGGATATACAAGTAATTATATTAACATTGATGAGGAAATAACACGTAATGGCTGGGAGGTTACGGTTAATGGTTCACCGATAAAAAATAAAGACTGGCAATTGGATTTAGGCCTTAACTGGTCTACTTTTGAGCGCCGTTTTACCAAAATAGACCCAGTATATTCAAATGTTGCAAGACCCTGGGTAGCAGAAGGTGAGCGTGTTGACGTTTTTTTCAGCCGAGATTTTGTTCGTGTCCCCGAAACAGGTGAACTTATATTAAGTAGCGCCGGCAGATTACAATATAGTCAGTACGATTCTAAATTTGGTTATTCAGATCCGGATTGGCTCTGGGGTGCAAATGCAAGTTTCAGATACAAAGCTTTTAGTTTATTTGCATCACTTGATGGTGTAGTTGGCGGTTTAATGAACACAAGAACCGAAAGTTATATGTGGCAAGCAGGTGTTCACCCTAATTCGGTCACACCTGAGAGAGAAAAGGATGTTACTGCCGCAGGAATTGTAGCGGCAGCTGGCGGAGGTGCCGCAGGAGCAGCAGCTTTAGCGGCAGCAGGATTAGTTGCCAATAACTATCTTGTTAATGGGGTAAAAGTTGTTTCAGGTACTGCCACATACGATAAATTTGGTAATATCACTGCTGATACACGCGTTTATGCCCCTAATGACGTTTATACTTCTTACAGGCAATATACAATTGATTTACATAACAGCAGTGCCTGGGGAGGTAATGGAAGTCCTGCCGATAATTATTCAAAAACTTTTCTTAAACTACGGGAGATTTCTTTAACATATACTGTTCCAAATAATTATTTGCAAGGTTGGGCCAAAGGTGCATCAATTAGTTTTGTGGGACAAAATGTTTTGTTATGGGCAAAAGATTTTAAGTATTCTGACCCTGACGGAGGTGCTGAAGATTTTGCCGACCCGGCAGTAAGATACCTTGGGGCCAATATTAAATTTACATTTTAATCTGACTTAACAATGAAAAAGTTACATTACATATTTTTAGCAATATTTACCCTTACAATTGCAAGTTCGTGCAGTAAGTTTGAGGAATTAAACACAAACCCTGATGTGCCAACAACTGTTACACCAGCTTTGCTCCTTACTCAAATACAAAAGGATTCATACCGATTCTGGAATCCTAACCCTACCGATTGGGGTACAGCACAGCTTTGGAGTAAGCACTGTGTATTATTTGACCCCAACCCCAACCCATACCAGTATTATTCTTCTTTCTGGCCTTTCGGTGGGTTTGGGTCCTTCCAACGGCTAACCAGTCTTAAACGGATGGTTGAGTTTGCTAAAGGTTCTCCTGATGAACCTTCTTATAAAGGAATGGAATTATTCATGAAAGCTTCATATGGCTTTGCTATGACCATGGATATGGGAGATATTCCATACACAGAGGCAGGAAAAGCAGAGGATGGGATATTTCAGCCTAAGTATGATAAGCAGGCAGATGTATTTGTGAGTATCCTGAAAGACTTTCAGGCTGCAGAAGCATTATTTGCAGAAGGGAAAAATTTTACAGGCGATATCATGTATGGCGGTAATGCCGCTAAATGGCGTAAGCTCAGTAATGCGATGCAGTTAAAGGTTCTACAGACTATTAGTAAAAAAATTACGGCTGAACAAAAAGCACGATTTGCTGCCATAGTAAATGCAGGAAATTTGATGACTGATAATTCGGATATTTTTCAATTAGTATATTCAGATAATCCAAATGCTACACATCCTTTTTGGAACGGTGAAAACAGAAGGATTCTGCTTGGAGTTTCGAATATAGTAGTTGATGCCCTAAAAAATTATAATGACCGTAGATTATTTTATTTTGCTGAACCTGCAAATTCTTTGATTGCCTCTGGTAAACTTGCAACAGATTTTGACGCTTACGAGGGAGCCCCTACCGAATTATCTTCAGATAAGTTGGCCGCTAATAATGCAGCCGGTAGATATTCGCAGGTAAGTAAACGTTATGTAACACCAAGGGCAGGAGACCCAATGCTATTGTTTACCTATTCCGAGCAGTGTTTCATTATTGCTGAAGCAATTGAAGAAGGGTGGGTTACAGGAAATGCGAAGGATTATTACGAAAACGGTGTTAAAGCTATACTTAATTATTATAGAACTTTACCCTCTGCCGGAACAGGAACTCAAGGAATGGCAATTACACAGGCTTATATAGATGGTTATTTTACAGGTGAAGCAGCATATAAAACAGCAGGTACTAAAACTGCCCGTTTACAGCAAATATGGATGCAAAGGTATCTTTTAGATTTCTTTCAGGGCAAGGGAGACGCATACAGGAATTTCCTTAGAACAGGATATCCGAATTTCCCGCTCGATCCGGCTACAAGCATGAACCCTGACGATAAAAATATTTATCCAAAACGTTGGAAATATCCAACCAGTGAATTAACTACTAACCCTATAAATTATCAAAAAGCTGTAGATGAACAGTATAACGGATTTGATGGAATTAACCAGACTCCTTGGTGGTTAAAATAACAGATAAAATCACAATTGCATTTTCTGAAACGCAGTTCTGAAAAGCAAATTAAAAATGGAGGAGACGTACAATGCCTCCTCCATTTTATATTTAAAGGGTTTGATGAAATAGATTTTCATCAAAGATATGCTGGGAAATCAAATTTAATTATTACGTATAACATTTAAAGTATAATCAACGAAAATATGTGCAATTGTATTAGCTTTAAAAATACTGTTTTCTCTGTTGTGGGTTTATTCATATCTATGCACTCCTTTGCTTTAATATCTCAAAAAACCAATTCCAATTTGAATCAGGAAATTGAATCTGACAGATACAATGTCGAAGTTCGCTCAGTTGGACATCAAAAATGGGAAGAAGCACTTGTTTATAAAAGCAATAATAACAACAATAAAAAACAGGGTTTATCCTGGGTCTCACTTACTTTAGAAAAACCCATTGAGGTTCGTATTTTAGCTAAAAACAGTAATGTCGAATCAATTAAAATCAGGCCTTTAGCTTATCAAATACACTATTCAGTTCGGGATAAATATATCTACGTCCAATTTATAAAACCGATGCAAGTTTCATTGGAAATAAATGGAGATAAGGATCATCCGATACTGCTTTTTGTAGATCCTCCTGAAGAAGAGCCGAATAAGAATAGTTCTGAGAAAATTGTGCGATTTAAAAAGGGCGTTCATAATATTGGAGAACGGTATCCGTTAGCATCCAATACAACATATTACCTCGAAGCCGGAGCTTATCTCAACGGATCAATGTATGGTGCGGGTACTGTTGAAAATGTAATAATTAAGGGAAGGGGGATCATTAATTCCGGATATCAGAAATGGCAGCATCCCACCGAAGGAATTCTGTCCAATATCTCATTTGAAGATGGTAGAAACATCAGGATAGAAGGCATAACGTGCATAGAAGCAGGTAATTTTCAGATAAAAATACAGTGCAAAGGCGACAATGACAGCATATTAATAAACAATGTAAAACTGATAGGCTGGAATAAAAATACCGATGGGATTCACGTATCGGATATGGATTGGAAAGATCACCCAAAAATTGAAAATGGCACCAATTTGCGGTTGAAAATAGAGAACAGCTTTATCAGGGCGAACGATGATGCCGTGTTGCTTTGCGATGGAGTTTCTTATTCTGAAATGAATAACTGTGTACTTTGGGACGATGGATACGGTGCAACCTTTTGTCTTAGCTGGGGGGGACGCAACAATGTAGAATCATGCATTGTAAGTAACTGTTATGTGATACATAAAAAAGGGACTAATCCTGTTTTCCGGGCAATGCACGCTGGCGAAGCCAAGATACAGAATGTTCGCTTTGAAAATATTACAATCGAAGGTAATGCAAAAACCCTGGTTGGGATGAAAATTACTAACCACAGGTATGACCCTGATGAAGGACTGGGCCAGATCAGGAATATTCAGTTTCGGAATATCACTCTTGAAGGTAAAACGGAAAGCAATTTTATTGAAGGATTTAGTGAAGATCATCTCATAGAGCATATCACATTTGAAAATCTTAAGATTAATAGCAAGATAATTATGAATGCTGAAGAAATGAATTTAACGACAAATCAATATGTCAAAGGTCTTGTTTTTAAATAAAATAACAGATATAAACCAATTAAAAATCAATATTATGAGAAACAAATTATTTATCGCATGTGTCCTGGTTTGGGCAATGGTTTCGTGCAGGAATAATAATCCTGCTCAGGACTTTAAAACTATTTCTCCTGAAATGCTAAAAGATAAAATTGCCGGAGGATGGGCCGGTAAGATGATCGGCGTTACTTACGGTGCGCCTACCGAGTTTAAAGCATTGGGTAAAACTTTCGAAGACTCAATAAAATGGACCACCAAAGACATCATAGGCAGTATGTGGCAGGACGACATCTATGTTCAGTTAACTTTTTTAATGGCAATGGATAAATACGGGATCGATGCTCCTGCAAAAAAGTTTCATGAGCTGCTTGCCAAAGCGGGGTATATGTTATGGCATGCCAATATGCAGGCCCGTAAAAACTATTTCGACAGTATTTTTCCGCCTCAATCGGGAAGTCCTGAATTTAGTATGCATTCCGATGACATTGATTTTCAGATACAATCGGATTTCCTCGGTTTTATGAGTCCCGGAATGCCTCATACAGCTACCAAAATGTCAGATAAGATTGGCCACATCACGAATTACGGGGATGGTGTTTTCGGAGGTATTTTTGTTGCAGCTCTTTACTGTGAGGCATTTTTTGAAAATGATATAGCAACAATAGTTAATAAAGCCCTTAAATCTATTCCTGAAGAAAGTTCATATTATGAAATTATTCAAGACGTAATAATACTTCATAAAAAGTATCCGAATGACTGGAGAGCTGCCTGGAAAGAACTCGAATCTAAGTGGGGAACAGTAGATATATGTGGAGCAGGTATTGCTTTCAATATTGATGCCACAATTAATGGTGCATATATAGTAATGGGGCTATTATATGGAGATGGAGATCCGATGAAAACAATGGAAGTTTCAACCCGGTGTGGACAGGATTCGGATTGCAATCCATCAAATGCAATGGCAGTGCTGGGTGTAATAAATGGTCTTAGCGGATTGCCCAAAGATATGCAGGAAGGTGTTGTTGCTGTTGGCGACTCGCTTTTTGTTCATACCACTTATTCTTTCAATTCGGCAGTTGATAATACATACAAATATGCGCTCGAACTGATTCAAAAATATGGAGGTAAAGTAACCGAAAAAGAAATCTCTATCAAAGAACAACAGCCGCAACCACTGCCGTTGAAAGTTTCTTATCCGAATACGGCTTTTAAAAGCACAATTCCTTTCGATTCAACAGATTGGAAGTTTACAGGTAACTGGAACGTACACGAAATCACAACTTGGGACAATAAAATCCATAAACAGTCAATAGTATCCGGGAAAGCAGGAGATTCAGCAGAGTTGCATTTCAATGGGACAGGCATTTCAATCGAAGGAAACTGGTACAAAGACGGCGGCAAAGCTGATGTTTATGTGGATGGCAAATTACACAGGACAATTGATACATATTACTTTTATGCCAATCAGCAAAACACAACCAGTATGTGGCATATTTTAAATCTTCAGCCCGGCGATCATGTTGTAAAATTGGTGGTCAAAGGCGAAAAACGGCCCGAAGCGGAAGGAACTAACATGTATATAACAAAAGCAATCATTTTTGATAAAAAATAGGAGAATGTACATAATACAAAGTTATTCATTGGCCATTATATTCTGTGTTGTTACAATGCTTTGCTGGGGTTCGTGGGGCAACACACAAAAGTTTGCAGGTAAATCCTGGCGTTTCGAATTGTTCTATTGGGATTATGTAATTGGCATTGTCCTGTTTTCACTTTTACTCGGATTTACATTAGGTAGCACGGGTGAAAACGGAAGGGGATTTTTGGATGACATTTATCAGGCTGACGCGCGAAACATTTGGAATGCAATTCTGGGAGGCATTATTTTTAATGCTTCCAATATATTGCTGGTAGCAGCAATGGCAATTGCAGGTATGGCTGTGGCTTTTCCTATTGGAGTTGGTATTGCTCTGGCGTTAGGTGTTATTATCAACTATTTTTTCGCGCCTCAGGGCAACGCGATATGGCTTTTTGCCGGAGTTGCCCTTATTGTTGCAGCAATAATTATTGATGCAATAGCATATAAAAAACACAGCATCTCATTAAAGAAAGTTTCAGGTAAAGGAATCCTCCTGTCAATTTTAGCCGGTGTTTTAATGGCTCTTTTTTATCGTTTTGTGGCCAGTTCAATGGTCACCAGTTTCGAAGCACCTGAAGCAGGCAAACTTACTCCCTACTCGGCACTTTTCTTTTTTGCAATTGGGGTATTGATCAGCAATTTTTTGTTGAATTATATCATCATGAAGAAACCTTTCGAAGGAAAGCCTTTGTCTTTTCAGGATTATAAAAAAGGAAGTTTGGGGGTTCACCTAACTGGTGTTCTTGGAGGTTTAATCTGGAACATTGGCATGTCTTTCAGTATTATTGCTTCGGGTAAAGCAGGATTTGCAATTTCATATGGGTTGGGACAAGGGGCCACACTGATTGCAGCGCTTTGGGGCGTTTTTGTGTGGAAAGAATTTAAAGGCGCATCAAAATCGGTTAATATGCTAATATTTTTCATGTTCCTGTTATATCTGGCCGGTTTGGCGTTATTGGTTTACGCAGGCACTTAAATAACAATTAGATGTTTAACAGATGAATACCAGGTTTTTTTTATTAAATGTCCATTTTCTTTTATGGAGAATACCGGTTGAATTTGCCCAATCCTTCAATGACCGGAGCATACTTTTTTATTGCCTGAGAATGTAAAGGCTTTTTCAGCCAGGTGTAATCATACTGTGTTTGGCAAAAATACTTTAGTGTCCGGTCAGGGAAATGGATATGAAAGACGTTCAAACATTAATCTATTCATTCGGTCAGGTATGTCTGCTTATGAGTTCTCCAAAAAACGTTATACAAAATATTTGTGTTTCAACCCACTCTTTATACTTTTATCCAAAAAATTAAAACAATGATGAACCGTTTATTAATTTTCTCGCTTGCACTGATAGCGCCGGTAACAATAAATGCATCACTATTAGAAAAAGCGGTGAACAAAGAACCCGCGCCACAAAATACCAAACAAAACTGGAAACTGGTTTGGGCCGATGAATTTGACAATGATGGCCTGCCAGATACTGCCCGCTGGAATTATGATACCCGTGGCAACGATTACGGATGGGGAAACAATGAGAAACAGTGGTACACAGTGGCAAAACATGAAAACAGCCGGATTGAAAATGGAGTTCTGTTAATTACCGCGCGCAAGGAAAAAACAGGGAATAAAGAATACAGTTCCGCAAGGCTGACAACCAAAAATAAGGGCGACTGGAAATATGGAAAATTTGAGGTCCGCGCTAAACTGCCCACCGGCAAAGGAACCTGGCCAGCTATTTGGATGTTGCCCACCGATAGCAAATATGGCGGTTGGCCAAAATGTGGCGAAATAGATATTATGGAACACGTGGGTTTCAACCCCGATACAGTTTTTTCAACCGTACACACCGGCAGGTTCAACCACATGATTGGTACACAGGTAGGCAAAAAAACCGGTTTGCCCACTGCCACCACAGACTTTCATGTTTACACTACAGAGTGGGAAGAAAACGAAATCCGCAGTTACGTTGACGGAAAGCATTATTTTACCTTTAAAAACAACGGAGAAGGTTTGGAAGCCTGGCCATTCGACCAACCATTTCACCTGATTCTGAATCTTGCTGTCGGTGGTGGTTTAGGCGGACAAAAAGGTATCGACAACAGCCTTTTCCCTCATCGGTTTGAAGTGGATTATGTTCGGGTTTATCAGAAATAAAAAATGCAGAATGAAAAATGCAGATGAAAACCTGAATAACTTTGTAAAATAAGTTATACGAAATAAATTGTTTCCCAAATCTTTAATAACTGACTTTTTCGTTGATTTGTAAAGAACAGAAATTAACAAAACGTAAAAAATGAAATCACTCCAACGGATTTTATGGGTTCTTTTTACGGCCTTCACTTTGCTTTTTTTTTCGTGCAGCAAAAAGCAAATTCCCGTTTCATCAGGGCAATACACTCCTGCTGCAGCCAATGCCGAAATGCAGCATTTTATGAATGGCGGCGTTGAGCGAAACCTCGATACCGGCCGCAAAAAGCCAAAACAGATTATCCGTACAGCAGGAAAATATATCGGGACGCCGCACTGCATGGGCGGAACAACAAAAAAATGTATGGATTGTTCCGGGCTAACATACGTTTCGTTTGCAAAACATAAAATTACAATTCCGCGCAATTCACAGGAACAGGCACGTTACGGCCAGATAATATTTAACCCTGGAGATCTGAAAAAAGGCGATCTGGTTTTTTTTACCAAATCATACAGCACATCCGATTATATAACCCACGTTGGAATTTACCTTGGCAACGGCAAATTTATTCATGCCTCCACTTCAAACGGGGTAATTGAAACTCCGTTAAACAATCCGTGGTGGGGCCAGCGTTTTGTTTTTGGCACAAGGGTGTTTTAAAGTTTTCGGAAAATGTAATTTCGAAATTGATATTTCGGAAATGGCTGTTTCGATAAATCGATTAATAACTTATGTTGGATTTTGGGTTTACTTGGGTCGATCTTGTTGGGGCATATTTTCCGATGGCTTACTTTGCCGGTAAACTCGCCGTACCAAAACGCTGAATTTTAAATTCATTTTCTTAAATTTAACCTCAAACATTTACATCATTTTAAATGAAACGAGCATGACAAAATTTTGCCACACAGATGGAAAATTATAAAGCGAGTTACATCGAATACCTTTAAAAATTAGCAATCATAATGAGATGAAACTGAACCTGATTGTTATTTTAATATCTGTAATTCTTGCCGGAAATGTTAAAGGTGTTAGCCAGAACAAAACCGGTGATGCGGCACAAAAATTTGCCGGCCCTGTTTTGGGGCCGCCAACCGGGTTAACCGTTGAAACCATCCGCGATCCGCGTTTTACAAAAATCATCGACAGCAAACCCGAATTTAGCTGGGTTGTATGTTGCGGGGCAGTGTTTCA
>WTWZ01000028.1:31947-67553 GCA_009773765.1 Prolixibacteraceae bacterium | reverse complement strand
TCAACAATGCTGTTTTCAATGTACCAACATCCTTAAAACCCCACTTCCAAAAAAACAAGGATTGAAACTTCAAAAGTAATCGTAACATTCATCTATTGGGATGCTCTTAAAACCCCACTTCCAAAAAAACAAGGATTGAAACTCCATCGACGAAAACCAGGTTCTCAGCATCAACACCGACTTAAAACCCCACTTCCAAAAAAACAAGGATTGAAACAAAAAGCTAAGGGCAAAGGGCAAAAGGCAGAGCGCCCTTAAAACCCCACTTCCAAAAAAACAAGGATTGAAACCAATAACCCCAACCCTTATAAAATAATGAGCAGCCCACTTAAAACCCCACTTCCAAAAAAACAAGGATTGAAACCATATATTCAACCGGAATAACAGGCACGTTAGATTTACTTAAAACCCCACTTCCAAAAAAACAAGGATTGAAACTCTTCCACTTACAATTACAAGGGCAGGCGGTGGCAATCTTAAAACCCCACTTCCAAAAAAACAAGGATTGAAACGCAATTAACGTGGGTTCTATAATCCATTAAAAAATCCTTAAAACCCCACTTCCAAAAAAACAAGGATTGAAACCAGGCGCAGTGGTTGACTTAACCCTATATACAACATGCTTAAAACCCCACTTCCAAAAAAACAAGGATTGAAACATGCTGGCACACCAGTCACAATAAAGGCATGGGTTCTTAAAACCCCACTTCCAAAAAAACAAGGATTGAAACATATGGGTTTGCAAGGAAGCGCAGGGTCCCGATAGTCTTAAAACCCCACTTCCAAAAAAACAAGGATTGAAACATTGATTTGCGTTCGTTTTTCAATTCGAGGGCAGCAACTTAAAACCCCACTTCCAAAAAAACAAGGATTGAAACTTGTGGTAGTTTTTGTTCATTCCTTTCGTTGTATAACTTAAAACCCCACTTCCAAAAAAACAAGGATTGAAACACCACTTCCATCTTAGTCTTTTGTTCGGTTGACTGTCTTAAAACCCCACTTCCAAAAAAACAAGGATTGAAACAACAGTGTTATAGCTGTTTAAATTGTGCCGGCGAAGCTTAAAACCCCACTTCCAAAAAAACAAGGATTGAAACTACAAAGCGCCATATTCGACCGTACTCCCTGCTATAACTTAAAACCCCACTTCCAAAAAAACAAGGATTGAAACACGTTTTGTGTGCTTCTGTAAACGCTGTTTGCATTCTTAAAACCCCACTTCCAAAAAAACAAGGATTGAAACACATTTGTTAACTAATATAGCTATATTTTAACATTTCTTAAAACCCCACTTCCAAAAAAACAAGGATTGAAACGCAAACTGTTTCAATTCCTGCTCAATCTCGGAATCAACTTAAAACCCCACTTCCAAAAAAACAAGGATTGAAACACAATNNNGTCTATTTTCTTAAAACCCCACTTCCAAAAAAACAAGGATTGAAACTGCAATATTATAACAGTTGTTAACACTGTCAAAAGTCTTAAAACCCCACTTCCAAAAAAACAAGGATTGAAACAAACCCTAAAAGGGCAGCCTGTAACACCGTGTATAGGCTTAAAACCCCACTTCCAAAAAAACAAGGATTGAAACTAAAGGTTCTAAATAACAAAAAAAGGGCTGCCTCAACTTAAAACCCCACTTCCAAAAAAACAAGGATTGAAACCAGGGGATTACATTCAAAACCAAAACGCCTCTGCCCAAACTTAAAACCCCACTTCCAAAAAAACAAGGATTGAAACCTTAGTTCAAATACGACAGGCATACGTAATACTGCTCTTAAAACCCCACTTCCAAAAAAACAAGGATTGAAACATATTACAGTCCTTTGTTTGCCCCAGGTTGTATGATCTTAAAACCCCACTTCCAAAAAAACAAGGATTGAAACAATTGCAACTGGTATAATATAGGCGGGGGTACTATCTTAAAACCCCACTTCCAAAAAAACAAGGATTGAAACGTAATCCAATTCCTATTTTTCAAGCCGTACCAGCGTCTTAAAACCCCACTTCCAAAAAAACAAGGATTGAAACATTTTGTTCTTAAAAACCTGAACAGCGCAATTTTTATCTTAAAACCCCACTTCCAAAAAAACAAGGATTGAAACTTGATCCCTCGAAGGTGGAAATGTGTATGTCGATAACTTAAAACCCCACTTCCAAAAAAACAAGGATTGAAACTTTGCACCCGGCCAATGCACATCACCCCGCGATAGCGCTTAAAACCCCACTTCCAAAAAAACAAGGATTGAAACCGCGAACTGGAAAGACAAACCCAAGGACGACCAGGTCTTAAAACCCCACTTCCAAAAAAACAAGGATTGAAACTACCCAATGTGCACCATAATATACACCGCAACCTTCTTAAAACCCCACTTCCAAAAAAACAAGGATTGAAACTCAGGTGCAATCAAAATTGCAAAGTTGGATACGCCACTTAAAACCCCACTTCCAAAAAAACAAGGATTGAAACGGGGAAAGTATTGGTATATCAATGAAAGCTATTGGTCTTAAAACCCCACTTCCAAAAAAACAAGGATTGAAACTTGAATATAGGAAATATTCCCGATGGGTTATTGGTCTTAAAACCCCACTTCCAAAAAAACAAGGATTGAAACACAGACATCCTATGGCAAACCTGATTGGATGTGCTTTAAAGTCTAATTCAGTAAAATAACCATTTAATGCTTATTAGTTGTAGTTTATCGTTAATATAGATGAAAAACCAGCGGAGAGAGAGGGATTCGAACCCTCGGTCCCGCGTGGCGGGACAACGGTTTTCGAGACCGCCCCATTCGGCCGCTCTGGCATCTCTCCGTTTCAGTACCGAAAATTATTAAAAATTCCGGTTGCTTAAATTTTGTTTACCCAAAAATATATTTGTTTAGCTTTGCCCCCTGAAAATCATCAAAAATGAAACAGGTTTTATTCTTTGCCGGATTCATCATTTTGGCAATTCTGGCAGGTTGCAGCGGGTCAAAAGTAATAGCGCCGGCTGCAGTATCGCACAAAACAATTGCTGAAAAAGCGGCTGACGACGGCAATCACGCGCTGGCGACGGAAGCATGGAAGCAATATTTCAGAGGGCAGCCAATTACAGAAATTTCAGGGGCCGATTATGCAGAAGCTGCCCAAATTGCCTTTAAAATTAACGATGAAAACCTGGCTGTCAGTTGGTTCGATCAGGCGCGGTATAAAAATTTTGCCAGCGCCGAAATGTATTCAACAATTGCCAAAATTTACCGTTCGCAACAAAACATTTCAAAAGAATTGAATGCTCTTGAGTTTTACAGCACAAATTTTACTGAAAACCTGAACGAGTTAAACACGCGTTTGTTTGAAATTTATTTCGAAATAAAAATGAACGATAAAGCGCTGGAAATATGGGATAAAATGGATTCAAAGGCAAAAAATAAGATATCGAACCTGAAAACCTATTTTATGGTTAACCGTGAATTTGAAAATGCTGTGGTATGCGATTCGGTTTCGCAAATTATTTTACAAATTGAACCTGAAAATACTGATGCTTTGGAATGGAACGGTGAAAAATATTACTGGCTGGGCGAAAACCGTTACAAGCGTGAAATGGAGAAATACAACAACAACAAAACCAACAAACAGTATAAAATTCTGTTGGCCGAACTCGATTTGGCCACTGCCGATTTTAAAAAAGCGCTTCCATATTTCGAAAAACTTTGGAAAATTGAGCCTGGTGAAAAATACGCCGGCTATTTTGCCAACATTTACGCCCGTTTTGGCGATGAAGCCAAAGTGAACTACTTTAAGAAATTTGTGAAGTAACCCGTACAGAACAAATTTTTGAAAAGTAAAATTGTTAAATGTCAAATTGCAAATAGCAAATAAATCTCAACATTCAAATCGAATAAATTCAAAATTCTTTATAACCCCGTTTTTTATTTGTTTTTTGATTTTTGTTTTTTGGAGTTTTATTCTGATTTTTTTCTCAAATAAAACACAAATCCATTTTTCTCCCCAATCTTTTCAATATCAGTATAGGGTTCCAATTTTGCTGCCAAATGAATTTTTGTGACAAAATATACATCTTTGTCGATATTGCCTGAGAGCAGCCAGTTTTCGTCGTAATAATTTGGATTTTGGGGTAGTGTGGTTGCCCCGTAAAACCAGGTGGCATAAGATTTAAAAAAGATATTCTTCAGGTAAACATCTTTGCCGGCGTGCGATTTAAAAAACTCAACCAGTGCATTTTGCGAGTATTTCTCAACCTTTGGAACTATCAGCATAATTACCGAAACAGTAAAAAGCAAAGTAGTTGTCCACAGAAAAACAGCACGTTTCAGAACATCCTCTTTTGGAATGCGAATTACTGCAAAAATCACTGCTGCCAGGAAAAGAATTCCCGGGATTACCTCAAATCCAGTCCATCCGCCATCGGCCTGCAAATTGGCAACAGCAAAATCATCATGGATCAGGTTTCGGGAAATGATTTCATTTTTAAATGAATCGACAAAAGGAAGTAAAACAACTGGGATTGTTAAAAGCGCAGCAACAAAAATTACCAGCCCCGACAACCATTTGCCCCAAACCTGCTTGTTTTGCCAGGCATTGTAAACAAATCCGGCTGCCATAAAAGTCATCGGGAAATAGGCCAGCGACGAGTAATGAACAATCTTTGTTTTTACTATCGAAAAAAGAACCAGCACCACCCAAAATAAAATCAGCATCCACTTTTTCATCAAACGGTAAAAAGGTTCATCGCTTTTTTCTTTCGAAAACGATTTTAAGGCCAGTATTGAAGTTGGGAACACAGTGAAAAAAAGAACCACAAAATGGTACCCGAAAAAGCCGCCATGTCCGGCATCCTGGGTTTGAAACAACCTGATTTGATAAACAATAAACTCAACCACTGTATCGTAGTGCCCGCTCAGAATTTGCGCGATAAACCACGAACCGCCAACCAGCGCTAAAACCAGAAAATAAACCAGAACATCAGTAATCCTTACTCTTATTTTGAAGCGGATAAGCAACAGAAAAACGCCGGCAGTGAGGGCAATAATCAGAAATCCGGCCGGGCCTTTGGTAAGTATTGCAAGGCCTGCAAAAGAGGCTGAGAAGATAATATTACGGATTTTATTTATGCTTTCGGGGAATGAATACAACATCAGGAACCAAATACTTAGAAAGATAAACAGGTTAAACCACGGGTCGATAATTCCCGATTTAAAATAGAAAAAGGGCAGAATGGATCCTGCAAAAGCCAAAACCCATAGTATGCCAAACAAATTATCTCGCAATTTTCGGCCAGTATTAAATAATACCAGCAGTGTTACAATTCCGCATATTGCATTTGGAAAACGCGCTGCAAACTCGTTGATTCCGAACAGTTTCATTGAAAATACCTGCATCCAGATAAACAGCGGGGGTTTCTCCCAGAAAGGCAGGTAATTGATTTGAACCGTGAGATAATCGCCTGTTACAATCATTTCTCTGGCTGCTTCGGCAAAATTAATTTCATCCCAGTCGAAAAGGTGAACGCCGCCCAAAAACGGTACGAAGAGCAGTGCTGCAACCATTGCAATAAGGATTTGAATTTTTACGGGTTTAATTTGATTAATCATTTTGTGCGTTTTAATATGGAATATTCGAGCCAGTTTTTGTTAAATCGTTCAAACCAAATCCAGAAAAAAAGAATGATTAAGGTACCAAATACCGAACCTGCCGTGATGTCGATTAAAAAGTGTTGTGAAAGATATACCCGCGAATAGCCAACCAGTAATGCACCAACAAAAAGTAAAAGTTTAATCCTGTTATTTTTCGATAGGATTGCCAAAGTCAGAAACACGTTAAATGCCGTTGCGGTATGGCCCGATGGAAAACTTTGCAATGAATAAAGTTTCACTCCTTCAACAAAATGCAACTGGTAGGTTTCGAATAATTCGAAGTATTTCGCAGGCCGGTAAACATCGTGCAATAAAACTTTTTTGATGATATTAACTATTACCGCAGTTGCCAGGCTTCCGGCTAAAAATGCAAAGGCAAAACGGTATTTCACAAAGAGAAGAACAATAAAAAGAATGGCAATCATTGCCCCGTCGCCCAGAAATGTTGCGTAATTAAAGAAAAAATCAAAAAATGGCGAATTGGCTTTGTTCGATAAAATATGCAATTCGGTTTTTGAAAAAGTCAGCATCATAAAAACCGCAAACACCAGAAAAATCAGGTATGGAATTAAAAACGGGCGGTTTTCTTTCAGTATTTGTTTGATAAACTTTGGATTCAAACGTTCTTCAATTTTTTAGTTTTGGATTCTACAGTCGCCGAGTTAAGTTTGACAAGTTTGTCCCAATCAATTTTCCCGTAATTATCGCAAAAGTCTGTTGTAAATTCTTTGGTGAATTTGTTAATCATTTGCGAATAGGATTGCAAGAAATCGTCATTTCGTTCTTTGGCTTTATGTCCGAGTGGTTCAATCAATTCTGTGTATAAATTTGACTCTCCAGAAATATATTCCCAAAATTTTTGACCACAATATTTATAATATTCTCCCTTGTCTGGTTGGTTGTCTCTTCCATAACAGCAACCATTTACACAAATAATTTCAAGATGTGAGTTACTTGTTCGTAATGCTTTTTTTGCTGTCTTAAAGTCAGTTATCATTTTTTTAATTTGCGAACTATTACCCCAATTTGGCCCTGATTTGATCGTAATAATACTTCGTTTGCCATGAGCATCAAATTCAAGGTCAATATTTGTTATTCCTGATTTACGACCACCAAACACTTTTCCATTTATGAAAATTGCTAGCCCTTCTAACCAATCCCCAAAAAATCCTTCTTCGCTGGAAGAAATATGTGCATCAACAATTCCACGGACTATTTGGTCAGCAGTCAGTACGTATTTAGCCTTATAAAGATAGGGGTTCTTTCGTTTAAGAACTTTTGTCAACTTCAAGCTGTCAAGGCTTTGAATACGCTTCTCATGAAATGTCCCAATATTTTCTTCAACGTAATGTGATACGTCTTTTAGATTCAGTTTTTTCATAGTTTAACTTTGGCTCAAATAAATATAGTTCAACTGGATTTGATTGTTTCTTTACCATTTCATAGTATTCAGGGACGATTTCAATTCCTATAGAATTTCTTTTCATTCTTTTAGCAACATTTAAGGTTGTACCGGAGCCCATAAAAGGATCAAGTACAACATCATTTTCCTGAGTGAATAATTTGATAAACCATTCTGGTAATTCTTCAGGAAATGCTGCACTGTGATTTTTATTGTTACACTCAGTTGCAAGATGTAAAACATTTGTCGGATATGCTTTCTCTCTGTCTATCCAGTTGGAAATATTCTTTCCAAAACCGCTGCCAACTTTAGAATTGTCACGAATTTTGTCTGTTTCAGAAAGTTTTTTCAATCTTGTTTTAGCCCAGTCGCCCGTTGGTACCATCACTTCTTCTTGATACATATTGAAGTGTTTTGTTTTATTGAATTGCAAAAGTCTCTCCCATGAATCACGAAAACGATTTGGCCATTTTCCTGGATATGAATTCTTTTTATGCCAAATAAACTCCTCAGTCCATAACCAACCTTGAGTGCGCATTGCAAGGATAAGTTCCATAACATAAGTGCTTCGCTGACCATCAACAACTTTTTCTTTTATGTTAAGAATGAAGGTCCCTTTCGGTTGTAGAACTCTTAACAATTGTTCGGATATTGGTAAAAACCATTCAACGTATTTGTCGGGGTGAATCCCCCCGTAAGTGCTTTTTCGCTGATCAGCATATGGTGGCGACGTTATAATAAGGTCAACAGAGTTGTCAGGGAGTTTTCGGAGTTCATGCCTGCTGTCACCAAGATGTATATCAGTTGTAATTTCCATATAATAATTGTCATCTTTTCTGCAAATTTAACGATTTTTGACCTAAGTTTTCGGTCTGTTTATAAGTTGTGTATTCCTATTGGTTTGTTTTCAAAAATTGAAATAGAATGAAGTAACAGTAATTATTAGCTAATTCATTTCATTAAGTAGTTGGATTCATTTAAAACAAAGTGTGCAATACTCTGTTTTAAATCTTACTTTCGGCAATCAAAAGCGGATTAAATGAGCGGATACAAAAGCGCAACACGAAATTACGACAATAAAAAGAAAATTACACGCGATGGTTTCGGTAAAGTGCTGAAGCTGTTTGGATATGTAAAACCCTACCGTGTGGAATATTCCATCGGGATGTTTTTTCTGTTGGGCGCAAGCATTGCAAACCTTGCATTTCCAAAATTGCTGGGCGATTTGGTGGATGCCGGAAATAAAGGTAACCTATCAAACGAAATTAACGGGTTGATGTTTTTGCTGCTTTTAATTTTGGTTATTCAGGCCGTATTTTCGTATTTCAGGTCAGTGTTGTTTGCCAATGTAACCGAAAAAACCATGGCTGATATCAGGCGTTTTACATACAACCATCTTATTAAACTGCCTTTATGTTTCTTCGATAAACACCGCGTTGGTGAACTTAACAGCCGTATTTCGTCTGACATTTCGATGCTTCATGAAACATTCACCACTACTTTGGCCGACCTGGTCCGGCAAATGGTTATTATTGTCGGGGGCATTGGATTGCTGGTTTATACTTCTCCCCAACTAACCCTTTTTATGTTGCTGATTTTGCCGGTGGTTATTCTGAGTATCTGGTTTTTCGGAAAATTTATCCGGAAACTGTCGCGCGAGGCACAGAAAAAAACTGCCGAATCGAATACCATAGTCGAAGAGACCTTGCAGGGAATAAGGAGCGTAAAATCTTATACCAACGAGTTTTTTGAAATGGAACGTTATAGCAGCAAAATCAACGAAGTTGCCAAAGCCGGAATGAAAGCCGGAATTTACGGCGGACTTTTCAGCTCAACTTTGATAATCGGGCTGTTTGGCGCTTTGGTGGCGGTTGTTTGGCGTGGTGCATTGCTGTTGGTTAATGGCGAAATTGAAACGGGCGAACTGTTTTCGTTTGTTATTTATTCAGGCTATATCGGCGGAACAATTGGCGGCGTGGCAGCCGTTTTTACACGGATTCAGAAATTCATTGGGGCTACCGACGACTTGTTCGATATTTTTGAAACGAAGGAAGAAAAAATACAGGAACCTGAGAAAGGTATTGAAAAGGTTGATTTTACAGGGAAAGTGACCTTTATAAATCTGTCGTTTGCGTATCCGTCGCGGCCTGAAACCGAAGTTCTGAAAAATATCAACCTCTCAATTGAACCCGGTAACCTGATTGCTTTGGTTGGGAAAAGCGGCGCCGGTAAATCTACTTTTGCAAGTTTGCTCCTTCATTTATACGAACCCGGTTCAGGACAGATTTTATTTGATGATTTGTCAATTAAAGAAATCAATTTAACCGCTTTACGCAAACAAATCGCACTTGTTCCGCAGGACATATTTTTATTTGGCGGTACAATTCGCGAAAATATCGCTTATGGCAAGTACGGTGCAAGCGAAGAGGAGATTATGGAAGCGGCAAAAAATGCCAACGTCCACGAATTCACAAACCGTTTTCCTGAGAAAATGGAAACAGTAGTGGGAGAGCGGGGCACTCAACTTTCGGGTGGGCAGCGGCAACGAATTGCCATTGCGCGCGCTATTCTGAAAGATCCGAAAATACTGATTCTCGATGAAGCCACCTCTTCGCTCGATTCTGAATCGGAGCAACTGGTACAGGGAGCATTGGACAAACTGATGAAAAACCGGACTTCGATTGTAATTGCCCACCGTTTGTCAACAATCAGAAATGCAGACAAAATTGTGGTTCTTGAAAATGGCCAAATTGTAGAAACCGGAACACACTACGAACTGATGCGGTTAAAACCGGGCGCTTACCGCGTTTTGAATGAATTACAGTTCGCGGTTTAATTTGGAACCCAATTTCTTAAAAGTAAATTCATATTGCTTAATTATCTTGTTTCAGTATTCATTCTCATCATTATACACTAACTAGGGAGACTTTCAAACTTGTGGCAGAGCAGAGATGGATACATTAGCCAACAATTTAATCCTTAATTGTTTCTTCCCCTGTATCAAACCGGGCAAACCTCCGTTTTTCTTTTCCATGAACCATGTCTGTGCGGGGCCACGGCCAGCCGCCAAACCTTGTTTTACGGTAATCTGAAAAAGCCTGTTCAATTTCGGCCATGTTGTTCATCACAAATGGCCCGTAACTGGCAACGGGTTCATCAATGGGTTTTCCCTGTAGTAAAAGCAGCCGGGCAGGTTTATTGCCGTTTTGAATTGTTACTTCCCTGAATGCGTCCAGTTCTAAAACATGATTTTGCTGAATTACATTTGTTTCTGATGTAATAGTCTCCCCTTCAAAGAAATAAAGCGAACGGTTTACTTTTGTAAAGTTTGTTGGAATTTCCCAAACAGCATTTTCTTCGAGCTTAATTTGCCAAATATTTACTTCATTTTCAGTATTTGCAGCCCATGAATCAGGAGCCGGGGCGGGTGCTGAATGAGTGTTGTATTTGCCAGCAACAACATCAATTTCAATGGTTTTCTGTTGATTGTCTTTTAGTGTTACTTTTGGAATGGTTTCTCCCCAAAGCATTTTGTACATCGGGGCAACAAATTTTTTTACTGCCGGTAAATTCAGCCAAATCTGGAAAAGTTCGAAGGTATTTCCACTGTCTTCGTTCAGTAACGGAAACATTTCGGAATGTTGCAAACCACTGCCGGCTGTCATCCATTGCACATCGCGGTTGCCATATCTCCCGGCTGCCCCGTTAGAGTCAGCATGATCAACAAGTCCCTGCAAAACAAATGTAACCGTTTCGAAGCCACGGTGCGGGTGTGCCGGAAAACCGGGAACAGTATCGCCGTGATACATCCGCCAGCCATCTTTGATTGCAAAGTCGTTCCCTATATTTCTTCCTGCAAGCGAAGCACCGGGACCAAGTTTGTCGTTTCCTTTTGGGTAATAATCGAGGTGATGCACACAAAACAAAAACGGATCCTGCGTTATCCAGGGAAAACCTAATTTTTTAATTTGACGGATTGCGGAAGGATTCATCCCCTGTTGATTTGGGTTATTGATTTTTCAACCCGTCCCAAATAATTGTCAATTTGATTGTTTTCCTCAAACCCGATAATCATCATATCAACACATCCCAAGCCTAAAACAAACTTAAGCGAATCATCTATTTTTTTGCTGTCGTCGCGCAAATTACCATTACCAACCAGTTTCATCCCAATTACGCCTTTTCCGGCTTTGTGCAATTGCTGAATCACCTCTACCACTTCTTTTGGATCGGGTTTGTCCATCGCCATTCCATAAGGATTGATACGCACATGAATTACATCAACCCACGGACTTTTTACTGCATCTTTCATCGCATCAAGAGAATGGACAGATACACCGTGGGCCCTGATAATCCCTTTTGCTTTCAGGTTCTCCAAAATATCCATTTGCTTTTTCTGGTTAACCGTCCAATTTGGATCTTCCATACAATGAATCTGAACCAGGTCGAGGTAATCGGTTTTTAATTCTTTTCTGAATCGATCAACCACAATATTTGCATCAGGGCGTTCCGGTTCAGGAATTCCACCACCGCGAACCCAGATTTTTGTGGTCAGGGTATAACTTTCCCTGTTCTTTTTGGCCAGGGCTTCAGCAACAATACCATGGGTTCCGTAAGTATCAGCACAATCGAAATTGCGGATTCCCTTGTCGTATGCGTGGTGTATAAGCGCCAGGCCTTTCTGTTTATCCTGTTTGGTGAGAAACGAAGCCCGGTTTCCGGCATGAACACCAGTACCCATTCCCAACAAAGTAGTTTCAACCCCCGACTTTCCAAGTTTAACCATCTGCACCGGGTCGCTGGATGGAAACCGGCCGGGAGCTGCCGCAAAAAGGGGATTTGAAAATAAAACATGAGCGGTCCCCAACCCCAGGGCGCTCATAAATTTCCGACGGTTCATTTTAAAATTTTCCATAACTATTTTTTTGTGATTTTTAAATTTTGCCTATACTTTATCTCAATTTTAATCTTTCAATCTTTCAGTCCTTCGTATGTAACAAACTTAAATGTCTTTTGGTTGATAATGTCTTTTCAACCAGCGCGCCAATCCATCGAGCCCAGGGAACAAAACCCTTTCGGTAATATTCGACTGGTCGAGTTTGTCGCGGATTTCCCATTTTAACTTTGCCGGAATGATTAACCTGCGGTACAATTCAGGCCGCTCGGTAAGCCATTCGTCCAAAACAGAAGCGGCATCCGACATAATGGAAAACAAGGCAAATTGATTTACAATGCGGTCATCGATGGAAGGTGGCTCGAAAAAAATGACATTTCCTTTTCCAATTACTTCATCGAACTTTTGCAGGTTAGAAAATTCCGATTCAAGCATTTCAATTGTAAAAGCATTGCACTTTTCTTTCGACAGCAATTTTTTAAGCGGTTTTGGCGCCAAACAGTTAACCTTTACAAAATCAATTTTCCAGATTACGCCATCGATATCGGATTTTTCGGTGCTGGATGTGGCAAAATGCATGGCTATAAAGGGCGAATAGGTCCAGTCCATCAAACGGGTTGGCAATCCGTGGTGCTGTGCCAAAACCAGTGAGCGCAACTGCGTGTTGGTGAGGTTGGGTTCGCTGGTGCGCGCGTACTTCCTGAAATTGCGCAAAATATGATACTCAAGCTCCGGCCGGTTGCCACAATTCCGCAGGAAACTGTTTTCCAGCCGGTAGGTGCAATCCGACAATCCCCGAAAGGCATAATCGCTCCGAAACCTTCCCAACTTAGGTTTCCAGGCATCATGATATACTTCTTCCACCAGGTGCGCCCAGCTTTCTATAACCACATCGTTCAACGTTATTTTGCAAATCATATCCAAAAATGATTTAAAAAATATACACTGTTTAATTCGTGCCAAACTTTTCGAATTTAGAAAATAAAAAAAGGAAACCAAAATTTTGATTTCCTTAACGCTGTTTTATTATTTTTTAAACTGAAGTGCAATATTAAAAGTGGTTTGAATTTACTACTTTTTTATCGGCAATTTGCACGCTCCTGGTTGAATCGGCTTTACTTTTCTTTTGAACTTCATCCTGAAAATAAACCGGTTTTACGGCTTTTCTGATAACCTTTTTTGTGGTTGTAATTTTTTCTATTGGATTATAATTTCTGAAAATGTCGATTTTATGGCCAATTTTCAACCCAAGTACGTAAAAAATGGAAGTGATAAGAAAAATTGTTTTCATCGTTTTTAGTTTTCTGCTGGTGAATGATATAAATTTCTCAGCTAATTTAGGAAATAGCAATTAAACGGCGAAAAAATATCTGTGAATCGGTGAAACTTATCTGCAAACAGCAGAAACTTATCTGCAAACAAATACAACCAGAATATTTTTGCAGAAATTAATTTCTGGTTATTTGGTTCCTGCAAATGAAAAAACTGAGAATTGCCCCGATTTATATGATAACAAAAATACCAGAACCCAAATCAGTTCATATTTTGTTTTAGATTAAAATTAATTTTCTATTTTAACCGCTTCAATAAAAACCGAATGATTATAGCCCGATTTATATCGTTTTTAGCCCTGATAGTTTTTGCAGGTGTGTCATGTCAAAAAGGCAAAACCAAGTTAATAATTACAGAAATCTCAGACTGGCGGGGCCCCAGCCGCGATGGAATTTATCCCGAAAAAAACCTGTTAAAACAGTGGCCTGTAAACGGGCCGGAAATGTTGTGGTCGTTTGAAGGTTTGGGTTTTGGGCACAGCAGCGCGGCAGTTATCAGCGACAGGGTGTTTGTAACCGGAGTTAAAGATACTATCTTATCTGTTGGGACACTTTTTACTTTTGATCCCGAAGGAAACTTGCTCTGGCAAAAAGATTACGGAAAAGATTTCTGCCTGAACTTTCACGGAACCCGCTCAGCGCCTGTTGTGGTTGGCGATTTGATTTACATTGAAAGCGGGATGGGCGCGGTGTATTGTTTAAAAACTGAAAATGGGGAACAGGTATGGTCGGTTGATTTTATCAAAGATTTTGGAGTGGATTCAGTTATTCAGTTTGGTTATTCCGAATCGGTTTTAATCAACGGTGAAAGTTTGATTTGTGTTCCGGGCGGAAAAGAAAATAATGTGGTTGCACTGAACAGGTTTACCGGGAAGAAAATCTGGTCGTCGAAAGGATTTGAGGAGCCGGCAACCTATAATTCGCCCATTTTGGTTGAACACAACGGGCAGAAACTGGTAATTGCAATGTCCGCAGGTTCAATTATGGGTATTGATGCCGGAACCGGCGAAATGTACTGGAGGATTGAACATACGCAAAGGAATAAAATTCACGCCAACACACCCATTTATTCCGATGGCAAACTTCTGGTTTCGAGCGGAGACCCAACACCTGCATCGGGGTTGGTCCTTTTAAAACTTTCAGAAGATGGAAAAAATGCAGAAGTGGTTTGGCGAAACACAAAAATGCGAAACCTGATGGGAGGTGCTGTTAAACTGGATACCTGCCTGTTTATTTCGGCTTATTTAAAACCCGACTGGCAGGTACTTAGCTGGAATACCGGAGAGATGCTGGCGCAGAACAAAGATTTGGGCGGTGGTGCAGTAATTTACGCCGACGGGATGTTTTACTGCTATTCGGAAAACGATGGCGAAATGGCGCTGGTAAATGCTACATGCAGCACAATTGAAATCGTTGGCCGGTTTAAAGTACCGCTCGGCACTAACCAGCACTGGGCGCACCCGGTAATTAAAAACGGAATTCTTTACATCAGGCACGGAAATGCGCTGATGGCTTACAAAATATCTTTATAATTCATTCTAAAATTAATACATAATGGCAAAATTATTTTTATTCGCATTGGGATTTTTTATGGTATTATCGTGTAAAAGTCAAACAGATGAATCATCGCAATGGCGCGGCCCCGACCGTCGGGGTATTTTTCATGAAACAGGCCTGCTTCATTCATGGCCCGAAAACGGACCTGAACTTTTATGGAGTTTCGAAGGTCTGGGCGCCGGGCACAGCAGTCCGGGAATCGGAAATAACAGGATTTTTATCAATGGAATGCCCGATACAACTGGTGTTCTTTATTCATTCGATATGAATGGCAAATTGCTTTGGCAAAAAGAATACGGAGAAGAATGGCATGTGAATTATACCGGAACGAGATCGACGCCGCTTGTCGTTGATGATTTGGTTTATCTGGTAAGCGGGATGGGCAAAGTGTTTTGTTTTAATGCTGAAAATGGCAATTTGGTTTGGTCGGTGGATTTACTGAAAAAGTTTAACGGCAAAAATATTCAGTGGGGAATTACAGAATCGGTGCTGGTTGATGGCGACCGTTTGATTTGTACACCTGGTGGCGAAGAATTCAATGTTGTGGCGATTAACCGGTTTACCGGCGAAACTATCTGGGCCAGCAAGGGTCACGGAGAACCCTCGGCATATTGTTCTCCTGTTTTGGTGGAGCACAACAATACCCGGCTTGTGGTAACCATGACCCAAACTTCTGTTATTGGAATGGATGCAGACACAGGTGAATTATATTGGAGGGTTGATCAATTTCAGGCCCATAAAATACATGCAAATACCCCGGTGTACGAAAACGGAATTATTTATTGTTCAAGTACTTCATCAGAGCAAGGAAACAGCGGTTTGCTGGCCCTGAAATTATCGTATGATGGAAAACAGGTGGAACAACTTTGGAGAAACGAGGATTTTAAAAACCTGATGGGAGGAATTGTGCTAATTGATGGCACGATTTATGGCTCAGCGTACCGCACAAAAAACTGGTATTCAGTTAATGCAGCAACCGGTGATGAAAAAATAATCGCTTCAGATTTTAGCAATGGTGTAATTATTTATGCCGACGGTTTGTTTTATTGCTACAGCGAAGATGGACAGGTAGCGCTGGTAAAAATGACCCCCGGTACTTTTGAAATTATCAGTAAATTTAATGTACCACTCGGCACCGACCAGCACTGGGCGCACCCGGTAATTCACAACAAACGAATGTATATCAGGCACGGAAATGCGCTGATGGTGTATGATGTTTCCAAATAGACTTTAGATTTTTAGTACGAGTATTGAGAAAGGAACTTTGTATTTTTTTTTTGCACGTGACTTCCCTTCACATGTCATTTTATAATAGGCGCAGTTAACTGATGGTCAATTAATTGGATGAAAAGTCACTTCGAAACTCGTCCCCCTTTAATTGCAAAACATGAATTGAAAGGATAACTTTAATATTAAAGGTGAATAAAAGGGAGATTGAGAATTCTTGATTTGTTCGGAATTAAGGAAATAAGAAATAAAAAATAAGAAATAAGGAATCAGAAAATATTTAATTCAAAAATTTAATGTGCCTAACAATCCCCCTGAATCCCCCTTTGAATCGAAATATTCAATTCCATAGCATGATAAAAATCAAAGGGGGATAAGTACTGAACAACAATTACTGCTGTGTCCGGTAATTTACCCGCTAAATGTTTTTCAATGATTTACCTCGTTTTCAATAAGCTTTTTTACCAAACCATCATTTTTGGCATTTCCGAAATGACAGTAATAAAAATAAACTGGTATTAAACTATTCAATAAATTCCTTCCGGGTTCGGGTAAAAATACCGACTTTTCAATCTTCCATTCCGATTTAGTTTCAAGACATTTCAAACACATCTTTTCCAATTCGCGGCAATTGGCAGTATATTCAAAATCATGCAATTCCATTCCTTTCCTTTTCTCAGTTTGTGCTTTCCGGAGCTTTTCTTCATTGTAAAACTCAAAATCAATCAATTGAATTTCAAAATTGTATTTCTCTTTCAATAAAGCGATGTAGAATTCAAACATTTCATTGTCAAATTGCTCTATTTCAAGCATTTTGTTCAGTTTTACTGTAACAAATTCCAAGGTATTATTCATTATTAGTATTGTTTTAGTGCGTTCTGATAACTTGTTATCAGGCTTTCAATTAAACCGGCAGGTTCAATCACTTTCACATTTTCACCGTGCGAAAGGATTTCCATCAGAAAATCATGCGTCAGAAATATTTTGATTTTGATTCGAATTTCCTGTTCATTATCAATCAGCACTTCCTGCGATTCATGTAAGGGCAGCGACTTTATGTATTTTCCCTGGGTCGGTTCGAACGACAAAACTATATCATGCGGTTCTTCACCTTCAGCAGTGATAATACCAAAACAATGTTTGAAATACTCGTTAACATCAAACTTTTGCGGATGCTGAAATTTACGTTTTGTAATTTCAAGATCGGTCAGGCGGTCGAGGGCGAAGGTTTTTATTCTGAGGTCTTTATGATCCAGCGCCACCAGGTACCAGCGGTTTTTAAACTCCTTCAGCGCATACGGTTCTGCTATTCGTTGGGTTGATACATTTTCCCAGTACTTTGAATAGGTAAATTCTATTTGCACACGGCGCTGAATGGCGTGTAACAGTCCGTTCATGTTTTCAGTACCCTGAGGACGGCGTTTTTCGAAATGGATAATTCCCGAGATATTTTCGGTTACTTTCATGGCATTGAACAAATCGAGCGCTTCCACCATCCGCAGGTTTTTTTCCTGGTTTTCGTCAGGGTCGAGCACATAAACTCCGCGCCTGAAATCGAAACGGATATCGATGTTGTAAATGGAGCGGATAGCATCAAAATCCCGCTGGATGGTGCGTTTGGCTTTTGTAAGCGTATTCCCGTGAAAATCCGATTCACGTTCAAGAAAATCTGCCAACTCGTTAAAAGTTACCGGATGTTTCCGTAGTTTACTGATGATCAAATGATACCGTAATATTGTTTCTCTTACCGACATATTCTGAAATTTTAAATGTTAAACTGAAACAAATTTACAATAATGGTACGACAAAATACGGCGCAGTATGAATTATTTTTAAGTATAACTGATTAATTTTCAGTTATTTTATAATCAGGCGGTTTTGGAGGGTTGAAAGCCTTGGATGATTTATTTAGGAAATTTAACTATACGCTTAAAAAGCTAATTGAACTTTCGCTGGCAGTTGGAAAAGCGCCGGTAATTGTATTTAAACCACTGGCTGAAATCATTTCTTCAGAAAGAGAAAAAATTACCTCTTCCAAAATCCTGCCACTCGACAAAGTTGCTGAACCGAATGAATCTTATCAAAGTGAATGAATTTGCAGATGTAACTTTCAAATTCAGCAAATGGTTGAATTCTTTTTTTAATAACTTTGAAAAATGGAAAACACAGAATTTGACAGGGACAAAATTGTTAATTACTGGCTTGACAGTTCTGATGATGATTTTGATACGATGATGGCCATGTTCGAAAGTAACCTGCACTCCCGAGTTTTCAGCAAAATGGATTGAAGAAATTAAAACTAAAAGACTATGGATAAAGGAATTCGTGAAACTGTAAAACGATATATCGATTCAGTAGCCAGGCATCAGTCAGGGTTAATTTCGGCATTCATATTTGGCTCTTATGCACGGAATATGCAACGTTCAGAAAGTGATATTGATGTTGCTCTGGTTATAGATGATCTGGCTGATAATGAGAGATTTGATACCCAGGTCAGATTGATGTTGTTAGCTGCTCAAATCGACACCAGAATTGAACCCCATCCTATTTCAAAAAAGGATCTCGATTCAAATAATCCGTTTGCCGTTGAAATTCGAAAGACAGGTATTAAGCTGAAAGTAAAGTAATTGAGTCTGAATTCATTTTCTGCAATTCCGGCATTGGCAGATGATTCCACTTTGTTTTCCTTGGCTGCATCGTACACATTTTTAATGCATTTCAGGAGTCTTTTTTTCTTAGCTTTTTCCATTTCTGGCTTTTCAAACAAAGATGATGGGGAGGTAAGCCGGTACATGTCGCTTTTAAAAGTTTTTGCATAAAAAACCGCCTGAAAATGAGAGTTTTATTTTTAGGCGGTTTTCGCAGTGAAAGAGGCTGAATGGATGTTTAAGTGATAGAGTGTTAAATAAAAAATCTGTTATTTTGGCGATTCAATTGGTATTAAAATCTTTTCATATTCAACTATAAATTCTAATGTAAATGTAGGTATTAAATCTAATAAGGACTTGATTCTATTTTGATTAAGAAAGAAAATTATGATTTCACTTTCCATTAGTCCCTTATTTGATAATCGACCACCAACTAGTAACAGTTTATTCGAAATATTATTTGCAATTTCTCTTAATTTTTCTAATCTTTTTAATTTCAGCTCTTTATGTGAAATATCTATATAGGCATATTGGTTTAACCTTAAATAAAATTCTCCTCCTCTTATATCTACTCTCCAAAAGATTTTTTCTTCTGTTTTGCCATATATATTATCTGTTTCGTAAATATCTAATTGAGTCCACGGACGTCCAAAGCTACTTCCATATCTAAGACATAATCCACTGACTTTACCATCTATCTGTTTATAAATTTCATCTACTAAAAAGTGTTGTGCTTGGCCATCCCATAATAATGCGGTATTATTTTCATTCAACAATTTTAATGGGAATTGCGAAATATGATCTTTAAATGTAAAATCAATATATTCTAAATATTGCATTAGAATTAAATTGATGTTTTTGATTTTTGAAAAAGTCTGTGATAATTTGAAAACATCTATTACTTCATAACCGCATCTCTTTGTGAGCTTTAATTCTTCATAATCTACATAGGCTAGTTTTAAATAGATGTATTTATAAAATTCAGGATTAGCTTTTTTATAATCATTCAATTGTCTTTCATTTGTGGTAGTCCATGTTTTATTTTCAAATAGAATTTTTTCTTCTTTGCCATTTAAATTAAATTCAAGAATAATATCGGTTCGACCGAAATTACTGGTTTGCTGTTTGATTATTTTGATTTTATTAACTTCTTTCCCAATATCCTCTGGTTTTAAAAGTAATTCATCGAATACTATTTTCTTTTGCATATAATATTCATCGCAGTCTAAAAAATAAAACAACCAAGTTATAAATGCATCTGTGACCAATTCCTTTGGTGCATGTTTAAATAAGTTTGTATTTGCTAAATTGCTCATAATAAATTGTTTATTAGTTTGATTAAATAAATTTAAAAGTTTATCATATTTTTTTCATAATGAAGCAAGATTGTCTCAAATAAGCTGTAAGTACAATGCTTTTCATACTGAGGAATTTCAATTCAATAATACTGAAGCGTTTGCGTAAGAACCGGTTATCAATTTTATATCTTTATCTGAAATCATTACCATCGAAAATGAAGAGTTTTCCTCTCCGGAAATTCCACCACTTGATAAAGTTGTTGAACCAGCTTAAAATTATTTGTGTACTTAAATTTGATCTATAGAAAAAATATGAACTTATAGTCATAAAACTTCTTCAATTTCAGAATGCTCTTTGAGGTAATCCATTACCTTTTTCAGTCTGACAATTATTGTTTCTTCAGCTAAAGAACCGTCGACCATTTTAAGGTACAGTTCAGTATTATTCTGCCAATGGTCATTCATTACAATTCCATATCCAAAAGGATCCCATGGAATGGGTTCCTGTTCAAATAGTTCAACAATCTTCATTTGTAAAATTGCTTTACCAAAACAAGCTTCACTTGTTTTTATTGCATAATAAATCATCCCTTTGGATTCGGCAAACCATATTCCAGCACCTTCTTTCCAACCCTTTTTATAAAAATAGAAGCCATTTGCATCATCATTTACTTTAAATTCCATAGCGAATTTTTTCGCAACTCCTTCTGCCATATCAGTAACTAATTTAATTTTGAGATTTTTTACATTCTCCGAAATTTTAAAGGCAGCTTTAATATTATCTGGTTTTGAAAGTAGTTCAACCAATTCGTTTTGATTTATCTTATCCATATCTTGATTTGTTAATTTTTTTAAGTGATTAATATATTGATTTATTGTTTCTCTAACAAGTGGGTATCGAGCAGATAACTGTACACATTGTTCAAGCCACGAAATAATATCATCTGCATAAGAAATTCTTGAATAGTTAATACCACCACCGCTATTATCAGAGGCTTCTGTTCCATAAAGAGTCAAATAAAAAATCTGATACTTTTCATTAGAGATTTTTAACCCATGGGCATTGTATTTTTTCAACTGTTGAACCTGATCCCTAGCGTAAATCTTGTTCTCAATTATAACCGAATGACTCATATTGTCTCGAATTAAAATATCTATTCTGCCATCTTCTGTTGGTGCTTCAGTTTTTACATTTGCATTTTCACAATCAATGTCCTTTAATTCATCTTTGAGTCTTATCCTATCCAAAAAAGCCTGTAAAAACTTACTTTTTAATCCATGTGAACCCTTGGGATTTAATAATTCTGCAAGGACGGCAGAGTGTGTATTTTCATAGTGGTTTACACCTGCAATTCGGAAAATATTAAAACGCCCTCCTGTGGCGTCAAGAAATTCATCGTTCTTTTTTGTGATGATTGATACTTGATTTAACAAGTTTTTTATATCTCCCATATTCAGTTTATTTTCTATTCAAATTAATTAAAAACAACTCCCCACAAGCCCTTGCATCATTCAAAGCTTCGTGATGGTTCAAATGTATATTAAACATTTTGCATAATGTTGCAAGATTCTTTCTAAATAAACGGTAAGTACAGTGCTTTTCAAATTTTAGCATTGGATTGCTTGTTCCCGTTTACTCCCAAATTCTTATGAGTTACTTTCACCTCATTCCAAACTTCGTTAATGCGGATAATATCTGATAATGAGTAATCCATATCAACAAAGAGGACATGTGAAGCAAAGCAAAAGTATTCAATATGGCTGAGTTCCGGAGCATCCAAAAGTTCATAATTAAAATTTGTCTTTAAACTGCTGTCTATGATTCCAAGTTCTTCGTCGCTGGCCTGAAAATCAGCATTTTTGGACCAGGAGAAATAGAACGATGTCAGACATTCAAAATCAGTTTGAGTATCTTCCAAAACTTCTGCTATTGCAACATAATCCGATTGTCCGTTATTTTCATCATCGTCTAATGTCAAAACCGAATCTTCATTATTAAACCGAACAGTAACCGTACCTTCTATCTCAAAATCATCCAGGAAATCATCGCCTTGCTTTTTCATTTGCAGCAACTGCCTGTAAAGAAAACCGCAGCGTTGTAATACCTTCGCCCTTCCTTCAGTTAATATCCGGTTCACCCGTTCAATATGTTTTACGGCTTCGGGTGTAAACTTAAAATTGTTATCATTGAGGCGTTTGCGTTGCGATAAACAAGCGTTCAATTTCTCATTTTTACGTTCGTAACGTCGTTGGAATTCTTTGTAAAGTTCCTTAATCCTTACCTCCAATTCGGGTAACGACAGCTTTTTAATTTCCGTACGGAATTCTTCCCAATTTTCCATCATAGTTTTTCCATCGTAGATAATTTTTCACCCCAATTTTGATGCGTCACTTTCACCTCGTTCCAAACATCGTTGATGCGGATACAATCTGAAATTGAATAGTCTGAATCAACAAAAAGAATGTGCGAGGCATAGCAAAAGTATTCGATGGCACTAAGCTCGGGAGCGCTCAGCAGTTCAATATTCCAGTTAAATTCCAGCATATTGTCAGTTTCACGTTCTTCATCGGTTGCATTGCTGCCAACATTATCCCTGTCGGAGAGGGTAAACGAGCGCAAATATTCAAAAGCAAGTTGACTATAATCCAATACATCGGCCATAGCTACATAATCCGACTGTCCGTTATTTTCATCCTCGTCGAGCGTTAATACCGATTCATCACCACGGAAATGAACAGCAACCGTACCCTCTACCTCAAAATCATCCAGAAAATCATCGCCCTGTGCTTTGAGTTGCACCATCTGACGATAAAGAAGCACGGTGCGCTGCAATACCCTGGCCGTACTTTCCGTTAATATCCGGTTCACCCGTTCAATATGCCTGACGGCTTCAGGCGTAAACTTAAAATTTCTGTCTATCAGGTATTTGCGTTGTCCAAGACATGCATTCAACCTGTCATCTGAATAAGCTCTGCTTCTCTGGAATTCTTTATACAACTCCTTAATCCTTGTCTCTAACTCGGGTAACGAAAGCTTTTCAATTTCCGCATAGAATTCTTCCCAGTTTTCAATCATTATTTTCAGTTTTAAAATGTAAAGAAAACAACTCCGCACATGCACGTGCATCACTCAACGCTTTGTGGTGGTTTAAAGCAATTTGAAACCGCTGGCAAAGTGAAAACAAACTGCTTTTATAAATCCGGTAAGTACAATTCTTTTCGTATTCAGGAACTTCCAATCCATAATATAGAAGTGTTTGCGCCAGAACCGGAAAATCGAAACTAAATCCATTGTGTGCAACTACCGTTTGGTTTTTGATAAACGGTTCAACCAAATGCCAGATTTTATCGAAAGTGGGCGCGTTTCGGGTCATTTCTGGTGTAATATGGTGTATGCCGATAAACCAGTTCCAGTAAAAATTGTTGGGAGGCTGCACCAAAATGCTGAGTTCATCGGTAATTATACCGTTTTCAACACGCACCAGCCCAACCTGGCAGATGCTCCAACGTTTGCCGTGAGCGGTTTCGAAATCAATGGCAGTAAATGTGTTCATGTCAGATTTTATAAATTATTGGTTTGCCAATCACCTTATATTCTGCACATTTGAATGGATCGAGACAATTGACTACCGAGGCATTTATAAACGCCGTGCCGTTGATCGTTTCAATTCCATTTTGCCCGTGCGCATGTCCAAAACAATGAATTGCCGGTTTTATTTTATTCACTTTTTGAAGTAATTCTTCGCATCCAACACCACCGTCCAAAATAGCTTTAGGCGGTCCGTGTGTAATCAGTATATCGGTACCGGCAGGAATTTTATCCCAAACCTTCCTGATTTCTGTTCCGTGCCGGGCATTGAAAGCCATGCCTAAAAAATAGGGAGTAACCGGCGATCCCCAAATTTTCAGGCCTTCAATTTCTATCCCATTGTTTTGCAGATAGATGATATCCGAAGGAATCATCCGTTTCCTTTTTGCAGAAATGCATTCTTCTAAAAACAAATCATGATTTCCGGCTATAAAGATTTTATGTTTGAAATTCTGCCTTGAAAACCAGTGCAAAAATTCGAAAACTTCTTCTTCTGTCCCATATTCTGTTATATCGCCTGAATGGATTAAAAGCGTTCCCCCGTTCAGGTTTAAACGATTGTGCAAACCATGCGTATCCGAAATAAAAGTGATGTCCATATTCAATAATTATCTGATTTAAATCCCATTGCATGCTGTCTTTTATTCTGCTGAAAGTCCATTTCTTCCTGATTATAAATTGCAGTCAGCGATGCAGGTTTGCTGAATGCCGCGCCAAATCCCAGTTTAACCGAAAGGGAATTGGCTTTTTCGGGTTCCAGTTCCTTAAATTCGTATTTCGCAATTAGCCGACCTTTTCGCATTAAAGCACTGTCAACTTTGGTGATGTCGGTGTTGAAAGAACAAATAATCTGGATATTCAGACAGTCGGAAAGCAAGCCGTCGGAAATATTCAGCAAAGCAGAAACAGGGGAGTGGCCTTCTTTTTCGCGGTCAACGATAATGTTTTCGGCATCTTCGATTACAAATATTGAATTGGGATTGGCGATTAAAATCGAAATTAAATCGGGATTGGTAATTGCCCCGGCCATATTTGGCGGCAGGAAAATAACATTCTTTCGCAGCGAAGTTATCAGGTAACGGATGTACGAAGTCTTTCCGGTTCCGGGTTTTCCGTGCAAAAGAACAAGTCCTTTGTCGTTGTTCCGCGAAAGCCGTTTCATGACGGTTTGGTGTATTTCCCTGAAATCGTTGTTGTAGTTGTCTTCAATGCTCAGTTTTGGTTTGGCAATGGTCAGCGATTTGCTTTCAATTCCGTTTCTGGTAACCATAAGCAGCGAAATCTCCGGCTTGCGTTTCGATTTTCGGTTTTTAAACTTTCTGATTTCGTTGATAATTCCCTCTACTTTCTCCATTCCAGTGTTTCGGAAAAGAAACCTGACGATGGAATTTTGTGTGTCGAAATCGATAAGCAAATCTTCGTAAATAACATAAAAAAGATCGTCAAATTCAGATGTTTTGTTTCTGTCGAAATATATTTTGTCGTAATAACAATCTTTGATTTCCGCTTTGTAGGTATCAGAAAACCAATTGCTTGCTTTTTTGCAATTGATATTTTTTTCGTGAATGAAATTCGGGATTGAATTAAAAAGGGTGGTAAATAAGGTTAATTCGTTCAGGTATGAATTTCTTCGGGGTTCAAACACCTGCGCCAGGTTAATTGCAGGTGAGATTTTCATGTCTGAATAGGGTGAAAACTGTGTTTTTTCAAAGAGGTATTTTGAGTTCATACTTTTATTGTTTTAAGTTTCTGAGGCAAAAGTAGAACCAGCCTGCGCCAAAAACTGTCGCAGTTAAATATTTTTTTCTATTTTTTGTGATTGAGCTGGTGACTTCAAGTTCACCTGCTCAATAGAAGGTTGATATTAAGCACTATTCACCAGTTGACGGGAAGTCAGCAGGTTAACAATTATAAATGAATCTCCCCAACCAGAAACGTCACCGCTTTTCCCCCAATTTCAACGCGTTCGCCCAGATTTTTACAATAGAGAATACCGCCGCGGGCAGATACTTGTTTCCCTGTCACTTCGTTTTTGCCAAGAATCCCCGCCCAATACGGAATAAGCATCGTGTGCGCCGATCCCGTTACAGGGTCTTCGTTTACACCCACTGCCGGGGCAAAAAACCGCGATACAAAATCGTAATTTTCAGAAATCGAGGTACAGATTACACCTCTTGTTTTTGCTTGCACCAATTGCTGAAAATCGGGTTTTAACTGTTTAACCTGACTTTCATTTTCAAATATTAACATAAAATCGTAGCGCCCTTTAAAACAGGCAACCGGCTGAATATGAAAAGCCTTTGCCACTTCTTCAGGAATTTCAACAGGTGTAACCTGCGATGCCGGAAAATCGAGTACAATCAAATCGTTTTCAATTTTCACTTTTAACAAACCGCTTTTTGAGTGAAAGCAAATTTCGTTTTCAAAATAATTCAGGTTGTTGAAAATTACATGGGCTGAAGCCAGGGTTGCATGGCCGCACAAATTTACCTCTGCAACCGGTGTAAACCAGCGGATGTGAAATCCATTTTCAATTGGAACAAAAAAAGCTGTTTCCGACAGGTTGTTTTCCAATGCAATTTGCTGCATTATGTTGTCAGGCAGCCAGTTTTCAAGCGGAACAACTACAGCAGGATTTCCTTCAAAAACCTTATCGGTAAAAGCATCAATTTGGTAAATTTTGAGTTTCATTGCAATGGTCTAAAGTTTAAAGTTACTGAATTGTCACTGTGATACTGGATGCTTGATACTGGATGCTTGATACTGGATGCTTGATACTGGATGCTGGATTCTGGATATTTGATACTGGTTGCTGGATACTGGTTGCTGGATACTGGATTCCTGATGATGAATGGACTTTTCTTTTCATTCTTTCATTATAGCATTTAAGCATTCAAGCATTCTCGCATTTTCTTTATTCCCGCATTAAAACTTCACCGTCAGTTTCAGATTGATTTTCCGTCCGGTCAGGTAATTGGGAACCGCAAACTGGTCGCCATAAATACTCGATACCCAATAGTAAGAAATGGTATTGTTGATATTCAGCAGGTTGAAAACTTCAAGACTGAGCCAAAGGTCGTTGATGTGGCGCAGAAAATCACGGTTAACCGGATTTGCCTGACTAATAAAAACCTTTGAAAATCCAAGGTCGATGCGTCGATAAGCTGGCATTCTGAAAACATCCTGGTAGCGTTCACCATCAGGCGGTCCGGTTGGCAACCCTGCCCCGTAAAATCCCGAAAGCTGCATTTTATATGAAGGATTTCCGGGCAGATAATCCTGGAAAAAAAGGCTGAAATTCATCCATTGGTCGGTTGGACGGGGAATATATCCGTGCCCGTCCATAAAAATATCTTCTTTTGTGCTTAAAAAAGACAAACTTGCCCACGATTGCACGCCACTTACAAATTCGCCGTTAATTTTCATGTCAACCCCAGTGGCGTAACCAATGGCTTCGTGTCCGGGCTGGTAACGGATACGCACATTGTCAACCTGATACGGAATCAGCCGGTCCATGTATTTGTAATAAGCTTCGGAAGTAAACCTGAACGGGCGGTCCCAGGCGGTAAAAACAAGGTCGGACCCGGCAACCACCTGGTACGAGCGTTGTGCGCGGGGATTGTGGTTTAATGTTCCGTCGGCAAAAAGCAGCTCTTTAAAAAACGGCGACTGGTAATACATTCCTGCTGAAAGCCGGAACGACATCTTGTTTTTCCAGTCGGGATAATAACTCATGGTTGTGCGGGGGCTGATGAGCAGTTCGTTGTTAAAATCCCAGTAATTAAACCTCACCCCGCCGGTAACATAAAAATCGCCCCTGCCAACCGGAACACTCCAGGTATCCTGAACAAAACCTGTGAACCGGTTCGAGCGGATAGAATTTTTACTGTTCAGAGTGTAGTACAATAAAACATGGGTGTCGGAATATGGAATGGAATACCCCGTTGAATCGCGGAAAACCCATTCGTTAATTTTGCTGTCGATGACTTCGTGCTGAAACTTAAATCCCCAGTTAACCAGATGATTCTCCGAATTATAAGCCCCCCTGTGCGAAAAACTGGTTACTGTGGCATTGAGGTAGTTCCTCGCATGTTCGATAAACGACCCAACACCAAGATTTAAAACACTGTCGCCAAATTCTTTCGATGACATATTACGCTCCAGTTCATTTAAATAGTAATCGCCTAAAATATCGTAGGTAACCTTTTCGGATGTATAAAAAGCCGAAGCAATAAATTTCAGGTTCAGGTTAGCATTGGGATGATAATTAGCTGAAATCGCCCCAAGATAGGTTTGGAAATCGTCAACCTCCTGCCCATCGAAATAGATTTTTGTATTCAGCGGTGCATCCCATGTCCCGAATGTAGTTTCGCGGGTTTCAGGCACAAACCTGTACTTGTTTTGCGCCAGGTTTCCCAATACCGAAATGTCAAACTGTGGAGAAACCTGATATGTAATATAGGTTTGAATATCCAGGAAATCAGGGTCGTATTCACCCTGCTCGTCTAAACTTCCAAGTAAATATTTGTTTGTTTTGTAACGGATACCAGAAATATGCGACAGTTTTCCTTTTAATGCCACATCTTCGAAATGTGCGGAAGCGCCAAGCAGGCTCATTGATGCAGAACCACTTAATTCATTAGGTTTCCGGTATTTTATATCCAGCACCGACGACATTTTATCATCATATTTGGCATCAAAACCACCCGCCGAAAACTCTATAGTGGAAACCATGTCGCTGTTTATAAAACTCATCCCTTCCTGCTGCCCGGCGCGAATCAGAAATGGGCGGTAAATTTCAATATCGTTCACATAAACCATATTTTCATCGAAATTTCCACCGCGCACAGTGTATTGCGAACTCAACTCGTTGTTTGATGAAACGCCGGGCAGGGTTTTAATCAGCGACTCCACAGCTCCTGCCGAAGAACCTACAATGGCATCGAGCATCCTTGGATCGATGCGGGTTACATTTCCGCCTGCACGGCGGTTTTGCGATACCACTACCTCGGCAAGCTTCAGATCCGATTCCGGCATGGTTATTTTTACGATGATGATTTCCTCTGCTTTGGCAAAAATGGTGTCGGTAACAGGGGAGTAGCCCAGCGAACTAAAATTAACGACAATGCTTTTTTGAGACGGGATCCGCAGCAGGAAAGTACCGTCGCGTTTTGAGCTGGTTCCCAGCGCGAAATCTTTTAAAGCAATGTTGGCCATATCGAGAGGTTTGCCGTTTTGGTCGGTAATAATGCCTTTCAGCGTGGCATTGTTACTTTGCGCCCATACAGTATTGCACAAAAAACCTGCGATAAGTGTGAGAATTAAAAGATTGAATTTTATCATTGGCACAAAACTAACAAACCGAATGTATAATCAACTTTGAAATGTTAAATAAATTGTGCTGGTTGAGCTTTTTTCCGGGACATGTATCCGAGAACCAATGGGTTTCCAAAGTCCGTGGCAAGTCCATGATTTATTCCAAATAACTTTGACTTTGGAAAGTCAAAGTCCCTGGACTGCCGGGACATGGACTTTCCGAAGTCCATGATTATAAATCCAAAAACTTTGACTTTGGAAAGTCAAAGTCTCTGGGCTGCCGGGATATGGACTTTCCGAAGTCCATGATTATAAATCCAAAAAGGCTGCCGGGATATGGACTTTCCGAAGTCCATGATTATAAATCCAAAAACTTTGACTTTGGAAAGTCAAAGTCCCGGATTAACTCATCACAATTATTACATTACATTCCTTTTTATTCTGAAGTGGAATTTTATTTCCTTCGGTTTTAATGCCGTCAATCCATAATTCTTTTACTCCTTTTGAAATTTTATTTGGATTTTGAATCTCAATATTAAAAGTTGTTCCCCTGAATTTCCGGGTAATGCTAAATCCGTTCCAGTCTTTTGGAATACAGGGATTTATAACCAATCCGTCATAATCGGGTTGAATACCAAGAATGTATTGTGTAATTGCGTAAAAGTTCCAGGCGGCAGTTCCGGTAAGCCATGAGTTTTTTGCTTCTCCCGGTTTAAATGCATCTTTTCCGGCAATCATCTGCGAGTAAACATAAGGCTCGGTTTTGTGCAGGTCGCTGATTTCCTCAAGGTACGACGGGCAAATCTTTTTGAAATATTCCCAAGCCATATCACCGCGCCCTATTTTGGTTTCTGCAATCAGTATCCAGGGGTTATTATGGCAGAAAATACCCGCATTTTCCTTGTATCCAGCCGGATAACTCGAAATTTCACCATATTCAATATAGTATTTAGTAAAAGCCGGATTGTTTAGCACAATCCCATATTTGCAGTCGAGGTATTTTTTTACCGAATCCAAAGCTTTTTCAACCATGCCCTCTTCTTTGCCGATTCCGGCTATGCCGCACCAGCCGTTCGATTCGATAAATATTTTACCCTCTTCGTTTTCTTTTGATCCTATTTTTTTCCCGTAATAATCGTAAGCCCTTATAAACCATTCTCCATCCCAGCCATGTTTTTTAACGGCTTCAATCATTGAATCAACATGTTTTTGGGCCCGGATAGCTTCGTTGTTTTTGCCTATAACTTTGCAGAGCTCAATATAATCCCGGCCATACACCACAAAAAGGCCGGCTATCATAAGCGATTCTGCTTTTGAGCCTTCAGTATTATTTTCGGTGGTTTGAAATGATTCGTTCGGATCGTTTGAGAAGCAGTTCAGGTTCAGACAGTCGTTCCAGTCGGCGCGGCCAATTAAAGGCAGATTGTGCGGTCCCAAATTGTTGATTACGTGGTCGAATGAAACGGTAAGATGGTCGAACAACGAACGGGCAGTGTTCCAATCATTGTCGAATGGGACCATTTCGCCCAGTATGCTAAAATCGCCTGATTCCTTTATGTAGCTTACCGTTCCGGCAATCAACCAAAGCGGATCGTCGTTGAAACCGCCGCCAATATCGTTGTTCCCGCGTTTGGTGAGAGGCTGGTACTGATGGTAGCAACCTCCGTCGGGAAATTGGGTGGAGGCAATATCTATAATCCTTTCGCGCGCCCGTTCAGGTATTTGGTGTACAAATCCAAGCAAATCCTGGTTCGAATCGCGGAAACCCATTCCTCTTCCAATTCCACTTTCGAAAAATGAGGCTGAACGCGAGAAATTGAAGGTGATCATACACTGGTACTGGTTCCAAATGTTCACCATGCGATCCAGTTTTTCATCACCAGAATTAACAACATAAATACTGAGTAAATTTTCCCAGTATTTTTTTAACTCAGACCAGGCAGCATCCACTTTTTCAACAGTATCGAATTTGGCAATTGTAGCTTTTGCTTTTGTTTTATTGATAATATTTTTTGATTCCCACTTTTCTTCCTGTTTGTTTTCAACATATCCAAGCATGAAAACAAAATCTTTCGATTCACTGGGTTTTAATTCAACCTCGATATAATGTGATGCAACCGGCGACCAGCCGTGAGCTTCGCTCATCCGGGGTTTTCCGTCAGCCACAACCTGCGGTTCATCGAATCCGTTGTACAATCCGAAAAACGATTCACGATCGGTATCGAAACCGTTAACTGGAACGTTTACCGAATACCAGGCAAAATGGTCGCGCCGTTCCTTATATTCGGTTTTGTGATAAATTACCGAACCTTCGATTTCGACTTCGCCCGTAGAAAAGTTTCTTTGAAAATTCTCCATATCGGAAGCGGCATTCCAAAGCGCCCATTCGATAAACGAGAATAATTTGATGCTTTTTGTTTTGTCCGAATTATTTGTCAAGGTCAGTTTTTGAACTTCGGCGTGTGTTTTAAGTGGGACAAAAAACAGAACTTCAGCACTGATCCCGTCTTTTTCACCTTTAATCCTGGTGTAATTCATTCCGTGACGGCATTCGTAATTGTCGAGCGGGGTTTTAACCGGTTTCCATCCCGGCGACCAGGTTGTGTCTCCATCTTTGATATAAAAATACCTGCCGCCGCTGTCCATTGGAACGTTGTTGTAGCGGTAACGGGTAATTCGGCGGAATTTGGCGTCTTTGTAAAAACTGTAACCTCCGGCTGTATTTGAAATCAGCGAGAAAAAATCTTCAGTTCCCAAATAATTAATCCACGGCCAGGGTGTTAGCGGATTGGTAATTACATATTCACGGTTTTGGTCGTCAAAGTATCCGAATTTCATAATGTTGATTTTGAAAAATTAGAAT
The DNA here is from genome assembly GCA_009773765.1 of Prolixibacteraceae bacterium. Lineage (GTDB taxonomy): Bacteria > Bacteroidota > Bacteroidia > Bacteroidales > Prolixibacteraceae > Draconibacterium. The sequence continues at coordinate 35,792 of WTWZ01000028.1, read as the reverse complement.
GCAAAAGTAGTTCTTGCAGGCAATCAATCAAGAAAAAAAACAGAATTAAAGTATTAACCCTATGATATCGAATAAGGAAAAAGAAGTACCGGAACGTTAAACGATATTGAATCGTATTTTTTATACTCCTGTTATTCAACTTTTCGTTTTGTATAAATAAGGAACCCTTTCGGTGGAGGCAGCAGGGGTTTCTATTACTTCGTAATTCCCGGCCAGTCGTCGGTCCTGAATGGATTGGCAGGCAACCCTTCCTTGTTGTATAAATTCACATCGTCGGGATTGTTTGCCCAGCCGTAACGCACTGATTTGGGTCCGGTAATATTCTCGTTATAAACCACAACTGTTTTATCATCAACAATTTCAGCTTTTGCCCACATGAATTTTTTATCTACACCGGCAATGGTAAAACCTTTTAAATAACCGTATTTGTCTTTAACTAATAACCCAGAACCGGTTTCTGAAAAGGTAATAAAAGCTTTACCGTCTTTAAATTCAACCGATTGGTACATGGGGCCCGAATGAACCACATCTTTTTTATAGGCTATTTTCAGTGCATTTAATGCCAGGCGTTTGCCTACATCCTGTTTATTGCGCGGGTGAATGTCGTTTGCCTCGCCAATGTCGATGGCCAGGGCCATTCCCGTATTTGGCAGTGATAGGGTTTTGGTTTGTGACTCGCGTAATTCGGCCCAGTCGCTTTCTCCCGGATTTTCAGCCGGTTGGTTGAAGTTGGCCAGCGAAACAAAAAGGAACGGGAAATCGCCCTGGTTCCAATGAGTCCGCCAGTCTTTTATCATATCCGGAAAAATACGCTGATATTGTTTTGCCCGTCCGGCATTCGATTCGCCCTGGTACCAAATTGCGCCCTTAATTGCATACGGCAAAATCGGGTTGATCATTCCGTTAAAAAGTAAGGTTGGGTATGAGTTTGGGCCAACATTAACAGCACCCACGGTTGCTTTCGAAATTTTAAATTTCCAGTCGCCCGAAATGTCCATTTTTTCGCTGCCAATGGCGAGGAACTGATCATTCGGATCTCCCCAAATGCCGCCATTACCGCCGGTATCGTTCACACGTACCACAATCATGTTTTTTCCCGGCCTTAGCAATTCTTTGTTAATGGTATAAATTCTGTCTTTATCGTAAAGTCCTTCTGTTTTCCCAATCGGTATTCCATTCATAAAAGTAATATCCGAATCATCCACTTTTCCCAAATGCAATGTCGCATTTGCATTCGATTGCTGTTCTGTCAACCGAATTTCCTTGCGATACCAGCCAATTCCGTCGATATCCATGTATCCCTGCGGTTCCCAGTACGAAGGCGCTTTGATGGTTTTCCAGCTTTCATCGTTAAAATCCATCGCTGACCAAACAGGCTCACCGTTTTGCATTCCCATATCTTTCTCCGGAATTTCGCCACCCAGTAACTTTTTAATCTGAGCCATTTTCTCTTCGCGGAATTTATTTAAATCCAGTTGCTGCAATTCCGCCAGTTTTTCTTTTAAGTCAGGGTCTTTCGAAATGGTTTGGGAACTCGACCAGGTTTCAGCAACTGTGCCACCCCACGATGTGTGAATTAATCCAATTGGAACATTTAATTCATTAAAAATATCGCGCCCAAAAAAGTAGCCTACTGCCGAAAAATCAGAAACGGTTTCAGGTGTACATTCAACCCATTCACCGCTTGAAATATCGTCTTGAGGAAATTGTGCTACCGCTTTTGGAACTGTAAACAGACGAATTTTAGGAAAATTGGCGGTTGCTATTTCATTTTCAGCGTTGTTGCTTTGAGCAACACTCCATTCCATATTCGACTGGCCCGAACACACCCAAACTTCGCCAATCAGAATATTTTCGAATACGATGGTGTTTTTACCTTTTACAGTTAGCTTGTGAGGGCCGCCGTATTCCTGGACCGGAAGTTTTACCATCCATTTCCCATCGCTGCCGGTTTTGGTGCGAATTGTCTTGTTGTTAAAACTCACTGAAATTCGTTCGCCTTTGTCGGCCCAGCCCCATACCGGAATTTCGATGCCCTGCTGCAGAACCATGTTTGAACTGAAAATACGGGGGAGTTTTACTTCAGCCAATGCGACTGAAGAAACAAAAACAATCAACAGGATTGTCAGATAAAAAGAAGTTACCGTTTTCATAATTTTCATTTTCATTTTCTTCAAATCTATTGATAAAAAATGTATCAATAAGAATCCTGATCTATATTTTCCCTGAAATTCTGAAGTATCAAATAAGGGCTTCAAGGTGTTTTTGAAAGAACTGATTCTTTATATTGAGGATAAAACCAGGTTAATTGACAATTAATTTCTTTGTAAAAATCTGATTTTCAGATTTTATCCTCACAATATAAATACCCGGAGTGATTTGGCCTGGAATGATTTCCGATTCAGGATTTGTTAATTTGGTTTGATAAATAATTTTCCCTTCAAGAGTCAGAATTTCAATTATTTGCTCATCGACGTATGAGCATTGCGATATTTTTACACTGAAACTATTATTTGTCGGGTTCGGGTAAACGGTAAACGCGGTTTCGCTTAAACTTATTTCTTTATTTGCAGTTACAGGTTCAATTTGTGTCAAACTGATATTATCGATATAAAACTTGCCTAAAAACCTGCCAATTCCGAAATACAACCTCACATTATCGTCATTCACGGGCATATTGAGGGTAAGCTCATATTTTTTCCTGGCGGTTGAAATCATTTGTGTTTTTGTAACCCACGCGCTCCAGTCGGGGTAGTTTTTCGATACCGTGATTAACAATTGTTTCGCCTGTTCTGCCCAGGCTTCGAAGGTTAATTTGTAACTGGCTTTTTTCATCGAAAGGCCCAGTTCATGAAATCCCAAATGCCAGTCGGTACCGGTGGTTTTGGTAATGTCTATCACAAATGTGCTGTCGGATACCGATTTAGTGTAACTGACGTTCTGATTGTTCTCCACATAAAATGTCCATGGATTCAGGTTTTTATTGAATTCACCGTTCGAAAGAAGTTCTTTTGAATTGTAAAACACAGGTTCAATGGTTGTGTTTTTTGCAATGGTGAAAGTGTATGGATTTGCACCGCTGAAATATTCCCAGGCTTTAAAACTGTACCCTGATTCGGGAATTGCGGTGAGAGTAACTTCTGTGTTTTCAGGATAAACATCGAGCAGGGGTGAAACTTCCACTTTTCCATGTGGCGAAGGTTGAATATTAAGGTTAAAAGGGCCTTCCGTATCCTGTAACTGGTAAACACGAACATAGTCAATCATAAATTTATGCGGCAGTTTTGTGTCGTCAACACCCGCATACCCACCCCATGTACCACCGTAAGCGAGGTTGATAATCAGGTAAAATTCCTTGTTAAAAGGCCACATCCGGTAATCATACGTTGGTTGTTTCCGGTATTCGTGGTATTTTCGATCGTTGGCATACCATTCTATTTTTTCAGGTGTCCAAACCAGGGTGAATTTGATAAATTTTTTGAATGGATCGGCAATGTAAGTACTGTTTGCACCGCTCGACTGGTGGCCAGTACCATTGATTCCCCCGAAATGGCAGGTATAATGAAGTTTTTGTGGCTCAGTGCCAATGTATTCCATGATATCGATTTCGCCGCTTGCCGGCCAGCCGAATTCACTGTTGGTTGGCAGCATCCACAAAGCCGGCCAGGTTCCCTTTCCGGTTGGCACTTTGGCGCTGATTTCAATTTTGCCGTATTTCCAGTCGCCAATACCGCGCGAAATGATGCTTGCAGAGGTGTAATCGGCCCCGATGTATTTTTCCTTGCGGGCTTCAATTACCAAAACCGTGTCTTCAATTCGTGCATTCTCCGTACGTTTATAGGTAT
>WTWZ01000028.1:0-31938 GCA_009773765.1 Prolixibacteraceae bacterium | reverse complement strand
ATAGTGCTGAAGTTCGTTGTTCCTGATTTTGCCAATTTCGTAACCCCATTTTGTGCTGTCGGGCAACCCCGTGGTATTAAACTCGTCGCCCCAAACCTGAACATATTTTTGCGCTGGGACTGTTAAAGAAATTAGTATCAGTAATATTGTTTGATTCAATCTTTTCATACGTAATCTTTTAAATCATATTTGCGCCAGTATTCTGCAACTTCGCGGTCAATTTTTCCGGTTACCGGATCGAGCATCGGTTTAGGCAAACCATCATCGCCTTTCGGGCTGAAAAGCGCTGTAAAAGCGCTGAACTGTCCGCCCGACGTAACATACGTATCAGAATACCCGAGTACATTTTCTAACTGAATAAAGTCTTTCTGCGATAAAATGGGTTCGCCGGTAATATTGCGCACCAGTAGCCGCAAAATAACCGCCGCTTTTAACCGCATCTCTTTCCCCCACGATGCAGAAAGAACTTCACTTTTGGTGTCAACCTTCTTCAGTAATTTATGTTCTGCAAGTTCTTCAGGCCCGACCACTTTGGTGAGTGGAAGATCGATCGTTGCATTTTCCTTTATTTCGACATTTAAAGCTTCGCTGTACAAATTCCCCGGTGCGTTTATGCGCGACTCTTTAAAATCCTGATCCCATAATACCTGGATGGTGTATTTTACGTTTGGCAGGTTATTAAGCGAAAGGTCAACGGATTTGTTCAGGCTGGCGGTTCCGTCGAAAATAAATGGTTCTGCGCCATTCCAGTTTTCAGGATTTGTTGCAAAAATACGGTTCGATTTATTTGGCCAGGTATTCAGCCGGGGTTCGCGATTGCTTCCATCGGCAATAAAAAGAAAAATCCTTCCTTTTGACTGAAAATCTCTTAAAATTTCTTTCGAAACTGTGGTTGAAATTTGTAAAGAACTGGTTTGAGCAGATAATTCACAAATGTATAATAAGCTAAAAATCAGATAGAAGAATATATTTTTTCTCATTTATAAGGATGTTGTTTTAAATAACAAATCAAAAATAGAAAACATCTGAAATAAATTCATTTTAAAACAGTTGATTTTAAAAAGTTAACATTTCGGTAGAATTAATAAAAAGAAAAAGTTGAATAATGAAGTTTTGTATCTTTGTTCAAAGAAATGAAACAAAATAAACTATATCAAAATGACATTCAAATATCAAAAACCATTTCCCATTTTAAAAGACGATACAAAGTACAGGTTATTGACTGCCGATTTTGTTTCGACCATTCAAGTTGATGGTCGTGAAATACTAAAAGTTGAACCTGAAGGACTTGAACTTCTTGCAAAAGAAGCATTTACCGATGTTTCGTTTTACCTGAGAACGGCTCATCTCGAAAAACTGGTAAAAATTCTGGAAGACCCGGAAGCCACTGACAACGACCGATTTGTGGCACACACCATGCTTATGAATCAGGCTGTTTCAGCCGAAGGCGAACTTCCTACCTGTCAGGACACAGGAACGGCAATTGTAATGGGCAAAAAAGGCGAAAATGTTTTCACCGGGGTAAACGATGCCAAACATTTGTCGAAAGGGATTTACGATACTTACCAGGAAAAAAACCTGCGCTACTCTCAGGTGGTGCCTTTTACCATGATGGACGAAAAAAATACAGGCACCAATTTGCCTGCCCAGATTGACATTTATGCCGAACAGGGTAATGAATATTCGTTTTTATTTATTACAAAAGGCGGTGGTTCGGGCAATAAAACCTATTTGTACCAGCAAACAAAATCGCTTTTAACAGAAGATGCCTTAACCAAATTTGTAAAAGATAAAATTATGGATTTGGGAACTTCTGCCTGCCCGCCTTATCATTTGGCACTTGTAATAGGCGGAACTTCTGCCGAATCAACTTTGACTACGGTTAAAAAAGCATCGACAGGTTATTTGGATCATTTGCCAACCGAAGGAAACGAAGGTGGTCAGGCATTTCGCGATTTGGAATGGGAAGCCAAAGTTGAAAAGATTTGCCAGGAAAGCGGGGTTGGTGCGCAGTTTGGCGGTAAATATTTTGTGCACGATGTAAAAGTTATCCGTTTACCGCGCCATGCGGCTTCTTGTCCGGTTGGGCTGGGAGTGAGTTGCAGCGCCGACCGTAACATAAAAGCAAAAATTACCAAAGACGGAATTTTCCTTGAAGAACTGGAAAAAAATCCTGCCCGTTTTCTGCCATCGAAAGCGCCGTCAATTTCGCCGGCTGTTGATATTGACTTGGATCAGCCAATGGAAGATGTTCTGAAAGAATTATCAAAATACCCAACGAAAACCCGTTTGAACTTAAGCGGAACTTTAATTGTAGCCCGCGATATTGCCCACGCACAAATCAAACAAATGTTAGACGAAGGCAAACCAATGCCCGAATATTTTAAAAATCATCCGGTGTATTACGCAGGTCCCGCAAAAACGCCGGCAGGAATGGCCAGTGGAAGTTTTGGCCCAACCACTGCCGGGAGGATGGATGTTTATGTCGATGAATTTATGAGCCAGGGCGGTTCGTTGATTATGCTGGCCAAAGGAAACCGTTCGCAGCAAGTTACTGATGCATGTAAAAAGCATGGAGGATTTTATCTCGGTTCCATAGGCGGTCCGGCGGCAATTCTTGCCAAAAACAGCATAAAATCGGTTGAAATTGTCGATTTTGAAGAGTTGGGAATGGAAGCGGTAAGAAAAATTACAGTAAAAAATTTTCCGGCTTTTATTATTGTTGATGATAAGGGAAATGACTTTTTTAAAGAACTTTAGTTTTTTTTTGCAGTCAGTTTTAACTGACGGATAAAAAAAAATAATGTAACTACCGGCTTTAGCCATACTTTTTATTAATGTGGCTAAAGCCTTTTTAGTCAGTGTTTTCGGAGTCCGTTGGCTTTAGCCAACGGCAATTTCCTAAAAATATTAGACATGGATAAATCCATTTTACTGTTTCTGATTACATTTGAAATTCAAAATAAATACAAAAATGAGGGCTGTTTTTTATGAACAATTCCAGGGGCCAGTTGAAATCAGGGAAGTTCCAAACCCAAAAGTTTCGCCCGATAGTGTCGTTGTCAAGGTTGAAGCAACCGGACTTTGCCGCAGCGATTGGCACGGTTGGATGGGACATGATCCGGATATTGTTTTGCCGCATGTTCCGGGGCATGAACTGGCCGGAATTATTGTGGAAACCGGTTCGGAAATTCGGAATTTTAAAGTTGGCGATAGGGTAACGGTTCCGTTTGTTAGCGGTTGTGGGCATTGTCCCGAGTGCGTTTCTGGCAATCACCAGGTTTGCGACCACCAGTTTCAGCCGGGTTTTACTGCGTGGGGTTCATTTGCCGAATTCGTGGAAATAAAATATGCGGATATTAATTTGGTGAAACTACCCGAAGAAATTGATTTTGTTACCGCCGCAAGTTTAGGTTGCCGGTTTATTACTTCATTTCGGGCTGTGATTGATCAGGGAAAAGTTGCTGCCGGACAATGGGTTGCAGTTCATGGCTGCGGTGGGGTAGGTTTGTCCGCAATTATGATTGCGGCCGCCGCCGGAGCAAATGTAATTGTAGTTGACATTGATAATGATAAACTTGAACTGGCTCGAAAAGCAGGTGCCACTTTTTTAGTGAATGCAAGAAAAGTGGAAAGCGTTTCAAAAGAAATTAAAAGAATTACCAACCGTGGCGCTCATATTTCCATCGATGCACTTGGAAGCCAGGAAACCTGTTTCAATTCGGTTTCCTGTCTTCGAAAACGTGGGAAACACATTCAGGTTGGATTAATGACCGGCGACCACAAACACCCGAAAATACCGATGGATAAAGTGGTTGCTCACGAACTTGAAATCATTGGAAGTCACGGTATGCAGGCTTTTCGATACACGGAAATGTTCGAAATGATTAAATCAGGTAAACTAAATCCCGGATTGCTGGTTGGAAAAACCATTTCGCTTGATGAAGTGCCTGAAGCATTGGTAAATATGAATAGATTTGAAAATGTGGGTGTTACTGTCGTAAATAAATTTTAAAGCAAATTCTATGGAAAACCTGAAAATTACAATCATTCAACCCGATATAATCTGGGAGGATATCAAATCAAACCTGGAGAAATATTCAGAAATAATAAACGGCATTGATTCAACCGATGTAATTGTGCTTCCTGAAATGTTTACAACCGGTTTTTCAATGAACCCAAAAATGTTGAAAGAAAAAATGGATGGTAATTCGGTAAAGTGGATGAAAAAAACTGCGGCTGAAAAAAATGCATCGGTTGTTGGTAGCCTCATTATTGAAGATAATGGGAAAATCTATAATCGTGCAATCTGGGTTTTTCCTGATGGGAAAATTGAGTTTTACGATAAGCGTCATTTATTTACAATGGGGCAGGAGCACCTTCATTATTCACCCGGAAAAGAAAAATTGATCGTTGAATACAAAGGCTGGCGTTTTTGTCCGCTGATTTGTTATGATTTACGTTTTCCGGTATGGGGAAGAAATGTGGAAAACTACGATGTTTTGATATATATTGCAAACTGGCCGTCACCAAGGCATCATCACTGGAAATCCTTGCTGGTGGCGCGCGCAGTCGAGAATCAATCATTTTGCATTGGAGTCAATCGCACCGGAATTGACGGTACTGGATTGAAATATTCAGGAGATTCGTGCCTGGTTTCTCCCAAAGGATTTGCTGATTTTATGGATGAGAATGAAAGTACAAAAACCTTTGAAATTTCATATTCTGAGCTTCATGAATATCGAAAAAGCTTCCCTTTACTTGAAGATAGGGATGAGTTTCAGATTATCAACTAAATAGATATGAATAATATTCAAATTAAAACTAAATTGTTAGTTGTGTAAGTAGCTGAAATATAAGTATATGAAAAATATTTTTAAAAATAACTAAGAATTTAGTTTGAAAACTAAATCTTTAGTTATATATTTGAACCGGATATCCAAAAGAGAATTGAAAATTCAAAATTGAGAAATTAAAAAAAACTAAAAGTCATGAAAACAATTAAAATGATGTTACTGGTTTTAGTTTTCCTTGTAACCGGATTCTGCCAGGTTAAGGCTCAGGAAAGCAAAATCAAGGATGGTGTTTATACCGAAGTGGAGGAAATGCCGGAATATCAGGGAGGAATAAATGCCCTGATGAGTGAAATTGCTTCGGGTATAAATTATCCGGATGAAGCAAAAAAGAATGGAATCCAGGGAAAGGTATTTGTTTCGTTTGTGATTGACGAAAAAGGAAAAGTAACCAACGCAAAAATTGAAAGGGGAGTAGAACCTTCACTCGATAAAGAATCATTGAGGGTTGTTAACGAATTAAAAACCTGGATTCCGGGAAAAGAAAAGGGCAAAGTGGTAAAAGTTGCTTACACAATTCCAATTAATTACGCCCTGAACGGCAAACCAGATAAGAAAGGATAATTTTTAGAATATACCTAAGAAAATAGTTGCAAAACTAATTACTTAGGTATAATTCTTGCTGACTCATTACTCAATACTAATAATCTTAATTTCTAAAAAAAAATGAAAGAATTAACAAAAGCCGAAGAGCAAATTATGCAGTTACTTTGGGAGCAGGAAAAAGCATTTGTAAAAGACATTGTCGAACAGATGCCACATCCGAAACCCGCGTACAATACGGTTTCTACTATCATTCGGATTTTAGAAAAGAAAGGATTTATCGGGCACAATGCTTATGGTAAAACGCACGAATATTTCCCATTGATTGCCCGAAAAGATTACACCAGAACGTACATGAAGAATTTCATGAGGAATTATTTTAGTGGTTCTTTTCAGGAAATGGTCTCATTTTTCGCCAGGGAAGATAAAATGAGTGTTTCGGAACTCGATGAACTGATGGAAGATGTTAAGCGCGATTTGGAAAACGAAAATCGGGGTGAAAATGAATAGCGTGGTTAATTTTATTATCGAATCAGGAGTCAGCCTTTCGTTGCTGGCAATCATTTTCGTTTTGTTTCTGCGCAGGGAAACCTTTTTCAGGACAAACCGTTTGTTTTTGCTCGGCTCGGTGTTGTTCTCGGTTGTCCTTCCGCTAATCCGGCTCAGGATTTTTACTCCGCAACCGGTAACGCTGGCCGAAGTAACTGTTACTCCGTACCAAAACCTGTTTGAAACAATCACCATCTATAGTCACGGTTTCTCTGGAAACATTGAAAAAGCAATACTTTCAACACAAATCCTGAAATATATTTATTTAGCTGGCGTTGCAGTTTTACTCGGACTATTTTTGTTCCGACTAATCCATATTTTGTTGAAAATCAGCAAAAACAGGGTGAAGAAGGGAAAAGGTTTTAACCTGATTTATTTAAATTCTGAAACAACCCCGTTCTCATTTCTAAACTTTGTTTTTGTTGGAAAGAATTCGATTCAGGATGCTGGTTACGACCGTATGCTGGCGCACGAGTTGGAACACGTCAGACAAGGACATTCGTTTGATGTGATTATACTCGAATTACTTACTGCTTTTCAATGGTTTAACCCGTTTATGTGGATTTTGCGACGGGCCATCCGCGAAAATCACGAATACCTGGCCGATCAGGCCGTACTTACCAGCGGCGTAAGCCGCGGAGAATATAAAAAACTATTAATCAATCAGTTTGTTGGCGGACAATTGGTTATTGCCAACAATTTCAATTATTCAATTATTAAAAACAGAATTAAAATGATGTCAAAAATACAATCACCTAAATTAGCCATTACAAAAACCATTCTTGGTGTTTTTGTTGCTGTGGCTCTAATTGTTGCATTTGCTTGCGAACAAAAAGAATCTGTCGAGACCAAATCGGCTCAAAATGATGAGATTACAATTATTACCACCATTCAGTATGATGGAAAAATAAAAATTGAGGGAACTTCTGACGATTTGCTCAAATACAAGGCATTGTTTGCGGATACTCCGGGTTTCGAATTTATATCAGATAGTTTGGGAAATACATTTCTGATAAAAAAAGAGATTGTTCAACCAAAATCGCTTAGCGCCGATGAACAGATATTTTTTATTGTTGAAGAAATGCCTGAGTATCCGGGAGGAGAAATGGCTTTACGGCAGTTTATTGCAAATAGCGTCAAATATCCAACTGATGCTCAGGAAAAAGGAATTCAGGGAAAAGTGTATGTAAGTTTTGTGGTATCGAAAGATGGGAGTGTGGCAAGCGCAAAAATTGCCCGTGGTGTAAATCCTTCGCTTGATGCTGAAGCTTTGCGCGTGGTAAATGCACTTCCGAAATGGAAGCCTGGAATGCAAAAAGGGAAAGCGGTAAATGTAAGTTATACCGTTCCCATAAATTTCGTTCTTCAATAAACTGATGATTTGAATATAGTTTGTAATTAATGCAAAAGAACCGAATTTAATGGGCGATTGAAACATTATTTCTAAAGCAGATAAGTTTCTTCGCCCAATAAAATTAAAAACTCCACAACTAAAAATATCAACCATGAAAACCGCAAAACTTTTAGTTATTTTCTGTTTTATATTTGGAATTTCGGTAAATTCATATTCACAGGATGAAATTGATTTGTTGATTTTAAACCGGAAATTTAAGGAAGCCCTGTTAAAAATTGATGAATTTGGCCAGCAAAGCCATACAGCAAAACTATTATATAAAAAAGGTTTGATTTTAAGCAATTTGCAGAATTACAGGGATGCAGTAAAGGTTTATTCGGATGCATTACAACTCGAACCTGGAAATCCGGAGATTCTGTCTGAACTTGCCGAAACATACTCCACGCTGGGAAACTATCACGATGCAAACCGCTATTTTAAAAAAGCGATTAGCTTACAAACCGGAAACTTAATCCTGAAGGCGAAATTGGGAAGAAATTGCATTTTGTTAAAAGATTACAAATGTGCATACAACTGTTTTTCAGAACTATATAAATCAGATTCTACAAATGTGTACTGGAACAAGCAACTGGCATTTTGTGCATTTAGAACCGGGGATAAATTACAATCGAAAGTTTTATACGAAAAAGTGCTGGAACAAAATCCGCGCGATTACTCCTCATATTTCAACCTTGTAAGGATATATGACAAGGAAAAGGAAGTTGGCCGGATACTTGCGTTGTTTGAAAACGGACTGAACAATTTTCCCCAGGATGCCGAACTTTTTGGCGGGCGTGCAAAGTTTTATTTCGATACTAAGAATTATTCAGAAGCAAAAACTGATTATGAAAGTTACTTTACTGCCGGTGGCGATTCGGTGTATTCTGCCCTGATGAATTACGGCATCAGTTTGTATTTTGCGAAATATGAAAATACAGCAATACGGATTCTGGAAAAATGTGTAAACCAGGTTGTAAACGACCCGTACGTTTTATTTTATCTAAGCTTAAGCCACAAAAAACTAAACAATTTTGAGATTTCCGAGGCATACATGAATGCTGCTATTGAAGCTGCAACACCTGCTTATTTGTCCGAAATGTACCACCATCTCGGCCAAATTTGTGGACAACAACGCAAGTTTAAAGAGTCGATTGCTGCACTTCAAAAATCCAACGAACTCGATTCAACCAATGTTGAAGCATTGTTTGAAATTGCCACAACATACGAGGAGTATAATTCGAATAAAACGCTGGCGCTCAATTATTACCGTATTTATTTACTGGAAGCCGGAGAAAGTGGCAGGAATGTAAACTACGCGCTCGACCGGATTACCCGGATTAAAGAAGAAATGTTTTTTGAAGAATAACGAATTTAAATACTGGTTTTTTCCCTAACCAGATTTGTTAACTGCCCCCTTGTTTTCACGCCTAACTTCGAATAAATCCGGTAATTGTGGTCTTTAACGGTTTGCAGCGTGATAAACAATTTTTCAGATATCTCCTTATTCGATTTACCTGTGCATATTTCAATGATTATCTCCGATTCGCGTTTTGATATTTCGTACAAATTACAAAAATCGGTAAAGCTCATATTTTTCTGGTTGTGAGGCAGAAGAATGGTTTTTTTGTTGAACTTGATTATAACAGGAATTAAAATACTGACTGCAAACAAAAGTATTATTGAAATACATACCGAAAACGTTCCCCAAAAGTTGTAAAAAAACAACATAACCGAATATAAAAATACCCCGGCCAGGTACAATTCAACATGTTTTTGCGCAAACCTGATTTCCCTGGTTAAAGGTTTGTTTTTTCTTTGGGTAAAGAACGGAACGAGAAAAATGAAATGAATAATTAAATTCACTGAAGCAATCGACCGGATGATTAAACGGTCAGGGCCATTATTAATGTTAACTATTTCTTTATCAACAAGTACAGTAAAAAGAAGAATGAAAATGAACAAACCGGGGAAATAAATAAACGGGAACATTTTGGTGACTTTGATTCCATTCAGTTCAAATGAAAAACGCAGCAACATAAACCAACTTACCGCTAAAAACGGAATACCCAAAACAGGAATGAAAACCGTGAGCTTGGAACTTAATCCGGCGGGCAGGTTTAAATCGGCCAAAATCTCCTGTAATGCTATATTTCCCCAAATACCGTAAACAAAAAACGAAATCAAAAATATCTGCTGGTACAATAAAACCTGTAAAACGGGTTTCTGATGAATTTGATATAACTGATAGGAGAGCATAATTCCAATAACGGCAAGCGCAGCCGAAACGATAAAGGTTAAACTGAATAATGCGTAATCTATCAACATCAGATTTTCAACTTAAGTAGTGTTGCACAAAAACAGAAAGCGACTAAAATTCTGTGTCCTACCAAAGTAGTTATTTATCAAAATACTACCAAAGTATGAAGGATTTTTTTTTGTAGTGATTTAATTTTGAATCAAAACAAGTTCATAAACAATTTAAAACAAAGAAAATGGAAACTATTAAACATTACAATTTAAACCCAAGCATTGGCGGAAGTTTTAGTTTTGCCTGGAGAAAGATGTTCGAAAAAGCGTTTTTACCGCTTTTACTTGCGGTAATTATTGTTGGTCTGTTAAATGGGCCGGCGGGCGCAACATGGAAAGCTGACGGACATTTTGGATGGCAGTTTTTAATGTTCTTTCCGGTTATTTTATTCGGAATGGCTTACGCATTTTTATTTTTACCCGTGATAAAATACGGTGAGAATTTTCTTTTTCTGAAAGCAATGCGCGATGAGGAAGCCAGTTTAATCACAATTTTCGATGGTTTTAAAAACCAGTATCTGAATATTATTTTAGCCAATTTAATTGTTACAGCGTTGGTTATCATTGGTTTTGTGATGTTAATTATTCCCGGAATAATAATTGCATGCCGGCTTGCATTTGTTTCGTTCCTGGTAATGGATAAAAACATGGAACCAATGAGAGCCGTTGAAAAAAGCTGGCAAATGACCAGAGGGCATGGCTGGACGATATTTTTCATGGCCATAATTTCATTCTTCCTGATAATTGCAGGAATTATTGTATTCATTTTTGGAGTTCTGATCTCTATTATGTGGATTCATTCTGCTTTTGCGTCGCTGTATCAGGCAGTTTTAAATGAGGAAGATGACGATAACCCGATTCCGATTTTGGGAGTAAATGAAGTAAGATAAAAGGATTTGATATTTTATGAAAGCCTGGAAATTTTTCCGGGCTTTTTGTTTTTATGCAGCCATTTTATGTATTTTGGAAACTTTAATTTTTTGGGATGATGAAGCTGATTCTTTTTTTAGTTTTTATTGGGTTATTTAATGTATCCAAAGCACAGTATTTTCATACGGGCCAGGATCCGGCTTCTTTGAAATGGCGTCAGATTAATACCGAAAATTTCCAGGTTATCTTTCCTGATTATTACGAAAAACAGGCTCAGAAGCTGGCAGCAATAATGGAAACAGTTTATGAAAAAGGTGGACAGACTTTAAATTATCAACCTAAAAAAATCTCAGTAATTCTTCACACGCAAACGGTAAAATCAAATGGTTTGGTTGCCTGGGCCCCCAAACGGTCGGAGTTTTATACCATTCCTCATCAGGGAATTTATGCACAGGATTGGATTGAACAACTGGCAATTCACGAGTTCAGGCACGTTGTACAAATCGATAAAGTGAATAGCGAATTGCCCAAAATCATTAAAATTCTGTTGGGAGAACAGGGTACTGCGTTGGTTTTTGGAAGCTATCTTCCGTGGTGGTTTATCGAGGGAGACGCAGTTATCTCTGAAACTGCACTTAGCAATTACGGTCGCGGGCGTTTCCCTTCGTTTTTAATGGAACACAAAGCGCTGGCTGTTGAAAGGGGAAATTATAAGTATGATAAAGCATATAACGGTTCGTATAAAAATTATGTCCCCAATCATTATCAACTCGGCTATTATATGGTTGGAAAATTGCGCGAAAAATATGGGGCCGATTTGTGGAATTCAGTTATCAATCGGGTGGGAACAAAGCCATTTTCACTGACACCCTTTAACAAAGCGCTGAAAGAAAAAACAGGATTTACAAAAGTAAAATTGTATAATTATGTATTCGAAAACCTAAAAAATGAATGGATTGAAGAAGATAAAACTTTTCAGCCTAATGCTTTTGAAATCATTTCTCCGAAAAATAAAACCTATTCAAATTATAAATACAATCACCTGATTAACGATTCAACCATTATTTCGTATAGAACGGCTTTAAACCAAATTCCTTCGTTTGTAAAACTCAACTTTTCAGGAAATGAAAAGAAAATTGAAGTTCCTGGAATAATATTTAATGAATCAGTTAATTATCGCGACGAATTGATGGTTTGGTCTGAACAGGTTCCTGATGCTCGCTGGCAGCACAGTGGAAAATCCTATATTCGGCTATTAAATATTGAAACAAATCAGAAACAAACAGTTTATCCCGAATTTACGGCTTTTGCACCATCTGTTTCCCCTGATAAAAGCAAGATTGTTGTGGTTGAATCCAATTTTTCAAGCGAATATTTTATATCTGTTTATCAAATTTCAGACGGAAAATTGTTGTATCGTTTTCAAACCGGAAATAATAACTACTTTTTTTCTCCCGAGTGGTTAACAGAAAAGGAAGTGGTTTTTGTGGTTCTTATGCGTGAAGGAAAGCGACTGGCAAAAATTAATCTTGAAAACAATCAATTCGAAATTATATTCGACAAAGATTTGGGAGAAATAAAAAACCTCAAACCGATTGACAACAACTTATATTTTGTCAGCTCATATTCAGGTAAAAACAGTTTATATAGGTTGAATTTGGATGAAAAATCAGTTCACCGGATTTATGAATCGCGTTTTGGAATTGAATCACCTGCTTTCTCGCCAAACGGTAAAAATCTGATTCTAAGCGATTACGCTGCTGATGGATTTCGGTTGATTAAACTTGACACAAACCAACTGAAATTGCGTAATATTAACAATATTGAAAAAAGCAAATATGCTTTAGCCGAAGAATTGGCAAAACAGGAACCTGGAGTAATCAATTTTTCTACTCCGGATACTATTCAATATGAATCGGAAAAATACAGTAAAGTAAAACATCTGCTTAATTTTCACAGTTGGGCGCCTGCTGTTGTCGATGCCGATTCGTATGAAATTACACCAGGAGTAAGTGTTATTTCGCAAAATAAACTCGGAACAGCTATGTTAAATCTGGGTTACGAATGGAATTTAACCGAGAAAACAGGTAGTTTTTACGGCCTTTACAGTTACCAAGGCTGGTACCCGATATTCGATTTTGAAATCAGTTCGGGTAACAGCGCATCGCAATACATTTTAATAGAACAAACGAAAAACTCTTCAGGCCAGGTAGTTGCGCAGGATACATTATTGAAGCGATTTACATGGATAGAAACTGATTTCGGTGCAAATGTTAGAATACCGTTGGATTTTTCTATAGGAAAATTTAAACGGTTTCTGCAACCCGAAGTAAAATATGATTTTACCAAATACACCCACAACCCTTCAACACCTGAAAAGTTTTTAGAAGGTAGTTTTCAGTCGGTTACTTATCGGATCTATTTTCAGCAATTAATCAGGAAAAGTGTGCAGGACGTTTATCCTAATTTTGGATTTGTTATTGATGGATTGTATCGGCATTCGCCTTTTGGAACAACTGATTTGGGAAGTTTGATACTCGGCCAGTCGTATTTTTATTTTCCGGGAATTAAACAAAACCATGGAATTCGCCTTTTCGGCGGAGTTCAGAATAAAGAAAGTGCGGGGACAATAAGTTTTTCCGATATTATTCGATATCCCCGTGGATGGGGAAAAATCAATACCAACTTCATTTACAGTTTGGCATCTGATTACAAATTACCGGTGTTTTATCCTGAATGGAGCTTGGGAAGTCTTGTGTATCTTCAACGCGTAAATGCTTCTTTATTTGCAGATTATGCATATTTAAATGCTAATATTTATAAAGAAGGAAAAGTAGTGGATACTTTCAATAAAAATATTTCGTCGTTTGGGATCGAACTTAGTGGAAATGCCAATTTCCTCAGGTTTTATGCACCTGTAGAAATAGGATTTCGTGCATCGTATTTGCCTGAAAAGCAGAATGTTTATTTTGATTTTTTGTTCTCAATCGATTTCAACTCTCTTTAAATTAATGACGGTCATTTCAGCAGGCATATTAATTCGCCAGGGGATACCCACAGTACCGAGCCCGGCATTTACGTACAAATATGAATTAGCGTAATTGTATAATCCTCCCCAGTTTTGCCGAACAAAATAACTTAAACTGAAAGTGATGCCGGCTTTTACAATTCCCCACTGTAAGCCATGAGTATGCCCCGACAAGGTTAACTGAACATCGCCACGCTGCTTAATTAACTGGTCCCAGTGAGACGGATCGTGTGTCATTAAAATTTTGAAAGCATTTGCAGGAACTCCATTTATTGCTTGTTCTAAGTTTGCATATTGAGGAAACGGGGGATGGCCCCAGTTTTCGACTCCTATGATAAAAATTGAATCTTCGCCCAGTTTTAATTTTATGTTTTCGTTGTTTAAAAGTCGAAAACCAAAATCTTTGTGTGCATTTAAAATTTGATTGAAATTTTCAGTTTTTTCCGATTCGCTGTTCCAATTTGAATAGTTACCATAGTCATGATTGCCAAGAATCGCAAAGCTGGGCCTATTTTTCGTAAATTCCTGAAAAATGTTTTTCCATCCTTCCAGTTCTGACGAAAAGTTGTTAACCAAATCACCAGTAAACAAAATCATGTCAGGATTTATTTTCGCAGTCTCGGTTACAACCTGGTTCATCAAATGTTTTGATTTCATTAATCCACCCAGATGTATATCAGAAATATGCAATATTTTTAAACCATCATATCCTTTAGGTAATCGGATAAATTCAATGTCAATATTATTTACTGTCAAATCCTTTCTTCCCCAAATTGTCCCATAAATTACACCGAATGCCAATCCTACAGACAAAACAAGTCCGATATAATAGATTACAGCTTTGTTTTTAACAGAAAATTGAATTCCCAGTAATTGAGACACGGCAAGGGGAATTTTAAAAACAAAATCGACTGAAAGAAAGGCATTAAACATTAAATGGTAGGTATATTCTTTGGTGTTCCGGGTGGTCAGTGGCCATACATAAAGTAAAACAAAACCCGCCACAACTGTTAACGAAAAAATAAGCATAAACCAAAATACTATTTTCTTTTTCGCAGGCGAAACTATCCGCACTACACTTTTTATTGCACCTAAAGAAACAAGCGAATAAAATAAAAGGAAAAAAACTATTGATAATAGTTGAAATGACCTCATTCCATATAAATTTAAATGTTTTCAAATGATTTGACCCCAAAAATAATAATTTAGTTTGACGATTAAATAATATAAATATCAATGTGTTAGATTCGTTATCCGACCTTTGAGATTCAGGAGAAATTAATATTTATTTTATCGCAAAAAAATAGTTTACGAAAAATTATTTTAATAAAAAATTAAAAGAAAAATTTAAGGTTAACAAAAGTAACAATATCCTTTCGATATTGTAATTTAAATTGGGAGTTAGTTATTGTATTTATCACGCCACATCTATTAAAAATATAAATATTAAATTTTGAATTGTATAAATATTATTTTTTTTAACGTCACGCATAAAATAGAGCCTGTATTTTTTTAAAACACAAATGTAAATATAATTAATTAAAAATAATTTCAATAATACGCCAACACATAAACAGAATCGACTTTTCAATCCTTGTAGAAATTGTTTACCATGGTTAATTTACAAAAATGCTTTTATTGCAATTTTGAAGAATAATTTTATATATATTACATATAATTCACTATTCCAGTTATTTATCGTATTTATTTAAATTATTATCTTAGTTATATTTCAAATTGTAGTTCATAAAAATCTATTTATGTCATAATATATTGCTTATTTTCTTAGTATTCAGCTTTTTATGAACAATATATAAAGTAAAGTATATGGACTATTTAAACCATTTTTACCAGTTTTGATAAAATATTTCAGGCTATAAAATTTTTGTAAATAATTTATATTACATTCGTACATTCATTTGAAACTACTTACATAAACTAACCTACAATGTATTTTGTTAAAAATGATACGTTGAAAATAAATGAAGGATCGCATTAAGAAATATATGGATTACAAAAGTGTCTCTGCAGGAGAACTTGCAAATCTGCTAGAGGTTCAACGTTCCAATATTTCACATATTCTCAACGGTAGAAATATGCCTGGTGCAGCTTTCATTGAAAAATTACTTATTTGTTTCCCTGATTTAAATGCGAGATGGCTGTTAACAGGAAATGGAGAAATGACATCCGACATTCAAAAGGTAAGCGAACCGGAGATTAAGCCTCCGAAAGAAACAGTTAAGCCACTGATTAAGGAACAAAAAATTGATGTGACTGATAATGTTAAAATGGAAAAACCTATAAGCAAGGTAGTTTTACTATTTGAAGACGGAACATTTATAGACTATAATAAAAAGTGAGAATTGATGATTGATGACTTATAAACTCCACATTCTGTTATCATAAGGAGTTGTGATAAAATTAGGGTTGCTGCTTTCTGTGGCAGCCCTTTTTTTTGTAAGTATTTAGTTATAAAATATGATTTGCAAAATCAATGAATATCTGTAAATGTTTAAAAAGCATAACACAGATAACGTAAACCCGATTAATGGCTTAGTTACAAATGTAGTCACATATATAGATGAAATTGAATATCATCCTAAATAAACAAAATAGTATATACTGTTATTTTAACAAAAAAATCAAACAATATCATTATAATTCGAAGGATTGATTTGGCGACATCAACCATTATGTTTTGAATACCTAAGAGGTTTATCGTGCTATTTTTACATAAATAATTGCAATAATGCATATTAACATGCGAGAATAATTTATAGTTTACATTTGTTGATATTATCGATACCGAAAGCGTAAAATAATTTAACGAATGTATTGGATATCCAATTTCTGGAGTTACATTTGTATTATAATTAAACAGATTGAATTTTTGGACATTTAGATTAAACGCGAAGAGATTTACAAACCCAATTAAGTTGTTCGCAGCAAGTACAGAGTTACCAGGTCGTTAGGAATAGCGGCCTTTTCCTTTTTGTAAATTTGAGTAATTCTACTACATGTTCATTTTGCAATCTTATATTGGCAATATTCAATTTGAATTTGTAAAAAACATGGATTTTTTTAAATAATTATATTTACAAATGTATTTTGTATTTATTTAATATTACATTTGTACCATTACTAAATTACAAAAGAATCACATCTGTGACTTAAAATATAAAATACGAGTAGAGTTAGTTTAAGTAAGGTACAGAATTCATGTGGACCGTCAAGAGTGGCGGTCCTTTTTTTATGTTACCAATTAAATTATTAGGCACAGAATAATTACCGCCATTATTTATCTTTGTATCCAAATTATTGCAGCATGAGTTTAAAAGAAGTTCAAAATTTGGTGATTATAGAAAATACTCCATTAAATGCTACTAATTTTTTAATCAGACTGGTTTCTATTAAACCTTTACCAAAATTTGTACCTGGACAGTTTGTAAATGTTGAGATTAATAATAGCAGTGAGATTTTTTTGCGGCGGCCATTTTCAGTTTTTGAAATAAATTATTCTTTGAATTCAATTTCTTTGATTGTAAAAATACTTGGCAGAGGTTCTAAAAAACTAACCGAAATTAAAGCAGGCGAATCAGTAAACCTTATATTTCCATTGGGAAAAGGATTTACATTCCCAATTCCTAACGAACGAATTCTGTTAATTGGCGGTGGAAGTGGTGTTGGTCCAATGCTGTTTCTTGCAAAGGAATCTGGTTTAAATCCTGATAATGTACATTTAATTTTGGGGGCTAAATCTTTTGAAGATCATATAAATATTGATGACTACAGACAATTTGGAAATTTTTATTTTACCACTGAAGATGGTTCATTGGGCGAAAGGGGATTTGTTACTCAGCATTCCGTTTTTCAAAACAAATTAAAAACATTCGATAAAATATATGCATGTGGCCCTGATGCAATGATGAAGGCAATTGCCCGAGAAGCGAAAAAAAGTAATATATTTTGTGAAGTGTCGCTCGAAAACCTTATGGCTTGTGGTTTTGGTGTTTGTCTGTGTTGTATTGAACCAACGGTAAGGGGTAATTTATGTGTTTGCACCGAGGGACCAGTATTTAATATCAACGATTTGAAATGGCAGATTTAAGTGTAAAAATTAAGGATTTGGATTTTAAAAATCCGGTAATGACTGCTTCCGGAACTTCGGGATTTGCCGAGGAGCTAAATGATTTTTATGATGTTTCAAAATTAGGGGCAGTTTTACTCAAAGGAATTACCCTGAAAAACCGTGATGGAAATGCGTACCCGCGAATGGCTGAAACCGCTTCAGGGATGCTTAATGCGGTTGGGCTACAAAACAAAGGAGTCGATTATTTTATTCAACACATTTATCCACGGATTAAGGATTACGACACACATCTGATTGCTAATGTAAATGGTTCAACAGTTGAAGAGTACATAGAAGTGACAGAGAAAGTAAATGAATTAGAAAGAATATCGGCGATAGAGTTAAATATTTCGTGTCCGAATGTAAAAGAAGGCGGAATGTTGTTTGGGATAAGTTGTCCGGGAGCAGAAGCCGTAACACGCGAAGTAAGGCGGGTTTGTACTAAAACATTAATCGTTAAACTTTCGCCCAATGTTACCGATATTACGGAAATTGCGAAAGCAGTGGAAGGGCAGGGGGCAGACTCTGTTTCGCTGGTAAACACATTTTTGGGAATGGCAATTGATGCTGAAAAAAGGATTCCATTGCTTTCAACCATAACAGGCGGATTATCGGGACCTGCAATTAAACCAATTGCTTTGCGAATGGTGTGGCAGGCATATCATGCCGTAAAAATCCCCATCATAGGAATAGGGGGAATAATGAATGCTGCCGATGCTATTGAGTTTATGCTTGCCGGCGCTGCTGCGGTTCAGGTTGGCACAGCAATTTTTAAGGATCCTTTTATTCCTTTGCAAATCATCGATGGAATTGAAAATTACATGAAAAGACATGGGTTAAATTCAATTAATGACATCGTAGGAAAATTAGCATTATAATTAAAATTGTAATGTGAACATTTCAATATTCGACTTGTTATATAAACCGTAAATTGCAATAAACTTTAAAAACTATATAGTTATCATGTCAAATTTTCAAATAGTTATGCCTAAACTGGGTGAAAGTATCCAGGAAGGTACCATCACCAAATGGTTTGTAAAAGAGGGTGATACAGTTCAGGAAGATGATCTTCTTTTTGAAGTTGCCACAGATAAAGTTGATTCTGAAATACCATCGCCTGTTGATGGCGTAATAACTAAGATACTTTTTGCCGAAAATAGTCTTGTTGCAGTAGGAGAAGTATTGGCAATAATAAACATGGGAGGCGGAAATGAAGCAAATGCTGGTGCGTCTTCACCGGTTTCTGAAATAAAAAGTAGTGAACCTTTAGAAAGTACAACGACAACTGCATTGGGTGAAGAAAAATTGGTTGATAATGTCCGTGAATTGTCAAACCGGTTCTATTCGCCATTGGTTAAAACAATTGCCAAACAGGAAAATATTTCATTTGAAGAACTCGAGGCAATTAGTGGTTCGGGTGCAAATGGACGTGTTCAAAAAAATGATATTCTTGAATACATTAAAAATAAAAAGGGCGGAAAAGCAGTTCCTCCGGTTCAAAAAACTGAAACTATTGTTGAACGCAAAACCACTGCTCCCCAGCCGGTTTCAATTGGCGCCGGCGACCAGATTATTGAAATGGACCGGGTACGTAAATTAATTGCCGACCACATGGTAAGGTCGAAACAGGTTTCGCCACACGTTACTTCGGTTGTTGAAGCAGATGTTACTGAACTGGTTTTGTGGAGAAATAAAAATAAAGAGGCATTTGAAAAGAAATACGGAGAGAAAATAACTTTCATGCCTGTATTTACAGAAGCCGTTGCGGCAGCGCTTGCTGAATTCCCATTGGTAAATTCTTCTGTTGATGGGGATAAAATTATTTTGAAAAAAGATGTTAATATTGGGATTGCAGTAGCCAAACCCGATGGAAACCTTATTGTTCCGGTGATTAAAAATGCAGAACAGAAAAATCTGGTAGGTTTAACCAAAGAATTAAACCGACTTGCAAATGCAGCCCGTAACAACAAACTGGGAATTGAAGAAATTCAGGGTGGTACCTTCACCATTACCAATTTCGGATCGTTCCGTAATTTAATCGGAACACCCATTATAAATCAGCCACAGGTTGCAATTCTGGCTACCGGGAGCATTGAAAAGAAACCGGCAGTTTTGGAAACACCAACCGGCGATGTAATTGCTATTCGCCATAAAATGTTCCTTTCCTTATCGTATGACCACCGGATAATCGATGGCGCTCTGGGAGGTGCATTTTTACGGAAAATAGCAGATAACCTCGAACAATTTGATATTAATCGCACAGTTTAAGAAAATCAGAAAACAGGTAAAAAAATGAATGAGATGGAAATACCTAAAATTTATTCCATAAAAAAAACGGATAAGGAAACCTTAAGAAAATGGTTGTACCTGATGATTCTCGGGCGCGCCATCGACGACAAAGCGCCCAATTATTTAAAACAGGCAATCGGATGGTCTTATCACGCCCCTTATGCTGGACATGATGGAATTCAACTGGCCGTGGGTCAGCATTTTGAGAAAAACAAAGACCACATATTTTTATATTATCGCGAATTGCTTACGGCCATGTCATGTGGAATTACTGCCGAAGAAATAATTTTAAACGGGATTTCAAAATCAACCGATCCTTCGAGTGGTGGTAGGCACATGTCAAACCATTTTGCCAAACCTGAATGGAATATCCATAGTACTTCATCATCAACCGGAAACCATGCACTTCATGCTGTTGGAGTTGCACGGGCAATTAAATATTATGGCGAAAAAGCAGTTGCAATCAGCGGGCAAGGCGAATCGTCAGTAAGCGAAGGTTATGTTTATGAAGCATTTAATGGCGCTGATAAAGAAGAACTTCCGGTAATTTTTGTAATTCAGGATAATGGATATGGAATTTCGGTTCCCAAAAAAGACCAAACGGCCAACAGAAAAGTAGCTAATAATTTTACCGGGTTCAAAAACACCCGGATTATCCATTGCAACGGTAAAGATGTGTTCGATTCGATGAATGCAATGGCCGAAGCAAAGCGTTATGCACTTGAAGAGTCAAAACCTGTGCTTTTGCAGGCTAACTGCGTGCGAATGCACTCTCATTCAAATTCCGACGATCATCTTCTCTATAGAAATGAGTTGGAACGAAATTATGTAATGGAATATGATCCCCTGGCTAAATTCGAACGTTTATTACTTCGATATGATAGACTGACAGAAGAGGAAATACTTGAAATACAAAAAGCTGCAAAAGCTGAGTTGAAGGAAGCTCACAAAGCTGCCATGAGCGCCCCCGATCCTTCGCCTGAATCAATTTACAATTTTGTATTGCCCGAACCATATATTTCTGAAAAATACCCTGATGGCTTACACAAAGAACAAGGCGAAAAGAAAAAACTGATAACAGGGTTGAATGAAACGTTAAAAGCAGAGTTCAGTCACAATCCCGATACGTTTATTTGGGGCCAGGATATGGCAAATAAAGATAAAGGTGGGATTTTCAATGTATCCAAGGGATTGCAGCAGGTGTTTGGAAAGAATCGTGTTTTTAATGCGCCCATTGCCGAAGATTTTATTGTTGGTACCGCAAACGGAATGTCAAGGTACAACGATAAAATCAGAATAGTGGTTGAAGGGGCTGAATTTGCCGACTACTTTTGGCCAGCCATGGAACAGTATGTTGATACGAGCCACGACTATTGGCGATCGAATGGTAAATTTTCCCCGAACATTGTTATTCGCCTTGCTTCGGGCGGTTATATCGGCGGAGGCATGTACCATTCACAAAATATAGAAGGCTCACTGGCAAATATTCCTGGTGTTCGGATTGTTTACCCATCGTTTGCTGACGATGCGGCCGGCTTGTTGCGAACAGCAATCCGTTCGAGAGGACTGACAATGTTTATGGAACCCAAGGCATTGTACCAGGATCCAAAAGCTGCCACGGTTATTCCAGTTGATTTCGAGGTACCCTTCGGGAAAGCAAGAATCCGTAAGGAAGGCAGCGATCTCACATTGTTAACCTACGGAAATACCACACACCTGAGTCTTGAAGCAGCTAATAAACTCGAAAATGAAGGGTTCAGTGTTGAAGTAATTGATTTACGCAGTCTTATTCCGCTGGATGAAGAAACCATCCTGAAATCGGTTGCAAAAACCAACAAAGTGTTAATTGTTCACGAGGATAAGGTATTTGGAGGGTTTGGCGGCGAATTAAGCGCACTAATTACTGAAAAAGCTTTCAGTTTGCTTGACGCCCCAATAAAACGGATAGGTTCACCATTTACGCCAGTCGGGTTTAGCCGTATTCTCGAAAGGGCTATTTTGCCCAATGCCGATCGCATTTATACAGGTGCAAAAGAACTTTTAGAGTATTAATAAAAAAACAGCAATGAGTAAAACAGTAATTATTTATAGTTTCCACACCCAAAAATCAAAAAAAGTAGCCGAAAAAGTTATCGAGGCATTTGGCAAAGATGAGGTTCAGGCCATAAACGCAGAAGAACTTACATCGAAAGTATTTCAGGAAAATGATAATTTTATTTTAAGCGCCCCAACCTGGTTTGATGGTGAATTACCTAACTACTGGGACGAATTTGTGCCCGATCTGGAAGAAATGGATTTAAAAAACAAGAATTTCGCAGTTTTCGGACTTGGAGATCAGAAAGGATATCCCGAGAATTTTTGCGACGCCATTGGTATTTTAGTTGAAATTCTCGAAAAGTGCGGTGCCAACATTGTTGGTAAAACTCCGGCGGCAGGTTACACTTTCGAATCATCGCGTGCACAGCGGGGAGATTTTTTTGTTGGACTTCCGCTTGACCAGGAAAACCAGGGGAAACTTACCGGCGGGAGGGTAACAAAGTGGGTTGCCCAGTTAAAGACAGAAATGAAATAGTATTGTATATTTTTTGTTTAAAGGAAAACGGGTTGTCCTGATACAGGGCAACCCTTATTTTTTACAATTAACAACCATTGCAATTATTTTATTTACCATTAGGGCCAATTATCACAAGGTTTAGTTTTCAGATAAGTTTTATTAATTAATTTTGTGCCTTAAATTCAAAAAAATTGAAAAAATTGTCTGAAACAAGATACATATTCGTTACCGGTGGGGTTACATCATCGCTGGGGAAAGGCATTTTAGCATCTTCTCTCGCTAAATTATTACAATCAAGGGGTTTTAGTGTAACCATTCAAAAACTGGATCCATACATCAATGTTGATCCTGGTACACTAAATCCGTATGAACACGGCGAATGCTATGTTACTGAAGATGGCGCGGAAACCGACCTCGATTTGGGGCATTACGAAAGGTTTTTAAATGAGGCAACTTCACAGGCAAACAATGTTACTACCGGCCGGATTTACCAGTCGGTTATCAGCAAAGAGCGCAAAGGAGATTATCTGGGCAAAACAGTTCAAATAATTCCGCACATTACAGATGAAATCAAACGCCGGATAAAAATTCTTGGATCAAAAGGAAATTATGATATTGTAATCACCGAAATTGGCGGAACAGTTGGCGATATAGAGTCGTTGCCATACATTGAATCGGTCCGTCAGTTAAAATGGGAACTTGGCACCAAAGCGCTGGTTATACATTTAACACTAGTGCCATATCTTGCAGCAACCGGAGAATTAAAAACCAAACCTACCCAACACTCTGTTAAGCAGTTGCTCGAAGAAGGAGTACAGCCCGACATTTTGGTTTTGCGCACCGAATATAACATAGAAATGTCAGTTCGCGAGAAAGTGGCCCTCTTCTGTAATGTGGGAATTGATTCTGTGGTTCAATCGATAAACGTTTCCACAATTTATGATGTTCCGTTAAAAATGCTGGAAGAAAAACTGGATATTACTGTTCTCAAAAAGCTGGGACTACCTTTTAACGACAAAATCGATCTTTCACAATGGAATAGTTTCCTAACGCGGCTTAAAAATCCAACTCAAACCATTGAAATTGGACTGGTTGGTAAATATGTAGAATTACATGACGCTTACAAATCTATTGCTGAAGCGCTGGTCCATGCAGGCGCCGAAAACAGTTGCAAGGTAAATATCAACTGGATACATTCTGAAAGCATCAATAGCGGCAATTACATCGGAATTCTGTCGAAACTGAACGGTATTATTGTAGCGCCGGGTTTCGGGCACCGCGGAATGAAAGGGAAAATATTAACTGCCAGATATGCACGTGAAAATAATGTTCCTTACCTCGGAATATGTTTGGGGATGCAGGTTGCAGTTATCGAATTTGCCCGTAACGTTTTAAAAATTGAGGATGCTGACTCTACTGAAATGTCGCCTAAAACCCCACATCCCGTTATCGATTTAATGGAACAGCAAAAAGGAATTACCGATTATGGCGGAACAATGCGACTGGGTTCGTATGAATGTCGCATTATCGAATGCAACTCCAATGTTTGCAAGGCATACAATAAACTTACAATTCATGAGCGGCACCGCCACAGATACGAGTTTAATGATGCATATCGCCAAAAATATATTGATGCCGGAATGATACCTGTAGGAATAAATCCTGAAACCGACCTGGTTGAAATCATTGAAATACCCGCTCATAAATGGTTTGTAGGTGTCCAGTTTCATCCCGAATACCGGAGTACAGTTTTAAACCCTCATCCCTTATTTGTAGATTTTGTTAAAAACTCGTTAGTAAAATAAGTAAATGGATAAAAAATCGATCATTGGAATAGTCATTATTTTTGCAATTCTGGTTGTTTTCTCAATCATTAACCAACCCTCGAAAGAAGAAATAGAAGCTGCCAAACACCGCAGGGATTCAATAGCAAAAGTAGAAGCCGAACGGGAATTTATAATTAATCAACAGCAGGAACAAGCTGCTGAAATTAATTCAATTGCTGCTTCAGACTCAATTAATCCTGAAAATCAGTTACTTGAAAAAACAAATCAATTTGGTGTATTTGGAAATGCCGCCATTGGCGAAGAACAGTTTTACACACTCGAAAATAACCTGATGAAAATTACTTTCACCAATAAGGGCGGAAGAATTTACTCGGTAGAATTAAAGAATTACCAAACTCACGATTCCTTGCCGCTGATACTTTTTGACGGTCCAGAAACGCAGTTTGGGCTTAACTTTTTTGCCCAAAACCGCAGTATTCAAACCAACCAACTCTATTTTACCCCACTGGCTAACCGAAAGGAAGTAGTTGTTACCGGTCCCGAAGTAAAAAAGGGCAGCGAGGGTAAAATTAAGTTCAACAAGGAAAATCCGGGAGGAAAGGAATCGTTCAGTTTTCGGTTGGAAGTGTCGCCGGGAAATTTTATGGAATATGTTTATACCCTCGAATACAATTCGTTTTTGGTTGATTTTAATGTGAACCTGCAGGGAATGAACCAGTATATCGCCAGTAACCAGGCACACCTGAATTTAAACTGGACATTTGATGTCCCGCGCCAGGAAAGAATTTCACAATTTGGAGAAGACACATACACAAACATTATGTACAAATTTTTTGAAGATGAAGTTGATAACCTTTCAAAAACTAAATCGGACGAAAAAAATTTAAGTACGCGCCTGAAATGGATCGGCTTTAAACAGTTGTTTTTTAATTCAACAATTATAGCCAACGAATCATTTTCGAATGCACAGATTAAGCAAACCAAATTCGAAGAAAATCCAAAATATCTGGCCAATTTTTATGCCGATATTTCGTTGCTATACGAAGGGAAACCAACTGAAACTACTGGCATGCAGTTTTATTTTGGGCCAAATCACTATCAAACCCTTAAACAATATGACATTGAACTTGAAAACCATGTGTACCTTGGATATGTTATTGTTAGCTGGGTAAACAAATTTTTGATAATCCCGATTTTTAATTTCCTTAGAAAATACATCGATAATTTTGGACTGATAATACTGTTGCTTACCATTTTTATCAAAACTATCCTGTTTCCGTTTACATATAAATCTTACCTGTCGCAGGCAAAAATGCGGGCATTAAAACCCGAGATTGACGAATTAAGCGCAAAGTTCCCTGCTGACAAAGTGATGGAAAAACAACAGGCTACAATGGCTTTGTACAAAAAGGCCGGAGTAAATCCTATGGGGGGGTGTTTGCCAATGCTGCTCCAATTCCCCATTTTAATTGCCATGTTCTTTTTCTTCCCAACATCAATTGAATTACGCCAGGAGGGGTTTTTGTGGGCAACCGACCTGTCAACATACGATTCAATTTTAGACCTTCCGTTTACCATACCATTTTATGGCTCTCACGTAAGTTTGTTCTGTTTGCTCATGACAATCACTACTATAATTTCAACCAGAATGAACCAGCAGGCAATTACCAGCCAGGCAATGCCCGGAATGAAAACAATGATGTACCTGATGCCTGTAATGTTCCTTTTTATACTGAACAGCTATTCAGCAGGTTTAAGTTACTATTATTTCCTTGCCAATGTGATTACAATCGGTCAAACCTATTTAATCCGCTTTTTTGTTGACGAGGATAAAATAAGATTGCAACTGCAGGCCAATAAAAAGAAACCTGTACAGAAATCTAATTTCCAGAAACGGCTTGAGGAATTGGCTAAACAAAGAGGAGGGCAGGCGTCAAGGAAAAAATAAAAACCAGGATTAAACCTTTTATCATTTATAAGGTCGAAAGGGGCATTAATAAAAACATAAGTCGTTTAATTTAAAATTACAGCAAATGAAAAAAATTGGATTTTTTATGATTGCCTTGCTCATTGGAACAATGGTAAGTATGGGTCAAAACTGGCAAAATGCTACTCCCGAAGAAATGGCAAAACGCCAGACTGAGCAAATTAAAGAAAAATGCGGACTGGACAAAGACCAGGAGAAAAAAGTGTACGACCTGAGTTTGAAATCTGTGAACGAAATGGCAAAAATACGCGAAGGAATGCAAGGCGGCGGCGGGCCAAGTGATGAAATGCGGGCAAAAATGACCAAAATTCGTGATGATCAGAGCAAGGAAATGAAAAAAATATTAACTGCCGATCAGTATGTTAAATACGAAAAATATTTGGAAGAAAGACGTGCCCAACGGCAGGGAGGCGGAAACAGATAATATTTGGGTTAAGGTTTAGTTTGATTAATAAATTAAGGTTTGCATTGATTTGCAGGCCTTTTTTATGCCTCAATTTCCGGAAAAAATTGAATTTTACTGAAGGGAATTTTTTAAATGCACCATTTTTATGGCAGTAACTGCTGCTTCATCGCCTTTATTGCCATGTTTTCCGCCGGCACGATCCAGCGCCTGCTGATGGTTGAGCGTGGTTAATAAACCAAATATAAATGGCTTGTTATATTTCAGGTTCAAATCTTTTATTCCCTGTGCAACCCCTTCGCAAATGTATTCGAAATGACGTGTTTCTCCCTGAATTACACATCCAAGCACAATCACAGCATCCACATTTTCGTATTCAGCCAAAAATTGCGCCCCGAGCGGTAATTCAAAACTTCCGGGTACAAATTTCAATACAATATTATCATTTCCGGCGCCATGTTTTTTTAATGTATTTACCGCTCCATCAGTAAGCGCCAAAGTAATTTCAGGATTCCATTCGGCTGCAACAATTCCAAACCTCATGCGCGAAGCTGATGGGACCGAACTGATATCGTATTGTGAAAAATCTTTTGTTGCCATATTGAGATAAATAAAATGCCCCTCTTTCGGAGGGGCAAATTTAAAAATCAATTCGTTATATTAACTCATTTTAATTTTTACCCTTGCAATGTATCGGTCAACCATCGTTCCTTCAGGCGATTCAGGATATTCGTTTTTAATTTCTTCATATAATTTAAGTGCCTCTTCCGGTTTATTCATCGACTCCAGCAACCGGGCTGCCTTCATTTTATATACAGGGCTTGTTAATTCGTTGTCATTGGCCGAAAAGGCTTTTGTGTATTGTTTTAAAGCGCCTTCAGAATCTCCAAGTTCAAGCATTGCATCGCCAATTGCGCCTGCTTTAACCGGGGCTAAAAGTAAATCCCTGGTTTTAAACTTTTTTAAATAATCGATAGCATCTTCGTACTGACCAATATGCAAATATGAAATGCCTGTATAATATTTTGCACGGTTTGCAGATTTTGTAAGCCCATAATCATCAATTATATCAAGGAATCCCAAATAGTTGCCATCGCCATTGATGGCAAGATCAAACGAATCTTTTTCAAAGTAATTTTCGGCCATAAACATCTGAGATAAAGCTTCATCTTCTTTTGGTTGCAGGTAAAACTTGTTAAAAGCAAGAAAGGCAGCTACCCCAACCACAACAGCGCCAATAACATAAATTATTTGTTTTTGGTAATCTTCAATAAACTGTTCGGTTTTTGTCAATGCACTTTCTAATTCCTGTAAGTTGTCTTCTTGTTTACTGTTCTTTTTTGCCATTGTATTAGAATTCAAAATTGTGCCGCAAAAATAGTTTTTTTTTGAAAACTGTAGAGGTAAACATCTTATTATTTTGAATATTAATGAACAGTTGGCTGTTATTTGCCGAATTTTCCCCGGTGCCTGGATCATCAACTGTTTTTAATTAGTTTTGCAGGTAAAATACAAGCTTTGAGTTATGCAAATTGAAAATATTTCAATCGTTAATTTTAAAAATCTGAAAGAGGTTCAAATTGAATTTTCCCCAAAGCTAAACTGCCTCATCGGCAAAAACGGCGCTGGTAAAACCAACATTCTCGATGCTGTTTATTATTTGTCGTTTTGTAAAAGTTTCTCCACACCGGTTGATTTGCTTAACATCAATCACGAGGAAATTTTTTTTATGCTGAACGGTAATTATAAGCGGCTTGGATCTACAGAAACCATTTCGTGCGGATTTAAAAAAGGCGCCAGCAAGCAATTTAAACGCAACTCGAAGGTTTATAAAAAGCTGGTTGATCACATCGGTTTATTGCCTTTGGTAATGATTACACCGTCTGACTTTAACCTGATTCTTGGCGGAAGCGAGGAAAGGCGCAAGTTCATGGATGGCGTTATTTCGCAATACAACCAGCATTACCTCAACGATTTACTGAAATACAACCGGGCGCTTCAGCAGCGCAATAATTTATTGCGGCAATTTGCAGCCAGTCGTTATTTCGATGCTGATTTAATAGAACTTTGGGATGCACAACTTGTTGAATATGGCAGCCGCATTCATGCACACCGCCGTGAATTTGTGGAAAAATTGATCCCTCTTTTTCAGCAGTATTATTCGTTTATTTCGCAGGACAATGAAAAAGTGAGCCTGGTGCATGAATCTGCACTTTACTCAAATAACCTGGAAACACTTTTAAAAGAATCGGTTGCCAGGGATCGTGCAATTCAGTTTACTGCCCAGGGAATTCATAAAGACGATTTGGTGTTTTATCTTGGCGGGTACCCTATCAGAAAAATTGGTTCACAGGGGCAAATGAAAACTTATCTGATTTCGCTAAAACTGGCACAATTCGACTTTGTAAAAGAGATTTCGGGATTGAAGCCCATACTTTTACTTGACGATATTTTTGATAAACTCGATGAGTTCAGAGTTGAACAAATTGTAAAGGTGGTGGCAGGCGAACAATTTGGCCAGATATTTATTACAGATACTAATCGCGGGCATCTGGATTCGATAATCAGGAAAATGGAAACCCATTTTCGTATCTTTAATGTTGAATCAGGAAAAATTGAACTTTTGCAATGAGAAGAAGCAACACACAGTCGCTAAGCGAGGTTTTGCGTGATTTCGTTAAAGGGACCAGCATCGAAAAAAAGCTGAAAGAGGCTGATGTAGTTCAGTCGTGGGAAGAATTGTTAGGGAAAACCATTGCGCATTACACCAAAAGTGTGTCAATAAAAAATAAAATCCTCTTTGTTGAAATTACTTCATCGGTGGTTAAAAACGAGCTTTTTATGATGCGCGGGGAAATCTGCCGAAAACTGAACGAAAAAGCGGGGGAAGAATTGGTGGAGAAGATAATTTTCAAATAATTTCAATCTTCGAAAAGAAGAAATCACATTCAATATTCGCATTTTCATCGCTGTCGGAACCGTGAACTGCATTTTCCTGTAAACTTACCGCATATAATTTCCGGATAGTACCTTCTGCTGCATTCGCGGGATTGGTGGCCCCAATTAAAGTGCGAAAATCATCAACAGCATTCTCCTTTTCAAGCATGGCGGCAACAATGGGCCCCGAACTCATGAATTCAACCAGCGATTCATAAAATGGTTTTCCTTTGTGAACTTCATAAAAAGCTCCGGCCTGTTCTTTTGATAAACGGGTTAATTTCATCGCTTTTATCACAAAACCTGCATCGTTTATCATTTTTAAAATACCACCTGTGTAATTGCTCCTAAACGCCGATGGTTTTATCATTGTAAATGTGATTTTTCCAGCCATTTCTTATATTCTAATAAATGTTATTATTCTGCAATAATATTAAAAATTGAAATATTTTGACGTTACACCGTAAACAGTTTTAGTATATTTGCCAGTTCAAATTTTTAATTGTTTTGAAAAACACTGACATACAGATTATTGCGGCCATAAAACAATTGCTTTACAATGATAAATTAAACATTGCAATTGTGCCACATGAGCATCCCGATGGCGATGCCATTGGTTCGGCAATTGGATTGGCCGAAGTACTGGATAGTTTTGGCCACAAAGCACAAATTGTATCACCAACCGATTATCCCAATTTTTTAAAATGGTTTACGGCCAAAACAGAAATAACAGTTTTTAGCAGGAACAACAAACTGGGCAAAGAAATCCTTAATCAATCGGATGTGTTGTTTTGCCTTGATTTTAACGAAGTCGGCAGGGCAGGAAAAATGGAGAAACTGTTGCTGGATTATACTAAACCCAAGATATTAATTGATCATCATCCTTATCCCACCAATTTTTGCGATTTCATTATTTCAGAAACGCATTACAGTTCAACAGCCGAGCTTATTTACGATGTTTTATGCAAATTAGGGATGAAAAAATACATTACCAAAAGCGCTGCGGAGGCCTTTTATACAGGCATTTTAACCGATACAGGTTCGTTTAACCACAATACATCAGACCCAAATACTTTTAAAGTTGTTTCGGAGTTAATGAAATTCGGAATTGATACCCCAAAAATCCAGTCGGGGGTATATCATAATTTTTCAATCAGCCGGATGCAGTTGCTTGGATATTGTTTAAACCAAAAAATGATAGTTTTACCCGATTTTCGTACGGCATACATTGCAATTTCAAAAAAAGAACTTGAGAATTATAATTTCAAAACGGGAGATACTGAAGGTTTTGTGAACTTCCCGTTATCTATTGAAAATATTGTGTTTAGCGCCATTTTTATAGAAAAAGATGGGGTGATAAAGGTTTCTTTTCGTTCAAAAGGAAACTTTCCGGTAAACCATTTCTCGCACGATAATTTTAACGGAGGAGGACATTTAAATGCAGCAGGCGGCGAAACAAATATTACGCTCGAAGAAACAATTAGTAAATTCACGCAACTTCTGCCTGCATATAAACATCAATTATTGGAAACAGTAATTTAAAATTGCCCATGAAACGATTTATGAAATATTTGGCCATAGGAATTGTTCTAACCGGAACGTTTTATTCGTGTTTAAAAATTGACGAAACTTCAGTACCTACGCGCGGCGAGGAACAAATTAACCTGAAAAAGTACCTCGATGACATAATTTCCAGAAAAAATGATGTGGATACCACAGAATTGGGAATTTATTATGTTACAATGAAAGAAGGGACAGGCGCTTATCCAAAAACGGGCGATACCCTCACCGTTGGTTACGCAGGGTATTTTATCGATGGCCGCTTGTTCGATACATCGTACTGGCATAATCAAACCGATAGTACTTATACTTTTGTCCTCGGTAATCCGCCGATGATAAAAGGATGGGACGACGGAATGAAAGTAATCAATAAAAATGCCCGGGTGCAACTCATTATACCCTCAGATTTTGCTTATGGAAGCGCCGGGAGCGGATTTATACAACCTTATCAAACACTGGTTTTTGTAATTATTATGAAAGATATTAAGCCATCTAATTAAAATAAAATGATAATAGTGAACAGAATAACGAAACATGTTATTATTTCTTTGATTTTCTCCGCCATGGTTTTTGGTTTTCTTGCCTGCGGCGATGACAATAGTTTGGAAAAACTGAGAAAAAAGGAACTTGAAACGCTTGATGCTTACATGCAAACCAATTACCCTGATGTTGAACCTTCAAAATCGGGACTGTATTACATTGAAAAAGTAAAAGGTACCGGAGACACAATTGTTCCCGGCGATAAAATT
>WTWZ01000111.1 GCA_009773765.1 Prolixibacteraceae bacterium | reverse complement strand
TGATAATACCGGGAGAAATTGTATCCACAGCAAAATGTTTTACAACTTCGGCTGGCTGGCGTTTGCCTTCAACAAAAAAATGGTTTTCCTTGTTAATAAAAATCCGGGCTACCAAATATCCCAAATCATTCACCCTGTTGTACTTAAAAGAATCGGCCAAAAAATTGTAGATGTTAATTATGCCGCAATACGACCGCAGCGAATCGTCTTTTATGTAAGGTGTTTTCCAAACCGGGTGCTTATTGTCGAACTCAAAAACATTGGAGTGCATACTGAAAATGAGAAGGTCGCCGCCAATTTTAAATTCAGCCTCAGCGGGTCCGTGCTCTGTATAAACAGGTAAAACCAAAGGAGAAACTTTGTTTTTTACTTTTTTCAGGTAGTCGCTTTCCAATTGTTTCAGGACCTTTTTTAAAATGTAAAATGTTTGAGCTGTATTTTCATAAACTTTCTGTTTTACATTTGATTTTATTACAAAAGTTTCCAGCAACGATTCACGAACTTCTTTTTCAGTCATCTCTATTTGGATTATGGTTTAAAACGAGTTAATAGGCAAGTGCAAAAATTACCCTTCGTTTCGAGGGTTTTCCCGAGTAAATGCAAACCCCCTCTTCCTCTTCGAATTCCAAAGGCAGGCAGCGGATAGTTGCTTTTGTTTCAGCTTTAATTTTTTCTTCAGTTTCTGAAGTTCCATCCCAGTGGGCATAAATAAATCCACCTTTTTTCAGTGCTTCTTTAAATTCGTCGTAAGTATCGACTTTGATAGTATTTTGTTTTCTGAATTCAAACGCTTTATTAAAAATGTTGCTTTGAATATCGTCCAAAAGATTTTCGATGTAGTTTTCAATACCTTCAATTTGTACTACACTTTTTTGAAGCGTGTCGCGGCGCGCAATTTCAACGGTTCCGTTTTCCAGGTCGCGCGGGCCCATTGCCAGGCGAACGGGAACTCCTTTCAATTCATACTCCGCAAATTTCCAGCCCGGTTTTTTGTTATCGCCATCATCGTACTTTACGGTAATTCCTTTTGCTTTTAGTTTGGCAATAATTTCGTCAACTTTCGCTGAGATAACTGCAAGTTGTTCATTTTTCTGATAAATAGGAACAATAACCACCTGTACCGGAGCAAGTTTCGGAGGAAGTACCAATCCCTTGTCGTCGGAGTGTGCCATAACCAGTGCACCCATCAAGCGGGTTGAAACACCCCAGGAAGTTGCCCAAACGTATTCCTCTTTTCCCTCTTTGTTCGAAAAAGTAACATCGAATGCTTTGGCAAAGTTTTGTCCCAAAAAGTGAGAAGTGCCTGATTGTAAGGCTTTGCCATCCTGCATCAGGGCTTCAATGGAGTAAGTTTCAATGGCCCCTGCAAAACGCTCGTTGGCTGATTTAATTCCTTTTATCACCGGAAGCGCCATGAAATTCTCTGCGAACGAGGCATAAACATTGATAATTTTTTCGGTCTCCTCAATGGCTTCCTGCATGGTTGCGTGTGCAGTATGGCCTTCCTGCCAAAGGAATTCGGCAGTTCGGAGGAACAATCTTGTGCGCATTTCCCAACGCACCACGTTTGCCCACTGGTTAATTAACAAGGGCAAATCGCGGTATGAATGTATCCAGTTTCGGTAAGTATTCCAGATGATTGTTTCTGAAGTAGGCCTAATAATCAATTCTTCTTCGAGTTTGGCTTCGGGATCAACAATTATTTCACCGGTTTCATCATCATGTTTCAGCCGATAATGGGTAACAACGGCACATTCTTTTGCAAAACCTTCAACGTGACTGGCTTCTTTGCTGAAAAACGATTTTGGGATAAACAAAGGAAAATACGCATTAACATGCCCGGTTTCCTTGAACATTTTATCCAGTTGCGCCTGCATTTTTTCCCAAATCGCATATCCGTAGGGTTTTATAACCATACATCCCCTCACGGCTGAATTTTCTGCAAGATCGGCTTTAATCACCAGATCCTGATACCATTGAGAGTAATTTTCACTTCTTGAAGTTAATTCTTTAGCCATTTTCTTTATTTGGTACAGATTTTGATAAAATATTTATGATTTTGAGTTTACAAATAAAGTAATTATTATTGACATATATAAAAGGAGAATGAGTTATGAAATCAAAATTTACATATTTAGGGTTGATGGCAATTCTGATGAGTGCCTGTTCTACTGGAAGTTACGTGTCAAGCTCCTATTCGGATGATATCTATTTTAATCCCGGCGATGTTCCACCACCAATTGTTGTTGAACCCGGATCAGAACAACAACTGGCAAGGGAAAAATCGGGAAGCACAATTATTGTAAGTGAAATTGGAGAAAATGAAGAAGGCGCCAATGTAATGAACAATTACATTTTCGATGGTTCAGAAAGCGATGTCAATGCACTTCAATACAGTGTTGAACAAGGACTCGAAGGCAGCGACACCACCATATATTACAATGATGATGAGGTAAAATATGTAATTAATAATTATTACGACGGCGATGAAATAGATTTCGCTTACCGTATCCGTCGTTTCCATAATCCTTATTTCTATGATCCTTTTTACTGGGACAGTTGGTATTATGACCCTTTCCATTCTTATGGCTATGGGTACTATCCACGCTGGTCATATGCATTTAACTGGGGTTGGGGATATCCTTATTATGGATGGGGTTACCCATACTACGGTTGGGGGCATCATGGATATGGCTGGGGATATCCGGGTTATGGCTGGGGCTATCATCCACCATTTTTTGGTGGAAGGTTTTATTCCCCGGTTTATGTGGTCGATTCCGATAATTATCAATACGGTCAAAGAAGATCTTCAGGGACCAATGTTGCCCGCGGTGGAAGTTCATCAAATATTGCTCAA
>WTWZ01000110.1 GCA_009773765.1 Prolixibacteraceae bacterium | reverse complement strand
AAAATTGTTTTACAGGCTAATGCAACAAGCAGTAACCACTTCATCTGTGACTTATAATGACATTATAAAATAACTTGCTTATTGTGGATAAGCAGTTAAGATTTTTCATAAGATAATTGTTATTGTATTAAATAAATAAGTTGGGCAGAATTAAACAGCCAGTATGGGTAAACATCAATCATGTATATAAATCGATTTTTTTCAACTAAATGAAGTTTAAAATAATCACCCAATAATTTTTGAAATTGTTGATTATTAGTCCTAAATCCATACTCTTGAAGTGTTTTTATTAATTCTTCATAATAATTATGGGTACTATCATAAATAACAAAATAAGGATTAAGAATATCTTGTGAAAATTTTAGGTTGGAATTTTGATAGTAAATAGCTGTATCTTTCCAAATTTCAGTTCCATGTGTAACTTCCAAAATAGCATAACTGACTACTAATGGAACAGTTACAAATACGGTATCAAAAATACAATTCGGACAATCTAACATTACCGGCAAAGGATCTAAAAAAGCAGGAAGACTATCGTGATATCCCCCAATATATCTGATAGTTATGTTGTTTTTCCTGTCAAGCACCATTTTGGAAGGTAAATTACAAGAAATGAAATCATTTATTATTAAGCTGTCAACATAAGCTATTGTGCTGTCATACTTAATATATGTCGCTTCCTTATAAACAAATGAATCAACTTTAATATATAAATTTACATGGGTGGGTTCAGAAATATTGTGACAGGATGACACAAATAATAGTACAATTAATAATATGAAAATAAAATATTTCAAATAGTAAATTGGTTTTTATATATTTAACGAAGATAACCAAATTTTAATATCTTTTAGGAAAATTCTGGAAACCAAAATTGTTCTGCTGCAAACAGTAGAAGCTTTTTACTGTGTTTCTTCTATAAATCATTTTTTTCGTTTGGTGAATTGTTAAAAATAGTACTCATTAAATTATCTAAACTTGAAAATACGAATGTTGGAATAGACAGGTAAATCTATTTTTTGTTTTGTAGAATTTAATCAATTATTCAGATTTTGGATAAATAAACCGCTCTCCGGTATTCCTGATTACATTTTCTTTCCATGAATCCGGATAACCCGGAAATGATGGCGGTTGTGGATATCCCCACGGATTGCGAAGAAATTCCCCGTCCTTCTCCTGTTTCAGGTTTCCGTCCAGATATTTAACCTGAAGGAATTCACCTAACTCTTCCCATTCCTTCACAGTGTTATTGGCCATATTACCGGAATAGTCAGTAAGGAATTTACGTGCAAGTTCCGGATTTTCTTTCCAGACTGAAAGCGCTGCTGCATCAATCGCTGGTGTAAATTGTGCGAAATTATTTTCAAGTTCGCTTTGTAGTTTTTGAATATCGGGCATTACACGGCTGTAAAACAAATAGGCAAAATGGGCAACCCGGTTGAATACCCAAAAAGCTGCATCATCGGTATAAGTCAGAATATCGCCATAACCTTCGGCCCATGATTTTGGAACATAATTTATTCCGCAATAAAAAGGCACATAAACAGTTGTACCGGCATCGTCAACGCCAAACCAGTTAATACCGCCAATTGGGTCGGGCAGCCAGTTTCGCATTTGTGCGATAAACGAAAAACCGGTTTGCTGCGTAACAATTGTCCGTTCGTTAAAATATTCCTTGTCTTCGTATTTCCAGGTCAATCCGCGCCAACGGTAAGGCAGCCCAAAAGGATCGGCTCCCGCATCTTTCGACATATCGAGTTCTGTGCCCTGCAAATGGTTACGTTTAAAATTCATCAAATCCTGCGGGCTGATTTTACGGCTGGGTTTAATAAAAAGCGGCATCCTGTCTTTTGAAATATCGCCGGTTGCATAATCCCAGTGTTTGCCCATTCCATCAGAAAATTCGTTGAAAAAGCTCCATACACGCAATTCACAAAAACGGGCTGCGTCAAAATTCAGTGGTGCATAAACATCGCTGAAACTGAATTTCTTGTCATTTCCATCAAAGTATTTTTTCTCACGTGCAAACGAAATTACATCATTGGCATAAACAACTTCAACTTCAGGCTTAAAAATGTTACTGAGATTTTTACTGCCGATGCTGCGAACTCCGTCTTCCTTTGGAAATGTTGTAATCCGCGCGTGGTTGGCGTGTGCCGAAATCATTCCGTCGGGAATTCTGACTGCAACCCAAACGGCGCCTTTTTGAGCATTGTATTTTTGCTTTGTGTTTTTGTCGGTCTGAATATTGGTTCCTTTGCCAATGATTTCCATAATCCACACTTCGTTGGGGTCTCCAATTGAAAATGATTCACCTGAACTGGCATAACCATGTTCTTCAA
The DNA here is from genome assembly GCA_009773765.1 of Prolixibacteraceae bacterium. Taxonomy (GTDB): domain Bacteria; phylum Bacteroidota; class Bacteroidia; order Bacteroidales; family Prolixibacteraceae; genus Draconibacterium. The sequence continues at coordinate 521 of WTWZ01000110.1, read as the reverse complement.
CTAGTTCTGCAATAATTTTTATGGCTTCGCGGGCAGTTTTTGCTCTTTGAAGCGCGATGAACATAAGCGCGGCATAATCCATCAAACCTGAGGTGTCAACCAGTTCGCTTCGTCCGCCAAAGGTCGATTCGCCAATGGCAACCTGGTGTTCATTCATAAAACCAATGGTTTGGTAGGTGTATTCAACCTGCGGAATTTGACCGAGCGGTTTTGCCGTGCCCCGGTCGTAAATGGTTACCATACTTCCGGCAGGCCACTTTTTTGCCGGTCTGAAATACAACTCTCCGTAACGGATATGCGAATCGGCGGCATACGAAATCATGGTTGAGCCGTCAACCGACGCACCTTTTGTAACCAAAAAGTTAGTGCAGCCGATTGTTAGTTTGATGGATAAAAAAATGCCGGTGCAAATCAAAAAACTAATGCGGATGAATGGTTTCATAATGAAGTGTTTTTGTATTCAATATTGTTTTGCTACTTAAATCACCCTTCGACTTCGCTCAGGGTGACAGTCACCCTGA
>WTWZ01000109.1 GCA_009773765.1 Prolixibacteraceae bacterium | reverse complement strand
CTTATCGTTCAAGTTCTGAGTTATTTGAAAAAATAGAAAAAGTACTTTCACTTCCTGATCAGGGACTTCAGTTGACGGAAACAACTAGGGAGAAATTGAAGATAATTTATTCAAAGGAAAGGCAATGGAAAAATTTTATAAATGCAATTAACTCATTATAAATCTTTGATAAAAGTTTTGCATGTCTGAAGGTTATTCCTCTTACCGCCAAATAATGAAAGCTACATCCATATTTGGTGGGGTGCAGGTATTCAATATTATCATTTCAATTATTCGTTCAAAGTTTGTTGCATTATTGCTAGGCCCAGCCGGTATGGGAATAATGGGCCTGTTAACTTCAACCACTGGTATTATTGGAAATCTGACTAATTTTGGATTAGGGACAAGTGCGGTAAAAGATATAGCTGCGGTATTTGGAACCGAAAACGAAAAAAGAATTGGAGTTGTAATTACGGTTGTAAGGCGATTGACCTGGATAACCGGGATGTTCGGATTATTGGCTGTGGTACTTTTGTCGCCCTGGCTTAGCCAGCTCACTTTTGGGAATAAAAATTACACAATTGCGTTTGTCTGGATATCAGTAACCCTGCTTTTTAATCAGTTAAGCAGTGGTCAGTTGGTGGTTCTTCAGGGTCTGCGAAAATTAAATTACCTGGCTAAAGCCAATCTTTCCGGCAGCTTTACCGGTCTTTTTATTACTGTTCCAATCTATTATTTTTGGGGTCTCGATGGAATCGTTCCCGGCATAATCAGTACATCAGTCATTTCTTTATTGATGTCATGGTATTTTTCAGGAAAGGTTAAGGTTGAAAAAGCTGTCGTATCGCGCTCACAGACTTTTGCTGAGGGAAAAAACATGCTTAAGATGGGTTTCATGATTAGCCTGAACGGAATGTTGGTGCTAGGAGCTTCCTTTATCATCAGTATCTTCATCAGCAGAACAGGAAGTGTTGATCAGGTTGGCTTATACAATGCCGGATTTGTGATTATTAATACTTATGTGAGCCTGATTTTTAATGCAATGTCAACAGATTACTATCCAAGGCTTTCCGCGGTTTCAAATGATAATAAATTGTGTAAACAAACCATCAATCAGCAGACGGAGATTGCCCTGTTAATATTGGCTCCCATACTAATTGTATTTCTAATCTTCATTAACTGGATAATTATCCTGTTATACTCAAACCGGTTTATAGAAGTAAACGAAATGATTCAGTGGGCGGCTTTGGGCATGTTTTTTAAGACAATTGGCTGGTCGGTGGGATTTATTTTTCTGGCAAAAGGAACTATAAAACTGTTTTTCTGGAACGAACTGATTGCAACCAGTTATATATTAGGCTTTAACCTGATTGGATATTACTTTTGGGGTTTAACTGGTTTAGGGCTGTCGTTTGCAGTTGCATACCTTATATATACCATTCAGGTATTTGTTGTCAGTAAAATAAAATTTGGATTTAACTTTGATAAAAGTATTATTTCAATTTTTACAATTCAGTTTGGTTTGGCAGTTGCAGGGTTTCTGGCCGTAAAACTATTTAGCACACTCCTGACCTACACCGCTGGGATAATACTGATTTTATTCTCATGCTGGTTTTCTTTAATTCAATTGAATAAGCGGCTTGGATTAATCAAGCTGCTTAACCAATACAAACAAAAGATTAGAATCAAATAATTGTTTACTTAAAGAACCTCGAAATATTATAGAAACGATTTTGGTTTATTATAGAATACAATTTTTGAATTTTAAATAAGTTAAATATGGTGTTTTAGGTGTCTCAGTTATTATTATAAAGAAGCATAAAATCTATAAAATCACACAAGTAATACAATCTTTTAAAAAATAATCAAAACTGTTTTTTAACATTACAACAAATATTTATTCATTAAACCGAAAATGCAGAACCGTCATCCTCTTATTTCAATTGTTGTAGTCACTTACAATTCTTCAGAATTTGTTTTCGAAACACTCGAAAGTGCAAAAGAACAAACCTATCAAAATCTGGAGTTAATTATAACTGATGATTGTTCAACAGATAATACCGTTGAGATTTGCAAAAAATGGCTGGAAATTAATAAAGACAGGTTCGTTCGCGCCGAACTGTTAACGGCAGAAAAAAATACCGGGATATCCCCAAATTTAAACAGGGGATTAAAAGTGGCAAAGGGTGAATGGATTAAATTTATTGCAGGCGATGATATGCTGTTGCCGAAAAGCATAGATGAAATGATTCAGTTTATAACGATTGAAACTGATAAGTCAATTAAATTTTTAGTTCACGGAATTATCCCGTTCAGGAATGGAACTGATTTTGAGGTAGTTTATCCTCCTGAGGAACTGATGCAAAGCGATCCTAATAAACAGTTAATTTACCTTCTGAAAAGAGGGAATAGTATCGCTGGTTGTGCATTTTTTCTGGAGCGTTCAATATTACTTAAGCTGGGAGGTTTTGATGAAAATTATCCGTTATTCGAAGATTACCCACTTATTATTAAATACACACAAAATAACCATAAAATCTGGCTCATTAAAAAAACCTTGATCAAATACCGGATACATTACTGTAACCTTTCATTTGATCATTCTTTTTTATTAAAGGATTCATTTTCAAAATTCAAAAATGAAATTCTTCTCCCCCTTTTACTTGAAAAAGGGCTCTACCAGTTATACTGGCATCGGTTATTACAGGGAGATCGAAAGTACAGCATTTTCCGGTCGTTTTTATTGGCATTTTCACCCGTAGGTTGGAAAGATAAAATCTATAAGATTTTAGGTAAAAGCTATTTTTATGACCATAAAGTTGAATTTCAAAAGAAAAAAAGAAATCAGGCATTGTTAATATAATATAGCTAAGTCATTATTCCATTTAAACATTAAAAGTTTTACCGAATGAATCAACATATATTTCGCTTTTGTGTAACATTTTG
>WTWZ01000027.1 GCA_009773765.1 Prolixibacteraceae bacterium | reverse complement strand
CCATGGTTCCGGCGACACGGCTCCAGCGGGGTTCGGTAGCCAAATCGATTTGTGGCGAGAGGGCAGTTGTAATTCCCAGGGCGCGGTATTCTTTTGAGGCAATTTCACCAAATTGTTTCATCACTGCCGGGTCGAAAGTGGCTGTAATGCCAAGTGTTCCGGGCCACATCGAAATTTTTCCGCCGCCGCCGGCATTGTACTCGGCATACGAATCGCTGCCGTGGCGCGGGTCGGAACTTGTATTTCCGGGAATTCCTAAACCTATTCCTTCTAAAAGCGCCTGCATATTGTTGTTCCATTGAGCTGCAACTCCCGGACTTTCAACCGCAGTAATCAATACATGCCGCAGGTTATCTTCCGTCAGGAATTTAATTTGATTGTCGCTTAAATCGCTGGCTTTGGCGCCACTTTCATTAAAAGGTTTTCCGTTGTACGTTGTTGCTCCAAACGGGCTGCGACCACCTGTCTTTGGCACGTTCGTCAACGGGTTTGCGCCAGTCTTCGTAAATATCGAGGTCGCCATTTTTATTCAAATCCTTAAATGCAAAGCCATTTTTGGTAATAAGTGAGATGCCCGATTTTGGCGAGTACCCGAGAATTTGTCCGCCTTTATTGGTTACAATGTTAAAATCGCCTTTGATTTCTTCTGTCCATTTCGGGCCGCAACTTTGAATTAAGAAAAGCAGGGAAATAAATCCGATTGTCAGAAAGATGGTTTTTGCCGGTTGATGTTTCATTTTACTGGTTTTTTTAATCGTGATAAACTGAAGAACACAGGTTAATTTTTAATGTGTTATTTTGACACAATAATAGTTTTTTTAATCCTGAAATCAAAAAAATGACAAAAGATTTTGGTTTATTTGTTATTCAGATTTTACTGCTAAAGGAAAGAATTTTATCATGGGTTTTAACGCCAGGGATTATCTTGAATCGGTTTCGCTCGACTGTGTGATTTTCGGTTTTCACAACAGCCAGTTGAAGGTTTTGCTGCTGAAAATGAAATACACACACGAATGGGCATTGCCGGGAGGATTTGTTAAACAAAACGAAACCGTAGAAGAAGCAGCCGCACGGGTTTTGCGTGAAAGGACCAGTGTTGGGGATATTTTTCTGAAGCAGTTCAGGGTTTTCAGCGACCCGGAACGTTCGAAAATAAATCCTGCAGTGAAAGATTTAATTGAGTCGGGCGACCATCCTGATATGGAATGGTTTGAGAAACGGTTTATTTCGATTGGGATGTACGCGCTTGTTGATTTTACAAAAGTGATTGCGGTACCCGACTATTTTTCGGAAGAAGCCGTTTGGAAGAGTCTTGATGAAATTGGAACGTTAATGCTCGACCACAACCTGATTGTTCAAAAAGCGCTGAATACGCTTCGGTTGCAAATCAGTTACCAGCCAATAGGGTACAACCTGATGCCCGAGAAATTTACGATGCCCGAACTGCAATCCCTTTACGAAACCATTTTGGGCAAAACATTGGACAGACGCAACTTTCAGCGTAAAATACTTTCATTCGATATCCTCACCAAACTGCCGGAAACCAAAAAAGGTGGGGCGCACAAAGCGCCTTTTTTATACGAATTCAATATCGAAAATTATAAGAAAGCGCTTGAAAACGGACTTTACGGTGGATGGTAGTAAAAAGCAATTCGAAAAAAATAAATTCTTAGTTTTATCAAATAAATTTAAAGGCATTTAAAACATAAACCAAATAATCATGAAGTATCTTTTATTTGTTGCAGCATTATTAACGGGCTTTGCAAATTTTGCGCAAAAGAACCCCAATCCGTTTAAAGCTTTGCCCAATCCCAATGCTCCGGTAACTTTTAAAAATCCGGTCATTCCCGTTTTTATTCCGACCCCAGCATTTGCAGGGTGGGAGAGGATTATTATTTAAATTATTTAAAAAGCAATTGTGCAAATTCAGAAAGATAAATCCGCCAGTTTTTCCAGATGTGGCCGCCTTCGGATTCGCGATAAGTGTATTTGAACCCCATTCCATCCAGCTTTTTACGGTAGTCAACTACCTATCCAGTACAGTTTAAAACCGTTGTCCATCTGTTTTTTCAGTGTTCCGTCGATATCGTTGTAAACACGGCTCGAAACATTCTGATTAGGCAAAATGGCTGCCGAAAACAAACCCACGTAATCGAACGTATTCGGGTAATAACGCGAAATATGCAGCGAGTGAAAACCACCCATCGAAAGACCTGCGACAGCTCGGTTGGCTTTTTCGGCTTTTACGCGGTAGTTACTTTCTATAAATTTAATGATGTCGATAAAATTGGCTTCGTAGGTTCCGTCCATGGTTTTGGCAGCCATAAAAACAGGTTTATAAAAACCTTCATGTCCTTCGCCGGGCGCTGCATCCTGAATCACGTTTCCGTTGGGCATCACCACTATCATCGGTTTTACTTTTTTCTGTGCAATCAGGTTGTCCAGAATCTGGGCAGTTCTTCCGAGCGTTGCCCAGGCTTCCTCATCGCCGCCTGCGCCGTGAAGCAGGTACAAAACCGGATATTTTTCCTTACCCGTTTCGTAGCCGGGAGGTGTGTAAATGGTAATCCGGCGGTCCATTCCCAGTCCGGGCGAGTTGTACCAGCGTTTGGCAACTGTCCCGTGCGGAATGTCGTTCACTTTATACAAATCGGCCTGGCCGCCGCCAATGATAAAAATGTTGGTAACCGATGCCACATCGCGCACGATAAACGGGTTGTTTGGGTCGGTGGTTGGCATCCAGTCGCCCGAAAGTTTAACCTCTTTGGCGTTTGGAGCCATTGCCCGGAAAATCACTGAATTGTCGGTTTTGATTTCGGGCGATTTAATGTCCTGGCCGCCAAACAACGCTTGTTGCGCCATCGTTGATATTGCTGTCATCATTAAAAATAAAAGGATTGAATTTTTCATTAAAGATTTCATTTAAATAGGTTTTTGTAATTATTGAAATGTTTCGGGTAAATATAGAATTTGGTTTGGAAACACCGAAATGTTTTTGTGTTAAAATGACACAATGAATAAATGCAAAAGAATAGTTTTGGTTTTCAGAAATAACAAACTTCAATAATGTAATTAACCATTAGACTTATAAATTAAGTAAAATGTTGAAAACTTTGCAATGAGGAATAGCAGCCGTTTTGATAACAAAATTTACTTTTGACTAAAATAGTCAACAACGGTTATGTCAACAGAAAGAATTGGTGAAAAGCTCAGAAAATTAAGGGAATCCAAAGAACTTCCTTTAAGAAAAGTTGCGGCAACAATTGATATTGACGTTGCAATTTTGAGCAAAATGGAAAGAGGAGAGAGACGATTGACAAAAGAAATTGTTCAAAAACTCGCCAACCTTTATAATTATGACCAGGAAGAATTACTTGTACTTTACCTGAGCGAAAAAATACTTTATGAAATCGGCGACGAAGACCTGGCTTTGAAGGCCTTGCAGGTTGCAGAAGAACAAATAAAATATCAAAAAAACAACAGAATCAATGAAAAGTGAAATAATAATATCAGAAGCGTTACATACATTAAAGGACTTTTTAACCAAACTTTTTCAGTTTGAAAGCGCCGACCTTGACTTTGGAATTTATAAAATACTGCATTACAAAAAGGCCGAAGTTGAAGAGTTCATCAATAAACTTTTGACTGAAAAAGTTCGCGAACAACTCAATATTCTTGCATCGGCTGAAAACGAAAAACTAAATGTACAGGTTCAGGAACTGGAAAAATCGATAAACATCAGTAAATATCTGGAAGCGGTAAAAAAGAACGACGCCGGGCGAATTGCAATTTATGAGGAAGATTTTGAAACCGACATCAAACATTACAAGTCGTTAAAATCGCAATTGGAACATCAAATCAGCACCAACAATGCCGAGCCGCTTATATACAACCACCTCACCATTTTCTTCAGCCGTTATTACGATAAGGGCGACTTTGTAAGCAAACGCAGATACGGAAAATCGGAAAAATATGTTGTTCCCTACAACGGCGAAGAAATTTATTTTCACTGGGCAAATGCCGACCAGTATTATATTAAAAGCAGCGAACTTTTCAGAAAATATTCCTTCAAAGTTCCTTCATCCACAGGGCATTGGAATGTACATTTTAAGCTGCGCGAGTTGCAGGAAGAAAACGGAAATACAAAAAGCGAAAACAACAAGTACTTTGTCATTTCCGATAATCCGGTTGAAACTGCGGAAGATGAAGTAAATATCTTTTTTGAATACCGTGCACTGACCAACGGTGAGAAAGACAATAAAGGAAAAACACAGGAAGAGTTAAACGATTACGCCATTCCAATCATCACAAAATCGCTAACTAAACATTTTGTTTTAGCCGAATTAAACAAACCGGCTGGCGACAAAACCAAACTAACCAGGGAACTCAACCGTTACACAGCACGCAACAAATACGATTTTTTTATTCACAAAGACCTGAAAGGATTCCTGAACCGCGAACTCGATTTTTATATCAAAAGCGAACTGCTCAAATTAGACGACCTCACGGTTTTTGATACTGTTACACACTACGAAAAAATAAAACTTCAGCTTAACATTGTAAAAACCTTCAAAAAAATTGCTTCCACCATTATTGATTTTATCAGCCAGGTGGAAGATTTTCAGAAAAAACTGTGGGAGAAAAAGAAGTTTGTAATCAGCACAGATTATGTAATTACACTCGACAAACTGGCCGCGTTTACTACTGATGAATTTGCGAATGAAATACTTGGAGAAGTATTGAAAAACGAAAAGCAACTTGAGGAATGGAACAATTTATTTGGCAATGAAATAGCTGGAAACTTTGTGTCTTTGTGCCTTGGTGTAGAAGAAAAAGATGCCACAAAGACACTAAGACCCGAAGCATTTCCCAAACTACCCATCGATACCACTAATTTTAGTGAAGAGTTTAAATGGAAACTAATTTGTAAGATTTCTGAAAAGAAGAATTTGGATGAAGTTTGCGATGGGGTTGTTTTTCACAGTGATAATTACCATGCACTTCAATTGATTCAGGAAAAGTATCTTGATTCAATTCAAAGCGTTTACATTGACCCGCCTTACAACACAGATGCATCTGCAATTCTGTACAAAAACGATTACAAAGATTCTTCGTGGCTTTCGATGATGCATGCACGGTTGGAATCTTCGTATGACCTTTTAAAAGATGACGGAATAATCTGTGTGGCAATTGATGATGAAGAAGTAACAGGAACACGGTTTATTTTGAATCAGTTATTTTTAAAACAAGCCGGTATTGCAACAGTTCGTTCTAATCCTGCCGGGCGAAAAACAAAGGGTAAATTTGCCCCTGCGCACGAATACGCCTTATTTTATGGTAAAACCGAAAAGTCGATTCCTGACTCTTTGGATATTACAGTAAGCAGATTGAAACGTTACCCCAAAGAAGATGATAAAGGGCGATTTGCATGGGCTAATTTTATTAGGTCTGGAAATAACGATAAAAGAGAAGACCGTCCAAAGCTATACTATCCAATATTCGTCGATTCAGATGACAATATTCGTGTTCCTGAATTTGAATGGGATGATGAAAATCAAGAATACATATTATTAGAACAACCGCAGAATAATGAAACCATTGTTTATCCAATTCTGAAAAATGGAAGCTCTGTGATTGAAAAGAATTGGCAGCGTGGACATGTAAGAATAAAAAAAGAATTGGATGAGTTTCGAATTAGGAGGACAGAGTTGGGTGAAGTAAGTATTGATTTTAAAACACGACTTGACGAGGATTCTTTGCCAATAACCTGGTGGGACGACAAAAAATATGCTTCTGCAAATTATGGCGCGGCAGAATTAAAAAGACTTTTTGGAATTAAGCCTTTTGATTTCCCCAAAGCACAAAAACTTGTATTGGATTGTTTGAAAGCATCTGGAGCAAAAGAGGAAAGCAGCATTATTTTGGATTTCTTTCCGGGTTCTGGAACTACATTTCATTCAGTTCAGGTTTTAAATCAGGAAGATGAGGGAAACAGAAAATGTATTTTATGTGAACAGGGCAATTATGTTTATTCCATTATCATTCCGCGAATAAAAAAAGTTGCATATAGTTTTGACTGGAAAACCGGTCAACCCCAAAACCAGAACGGGCTTGGCATTTTTCTGAAATACCAGCGGCTTGAACAATACGAGGAAGCTTTGGAAAATATTGCGTTTAACCCCGGCATCAACACGGCGCAGGGCGCTTTGCAGTTTAACGACTATATACCCAAATACTTTCTGCATTTCGAAACATCGGAAAGCAATACGTTTTTAAATCTCGATGCATTTAAAAACCCGTTGAATTACTCGTTAAAAGTGTTCGATAACTACAACTACACCGAACAGGTAGTTGATGTTATTGAAACCTTCAATTACCTGATTGGCCTGCACGTAAGTGGTTTCAAACAAACAGAACACCAAAACCGCAAATACATTTTTGTAACCGGCAACGACAGGCAAAACCGGAAAATTGTTGCTGTTTGGCGAGATGCCAACGAACTTGATTTTGCCGCCGACAGGGATTTCATACGCGAAACCTTGAAGGAAATGAGCTACGACGTGCTGTATGTAAATCATCAGTGTGCCATTGAAGGCGCTGTAATGATTGAGGAAGTATTTAAAAACAGAATGACAAAAACATGAACTTACAAAAACAACTGATTTTAAATAAATTCTTCCTGCATTTAACAGGGTACACCGATTTTGATATTTTAAGGGAAGATTTTAACCAAACCCCCGAAGGTTTTGATGCCACAGGTAACAGTTACATATTACATGCCCTGTTGGGTAAAGACGTCAGGTTTGCCGAACACGACCTGAAACGGTATGACGAAGCCATAAAAGGATATGAGGACAAACTGAAAGCCAACCGTAACGAAACCGATTTCAGCCTCAAATATTTCCAGTATTTCGCCATCCTGTTTACCGAATACTTTTTTGATAAACTTTCTTCAAACAAGTTGCAACTGCTTTCAGACCTCAATGCTTTTACCCGTCAATATTGTGTTTCAGCCAATTTAAAAGCTGAAAATTTTGAAGAAAATGACTTACAAAAACTTGCGTACTGGATGGCAACCGGCAGCGGCAAAACCATACTGATGCACATCAACTACTGGCAAATGATGAAATATTTTTCCACCTGGGAGAATATCATCCTCATAACGCCCAACTCCGGATTAAGTAAACAACATTTTGAAGAATACCGTTTGAGCGGAATACCCTGCAAACAATACAACGGCAGCGAAGAAAGCCTGAAAACCCGCGAAGGGGAAGTACTGATTATTGAGGTTACCAAACTAACAGGCGAAAAAAAGGGTGAAGGCGTAAGTATTGATGTTTCGTATTTCAGCGAAAACAACAACCTTGTATTTATTGACGAAGGTCACAAAGGGCAAAGCAGCGAAGAAAAAACATGGAAAAAACTGCGTGAGGCATTGGCCAAAGAAGGATTTATTTTTGAATACTCAGCCACTTTCGGGCAAGTTATCAGAAAGAATGCAAGCCTGCTTTTATCGGAATACAGCAAAGCCATCATTTTCGATTACAGCTACCGCTATTTTTATACTGATGGATATGGAAAAGACTTTTACAGTTACAATACTGCCGTGCAGGAATACAATGAAGCTCAGACCAATATTGTTCTTACTGCCGGCTTGCTGGCTTTTTATGAACAGTTGGAGTTGTTTGAAAAATTCAGGGAAGAATTCAGGGAATATAAAATTGAAAAACCACTTTGGATTTTTGTCGGGAGCAAGGTTGTTGGTAAGAATTCAACGAAAGATAATATTCAGCAAACATCGGATGTGGTGAACATTATTCTGTTCCTGAACCGGATTTTGTCCGACTCCATCTGGTTGCAGCAACAAATTGAAATTCTGCTGTCGGGCGAAAGCGGGTTGATAGATGGAAAAGGCAATGATATTTTCAGCGAACGTTTTCAGTATATAAGAGGAAACCGGATAACCGCTGAAAGACTGTTAACCAAAGTATTTAACGGAAGCGGCTCGCTTGATTTGTTTGAAATAAAAAATGCAGAAGGAGAAATCGCTTTAAAAGCAGGAAACAGCGAACAATTTTTTGGCATCATCAATATTGGCGATGTGGTAGGATTGAAGAAGAAAATCAAAGAATCGTTACCGGGACAAGAAGTGAAGCCTGAGAATATTCTCAAAAGTCAGTTTGATAAAATCAACGAAAACAACTCGCCTGTGAACATGCTGATTGGTTCAAAGAAATTTATCGAGGGATGGAACAGTTGGCGGGTTAGTAATATGGGTTTGCTCAACATGGGTGCGTCAGAAGGACCGCAAATTATACAGTTATTTGGCCGGGGAGTCCGGTTAAAAGGGAAAAACAAATCGTTAAAAAGGGAAGAAACACAACGTTATGAAATAAAGACCTTGCAAACGTTGTCTATTTTTGGTGTGAATGCCAATTACATAAAAGCATTCCTCGATAATATCGAAAATGAGATTGAAATGCCCGAAGAAGTTAAAATACCCATCCGGTTTAACAGAAAAGAAAATTGGGACAACAAAATTTTTACATTTAACACTACAAGGGGATACAACTTTAAGGAAGTGTTGATTTCGCTTAAATACCATCCTCAGATTGCACAAAGAATTTTTATTGACCTGAGACCCAAAGTTACGGTTACAAGTGGCATGGAATCGGCGGTTGCAGAATCTCAGGCAGAATATGTGCCTGAAAACAATCCGCTTATTCATCCTCTGTTTGCCAGTTTTATCAATTGGGATAAACTTTTCCTTTCAGTAAACACTTTCAAGATTGCACGTGGTTTTTTCAATCTTGTGGTTGAAAAAGATGTTTTAAAAACCATAATCAATGCCAATGAATACAGGCTTCTGTTTCTGAATAATCAACTTGAGCGTGAAAGTTTCGGATTACAAAAGAGGTTGCATCAATTCGGTGAAATAATTCTTAAAGATTACGTGAATAAGTTTTATGCCGATAATGAAAAGAAGCATCTGACAAGGAACCTGGAAGCACATTTGCTTCAGTCATCACTTTATCCTGATTTATTCCCGGAAGACAATTTACTTATTCTGAAAGTGCCAAAGGGTATGGTTCAGGAAGTTTTGAAACTTAAAGATGAAATGGAGAAGTTTTATAAACATGATGTTAAAAGAATTCCGACCATTCATTTTGACAAACATTTATATTCACCAATCGCTTCTTTCCGAAAGGGTTCCGACTTTGAGGAAATCAAATCAATACCGGTTAAATTGAATAAAGGTGAAACTGATTTTATTACACATTTGCGGACATTTCTGTTATCTAAAACCGAACAGTTAAAAGACAAAGAAATTTTCATTTTAAGAAATCTGTCCAAAGGAAAAGGCATTGGTTTTTTCATTGAAACAGCTTCATTTTATCCCGATTTTATTCTTTGGATAAAACAGGAAAAGCAACAGGACATTGTTTTTGTTGACCCAAAGGGAATTTTAATGCTGGGTAATGTAAATGATGAGAAAGTAAGATTTTGCACACACACCATTAACGAAATTCAGGACTCCCTGAGATTGAAACTTAAAGAAGAAGACAATGAAACGATTTTAAATTTATCGGCTTACATTTTATCTGTAACACCCTATTTTAAAGTGAAATCAAAATTTGGAAACGGGAATCTGACAAAAAGAGAATTCAAAGAGAGTCATATACTGTTTCAGGAAATTAATCAGAATTATTTGAATGAACTTTTTGAAGGGATAATCTAATTTGTTTAATCACAAATCGCAGAAATCCAATCTTTTTTAATTTTGTTAACGTATTTTCTACAGATTGGTATATATTTGAAAAACTTCAATCTATTAAAACAAAAAATCGTTAGCGATGAATAACTTATACACATTAATCATGGCCGGCGGCTCTGGAACCCGTTTCTGGCCGCGCAGTAAGACTGTTAAACCAAAACAGTACCTCAATTTATCCGGACACGAATCGTTACTTCAGTCAACCATAAAACGGTTTTCAACTTTTACTGAACCCGAAAATATTTACGTTGTTTCGGGAAAAAGCCAGGCAACAGTTTTGGAGGAACAAACGCCAATGTTGCCCAAAGCAAACCTGATTTACGAGCCGGTTGGGAAAAATACGCTTCCGTGCATCGGGTTGGCTGCCATGTTTACCGAAAAAGAAAATCCGCATGGCGTAATGGTTGTTACCCCGTCGGACCATTTAATTGGAAATGATGAACGTTTCAGGGATACTATTTTGGCGGCCGTAAAAATTGCAGAAGATCGCGACGGAATAGTAACCATTGGTATTATACCCACTTATCCTGCAACGGGTTACGGGTATGTTCAGGTTGAGTCTGAAATAGAGGCATATAACAATGTTAATCGTTTTAAAGTACGGAGATTTGTTGAAAAACCCTGCCGGAAGATAGCTGCTGAATACCTTAGCCAGGGAGGATTTTATTGGAACAGCGGACTTTTTATTTTCAAAATAAACGTTTTTCTTGAAGCGGTAAGGCAATTTGCCCCGGCTTTATACAACAACCTCCGGAAAATACAGGAGGAAATCGGAAATCCATCCTTTGAGCATACCCTCGAATCTGTTTACCAAACAGTTGAAAACATTTCAATAGACTATGGGATTATGGAATTTGCAGAAAATATTTACCTTGTTGAAGGTGATTTTGTTTGGAATGACCTTGGCAGTTGGGAATCGGTTTACCTGACCTCGGAAAAAGATGAAAACGGAAATGCGGGTTCGGGTGAAAAAGTTATTGTAGATTCTAAAAACTCATATATTTATTCTGAAACAGGATTAATTGCATTGGTTGGCATGGACGATGTAATTGTTGTTCAGGATGGAAACACAACGCTGGTTTGCAAACGCGACAAAGCTGAAGAAATTAAAAAAGTGGTTGACCAACTGAAAGCCAAAAATAAAAATCAATATTTGTGAATGAATTTAGTTTCGTTATGAGATTAGTAGAAATTACAAAACGCCCTTCGACTTCGCTCAGGGCGACAGTCAAACTGAGCGAAGTCGAAGTTTTTCAAACCAAACTAATCAACTTTTATTTGTATTAACTTAAACCAGTTTCTTATTATGTCAAACCTGAAAAAAGTAGTGGTGGAACGTAAATTCCTGGTTCCTTTTATCCTTATAACCAGTTTATTTTCATTGTGGGGATTTGCCAACGATATTACAAATCCGTTGGTGGCCGCTTTCCGCACAGTAATGGAAATATCGAATGCCAAAGCAGCTTTGGTTCAGTTTGCATTTTATGGCGGCTACGGAACAATGGCAATTCCCGCTGCCCTTTTTGTTCAGCGTTACAGTTACAAAGCCGGTATTCTTTTGGGATTGGCATTGTACGCTTTTGGGGCGCTGCTTTTTTTCCCTGCTGCACAGTACGAAATGTTTGGATTCTTTTTAGTGTCGTTATATGTTTTAACTTTTGGTTTGGCATTTCTCGAAACAACTGCAAACCCGTATATTCTTGCTATGGGTTCCGAAGAAACTGCAACCCGCAGGTTAAACCTGGCGCAGTCATTTAATCCGATGGGTTCCCTGTTGGGGATGTTTGTGGCTTCGCAGTTCATTTTAACCAATCTTGAAAGCGATAAACGCGATTCATCGGGAAATCTCATTTTTGAAACTTTAAGCGCTGCCGAAAAAGCTGCAATAAGAACACACGATTTAGCTGTAATCCGCGACCCGTATGTAATTCTTGGGTTCGTTGTTATTGCCATGTTTGTGTTAATTGCACTTTACAAAATGCCAAAAAGAGAGGGGACTGAACATAAAATTCATCCAATGATTTCAGCACGGCGGTTGTTCAAAAATGTGAGGTACCGCGAGGGAGTGATCGCCCAGTTGTTTTATGTGGGCGCGCAGATTATGTGTTGGACTTTTATTATTCATTATGCCGAAAACCTGGGAATTCCGAAATCAACGGCACAAAATTACAATATTGTGGCCATGATTATTTTTCTTTCGAGCCGGTTTATCAGCACCGCACTGATGAAATACCTGAACCCAAAACTGATGCTCACCATGTTTGCCATTGGCGGAATGGTAACTACAGCAGGGGTTATAATGATAGGCGGAATGACAGGATTGTACCTGCTGATTGCCACTTCGGCTTTTATGTCGCTTATGTTCCCAACGATTTACGGAATTGCCCTTAAAGGACTTGGCGAAGATTCAACACTTGGGGCAGCAGGTTTGGTGATGGCAATTGTTGGCGGCGCTTTAATGCCGCCGCTTCAGGGAATAATTATTGATTTTGGAACAGTAGGCCCACTGCCATCGGTTAATTTTTCATTTATACTGCCGTTTATCTGTTTTGTAGTGATTGCCGTTTACGGTTACCGTACGATGAAAGTACATTTGGATTAGAAGTTTCTATACTTTCTGAAAGGATTTAGAGAAAAATGGGGAAATATCTATAAATATCTTTTCGATGTAAGATTCTAACTAAAATAACCGTTTCTAATTCAATTCGTATTCCGATTCGGTAATTTCCAAGCCTGATTCTGTATGAGTTTTTAAAACCCTTAATTTTTTTGATGTTCGGAATTTGATGGATTGTTGGGGCCTGATTGATTTGAAGTACAATTTCTGAAATCTGTTTTTTTGCAGTAGTATCTAATTTTTCAATATCTTTCTGGAAAGACTTGTCGGCATAAACCTTCATTTTGAAAGTTCTATTAATAAATCATCAGAGTTGATATATTCTCCTGTTTCTTCCTGCGCCATTGCATTTCCCAGTGCAAAATCTTCCCTCTCTTCTGAATTAAGAATATGTGCTTTAAAATTCAATTTTTGAGCAAGTTCAACTATTAACTTGATGTTAGAAATATCACTTCCTTCAATAATTATTGTTTTCATTTTATTCGTTTTGTAATAAAACAAATTTACAACTTTAAATTTATCTTTAGTAAGAATATAAAGTCGCAACTGTTATAAATATAAATCAAATAGTTTGGAAGAAAATATCCGCAAAATAATCCACATTGACATGGATGCATTTTATGCATCGGTTGAACAATTGGATAATCCTGCATTGCGCGGGAAACCCGTTGCAGTTGGCGGTTCAGGCGAAAGGGGAGTGGTTGCAGCCGCCAGTTACGAAGCCCGGAAATCTGGCGTCCGTTCAGCTACGCCCTCAAAAATTGCGATGCGAAAATGTCCCGACCTGATATTTGTAAAACCCCGTTTTTCGCGATACAAGGAAATCTCAAACCAAATCAGGGAAATCTTTTTTGAATATACCGATTTGGTTGAGCCGCTTTCACTCGACGAAGCTTATTTGGATGTTACTTATGCCAAAAAGGGAAAACCATCGGCAACTTTAATTGCCAGGGAGATTAAAACCCGGATTTTTGAAGTGACAAAACTTACCGCTTCTGCAGGAGTTTCTTACAATAAATTCCTGGCAAAAGTGGCTTCTGATGTCAACAAGCCAAACGGAATCTTTGTTGTAACCCCTGAGCATGCTCAGGGGTTTATAGACGATATGGAGGTTCGAAAATTCTTTGGCATTGGAAAAGTGACTGCTGAAAAACTCAATAAACAGGGAATCTGGTTTGGCCGCGACCTCAAAAAAATGGACCGGCTGGAGTTGATAAGGTTGTTTGGAAAAGCCGGCGATTATTACTACAAAATTTGCAGGGGCGTGGATGAACGCGAGGTTGAACCTTTTCAGGAACGCAAATCGGTTGGCGCC
This sequence comes from Prolixibacteraceae bacterium, assembly GCA_009773765.1. Lineage (GTDB taxonomy): Bacteria > Bacteroidota > Bacteroidia > Bacteroidales > Prolixibacteraceae > Draconibacterium. The sequence goes on along the minus strand of WTWZ01000027.1, from coordinate 46,337 downwards.
GAAGAGACTTTTTTAACCGACCTTTTTTACAGTGCCGACCTGGAAAAAGAGATGCTCCAGATTGCCGATGAACTTTGGCGAAGAATTGAAAAAGCCGATGTAAAAGCCAAAACCCTGGCACTGAAATTCAAGTATGCCGATTTTGAACAACACACACGGAGTTTTACCATTTCCGGATATTTCTCTTCAAAAAACCAGTTGATAACTGAAAGTAAGAAGTTGCTGAACAAAGGTGGCGGATTTTCAAAAGGAATCCGTTTGCTCGGATTAACCGTTTCCAATTTTATGCATGACGAAATTGCCAGGCCGGTTCAGTTGGTAATTGAGTTTTAGGAGCGGCGAATTCCGATTCGCCGTTTGGGAGCAGCGGTTTCCGAACCGCCGGATTAAAAACAAGCGAATCGGAATTGATTTTGACTTGATAGCCATCGGGTTTCCTAAATCAAAGTAAATGTTGGACTTGGGAACGAAAGAAATTAATCCAAATTATCAATCAATATAAGCCCGATTACCAAAATATACATCTAATCGGAAAGTTGTGATTGACATATAATTGATATTTTTCTAACTTTGCTTTAAAAAGGGTATGCCAGCTATTTCAATGTTTTATGGTATTATTATTTACATGTATTTTTTCGACAATAAAATGCATTATTTGCCTCATATTCATGCAAAATATCAGGATGACGAGGTTGTATTGGAAATTCCGGAAGGAAGAGTATTGGAAGGGGAAATACCCTCGAATAAACTTAAACTGGTATTGGCATGGATTGAGATTCATAAAGATGAATTGATGGCAAACTGGGAACTCGCCAAAAAAGGTGAGATGATATTTAAAATTGACGGATTGAAATAAAAATTATGAATCCACGGGTGCAAAAAGTAAAGCCATTGGACAATTTCAAACTTCTTGTAGTTTTCGAAAATGGTGAAGAAAGGATTTTTGATGTTGCTCCTTACCTTGATAAAGGAGTATTTACTGAATTAAGGGCCTTAAATGTATTTAATTCAGCACATGTTGCCGGAGGAACCGTTCAGTGGGGAAATGAAGCAGATTTATGCCCTGATACCTTGTTTGAGGATAGTGTTCCTTATAAAAAACAAACCATCTGAATTTCATAAGCTGCAATTATTTTAGCAGCGAATCCCTGTACTTTTATTTGATAACTATAGGGTTTTCCAAAGTCAAAGTTTTTCAAAACCTGGTAAAGTTTAACAAATTTTTACAGTAGAAAACAAAAATTGTTGGAGTTAGAAAACTCCAACTCCAGGATCGGGTACAGCGGTTTCCGAACCGTTGAATTTAAAAAGCGCGAATCGCCCGCCTGAACTTTGGGCAGGGAATCCGCATCAACCGGATAAAAAAAAGCGCGAATCGGAATTCACGCCACCCAAAAAAACAAGCGGATCGGAATCCGCTTCACCCATTTTTTCTAAATTGCAACAAAATCAAAATCGCCCATGGAAAAGAAAGAGTTCTACAAACACAATCTACCCCATTTCCAGCAACCTGGACAAGCGTATTTTATTACATGGAGCTTAAAAGATGCAGTACCCAAAAAAGCATTGATACGGTACACCCGAAAACTGGAACTGCTAAAATCGCAGATTGCGGGTGCGGCGAATTCCGATTCGCCGGATTTTAAGAAACGCGGTTCGGAAACCGCGCCACCCAAAAAAGAACGCGGTTCGGAAACCGCGCCACCCGAACTCCAAAAACTAAAAATGGAATACTACACCCTTCGAAAAAAATACATAAAAGCTTACGACGATTTGCTGGATGCCGATAGAAACCCGCATATTAACTTATCGAAACCAGAGCATACAAAAGCCATTATCGAAACCTTGAAATTCTGGGATGGTGTAAAACTTGAAAATTATGCTTTTTGTGTGATGTCCAATCATGTGCATTGGGTATTCAGTGTGTTTGAAAAAGATAAAAATGGAGAGCCGGTTTATTTACAGGATATATTGTACTCGGTAAAACGGTTTTCTGCCAGCCGGATTAACGTTCTCGAAAACCGAAAGGGAGAGTTATGGCAAAAAGAGAGTTTTGATACCACCATTCGAGATGAAAAACATTTGGTTAGTACAATTGAATATACGCTGAACAATCCGGTTTCTGCCGGAATTGTAAAGGAATGGAAAGATTGGCCGGGTAGCTGGGGTGCGGCGAATTCCGATTCGCCGGATTAAAAATGCGGATCGGAATCCGCAACACCCAAAAAAGCGCGGATCGGAATCCGCGCCACCCGAATCAGCGAACCGGGTGCGGCGGTTTCCGAACCGCCGTTTTAACAATCACGAAGATTTTATTTAAAAATTCCCCCATATTTTTACCTGCCAAACTTTAAATTTTACCCCTAAAATCCAGTATTTAAAGCAAGTTTAAGAAGTTGCTTTAGAAATAATCTAAATAACCTGACAGTGATACAGATATGAAATATTTAACTTACCTTGCATTTCAATAAACTAAATTACATCACCTTTTAACCACTTTTTTCAATAAAAATCTCTCAGGATAATACAAAAACAATTTAAAACCAAACTATCAATCTATTATGAAAAAATCAATTAATCTAAATTCAAAAAGAATGATGTTCTTTAAAATAAGTTTGTGCCTTATTTTAACTCTCTTTTCAAATCAACTATACTCTGCTATCATAACGGTTGACAATAATTATCCAAAAATTGGAGATTATGCTACTTTACAGGAAGGGCACGATGCTGCAAATAATGGCGATACGCTATATGTTTTACCCTCTTTAGCAAATTATAGTGCAATAACTTTGCAAAAAAGCCTTTGCATTATTGGTGCAGGATACCATTCGCAATTGCCAGGTATCAGACCAACTCTTGTTGAAGGAACTTTCGAATTTACACCATCGTCAAGTGGTAGTACTTTAACAGGTTTCGGGAGTAATTTCTACATTATTATTGATGGAGATAATATAGCAATTAAAAGAAATAAACTTGAAAGAATCCTTGTCAAAACTGGTCATTATGGAACAGTGATTATTCAAAACCATTTATATAGTGTTAATGCTAATTACTATTCAATTGATGTTGAGGATGAAAACGAGGCATTTATTGCCAATAATATAGTAAAGAATCACAGCTATGATTGGACATTTAGTAATAAGAGGAATAATGGAAAAGGAATTAAAGCCAATCAATCCACTAATACTTCAGTAGTAATTCAAAATATTATTGATTTAGCTGGTTACACATCGTCAACTGGAGAAGAAGTTGCGATGGACGTTGGTACATCAAATACGATTGCCTTTAATAACATTATTTTATTAGGTCCAATTAATGGAAATCAATTAGGTTTTTATAACAACTTAATTTCTCCCGATATTGACAGTGTTTTTGAAAATTATTTAGAAGATAATTACCAATTGAAGGCTAATTCGCCAGCCAAAGGTACAGGTTACGGAGGAGCCGATATGGGGATTTATGGTGGTGAATTTCCTTTTGTAGATGGCGGCACACCAAGTTTACCAACAATTTACTACCTTGATGTTCCCTTGTCAGGCACAAAACAAGGTGGCATTAATGTTACGATTAAAGTAAAATCTAACTAATAAAAGCGATGAAAAAAAGTGCATCTTTTCTGGTATTTTTTATAATAATAAATTTTGTTTGTCATAATGTTATGGCAAAAGTAATTACTGTTAATAATCGACTCGATATTGCTGTTGCAGATTATGCGAGTTTACAATTAGCTTATGATAATGCCACATCCGGTGATACAATTATGTTGTTTCCATCAGAGATAGCCTATATAGGGATTGATATATCTAAAAGATTATTTCTAATTGGAAATGGTTTTGTGTCCTCAAACTACTTACCAATTACTATTATTTCCGGCAATGTCAACTTTCTTGAAGGTTCAGATGGTTCTTCAATCGAGTCGTTTGGCGGCGTATTTAACATTACAGTAAAAAACGTTAATAATATCTCAATTTCGAAAAATAACATTAACAGCTTAATAATTGAAAATTCATTTAATACGCTATTATTGAGCAATTTAATCAATGGATCATATACACTTGGCGATTTTTTGATTACATTAAAAGGCAATAGTTTAGTTGAAGCGAATAGTAATATTATTAGAGCAAGAGGGATTCCATGTGGATATTCAAGTACTTGCTATGCAGGAGCTATTTTAATTGAAGGTTCTTCTGTGATGAAGATTGATAATTCTATAATATACAGCGAAGGGCAACTTACAATTTATGGTGGAATTGCCCAAGGAAAGAATAATATAATTTATGGAGGATTGCGATCTAATGTCGATTTTAGGTTTTCAATTCATTCAAATGCTTGGGAAGGGCAATTGGATGTTAGTAAGAATAATATTATCGTATCTGATATATCAAGCATTTTTACTGACTTATCAAATTATAATTATCATTTAAAGTCTGGATCTGAGGCCATTGGAAATGGAGAGGACGGCACTGATATGGGTATTTATGGTGGCGATACTCCTTTTGTTGATGGCGGTTATCCAGGTATCCCAGTCATCTATTATTTGGATGTTCCTTTGAAAGGTTCACAAAAACAGGGAATAAATGTTACTATTAAAGCAAAATCTAACCAATAAACAGATTCATCATGAAGTATTTAGTAGTATTAATTCTAATTGCAATTGCCCAGACTTTGTGCGCAAAAAGCTGGAGGATAAACAACAATCCTGAAATACAAGCCGATTTCAGGACTCTTGCCGATGCTCATATTTCGGCTGGCTCTGGTGATACCATTTATTTGGAGCCTTCGTTAAAATGCTATGATGGTTTTACCTGTACTAAAAAGTTGATATTAATTGGGGCAGGTTATTTTCTTGCCGAAAATTCTCCAACCCAAAGTACACCCTTAAACTCGGTTGTTTGTGGCGATATTACCTTTAATCCTGGAAGTGAGGGATCAGAAATGATGGGAATCAGCATGTGGAACAATACTGTGAATATTAAAGTTAGCCATTTGCAAATAAAAAGAAATCTGATTAGGAATATATCTTTACCCCGTCAGGCTGGTAAACGGTTAAATAACCTTTTTATTACACAAAACTACCTGTACTCAGTTTACGGAGGTTACGAATGGGGCGGAACAGACTTTTTTGTTGACGACCTGATATTTTCTAATAACATAGTCGTAAAGGAAATGTATTTTTATTACAACAGGTTTAACGATGATTGCCCATGTTATTTGCAGGCTTTAAATGGTCAAATTACAAACAATGTTTTTTTGGGTGATTTTTCATTAGAGTCATGCCAGATTAAAAATAACATTTTCTTCAAAACTGCTCTTGATATTAATTTTTTAAAACATTCAGAATACAACATGTTGGAGGAAAATATATTTGCCAAAGTCTTGCCCTGGTCTGACACTATAAACTACAAAATTCCCGTTGGAAATATTGACAATGTAAATATGACTAATCTGTTTGTCGGGGGAGCCAGTCCAGATGCAAAATGGCAGATTAAATCCACGAGTACATTACCGATTAAGGACAAGTGTGGAGTTTTTGAAGGTCTTACTCCTTACGTTTTATCGGGTATTCCTGATATTCCTTCAATTTATTACCTCAATGTACCTTTCACCGGAAAAAAGACAAACGGCTTAAATGTTACAATAAAAGCTAAGTCAAATCAATAATTCTTATTTCATCTTTTAAACAACTTATATTATTTAAAATGAGATAGTTAAGTAAAATAATAAAACATGAAGAAATTATCTTTAATATTTTTGCTGTTCGCTTTTCAATTTACACATGGAGAAGAAATTAAAATAGAAAAAGCAAAACAGGTTGCTATTAATTATTTAAAAAATCAAAATACAATACAACTAAAAAGTGCCAGCGAAATTACCTTGACACAAGTTAATGACCTATTTTATAACAATGCCGACATAAAATTAAAGAGTGCAGTAATTGATTCTTCTGGTTTGTTTATTTTTAATGTTAATGAAAATCAGGGTTTTATTGTAATCTCAGGAAACGATGTGACTATTCCTGTCTTAGCATACGGAGAAGAAGGTAAACTTGAAGCAGGCAAGGTTCCGGATGGATTAATGTTTTTTTTAGATTCCTACAAAGAGCAATTACAATATCTGAAAAAATACCCAATTAAAGCACCAAATATAATCAAAGAAGAATGGAGTAATTTATTATCAGATAATGACCTAAAATCATCTTCTTTAAATGAGAATGACACAATTGGGCCACTGCTGGATATTGATAGCATTAAATGGGATCAGAGGTTACCATTTAATTCAGCATTACCATTTTTAGATGAAGCTCGCACACAACAACCTCCCGTCGGATGTGTAGCAACAGCAATGGCTCAAATAATGCGATTTCACAAGTGGCCGGAGAAGGGATTTGGTTATTATTCCTATTTCCCGGAGCAATTCATAGGAGATATTCAGAATGAATTAAGTGCAATATTTGGTGCATCAAACTATGATTGGGATAACATGCCAGGTAGATATGTTGATTATACTCAACAAGAAAAAGTTGCAGTTTCTCAGTTGATGCTTGATGTTGGAATAAGTATAAATATGAATTATACGTTGAATGGAAGTGGTACTTTTACCAGTAAAATAGTCAGAGCCTTAGAAGAGAATTTTGGATATTCGCAGAATATTGAATACATTGAAAGGAATCTTTACAGTCAGGAATCTTGGGAAGAAATCTTAATGAATAATTTGGATTTAGGTCTGCCAGTTATTTACAGAGGAGATGACAAAATTCAAAAAGTTGCACACGCATTCATTTGTGATGGATACATAAGGAACAGTTCGCTATTTCATTTTAACTGGGGATGGAGTGGGAATGGAAATTGTTACTGTTATGTTTCAGACCTTATTCCAAAAAATAGGAATGATCGTAATTACAATCGAAATCAAGCTGCAGTAATAGGGATTAGACCGAATAATTTTGATTATGGAAACTTAAGAATCAATCAATTCTCACATTCCGAATTTACATTTAACGAACCAGCAACTATTAATGTTGAAATTCAGAATTATTCAACCCAAACCGATTTTTTAGGCACTGTTTATTTTGCCTTATTTAAGCCTGACGAAAGCGCTTCACCTTTTAATCATGGTGATAAACACTTTATAGATATTGGAACATTTAATGATTTTGAAATAGTAAAAGGAAATTCACGTCTTATTACATTAAATATCCCAAAAGTCACTTTGAAACCCGGTGATTATAAATTAGCCGTATTTTATAAGAAAGATGGTTTTAATGGCGTTTCTTTGGACAATGGAACAAGTTCAAATTTCGCGCAGATTATAATCAAAAGTGCTTCCTATTTAGCTGATTTGCAACTAACCAGTTCCTTTTCCGTTTCGTCTAACCCAGTAATAATTAACAACAACTTTTCAGTCACAGCAACCTTTAAAAATGAAGGTTATTATTCTTTTACTGGTAAGGTTGGCCTCGGTATTTTTGATTCCAACGGGCTGGTTAGAACTATTGATGAAGCTCTGATTGAGAATCTTGTTAAAGGGTATGGGACCCGGAATATTGTTTTCGAAACAGACAAAATTGACGTTCTTCCCGGGAAATATTTATTTGGGATTTACCAAAAAAAAGAATCCGGTGAAACTGATATTTTGGCACCAATTGAATATGCTACCAAATATGTTGATGTAATTTCACCTCCTGTACTTGCGGATGTCTATGAATTTAATGATTCTCCCGATGAAGCATTTAATTTAACCTATCCTGAGAATTCAACTTCTCTTACTGTTTATGGTGCCACGATTCATGATTTTTATGATATCGATTTTTTAGATTAAACCTGCCACAAGGATATAATTACAGAATTAAAGCGAATGTTTATGATTTAAATAATCCAAAACTACAATCTGACTTAACTTGTGATGTTTTTTTGAAATACTTTATTAACTCTAACTGGACTAATGAATTTGATTCGTATGGAGAAGAAGTTACTACCACAAATGGAGGTGAGATTTTATTTTTAACTATCCCGAAAAATGAAGGTTTAACAGGTAGTTATGTTTTGGAGATTATTATTCAGCGAGAGATAAAAATATTAGGTATTGAATATTTCTGGGATAAAAAAAATGGACAGAATGAATTTATTGCTTCAACAAATAGTTCGGATGAAACTTTCAATTTCAATATTCCTTTAAATAATATTGCACCGGGACTTCATAGACTATACTTTAGAACAAAGGACAGTCAAGGGAAATGGAGTACTATTTATAGTAAGCCAGTACTTGTAACTACAGAACAAACGAATGCCTCAATAAATAAGATTGAATATTTTCTGGATGAAATACCTTCGGAAGGCACTGGCAATTCACTTGGGCTTGTCCCCTCAAAAGATGTATCTGTTTCGAAGAACCTAAGTCTCACCAATATCTCGCCTGGGCTGCACAGGATTTATTTTAAAGCTCAGGATGAATACGGCAGGTGGAGTACAGTTCACAGCAAACCAGTTCTTGTATCGGCAGAAGAACCTGATTTGCCAATTACAAATGTTGAATATTTTTTCGATCAAGAAAACTCTGTAAAAGGTGCGAATTCGTTGAGCTTTGTTCCTTCAAAAAATGTGGAAATATTTCAAAATATAAGCTTAAACAATATTTCAACCGGCTTGCACCGTATTTACTTTAAAGGTCAAAATGAATCAGGAATATGGAGTACAGTTCATTCAAAACCAATTCTTGTAACAGCCGATGAACCTAATCCTTTAATTACAAAAATTGAATATTTTTTCGATAAAGATCCGGGAATAAATTCAGGGAAATCAGTTATGTTCACTCCTGGTAACGACGTAACTGTTGCAACGAATATACCCCTTGATACTTTATCCTCAGGAACACATTCTATTTTCTTCAGGGCGAAAAACAGTAAAGGATTTTGGTCATATCCGCAATTTTCATCATTTAGTATTGAAAATGTAGCTTTAAAAATTCCATTACAATCAGGCTGGAATATTTTTTCAACCGGTATAATACCTGATAGTTTAGATATCAGATATATTTCCCAGTCATTAATTGACAACAACTCACTTTTAAAAATCCAGGATGAAGGCGGAAATTCCTTCGAAGATTGGGGCATTTTTGGAGGCTGGAAAAATACGATTGGTAGTATTTCGGTTACCGAGGGATATAAAATTAAGGTAAACCGGAATGATACCCTCGAAGTAACCGGTACACCGGTTGAATATCCAATTCCAATTCCATTAACAAAAGGATGGAATATTGCAGGATATCCGCACCAGACCGATTTCAGCGGGATGAATCTGGTTCAGCAACTTGCTGACAAAGGAACTTTAATAAAAGTTCAGGATGAGGGTGGAAATTCGATTGAAGACTGGGGAATTTTTGGAAGCTGGAAAAACAACATTGGCAATTTTATGCCTGGGGAGGGCTATAAAATAAAAGTGAGCGCTGATGATACCTTGTGGATATATGAAAACTACCCAAAATCATCTGTACTTTTACCTGAAATTATTGCAACTTCTCACTTTGCACCGGTATTCAATGGCAACGGAATTGACCACATGAACATCAACCTCGTTGGATTGGCCGTGAATATTTTACAGGTTGGCGACGAACTGGCTATTTTCGATGGAGCAACCTGTGTTGGGGCGGTTACTTTAATGCCCCACCATTTGCGCAACCAAACCGCCTCAATCGTAACTTCTGCAACAGATAACCAGGGAATGCCGGGGTTCGTTGTAGGCAATCCGTTTGTTTTGAAATTATGGAATTCAGAAAACAAACAGGAATTTAAACTTGAACCAGAAATTGTAAAAGGTACTTCAACCTTTATCAGAAATGAAACCACTGTCGCCAGTTTGGAGAAATATGCAACAACAGGATTGGACGGTTTATTTGCATCCGAACAGCCTGAAATTAATTGTTATCCAAATCCCTTCAGCGATGAAATTACGGTTGAGATTAACCTGTTTAATGAAACCGAAGTTCATGTAGAAGTGCTTAATCAATTAGGTCAGCAGGTGAGATACCTTGCAGCGGGAGAGCAATTAAACCGTGGCGTTCACAGGTTAATCTGGGATGGGACAAATGCGGGTGAAGGTCGGGTAGCGCCGGGTATCTATTTAATCAGGATGAAAATTAGTGACATGGTTTATTATAGGAAAGTGGTTTATTCGAAGTAGGGTGGGTGCGGCGGTTTCCGATTCGCCACGGGACTTTGACTTTCCCAAGTCAAAGAAATTTTTTCAGTGAAGATAAAAAAGTTGGAGTTAGGAAACTCCAACTCCCGAAGACTGCGGATTCGGGTGCGGCGAATTCCGATTCGCCGGATTCAAATAAAACGCGCGGATCGGAGTCCGCGCCACCCATAAAAAAAGGCCGCTTTTCAGCGACCTTTAGTACTATCCCAAGTATGTTTTCAGTAATTTGCTTCGCGATGTATGTCGTAATCGTCTAATCGCTTTTTCTTTGATTTGGCGTACCCTTTCGCGAGTCAATCCAAATCTTTCCCCAATTTCTTCAAGTGTCATTTCCTGGCAACCTATGCCAAAAAACAACCTGATGATGTCACTTTCTCTTTCGGTCAATGTAGCTAAAGCCCTGTGTATCTCTTTGGCAAGCGATTCCATGATAAGTGCACGGTCGGCGCTTGGCGAATCGTTGTTCACCAATACATCCAGAAGGCTGTTGTCCTCGCCGTCAACAAATGGCGCGTCAACCGAAACATGCCGGCCTGAAACGCGCAATGTGTCAGCAACCTTATCGGCAGGAAGGTCGAGTGATTCGGCTAATTCTTCGGGCGATGGCTTGCGTTCGTGTTCCTGTTCGAATTTCGAATATGCTTTGTTTATTTTATTTAACGAACCAACCTGGTTCAATGGCAAACGCACTATTCGCGACTGTTCGGCAAGGGCCTGAAGAATGGATTGACGAATCCACCAAACGGCATAGGAAATGAATTTGAATCCACGGGTTTCGTCGAATTTCTCAGCGGCCTTAATAAGCCCCAGGTTACCTTCGTTAATTAAATCGGGCAAACTTAATCCCTGGTTCTGGTATTGCTTTGCTACCGAAACCACGAAACGGAGATTTGCGCGCGTTAATTTTTCCAAAGCAGCCTGATCGCCCTTCTTAATCCGCTGTGCCAACTCAACTTCTTCCTCGACAGTAATCAGTTCTTCTTTTCCTATTTCCTGTAAATACTTGTCTAAAGAGGCACTTTCACGGTTAGTGATTGACTTTGTGATCTTTAGCTGTCTCATTTAATTTTTTTTAAAAAACGTGCAAATATAGAACAATAAATCTTAACCATCAAAGGGAAATTTTGTTTAAATTTTTTATTAATATATAGTTAAGGAAAATGTTTCAATCCTTTATTCTGCGCCAAAAACAAAGTATGCCGGTTCACCGTTTGGATAAATCCCCTCAACTAAAATTCCCCCTTTGGCAATATTAATTTCTCTTCTGAAATCCTTAACGTCGTACATTGGCTTTTTATTCACATGTGTGATGATAAAACCTTCTTTCATCCCTAATGTTTTCAGCTTCCCATTATGTAATTTTGTGATTTTTATCCCGCTGTTTATCTCCAGATTTTCTTTTTCCTGATCGCTTACTACCCCGAAATCAGCGCCTAAAACAGATGCGTTGTCCCGTACTATTTCTGTGTCGCCGTGTTTATTACGTAAGGTTACTGTAAAGGGTTTCTTTTCGTTATTTCTGATTACAATCACTTTTACCTTATCTCCCGGACGATACTGGCTGATTTTCTCCTGTAATTGGGCTGTATTTTTTATGGGTTCTCCCTCTACCTGAATTATCACGTCTTTTTCCTTTATACCAGCTTCCCGGGCTGCTCCGTTTTCTGGCACGCCGCCAACGTAAACCCCTTCAACTTTATCCAGTTTAAGTTCTTCTGCAATTTCAGCATTAACATCGCCAATATTAACACCCAGCAAGGCACGCTGAACTTCGCCATATTTTTTTAAGTCTTCAACTACTTTTCTGACAATAGTTACCGGTACTGCAAACGAATATCCGGCAAACGAACCTGTTCGGGAAGCAATTGCAGTATTGATACCAACCAGATTTCCCTGCTGGTTTACCAAAGCTCCTCCGCTGTTTCCGGGATTTACTGCTGCATCTGTCTGGATGAACGATTCGATTGAAAGCTGGTCTTCATTGATGCCCAGGTTGCGCGACCGTGCGCTTACAATTCCTGCAGTAACAGTGGAAGTGAGGTTAAATGGATTGCCAACGGCAAGGACCCATTCCCCCAATTTTAGGTCGTTTGAGTTGCCGTAAATCAGAAACTGCAAATCTTTGGCTTCCACCTTTAAAAGCGCGATATCGGTTGATGGATCAGCGCCAATTAGTTTTGCTTCAAACTCGCGTTTATCATTCAAAATAACCTTAATATTTTGGGCATTCTCAATAACATGGTTATTGGTAATAATATATCCATCGGATGAAATGATTACTCCTGAACCAAATCCCTGCGCTAACTGCGGTTGCTGGTTTCTGAGCCCGAAAAATTCATCGAAGAACGGATTGCCGCTCGACCAGCCACCTCCCCTCATCGATTGTGTTGCAATATGGACCACGGTATGGATCGATTTTTCAGCGGCAAAAGTTAGGTCGGGGAGGGTAACATTACTGTCGGCTGCCAGAGTTGCATATCTGATGGGTTGTTTTTCTGTTAAGGTAACTACCTGTGGTTTGTTGAAATAAGCGCTGTATGCCCATACTGCAATAAAAGCGCCTGCTATTACCATCAGAAACGTAACACTAAATTTTCCTAATTTATTCATTGTCGTAATATTTAATTGTTTATACTCCATTTTAAATTTCCGGTGTAAAAAGAACGCAAATTTACTGCCACTGTTTACCCCGAATGTAAAAGTGTAAAACGATTTTCGAAATTTTAACAACTTTACGGCAATTTTGTTATAAAGTTAGAGATTTTAATTTTTTAATTGAAATTATGTCAGTACAGAAATCCTTTGTTTTACTTTTCAGGCACCTGGAACCATTTTGTATCAAGTACTACCGGCGTGTAATCCGAGATGAATTTCAATGCTTCTTCTGCAGTTTTGGCAACAAAATAGAGTTCGCGGTAAATTTCCTTGGTAAACAATTCACGGTATGAAACTTCGAATTGCATAAAAAGATTATCGAAAAAACCATTTGTATTGATGAACACAATAGGTTTTGTATGATAAGACAATTGACGCAGTGTAATTACTTCAAGTATTTCTTCGAGTGTGCCAAATCCGCCGGGAAGGGCAATAAATGCATCAGAAACATCCCGCATTCTGGCCTTTCGGTCCTGCATGTCGCTGGTTACCACAACTTCGTGCGAATTTTCAGAAGCCAGTGACCGGCCAATCAGGCGTTCAGGAATTATTCCAATGGTTTTTGCGCCTGCCTGGCTTGCTGCAATAGTTACAGCTTCCATTAATCCCACATTTGCGCCGCCGTTAATTAAAGAGTGGCCTCCTTTCCCTATAAGTTTTCCAAGCTGTTCAGCTTCGTGAAAGTAAACCTGATGAATGGCGTTGCTCGAAGAAGAAAAAACACAAATATTCATTTTGTTTACACATCAATTTTCGCATAAGTTGCATGGTCTTCTATAAATTTCCTTCGTGGCGGAACATCGTCGCCCATTAACATCGAGAAAATATGATCTGCTTCTGCGGCATTTTCGATGGTAACCTGCTGTAATGTACGTTGTTCAGGGTTCATTGTTGTTGACCAAAGCTGTTCTGCGTTCATTTCCCCCAAACCTTTGTAACGCTGCGTATGAACAGCGCTTTCGTTTCCATCGGCCCATTCATTAATTAATTGTAATCGTTGCTGGTCGTTCCAGGCGTATGCTTCTTTTTTCCCTTTTTTAACCAGGTAAAGCGGAGGCGCTGCTATATATAAATATCCTTCTTTTATCAAATCGTTCATGTACCTGAAAAAGAAAGTCATAATCAGTGTTGCAATGTGGCTTCCGTCAACGTCGGCATCGGTCATGATTACAACTTTATGATACCTGATTTTGTCCATGTTCAGCGCTTTTGAATCTTCGGCAGTTCCAATAGTTACCCCAAGCGCCATGAATATATTTTTGATTTCTTCGTTTTCGAAGATTTTGTGCATCATGGCTTTTTCAACATTCAGAATTTTACCGCGCAACGGCAGAATTGCCTGTGTGCGGCGGTCGCGGCCCTGCTTGGCGGTGCCGCCTGCCGAATCGCCCTCAACCAGAAAGATTTCACAAATTGAAGGATCCTTTTCAGAGCAGTCGGTTAATTTTCCGGGAAGTCCGCCACCCATCATTGCATTTTTACGTTGAACCATTTCGCGGGCTTTTCGCGCTGCATGACGTGCCTGGGCTGCAAGTATTACTTTGCCCACAATAGTTCTGGCATCTTTTGGATTTTCCTCGAGATAGTTTTTCAGCATGTCGCTAACCGCCTGATCTACAGAAATGCTAACGTCAGAGTTTCCGAGTTTTGTTTTGGTTTGCCCCTCAAATTGCGGTTCCTGTACTTTCACCGAAATAACGGCGGTTAATCCTTCGCGGAAGTCGTCGCCGCTGATATCGAATTTCATTTTCGAAAGCATCCCCGACTGATCGGCATAATTTTTCAGTGTGCGGGTTAATCCGCGCCTGAAGCCAGTTAAATGGGTACCGCCTTCAATAGTGTTGATGTTGTTTACATAAGAATGTATGTTTTCGGTAAACGAAGTATTGTATTGCAAGGCAATCTCAACGGGTATTCCGGTTTTATCGCTCGACACATGAATGACATTGTCAATCAGTCTTTCGCGGGTTTCATCAAGGTATTCAACAAATTCTTTTAAACCGGCAGTGGAATAAAAATTATCAGATTTATAACTGCCATTTTCCTGTACCTGGCGTTCATCAATGATTGAAAGGTTAATGCCGGCATTAAGGAATGCAAGTTCGCGCAGGCGGGCGGTTAGTATTTCGTATTTGTAAACTGTTACAAGAAATATGGTATGGTCGGGTTTAAATGTTACAATTGTTCCGGTTTTGGCAGAATCGCCAATTACCCTTGCACTGTACAAAGGTTTTCCGATTGAATACTCTTGTTCCCAGACTTTTCCATCGCGGTGAATTTCGGCCCGTAAATGCGATGAGAGCGCGTTCACACATGAAACCCCAACTCCGTGCAAACCACCTGAAACTTTGTATGAGTCTTTATCAAATTTACCACCGGCATGTAAAACAGTCATTACCACTTCAAGCGCCGATTTGTTTTCTTTTGTATGTATTTCGGTTGGAATACCGCGGCCATCGTCGGTTACTGTAACCGAATTGTCGGGGTGTATTATAACATCAATGTTTTTTGCATATCCGGCAAGCGCTTCGTCGATGGAATTGTCGATTACTTCGTAAACCAAATGGTGCAAACCTTTTTCGTTGGTGTCGCCAATGTACATCGACGGTCTTTTTCTAACCGCTTCCAATCCTTCAAGAACCTGAATGCTATCTGCCGAATAATTCCCATTTCCGCTGGCAGTACCATTTTTTTCCACTTCACTCATTCTTTATTTCTTAATTAAATCCAGTTTCTGTTCCCTTAAAATAAAATAGTTTCCGGCGTTATAAAGCAGAGTTGGCTTTTATCGGAAACTAATTGATTTTCAAGTTTTTAATAATGCTAAATATCCTTTGTAAAAACACGATGCAAATATAGTAAAATTAACCGAAGCAGGCGCATTTTTGGCTTGTATGTTAAGTTAACTTTTCAACAAATTATGCCACAGATTTACAGATTTTATTTAAATAATCTGTGAATCTGTGGCTGTATTTCTTTTTTTTAGAAAGAATAGCTTACCCCCGCCAAAAAGTTGAAACTCTGTACCGGGTAACCAAACCAGCGTTGGTATTTCTGGAACGCGAAATTATTGAGTTGCGCAAAACCAGAAAACTTTTCGGTGATTTTGTAATTGCCGCGAATATTCATATCGAAAGCTGTACCGAGGTTAAAGGATTTGTTAAAAGGTTCAGTATTTGGCGAAGTCCCATCATAATAGTCCGGGTGTTCGATAATTAAAGCTTTTCTGGCTCCAATTAAGTAAAAATCAGCCGAAACGCTAAGCTGCTCCGTAATTTTATAACCCACATTGACGGTTGCGTCCCAACCGGGCATATTCCAGGCAGCCGCCTGCTCTTCAGTTTTATAGACGAAATAGTTGCCATACATCATTAAATCAAGTTTCCCCGACGAACGGTGAAATATTTCAAGGTTGATTTTGAACAAGCTAAGGTCATCATATAATACAAGAAAAGTATTATTTACAATTTTAGGGTTTGGGTTGATATTCGGGTCTGGAAAGTAATGTTCATTCAAGTAGTAAAATGGCTGGTCGTCAATTAGAGAATAATCAACTCCGATTTTAAAGTTGGTTTTTGTGGCAAATTTTCCGTCGAACCCGCCATAAAACCTGATTTTCTCAAAGCTATTAATGAGATCGTGTTCCGGATCGACAAACGGGTTTTCGTAGGCAATTTTTGAATAATGGTTATTGATGAAATTACCATCAATTCCTGCAAATACTTTAAAAACATTTTTTACCGGCATAAAATTCAATAATATATTTGGCGTTACCTTAAATTGCCCGTCAACATCTTTATCTGTTGCATACCAGGCATTTAATCCAAGTTTGGCATTAAACAATTTTTCGCCAAAATAAACTGCCGGATTGATGAACAGCCGCGATTGAACCCGGCTGTCAGTTAATGGATTTGCCCGGTTTCTAATATTGCTTGCCTTATTGTACGATATACCAACATCGAGCAATCCTGTGGCAAAACTTAAAGGTTGTTGAATGTGGGCCAGCAGTTTTCCAAAGTTTTCATTCTGGCCTGTTTTGGTGCTGAAATAGTGATAATCGAAATCGAATCCGAAATACGTGTCGGTTATTTCAATCGAAGGGTTGTTGAGTTTTACACTGATTCCGCCTTTCGAAAAAGCCTGCTTTGTCCCGAAGTAATTGATAGTTTGGTTTTCTTCCATTAACTGCCCGGGCACAGGATTTACCGGGTAGCCATAATAATTAAAGGCGTCGCGGTTGTAATCGACATTTACCGAAAGCAGCGATTTACTGAAAAACTGGTTAAAATACACTTCTGCCAGGTTTTTCGAAAAAGGGGCGTCAACTTTATCTCCTCCATCAAGTTTAAGTTTACCGTGCGATGAAAGGTGCATTGCATGAATCCCGAAAATTGATTTTTTTGAGGTAAGGTGATTAAAAAACAGCTCCCCGTAAGTTTTATTGTAATTCCCAACGCCTGCCCTCACTAATCCGTAACCGGTTTCTTCTTTGGGCGAAGAGCCAATACTTGCCGCTTTCAGCGGGTTTACCGCAAACGCGTTTCTCACAGGCTGGCTGTTGATGTTGTAATTAAAAGATGGTTTTTTTATTTCAGTTTCCTCAATTTTGGGCATTTCGTAAATTTTGTGGGCATCCTGAATGGTGGGCTGAAATGATTTTACCACCTCAACCTCGCGGTTGATGGTTGTATCACGCTGGGCTGAAACGGTATTTATTGTGGTGGCAAACACCATGGTAAGGATGCAATATGTCTTTATTTTATTGAGCATGGCTTCAGGTTTTTATTGTTGTTTAATTTGAATTTGAAATGAACTGTCGATAGCTTTTTGCTGCCTTGCTTTCTCTTCATTTTCGATAATCAGTAGTTTTTTTGATGCATCGGCTTTTATCCCGTCAGTGTCGTTGTTGTAATTTTCAATTAAACTTTTCAGGGTGTGTTTGGCCTGAAACTGGTCGCCCAGGCTTGTGTAGATATCGGCCAGCAACAGGAACGACTTGCCGAGCCAATATTGGAACGGTGTATTTTTTTCAATAAAATCAACAATTTCATCTTCCGATTTTTGCAAACTTTTCTGACGGTAATAAATTTCGGCAACCAAATATTTAGCTTCGGCGCCCTGCTCAAATTTAACATCGGCAGCGGCAGTTTTCAGGCCATCCAATGCACTTGTCAGATTATTTAACTGGTAGTATGATTTTCCTTCAGTGAAATTGGCTTCCCGAACGAGTGCACCATTGGCAATATCCGATTTCTTCACCTTTCCTGCTGCGGCAATGGCATTTTCGTAATTGTTCAGATTTAGGTGGCAACGCATCTGGCCGGTGTTTGCCCGTAAAATATTCCATTTTCCGCTGGCAATACTTTCGAGTTTGTTGAACATATCCAATGCTTCCGCATATTCCCTGGCATTAAAGGTTAATTCAGACGCCCGCGATAAAGCCTGTTCTGTAAAAATATTCACCGGCTGATTTACCACATAAGTGTAATGCAAATTTGCTTCCGAGTATTTTCCATCCTTGTAAAGTAGTTCGGCTTTGTAAAAACGGGCATTAATAATAAAACTGCCATTTGGGAATTGCTGAAGGTACCTGTCTATCTGACCCGCAACGTTAACGTCGCCAGCCATATACATTCGTTCGGCGGCCCTGAATGTCAGCGAATCCTGTTCACTGGCAGTAATTCTTACATTTGAACCTGCCTGTTTAGCATAGTCGAAGTAGGCATCCATATTATTGAGTTCGATGTAGCAGTTTTTAATGCCGAGCAAAGCAGCCTGTGCTTCAGGGGTTTCAGGGAATTTTTCTGCCACCTCCTTGTATTGCAGCAGCGCATTGTTAAATTCGTTATTGTTATAATTAATCAGGCCCAGTTGCAGCAGTGCTTTTCGGTAATAAGCGCTCTGTTTATGGCTGCTGATAATTTTATTGTATTGCGCAGTTGCATTTTGATTTTCACCTAATCGTTCATAAGCGCGTCCCAGTTCGTATAACGCATCGTCCTGTAATTCAGAATCAGGAAATCCTGAAACCAGTTGGTTCAGGTTCTCAATTTTACCCTGCTGGTTTCGCTGCAGCCCTTTGCACACCGCAATCTGAAACAACGAATAATCCGCTTCATACATTCTAATATTGTATGCCTGCTGGTAATTCTGAACTGCCTGCGCATAATCGGTATTTAAAAAATAGTAGTCGCCAATTCGGTTCAATGCATCGGCCTGTTTTTCGGAGCGCGTGTTTCTTGTGGCAGTAATGTATTTTTTGAAATGGTTGGTAGCCGATACATAATTTTCGATTTTAAAATAAGAGTAGGCCAGGTTGTACTCCGCATCAGCATATTCGGGTAAGGCAGTTGCTCCCGGCGCTGAAAGAAACTTATTGTAACTGCCTATTGCATTGTTGTAATCTCCGGAACGATACAATGCTTCAGCTTTCCAGAAAAGTGCGAGGGCATTAATTTTGCGGTCGTGACTGGCGTTTGTGAGCGAGAGGTCAAAGTATTCAACAGATTGGTCATAAGCCAGGTTGTTAAACAGTTCCAATCCCCGGTAATACGCTACACGCTGGTAAGCCTTTAAAATGGCCGGCGTTTTGTCCTTTATTTTTTCAATTGAAGCAATGGCATCTTTGTAGTTTTTGGTTGCCAAGTAAACCTCGCTTAAAATTCGGTATGCCTCGGCATTGTGTTCCGAATTGGGGTACTTTTCAATGTATTCGTCGAAAGCTTTTATGGTTTCGTTAAATGGCGAGTACGAAAGTTCGTAGGTGAGTTTGGCATAATTAAATAACGATTCCTCCTGTATTTTTTCATTGAAATCGAATCTCGATGCAGCGAAAAATGCCATTTTTGCCTTTTCCTTTTCGTGGGTTTTAAGGTAACAGGCGGCCAGATGGTAATAAGCGTTTTGAGCCATTTCGTCCTCGCCTTTTGAGGCAAATTCCATCAGCGGCGATGCTTTAAAAAAACTGCCGGTAATGTAATAACAGTAGCCCAAAACATAATTTTCTTCGCGGGTTGTTAATTTTGTCGCCAGAAAATAGGCTTCCATCCACGGAATGGCTTTTTCATACTGTTTTAAATGAAAATGGGAGTCGCCGATTATTTTCGATAATTCCGGTTTATGATCCTCTTCAACATCATTAATCACTGCGGTTGTGTAATTCACCACTTCGTCGTAACGCTTTTGTTTGTAATAAATATGGCTGATATACAGTGGGATTACTTTCGAGTATGCCGGGTCGTTGTTTAGTTTTTTGAACCCTTCGAGCGCTTCGTCAAATTTTTCTTCGGTGTATTTAATGTGGGCCCAGTAATAGGTTGCGGGCCTGCTGTATAAATTGTTGGCATCTTTAATGGAACTGAACTCTTTGGCAGCCACCCCCAGGTTATCGGCAACCAGGTTGGCATAACCGTTTTGGTAAGCAATTTTAACCTTTTCGCTTTCGTCCAAATCTTTGCGTTTAACATTGCCAAATGTTTTTATGGCAACTGTATATTGCTTTTTTTCAAACTGAAAACCGCCAAGATTAAACCAGGCATTATTAATATACGGACTTTCAGGATATTCTTTTGTAAACCCGGTAAGCATTTTGCTGCCCGCAGCATATCCGGCTTTTAACGCCGAAACCGATTTGAAATACTCAGCTTCAGAATAGGTTTCTGATTGTTTATCAACGTGTTTCTGAATTTTATGAAATTCATTGTACGCGGAAATGTATTTTCCTTTTGAAAAGAGCTCTTTTGCTACATCAATTTCTTTTTGAATATTGCCGTAATAAGCTGTTTCCTGGCTTTTTAACTGCAATTGGCCCAATAAGAGAATGGTTGCGAAATATAAAACCCGAATTGTTTTCATGCCTTTACTGTTTCATTTTGAATGAATTAATACCATTTTCCCTGTTTTCATTTTCATGCGGGATTAAAAAGTTTTTAATCTTCTAAATTAGATGATTCAAAACAGAGATGGACATCAATTCATTTTTATTTCTTAACAAGAAACTGTTTATTTCTTTTGTTTATTATTTCGTGTTCAAATTATTTTACCCTAATTTTCCGGCTTATTTTTGAATTATGGGACAAAAAAAAATTGTTGAACTCGTTAATGCAGACATTTATCAACGTGAAAATCTGATTCTTTCGAATGTAAATCTTGAAATTAATTCGGGCGAGTTTATTTACGTGATTGGAAAAGTTGGAACTGGAAAATCGAGCCTGATAAAAATCCTGAATGCTGAAATTCCGCTCATTTCGGGAATAGGAACGGTGGTTGGCCACCGGCTAAATGGGATGAAACAACGCGAGGTAGCCGGGTTACGCCGGAAACTGGGCGTGGTTTTTCAGGATTTCAGGCTTCTTACCGACCGCAATGTACACGACAACCTTGCTTTTGTACTGAAAGCCACCGGATGGAAAAATAAAATTGAAATTGAATCGCGCATTGCCGAAGTTCTTGAAAGCGTGGGAGCTCTTAATAAATTGATGAAAATGCCGCACCAGTTAAGCGGTGGCGAGCAACAAAGGGTTGTAATTGGCCGCGCTATTTTAAACAGCCCTGAACTGATCCTGGCCGACGAACCAACCGGAAACCTCGACCCTGAAACTTCGGAGCAAATACTCGATTTATTCATCAACCTGAATGAACAGGGCAGGACTGTGATTATGGTTACACATGATTACGCCTCGATTGCCAAAAAACCAACACGCACGCTGGTTTGTGCCAACGGACGGATCTCCGATTCGGAAGCCAATAATACAACTGTTGATTTTCAAAGTTTGCTGGAGAGGAATTGGTAGGGGGGTGGTTGCTGGTTGCTCGATACTGGCGGCTGGCATTTGGGGAATCGTTTAAAAACGAATAAAATACACATTTCTAATGAATTACATAAAAAAGAAAATTCCGAAATATCCACAGTTTATTTTTATATTTCAAAATTTGCATTTCTATTATATTCGAAACAAATAATTGAAAATTGAAAAACTCGCCAAAATATTAAATGGCAGGAGATAAATTAAAAATATTAGTGTCTTCTACAGTTTATGGTTCAGACTCTGACCTTGGGTTATCATGTCAAAAGAAGGAACAGTTTACGTTCCAATTGATAACGACCCAACAGAAGCCTGTTTAAAAGCCGTTGAAGATTGTGATTTGTTTTTCGGAATCATTTTCCCCCGATATGGTTCCGGAATTACGCATAAAGAATTTCAGAAGGCAATTGATGAAAATAAACCCATGTGGTTTGTAGCTCACAATTATATTGAGTACACCCGTAAACTATTGCAGCAGTTTATGTTTGATGAAAACAAACATCGCACTGATTTCGAAATAAAACCAACAAGTGTTTTAGATAGTGTTAAGATTGTGGATATGTACAATTTAGTACGACATAAATGGGTACAACCTTTTTTCAAAACAAGTGAAGTGCTAGCTTTTATCGATACTCAATTTAGTAACCTTGAATTAAGAAAAGAAGAACTTAGTAATAGAAACAATGAATAGTGAACAACTTATAAAAGACCTTATTAAACAAGGAGAAAGCGAACAGCTTGAATTTATGGAAGTTGTTAGGACAGAAACCATTGCAAAAACGCTTTGCAGCTTTTTAAACGGAAGTGGTGGTCGGGTTGTTATTGGAGTTACTGATGATGGCAAAGTGATTGGTCTTGAAAATTCATATGAGATTGAACAAGAACTAAAGGAATTTCTGGTAACTGCCATTGTTCCCGATTCTCCAATAAACTATTCCGTTGAAAATATCGGGCAAAAACAGGTTTTAGTACTTAAAGTTTGGGGTGGTTCAAAGCAACCCTACATTTTCGACGGCAGTATTTTTTATCGCAGAGGTGCAGGAACTCAAAAAGCAACTTCTAAAGAAATTTCCGAATTAATTCATGGTCGTCAATTAGCAGAACAGCATTGGGAAAGACAAATAGCCTTGGGCGTGGAATTAGATGATTTGGATAAAAATTTAATCGTTTCGACGATCAATGAATCACGTAAAAACCACAGGAGCAATTTTGAAAGTGACGACATTTTGGAGTTTTTAACTCATTATGGTCTTTATATAAATGGTTTTTTTACAAATGCATGTGTTGTACTTTTCGGCAGAAAGCCAAGCAGATTTATTCCACAAATCAGGGTGCGTTTAACTGAATATGCTGAAAGTAAAACCGATGATAATTTAATAAGGAATGAAGTTCTGGAAGGCAACCTGTTTATTATAAGAGATGAATTAGAGAAGTATGTGAATGGGTTAGGTGTACGAAGTTTTTTTGATAAAAACCAATGGAAACGCCAAGACTTTGTATTTCCGAAAAAAGCCCTGCAGGAAGGCATCATTAATGCCCTTATGCATCGCGACTACAGTAGCTTTTCAAGTAGTGTTTCAATAAGTGTTTATCCTGATAAATTTATCATTTCAAATAGTGGTAAACTACCTGATGGTATTAAAATTAGCGACTTAAAGAAAAATCACGATTCACATCCTGTTAATCCTGATATTGCTCATGTTGTATTTCTTCGTGGATTAATTGATAAACTTGGACGAGGTACAATCAGAGTGATTGAAGAATGTAAAGATGCAGGTTTAAAAACACCTGAATGGAAAGAAACTTCTACTGGTATTGTACTTACTTTTCATGGTCCAAAAAGTCTTTCAGAAAGAAAAGAACGGATTGATGCCGCAAGTGATGCCGCAAGTGATGCCGCAATTGATGCTGTAAAAAAACACGTTCGTGATGCTGTAAGAGATGCTGTAAATGATGCTGTAATTGAGAGACTGATTAATGAAGTATTAATTCTTCTCAAAGAAAATGGCAAAAGCCTAAAAGATTTAATGCTCGTATTTGATGTATCACGTGCAACAATGCAAAGGGATATGGCTTTATTAAAAGCTCATCAATTTGTAGTCTTCGAAGGTGCTGCAAAGTCAGGAGTATATCGCCTGACAGAAGATTTTAAATCAAAAATAGAATTAGAATAGAAAGGACTTCATTTTGACGGAGTTGAATTGATTTAAGGAAATAATGGGAACAATAAACATTTTTTGCATCCTTATCCATTAGCATTTTGGATATTGGTTATTTGTTTTCTAACAAAAAACCGTTCAAAAATTTCCTTCACCACTTTTTCCTCATTCTCCCAGGTTAATTCTCTGGCTGCCAATGATAAATTATCTTTACAGACTTTTCGTTTTTCCTGATTATTTAGGGCATCTGTAATTTTTCCGGCTAAAAACTGTGGTTCCAGCGATTCGGTAATTTCGCCAATTTGGTAGTGGTTAACAATGGCGGCCATTTCGGGCAGATTGGTAATTAAAACGGGGACCTGTGCCTGTATATAATCGAATAGTTTATTAGGCAAGGCAAAACGGTAATTCAGCCCGAGATCTTCTTCGATCGAAAGTCCCAAATCGGCTTGTGGTGTGAGTTTTGCAAGTTCTCCGAGTGAAAGCCGGCCTGTAAATTCAACTTTCCTTTCCAGGTTTTCTTTTTTTACCAGGATTTCAAGTTTGGTTTTAATATCTCCGTCACCGGCAATAATCAGTTTGGCATTTTCAACATAATGCATTACCAGAATTGCCTGTTCCAAACCGCGGCCGATATTTACGGCTCCCTGGTACAGGATTATTTTTTCTGCTTTATCGTCTTTTTCGGTTTTTAAAGTAATTTCTGCTGCAACCGGAATGTTTCTAACTACTTTAAATGGTGTCCCATATTTTTCCTCGTATATTTTTGCGATTGAATTGCAAACTGTAAAGGCAAATTTGATGCTCGGAACCATTTTCTTTTCGAGCCACTCCCAGATTTTTTTAACCCGCGGCCGGTTGATTAATTCAGGGACTTCGGTAAAATATTCGTGGCTGTCGTAAACCAGTGGTTTGTTTTTGACTTTTGATGCGATGAAATTGGCAGGCAATGTATCTAAATCGTTGGAAAGTAGTATGTCGAATTTTGAAAAAAGCAGAAAAATGAATAACCTGAAATTGAAAGCGGCATAAAACTGCGGCCCTTTATGAAAAAGCAAACTAAAGCGTTTAACTGCATACTGCCGGATTTCGACGGGCAAACTGGCGGGCAATTTTCTGCCAACCAGCATCACATCAAAACCCATATTATGCAATGTAGTACAAACTTTATGCACGCGGTTGTCGGAAACCAAATCGCTGGTTACCGAAACAATGATTTTTTTATGTTTTGTTTTATCCACCCGATTACAAAGATAATCTGTAATTCCAGATATCTCCTGCATAGTCTGCAATCGAGCGGTCGGATGAAAACTTACCCGAACGTGCCACGTTCAGTATCGACATTCTTGTCCAGTTTTCTTTATCCAGATATGCCTCACTGACTTTTGCCTGACATTCGATATAGGATTGAAAATCTGCCATTACCATATATTCGTCACTCCAAAGGAGATGATCAACCAGTGGCTTGAAAATACTGGTGTCGCCAACAGAAAAATAACCGCCTGATATTTGATCGATGACTTTTTTTAGTACCGGATTGGTTTCGTAATACTGGAAAGGATTGTAACCGGCAGCTTTTTTTCCCAGCACTTCATCAACAGTAAGTCCGAACAGGAAAAAATTTTCCTTGCCCACTTCCTCAAGAATTTCAACATTGGCACCGTCCATAGTTCCAATGGTAAGCGCTCCGTTCATTGTGAATTTCATGTTGCCTGTTCCGGAAGCTTCTTTTCCGGCCAGCGAAATTTGTTCCGATAAATCGGCTGCCGGATAGGTGAGATGTCCGGTTTGAACATTGAAATTTGGAAGGTAAACCACTTTTAGCTGATTGTTGATTTCAGTGTCGTTGTTAACAACTGCGCCAACTGAATTAATCAGTTTAATCATCAGCTTGGCCATAAAATAACCGGGAGCGGCTTTACCTCCAAAAAGGAAAACTCTTGGAGGAATTTTCAACCCGGGGTTTTCTTTTAACTGGTTGTACAAACTGATAATATGAAGTGCGTTTAAATGCTGACGTTTATATTCGTGGATACGTTTTACCTGAATATCGAACATTGCATCGGCCTGTATTTCAATACCGGTGTGCTTTTTGACCCACATGGCGAGTACTTTTTTGTTTTCGGTTTTTACTTTTTGCCAGTCAGCACGAAAATCTTTATTTTCAGCCAGACCTTCAATTTTACCAATTTCACTGGTATAATTTTTTAGCCAATTATCGCCGATATGTTTGTTCAGCAAAGAAACAAGGTTTTCGTTGCTGACTCCAACCCAACGGCGCGGTGTAACTCCATTCGTGACATTAAAAAACTTTTCAGGCCAAAGCTCAAAAAAATCATATAAAACATGTTTTTTCAACAGTTCGGAGTGCAAGCGCGCAACTCCGTTTATTCGCCGGCTGCCAATGCAGGCCAGGTTTGCCATTCGAATATATTTTGGTCCGTTTTCATCGATAATGGACATTCTCGAAAGTTTACCATCATCGCCTGGAAACTCCGTCTTTACAATTTCGAGAAAATGGTAATTGATTTCGTAAATGATTTCAAGGTGTCTCGGCAACAGGTTCTGGAACAGGTTGAGCCGCCATTTTTCAAGTGCTTCGGGCAAAAGTGTATGGTTGGTGTAAGCAAAAGTATTTGTGGTAATATTCCAGGCCTCTTCCCAGGCAATCTGATAATCGTCAACCAGTAATCTCATCAGTTCGGCAACGGCAATCGAAGGATGGGTATCGTTTAACTGGATTGCAAAATGTTCGTGGAAAGTTTCCAGCCCGGCGCCGCGCAACAGATGAATTCGAATCATATCCTTTAGGGAGCATGATACAAAAAAGTATTGCTGAATGAGTCGAAGTTGCTTCCCGGCATCTTTTTCGTCATTTGGGTATAACACTTTGGTCACTGTTTCAGAAGCAACTTTTTCATCAACAGCCGCATCATAATCGCCTAAATTGAAGTCCTGAAAATCGAACGATTCGATGGCTTCTGCTTTCCACAACCGCATCATGATTGTCTTTTGATTATCATAACCAACAATTGGTGTGTCATAAGGGATTCCCTTTATGTCGCGTGATGGTATCCATTTCACACGGTATTTGTTCAGGGCATCGTAAAAACCTTCAGTATGTCCGCCAAGAAATACTTCCTGGCTCAGTTCGGGTTTTGCCAATTCCCAGGGATTGCCATATTTAAGCCATTTATCGGTAATTTCAACCTGCCAGCCGTTTTGTATTTCCTGATCGAAAATGCCAAATTCATAGCGGATTCCATATCCAAAAGCATTAATACCAAGGGTGGCAAGCGAATCAAGGTAGCACGATGCCAAACGGCCAAGTCCACCATTTCCCAACCCAGGTTCTTCTTCCTGATCCAGCAAATCATCCAAGTCAATATTAAATTGTTTCATTGCTTTCCGTGTTTCATCCATCATTCTGAGGCAAACCAGGTTATTGCCAAGGTGTGGTCCGGGAAGAAATTCGGCAGACAAATAGCTTACGATTTTAAAATCCTTTTCTGATTTTGAATCCATAAAAACCTGAAGCTCTTTGAACCAGGAGGCAAAAATCCGATCACGAACAGTGAAGGATAAGGCTAAATAAAGGTTATTCCTGCCTGCATTTTCAAGTGTAACTCCCTGTCTGAAATGCAGGTTGTCGAGAAATGCGCGTGCAATGGTAGTTTCGTCTGTTCCGGTGCGCAGTTCGTTGTCGTAACCGGTATTTTTTGTCCTTGATTCCATAAATTATAGGCTTTAAATAAAGTTATAAAATTACCTTATATTTCTGTTAACCGGCGAGTTCTGGAGTAAAAATAACCACAATACGGAAATAGCGCAAAATCGTTGCTAAATAATATCAGCCAAGAACCTGATTCTTCAAAAACATACCCTGCTTCTTTTATCAAAATGAACCAGCCTAATTTTTAAATTGTTGCAGGTGAATATTATATCTAAGCTCAAGCCGGAAAAAACATGAAAATGGATTTGGATTTCGGATATTGTACGGTAATACCTTTTATGCCCTTGAACACATTTATGAAATTCGCCTGGTACGGCCATTTATTTCATCTTTAAAAAATAAAAATTATTTTCAGCAAAAACTGTTAATTTAGGGCAAAATTGGTTCCAGAAAAAAATGCCTTGAATGTCAACTGACGAGAGTATTGATAAATACAAAATCCGAATCCGGGAGCTTGAATCTCAGATGTCGGCGCTTAAACATGAACTAAAAGAAACAAAATCCTTACTTTCCGAAGAAACTGAAAAACAAAAATTTTACCAGTTAATTGCCGATTTTGCCTTTGGCTGGGAACTTTGGTTCTCTCCTTCAGGCGAAATCAAATACTGTTCGCCATCATGTTTCGACTTAACTGGTTTTACTTCAAATCAAATCATTGGCTCCGGGAGCATTGCAGAATTGCTTGTTTATCAAACCGACTGCGGGAAATTCAGTGATTTTTTATCGCAGTCGCTCGACCAGGTGTTGATGAACCAAACGCTTGAGTTCAGAATTCTGACACGTACAAAACAGTTGCGCTGGTGTATAATGAATGTTCGCGGCGTTTATGACAAGCTGGGGAAATATCTGGGTATAAGGGCTTCCATTCAGGATATTACAAGGCTGAAACGCGCGATGGGACAAATTCAGGAAATGGAAGCCGTTAAAGAACTGGAAGACAGGACCCGGCAAAGGCTGCAATCTCAATTGATTGCAAAAGACCGTGAACTGGTTTCGTTTTTAATGCAGCTTTCTCAAAAAAACGAGTTGCTTTCGAAAGTTACCAATCTGTTGCGGCCGCTAAAATCAGGATTCCCGGAAAAAAACCGGAAACAATTACTGATATTATTGGAAATGATTGAAATTAACGTTACTACCCCGGTGGATTGGCCGATGATAGAAACTGAACTTGAAAAAATACATCCCGGGTTTTTCAACCGGCTTCAGGCTAAACACCCCTCAATTTCAGTAAAAGACAAAAAATTATGTGCCTGGCTGCGCCTCGGGTTATCGAGCAGGGAAATCTCCGGACTTCAAAACATAACTTCAAAAAGCGTTGAAATTGCCCGCATCCGGTTAAGGAAAAAATTAAAACTTTCAGATAAAACACGGCTTGCAAACTACATGAGTAAGCTCTGATATTAGGTTTAATTCAATATATCCAATATTTTATGTTAGGTTATAATGATATTATAAATCATTTTAATTAAGCATTATATGAATATAATGTTAGGTTTCAAGTTCTTAATTATGTATTAATGTTAGGTTTGTTGTTTGCCTTGTATATTTATTTTTCGATACATTTGAAAACAAAACTTCTAAATATTAAAACAAATCTTATGGAAGCAGGTTATCGTAATCTTTTCGACGAGGAAATTGGCCAGATGGTTCACCAGGGTTGCTCTTCAACCGACTGGAACCTGATTAAAGTTTCAACCGATTTTATCCCCGACAACATTCAAAACTGCAAATTCAGCGGACATATCAGGCTTAACAGTTTTACCGGATATGTTAACCTCGTTGGTGGAATTACTTTTAAAACAGGTATTTACAATGCCTGGCTGCACAATTGCGAAGTTGGTAAAAATGCACTAATCCACAATGTTCGAAGTTATATTGCCAATTATAAAATTGAGGAGGGCGTTGTAATCCATAATATTACAACCATGGCTGTTGATGGCGAAAGCGCTTTTGGAAATGGTGTGCAGGTAGAAGCGATTAATGAGGGAGGAGGCCGGGATATTCCAATTTACGATTATTTGTCGGCGCATGTGGCCTATATTATGTCGTTGTACAGGCACCGGCCAAAACTTGTAACTGCCTTAAAAAAAATGGTTTTCGATTATGCAGATTTCGTGAAAAGTAACCAGGGGGTAATTGGCGCCGGCTCAAAAATTCTCAATTGCAATACAGTTTTAAATGTTAAAACTGGGGCGGCAACTACTATTGATGGAACTAAAAAATTAAAAAACGGCACAATTAACAGCAATTTTGAAGCGCCGGTAACGATAGGCGAGGGTGTTATCATGGAGAATTTTATCGTGAGTTCAGGATCAATTATTACCGACGCAACGCTTGTTTCGAATTGTTTTATCGGCCAGGGTTGTTTTCTTGATAAACATTATTCGGCGGTAAACTCATTGTTTTTTGCCAACTGCCAGGGATTTCACGGCGAGGCTTGTTCAATTTTTGCAGGACCGTACACAGTAACCCATCATAAATCGACACTTCTCGAACCAAAGTAACCACATGTATAAACTTGGCCCGATTCACCAGGGAATTATGGAACGCGGCGGTAAAACCACAAGCGACTCGTATTTACTGTGGCCATCGAGAATAGGCGCTTTTACCCTTGTTATGGGGCGTCATTACAAACATTGCGACACAACCGATTTCCCGTTTTCGTATTTAATTGAAAGCCAGGATGAAAGTATATTAGTGCCTGCCATTAATTTAAAAAGCATCGGTACCATCCGCGATACACAGAAATGGCCGGGGCGCGATAACCGTACCGATTCTAACCTGCTCGATTTCATTAATTTCAATTTACTTAGCCCCTACACCATTCATAAAATGATGAACGGCCGCCGTAAACTGCTTTCAATCCGCGAATCGTCTGGTTCGTCGGCAAGCAGCTACAGTTACGACAAAATGAAAATTGAAAGCCGTGCGCTTGACCGCGGAATTGAACTGTACGAAATGGCAATCTGGAAATTTCTCGGGAATTCGATTATTACACGTCTCCAAAATGGAAAATTCAAAACTGATACGGATATTCAAAAATCGCTTGAACCCGATTCGCCTTTTGGTAAAGGATACTGGGTTGATCTTTCAGGCTTGATTTGCCCATACGAAGCGCTTGATAAATTACTGGTTTCTATCGAAAATGGCGAACTCACCTCGCTGGAAGAAGTGAATTCAGCGCTGGCTGCCCTTCATAAAAACTATTACAACTATGAGTGGACCTGGGCTGCAGATGCTTTGGCAGGTTTTTACGGAAAAAGTATTGCTGATTTTACCGCCGCCGACGTAATCGCTGTTGTTGAAAAATGGAAAAAAAGTGTGTTGGATATGGACAGGTTTCTATATGAAGATGCCCGGAAAGAATTTTCGATGAGCAAAATGATTGGTTTTGGTGTTGACGGAACAAATGGCGCCCGCGAAGAGGATTTTGCACAGGTGCGCGGGGAGTTTGTAAACAATAAAACAGTTATTGCCATTTGCGAGCACATGGATAAAAAAGAAAAACTAGGCAACGAAATCATTGCTTTGATGAAGCAGTCGATGGTACAGGCTGAAATTGCAAATTAAAGCTGGCTTCTGGCTACTGGCAACTGGTTTCTTGCCGCCAGCCGCCAGCCGCACAGCGGCAACTTTAAACTTTGAACCCGAAACGCTGAACTGAGCTGAACTTTAAACTTTAAACTCGAAACTTTAAACAAAATATATGTGTGGAATTATCGGTTATATCGGAAAAAAGGAAGCCTTCCCAATTATTATTAAAGGTTTGAAATGGTTGGAATACCGCGGGTACGACTCGGCAGGTGTGGCTTTGCTTAACGGATCTTTGGAAGTTTTTAAAAAGAAAGGTAAAGTAGTTGAACTGGAGAATTTTGTTGTAAGCCAGCATCATGGCGGATCTATTGGTATAGGGCACACGCGCTGGGCAACCCATGGCGAACCAAGCGATGTAAACGCGCATCCCCACAATTCGATGAATGGTATTTTTACCATTGTACACAACGGGATCATCGAGAATTATGCGAAACTGAAAACCGATTTAATACAATACGGATTTACTTTTAGCAGCGAAACCGATACTGAAGTTTTGGCTAATCTGATTGAATATTTCTACAATCAGAGCGATGAAATTAATTCTGAAATGGCCGTTCAATTAGCTCTTTCGAAAGTGGTTGGCGCTTATGGAATTGCCGTTTTGTGCAACGCTGAAAAAGATAAAATTGTAGTTGCCCGAAAAGGAAGTCCGCTGGTGGTTGGCCTTGGTAACGGCGAATATTTTATTGCCAGCGATGCAGCTCCAATTGCAGAGTTTACCAGTCAGGTGGTTTATTTGAACGACGAAGATATTGCAGTAATTAAAAAGGACAGTTTCACATTAAAGAATGTTCATAACACTCCGGTATCGCTAAAAATCAGCAGCCTCAATTTGGAAATTGGCGAGTTGGATAAAGGAGATTATGAGCATTTTATGCTGAAAGAAATTTACGAACAGCCAAAGACCATCGAAGAAACATTTCGAGGCCGTTTGCGAGCCGATCATTCCGAAATTGTATTGGGTGGATTAATCAATATTTTTCCAAAAATTCAGCAGGCCGAGCGGATTATTATTATTGGCTGCGGTACTTCGTGGCACGCGGCTTTAATTGGTGAATACATCATCGAGGAGTTTGCGCAGATTCCGGTTGAAGTAGAATACGCCTCGGAGTTCAGGTACCGTAAACCGGTTATCAGTAAAAATGATGTGGTTATTCTAATCAGCCAAAGTGGCGAAACTGCCGATACGCTGGCAGCGCTTCACCTTGCAAAGGAAAAGGGCGCAACGGTTATCGGAATCTGTAATGTTGTCGGCTCAACACTTTCGCGCGAAACCGATGCAGGGGTTTACACCCATGCCGGAATTGAAATTGGGGTTGCCTCAACCAAAGCATTCACAGCCCAGGTTACTGTGTTAACCATGTTTGCGCTCAAACTGGCTCAGGCCCGCAAAACCATCAGCGCCGAAGATTACCAGATGCTGGTGAAAGAACTGGCACAAATTCCGGAAAAGGGGAGATTAATTCTCCAAAATAATGAAAAAATTAAAGCGATAGCCGAAAAATATAAAGACGCCATTAACGCGCTGTACTTGGGCCGTGGATATCTTTTCCCGGTTGCGCTTGAAGGAGCGCTGAAATTAAAGGAAATATCATACATCCACGCCGAAGGTTATGCTGCCGGCGAAATGAAACACGGACCGATTGCGCTTGTTGACGATAACCTGCCTGTAATTGTGGTTGCCCCTCAGGACGATTACTACGAAAAGATAGTAAGCAACATTCAGGAGGTAAAAGCCCGTAAAGGAAATGTGATTGCCATTGTAACTGAAGGCGATAAAGTGCTTCGGGAAATGGTGAACGACAGTATTGAAATTCCTGATTCGCACCCGGCTTTGGCGCCGTTGCTGGCGGTAATACCATTGCAGATGCTCGCATACCACATTGCATTACTTCGTGGTTGCAATGTCGATCAGCCCCGAAATCTGGCAAAGTCGGTGACTGTTGAATAAAAAATCTATTATAAAATAAATTCAATTTTAAGAGCAATTAAGGAATGGCGGTTTAAACCCGCCATTTTTTATCTTCTTTATTGAAAAAAAATCCTCTTTTTTTTCGAATATTTTTTTGCGTTTAACGTAATAATATCTGCAAATCAATGAATTATTCGGGCATTAAAATGACAAGAAGAAGAACCAGGATAATACTGATTTTAATTACCACCTGCATAGCAATTTTAATAGTTTCATCTACATTGGGCAGGGAGTTGTACGAGGGCCGTGGCCAGAGCCTCGCCTCTTTCGGATTGGTTCATTTTTCGGGTTATCTGTTTTTCTTGCTGATGCCTGTTGAGTTGGCCTACATTTATTACCTCAGTTTTTTCAGCGATTGGCAAATGATTGTGGTTGCATTAACCACAGCCACTGCCGGCCAGGTTATTGACTATTATATTGGCCTGTGGATGAGCACTGCAATTGTCAATAACCTTGTTGGCGAAAAAAGAGTTCTGAATGCAGAAAAGCACATTTTAAAATACGGCAGCCTCACCATTTTTATTTTTAACCTTTTCCCGCTTTCATCACCGGTAATTTCTGTTGCTGCCGGAATGCTGAAATTCAGGTTTAAAGTTTTTATTATTTACAGTTCCGCCGGACTTATTATCAAATACATTGTGCTGACTTTGATTTTTTAGGGTGAAAGTAAAAAAATGAAAAAGCAGGACTATGGCAGAATCCTGCTTTTTCATACTTTACATTTTGGTCTGGGATGCTTATTGCCTTGAAAAAACAACTTTCCTGTTCACAAGCTCTCCATCAACCGAAATTAGTACATGGTAAATTCCTTTTGAAACCTGTTGCATGTTCGCGTTTCTGCCGTCCCACGAAAGATTGTTCATACCACTGTTTAGCAGTTTTTTTGTCAGGATAACATTAACCCGCTGTCCCAGTTGGTTCATTATTTCTACTTGAACCTGTGAATCTTTTCTCAGGTTGATTTCAATGTTTACCCTGTCGTTAAATGGATTTGGATAACACCTGATTTCATTCTCAATAATGTTTGCAACAACTGGTACTCCCGTAACTGCATATTTTTCGAGACTTGCTACTGTTGATTCGTTTCTGTTAAAAGTTGCTTGTCCGGCCAGAATTTCAGGGTAAAGTACAATTTCGGTATTTTGCGCTGAGTCCCAATATTTCAATGTGAATGGATTCCCTTCAGTAAAACCGGGCATTCCCTGGTTGTCTTTTGACGAAGCAACAACAGAAATGGTTTGGCTGGTTATGTTGCCTTGTGTTACCTTTGTGGCGCCCACACAAATACCTCCATCGAAAACTGCCAGCTCATCGCCACTTTTAAAAATATTCAACGGCAGGCCAACCATGTTGATATTCACGTGGTCGAGCCCGTTTCCTGTGTAAGCAGGTTTAAAATGTGTGGCCGCAATCTCAGCAGGTTTAATTGCGGTCGATTTTGGATAACTACTGTAAATCCATAAAGTATCTTCCGTTTTTACTTTAATGCTGTAGCCCTTGCCTGGTGTAAACTCACCAATTCCGTTTTTCCAGCCACCGAAAATTCCCCAGTCTTCAATGGAATTCCCGCTTTCATCCTGAACCTTGCTTAAAGTTCCCTTGTTGATTAATTGCTGCACTACATCAAGCCCGTTAAAAGGAATTGTTTGCGGAAATCCCATGATATTCCATCCTTGCGATAAAGGTATTGGATAAGGGAAAGCAACAGGTAAGCCGCAAATTTCAACTGAATCGTTCTCAATTACCTTAATTTTGTATCCCTCGGTAGGCGCGATATTATTAATATTGTTTTTCCAGCCGCCAAATATTCCCCAGTTTTCGAGCGAATTTCCTGATTCGTCCTGAATTTTGGACAGAGAATTCCGGTCGATAAAACGTTGGAATACATACTTAACATCGGGAGTAGCCAGGACACCATTGGATGAAAAAATATTCCAACCCTTGCTGACTTTTATTTTAAGGCAAACCATTTCTGATTTAGGAATAATTAACTTGTTGTTATCATCCGGATCGAGATTGTTTAAAACATATCCGACGGGTTGAGTGCACTGGCCAACCCAAAATCCGGGATTTCCATATCCATCGCCGTCATAATCGAGAAACCAGACTTTATAACCTGGCTGGCCCGGGCTGCATGTGTTTTCAGGTATAACTGCAACTGTGGCCGAAATTCCGCCAGCGCCAACTTCCCCATTCACAACTACTTCCTTTACAAAAATATTGCTTTGAAAATCGAGGACGACAGGATTTTGTGGTATTTCGGTTGTATTTACCAGAAAATAAAAAATACGGTAGGGAACTGCCGGAAACTGAAAATATCCGTTTTCGTCGGTCTGGGTTGAGGCAAAAATTACTCCTGTTTCTGCATCTACCAAATTCACCGTTGCAAATGCCAGTGGCGGACCTGAATTAATGGCGACAGCCGATTTAATCTGCACAGTTCCCGATTTCAACGCCTGGCTTTCGGTAAGTGTCCCGACCAATTCAAAAGTGAATTCAACCTCGCTGCTAATCTGGTTCAGAATAATTCCTTGAGTGGCAATCTGGGTTCCGTTGGAATAAAGGTATGTAGCCATTTGTCCGGCAGACACATAACCCGTGTAATTGCCTCCCGAAACCGTTGCTGCACCGTTTGATACAGCGCTGCCAGTTAATTGCTGCGCGTTAACGGCCTGAAAAAATATCAGAAAGGCAAAAAGAAAAATTGCGGTTGCCGGCCTGATCCTGTTCAATGTTTTTTTCATGGCGGTTTACTTTTCTTCAGCGGTTTTTTCTGAATCGTTGGTTGCCGAAGTTATTTTTTCCTGCACCAGTTTTGTCAGTAAGTCCACCTGGTTTTTCAGTTCGGCCATTTCAGCCGACAGAGTTGCCGATGCTGAAAGTCCGGCTTGTAACACGCGGTTTTCCGATTCAAGTTTTTCCACTTTGGCGTTCAGTTCTTTTACGGCCTGAAGCAAAACTGCTGTAAAACCGTTGTAATTGACCGATTTAAAACCGTCGTCGTTGGTTTTTACCAGTGCAGGGAATTGTGCTTCCAACTGCTGGGCAATCAAACCAATCTGCTGATCATCAGAAAAATTCTTCTTTTGGAATTCATCTTTCCTCCAGTAATACGAAACTCCTTCGAGCGATTCGATTTTATTGAGAATATTTTCCCCAAGTGGCTGGATGTCTTTTTTGAGGCGCTGGTCGGAAGAGTACATTTGGTTTCCGGTACCGATAAAATCGCCATTGAGTTCAAGTGTGCCGGAAATTTGAGCGCCTGACCACATGTTAAACGGTCTATTTCCCCAGGTACCATTATTCGCATAAGTTGTTTCAACTCCATTACTGTTAGAGAGGGTCAAAATCCCTCTTTCTCCGCCGTCATCAGTGATAGTAGTTAGAACCATCCTGGACTGGTCATCTTTTCCATACATTCTCATGTCCGGAATATCCTTATCTCCCCATGTTTGGCTGCCTATTATAAAGTTTCGGGAGTTTGGGCCACGAAGCTCTAACTCTCCGCTGTTTCCTGAATTTCTTAAAGCAGCTACCGTACCCCAGGCTGAGTTATGAAGCGCAAATTGCGTAGGTATTATTCCAACTTTATTGCCATCTTCACCATGTAGTTCAATTGTTCCTTTTTCCTGTTGATCCCAATCAGTCTTTACAAATATTTTCACTCTTTCCTGATTGGTTTTACCATTCATTCGCATTATTCCATGGTCGGGGTCATCATAAATATCTAACTGAACATTGGATGAATTTGGCCCGTTTAAAAACAACCTTCCAAAATTGCCATTGGGGCTGTTTTCAATGTCAATAAAAACCTTAGGTGGATTAGGGCTATGCAATTCTTCTTCCAGGGCAATATGCGCATCCGGTCCTGCCATTCTGAGGCGGGCAGATAAATTATCATTTCCAGCCATTCCAAATGCAGCTTTTTGCACATTGACCGCATTATTAATTGTCACTTCGGAACTTGTACCATTAAGATGTAATCTGCCGGCATCTCCATGGCTGTTTAAACTTGCATAAGGGCTCCAGTCAGGTTTCAATAGCATAATCTGCCTTGAATACATAATTGCATGATATCCTTCATCATCGTGGATTCTCAAAATCCCCCTTTCTTTTTCACCACCATTAGCTGTGTATTTTTCTCCTGATAAATCTAAAAGACCATTTCCCCATTCAAGATTATTTGGGTTTGTACCCAACATGTTAAGCCAAGGCAAATCAGCATTTTCCCAGTGTTTAGAACCGATTTCAAAATTGGTTGAATTAGGTCCTTTTAAAAGCAAAGTTCCTGAATGACCTTTGTTGCTCCAATTTTGCGAAAAGAACTGGACATTTGGGGCATTGATATAATTTAAGCCTAAATAACCTGGTGAAAAATGGGAATTAAATCCATTAGTAGAACTCACGCCGACATTACCATATTCCGTGGTATTATCAGTGTTGCTTGAAACATTTACTGAAACTCTGTCAAAAGCAGTTGTAAGATTGCCATTGAGTTTTAAGGATGGCAGATTCTCTTTTACGGCGGATCCTGTTCCAAAATCGCCTTTAATGAAACCGTTCCCGGGCCCTTTTAAATCTAAACCATCAGGCCCGGCGGCCAGTGGCTTGTACAAAGTAACCGGCGAAAGTGCTGTCCCATCAACCGAAAGTGTTAACTGCAATTCGTCGGCGCCGGTAAAGAGATTGGCTGGCAGTGGTGTAATACTTCCGAGAACAATAAAATAGAGTCCATCGGTTATTTGTACACCGGCATGGGTTTCGCTCCACGATAAACCGGGAAGCGCAAATTCAATACTGCGGGTTCCGTTTACCGGAGTGCCCGATTCCATTAGTTTCCCCTGAAAGGGTAGTTTTTGTCCGAAAACAAAAATTGCAAAAAACATTGTGCTTGTCAGCAGTAGAAATTTTTTCATAATTGTAATTTTAAGATAATTAATAAAATATATTAAGACAATAATATCGGTAATACAATCAAAAATTGTCTTAATTCGCAAAATGAGACATTATTTCAACTTCATAAATATGATCCTTCCTTTAGTTTTCATTTATTGAATTGAATTCTCTCAGCAAATACTTATCTATTTGGTTAAAATTCATTATTGGTTTCTATCATTGGCTCATCGCGGAAACCTTTAGCGCCGAACAATATATTTAGGCCAAACATAATATTGAAATTATCGAAACTGGCCGGCATTATTGTCCTGCCTGTTTTTTTACCGTCACTTGAATTGTCGTTGGCATCATCTTCTGACGTGGTTTCAATGGTATAATTCCTGTAAGCATAAGGTAAATAATCTGAAGCAACATAAAACTGGATGGGGCCCCTGCGTAAAGCCAGGCCAAAGCCAAATGTATTGGCACCATTTATCGAATAGGTATAATTAACTGTGGTTGTCAGAATGCGGTACAAATTTAGGTTCGCTGAAACATTAAACTCCTGTTGAAAGTTGTTTTTTGCAAAAGCAGTCCGCGACAAAGCGCCAAGACTAAAATAATGATTTACATTGTATTTTGCACCAACATACAATTTTGGGCCAAGCCCGGTAGTAAAACCCTCATTTCCTGATTTGCTTTTAATCGCACTCTTTAATGAATCCAGCAATTCGCCCGTTGCTGCATCTAAACTATCAATGTTTGAACTATCGAGGTTAAGCCCTTTAAAAGTATAGCTTCCACTGGCAGAATATGAGTGGAGGCCGCCATTCCATTTGATAAATCCAAGATCGTTTAAAGCAGCGGAGAATGTCCATGCTTCATTGTGTTCATAAACAGCCCCGAAATCGCCGGCAATTCCCGGGTTCGAAAAATTAAGCAGCCCCATGTCAATGATCTCTTTCGTTGTTGAAGGCAACCCGCCAATACCAGTTGGATAGCCAGATGAGTCTGTATGGATTTCAACCGGTGAAGAAATATAAGCATCTGCTTTCAGGGCAATGTCCCACTGATCAACCCCGGTTTTCACGTTAAACTGACTAATGTCTGTTTTTACAGCAGCCAATCCCTGCAGGAATTTGGCATGAAACCCCACCCTGAGTTTGCTCATGATTTTGTAGGAATAGCCAAACGACAACTCCCGATAATATTGGCCATTTACGCCAAATGCCGAAAAATCGTAAGCGCTTCCGTCGGGAAACCCCCCAACATCAATAATTGTAAAAAAATCTTTGGGAATGGACAATGCCATATTTACCTTCTCCGACCAGCTAAACGAAAAATAGCCCTTTTTCACTTTGAACCCAAACTGAATGGGCGCTACCATTTGATGAACGCTGATGTTTGCCGCCTTGCCAATTCGTTTATAAAACGGGCCATAGTCGTATCCTGCGTTGGTAAGGGTTATCCATTCGCCATTATATTTTTGCACCAGTTCAGAACCAAACATATCGGTGTTAATGCCAAAATAGGTAGAACTGGCCAAAGGAATACCCAAATACCCGTTGGCCCTGGGCGCCATAGCCGGGTTAAGATTCTGTACCTGGGGTATGGTTTCCAAATAGTATAATGACAACATCTGCTGGGCCTGGCTGGTGAAACCCAGAAAAAGCCCTGAGATGAATATGACGATTGATTTGCTAGATATTTTCATTTTTCTAAAAATTTGATCCTTCAATACTTAATACTTCCACTTTTTACCTCAACCGACAAACCAATATCGATGGCATAAGTATCCAGCAGCTTAACAAATTCAGGTCTTCCAGGCATTCCCGTTGATACCTGGCTTTCTACAAGAATGAATTTTACTTCCTTGTCATACATTTTTTTCGCTTTTTCGTGGTTAATGGATATTGTAACATCGGTTTTTGACGGTGATGTTACTATCCCATTGGCATCAATTACTCCCGATTTCCAAATTAATTCACCACCATCAACAGGAAAAACCGAATCCACTTTATGATAGGACCCATCAACAAACCAAGCCTGTGCCTCAATGTTAAACGGGAATCCGTTATTGAACTTAAAATACAGGCTTAACTCGTCTAAATAATCAATTTGAGTGCTGTCTATCATATCTGTAAAATCGAAATCCATTGTATCTGTTCGTGAATACTGCGTTGTTTTAAACCAAAAGGGTATATCAATACTGATTTTTCCATTTAATTTAGTACTGGTTTCAACAAAGTTTTCCGCTGTTTCACCATTTGGGTTTGATTTTCCGGTAGCAGTCAGGTAGATGTTGGTAGGGCCAATATTTATGCCGTCAATTAAATTTGAATTTTCTGAGTTGATTGAGAGTTTATTTGTTGAAGGGACAATAGGTTCGGCATAGGTTGCAGCATCGACAAAAACATTGTTGTTCCCGTTGTTTATAAATACATTGACTGCTTTTCCGGTAGTTTCATTCGTAAATAGCAGGGTGTCGAATAATAGCTTTAATGGGACCCCAAAATAATTGTCAACAGTGATGTCCATTGTAATCTCTTTTAACTGAATTGTTTCAGAGATATTCATTTCCTTAAAGAAATCGATGGAGATTTCATGTTGTTTATGAAAGGCATCAATTTGGCCAAAATATCCAAACAAAGTTTTTGGCAGTAAATCAACAATTTCTGCGGTAATTCCCAAATTAGTATGTAAAGGCGGCGCTTTGGGAGTATCAACATAAACTTTATAAACAAGCGTATAAAAGCTTTTACCGGGTACATGGCTAAATATAATCCGCCCATTGGTTATATCTTCATCAGTAGTAATTTCACTGCCTAAATTGCCTTTGAATACAACTGGCAATCCGTTGGGTTTCAATATTTCAGGTATCGTTATTTCATATTTGCCTGTAAGTCCCGGAGGGCAGGACATCGATAATCTCATAATCGCTTTTTCAATGGTTAAACTATCGAACCGTTGCGCGGCATCTTCATTGGCCACAACGGTATCGGTGAATGTAAATGGCATTGGTACATTATTGAAGGGGCTGATATCGTAATTAGCAGAATACGATAAATCCTCAAAATTTATTAAATCATCCCATTCCGCCGTAAAGGCCGTATCGTAATGGAAATGCAGGAGCCCCTGGTCGTCAACTTTGAAAAAGGCAGAAGTGTCAATTCGCTCCAACAGGTCTTTTGCCTTAAAATGGATATTTACCAATGGGGCAGCAAAATTCAATGGCCTGTTATATTCCTGTGGATTTTCCAATACCACATCTTCTTTCATGCAGCTACCTGATACAACTGCTATCAGAATGGCTATATTTATCTTTTGTATTATTTTGTTCATCATCGCGCTTGTGTTATTTTAAATTTTTAGTTGCTATTCTTCGGTTTGGGGCTTTTCCTTTGTCGGTATTGTTTTATTAATACCGGGGCCGGTTTGTATTTTATAAATATCGAGCCCACCGAGACTGTCATCCCTAATGGTTGAAATCAATGCAACGTTAGGGTCTGAAGTTGGGTGGTAAAACAATTCATCGGCAGGGCTATTGATTGGATGACCCAGGTTTTTTGGCTCCGACCACTTTCCATCTGCTTGTTTTTCAGATTTATACACATCGAACCCTCCCATTCCTTTTCTCCCTTTCGATGAAAAATAGAGTGTTTTTCCATCGGGAGTAACATAAACACCTTCCTCGTCGAAAGATGTATTTATGGTTTTGCCCAGGTTGTATGGTTTACTGAATTTATTGTCTTTTTTCTGCCGGCAAACCCAAATGTCTTTTCCCCCTTCGCCGCCCCGTCGGTTGGTAACGTAATAGGCAGTGCTGTCGCTGGCAATTGAAATAGAGGTTTCTTTATAGGCAATGTGGTTGATTCTGCCTTTCAGCGCATTGGTTTTCCATGTTTTTCCCTTGTAACCAGCCTTCATCAATTGTCCTGTTTTTCTTTTGCCTTTGTAAAAATAAATGCCCGTTTTATTCCGGTCAACCCCTGCAATGCTAATGTTTTTTGAGGATGAAATCTTTGGGACCGGCATAGCATAAGTACTTGGTTGATTGATACAGTTATTCGAAACCAAAATCCTTTCCTTGGAACCTATCCCCGATACCTTTTTTGCGGATTCCCGTTTGGGCCTTTTTGAGGTTAAATAAATGGAAGAATCCTGCTCAAATAACCAGGCTCCATAATCGTCGTAATTTGAGTTAATTACCGGCCCTAGGTTGACTATAAGTACGGCCGCGGAATCTACTTTTAACAAGGTTTCAGAGGCTGTACATTCATCAATTAACTGTTTGTATTGTTTCCGGGAGTCAAGCCGCTTCCATTTCGATAGCGATTCCATGTGGCTTTTATAAGCCTCCTTTGCCTCGGCAAATTTTAAGTTGTACTGATAGGAACGGCCCAATAACAGATAATAATCTTTTGCAACTTCCGGTGTGCTATTTAATAAATAGGGGAGAGAGGATTTTCTGGCAGATGTCCACAAATAGCAGGCGCCAATTTTATAATTAAGTTCTTTTGAAGCAGGATTGTATTGATATACATTGAGGTAGTTTTTTAAGGCCTCATTATAAAATACAAACCCCTTTTTATAGTATTTTTCGGCGGCTTCAAAAGCCTTTTTTGCATTTTCAATCCCTTCCGGAGAAATGAAAAATGTTTTTTTGTCAATTTTAGGGTTTTCCTGCGCCTGAGTAATCGCGATCGAAAACAGAAGCGAAAATATTAACGGGTATTTTTTCATAATATAGGTTTATTGCATGATTAATTTGCCGCTTTGCCGGTTTTCATTCGTAATGATATTGTAGAAATAAACACCTTTGGTTAATTGCTGAACATCTAATTTTTCGCCATTTAAAACGATTTCAGATTTTACCTGTCTTCCCTGCAAATCAAACAATTCAAATTTGGCCTGATTATCAATGCCTGTGAAATGGAAGTTAATATATTCTGATGCAGGATTTGGGTAAATTTCAGCCAGCTTCAATTTTAAGCTGTTTACCGAAGTTGTATTCAATTCTGAATAGTAAAATGTAGAACTATAAATCGGGTTATCCCATGTGTTGTTACTTTTATTCCACATATAGGTTAATTGTCCGGTTAGCAAATGATTCTGCCACAAAGAAGACAAGTATGAAACTAAATCAGTATGGGAATACCGATTATCATAGGTATATTCTCTTTTCCAATCCAGTTCCAATAAGCCGGTATCCTGGTTCCTGTTATAAACCTGGTATTCTGTCATGTTTTCATTCACATCGTACATGTATTCAATTTTCGAATCAGCAACCCACTCACTTGTTTTCTCATCCAGAAAATATTCAAGTTGTTGCGTTTGCTTTCCACTGGTATCAAAGGTGTACAGATATTTCCATGCAAGAACCCACTGTAATGTGGTTTCATTCTGGTAATAATCGAGAATTTGAGTCAAATAGCCTTTGGAATTGTACGAGTTTATGGATTTCCACGAAAGCACCCACTGACTGGTTTTTATATCCCAATCATATTGAAGAATTTGTGGCATTGTTCCATCGGAATTGTAAGAATACACATTTTTATAATCGGGAACCCACTGGCTGGTGGCTTTGTCCCAATCATAAGCAAGGTATTGCGAAGCGTTTTGCTTCTCATTGTAACTGATTCCACTCTTCCAATCCGGAATCCATGTGCCGGTAGCTCTAACCCAGGCATAACCAGTTGATTGGGTGTTGTTTCCGTTGTCATCGTAAGTGTTGGCTCTTTTGCTATAATTCGCCCATAGCTTTGTGGTGTCGTTCCACGCCCGAAATACTGAACTGTCAAGTCGGTGTTTAATGGTTTGGGAGGATTTCAGATAATCTGGTTGCCGAATATCTATAAACGTAGGATGGCGATGGCGATCCTTGTTATTATTTAATTCGCCGTTTATGGTATTAATTTTTTCCTGCCCAATTGCTACTACTGTTGTGAACAACAGGAAGAAAAGTGTTTGTAAAACTTTTTCCATTTTTTAATTTTTAGTGTGATGAGTTTAAAAGTGAATTAGAAGTTACATGAATGTGTTTTATTACTCTTTTACCAACTTCCCTTTTTGTATTTTACCATCCATGTTCAAATTGTAGAGGTACATTCCGCTGGTTAAACCAATCAGACTTAATTTTTCGTTGTTGCCAATTGCTTTTGAAATGAGCTTTCTGCCCTGAATATCAAACAGCTCAAAAGAAATTTGAGAATAAGAATCAGGAATACTAAATGAGACAGATTTAGAAAACGGAT
The DNA here is from genome assembly GCA_009773765.1 of Prolixibacteraceae bacterium. Lineage (GTDB taxonomy): Bacteria > Bacteroidota > Bacteroidia > Bacteroidales > Prolixibacteraceae > Draconibacterium. The sequence goes on along the minus strand of WTWZ01000027.1, from coordinate 2,098 downwards.
TTGGATAAACATTTACAAACGCGACATCAACCTGGTTTACAGAGGTAACATTCACAGGAGAGTATGCCAGAGAAATCTGATAACCTGAAACCCATTCATTTGTGGATGAATCCCAGTAAAATCCTTTTATTTCTGTTATCATGTGTGTAATATCATCGTCAAACCAATCGGGGGGAAGAATAAGATCATTTTTTGTGTATCTGTTGTCATAGGTATATTCCTCTTTATAAATATCCCCCCACTGGTTGGTTTGCACATCCCAGTTGCTGTAATAAAAATTAAGTGTATTATTTCCGGCACCATCATAAGCATAGACAATTTTATCATCAAGTACCAATTGATTATTGTTATCCAGATCATATTCAAGTTCTTGTGTTAAATTTCCATTCGGGTCGTAAGTATATTCAACTTTACTTCTAAGTTTCCATGTCATGGTATTATTAACATAGGTATAATCTGATTCCAGTAATAATATTAAATTACCCTGAGAGTCGTAGGTAGATTCATATTTTGAGCTTGGTTCCCATTGTTTTGAAGTATAGCTGTCCCAGGAATAATCTGTTTGTTGTGTTTCCTTGCCATTGCCATTGTATGTATAATCAGTTTTATATCGCGCTTCCAACTGGCTGGTGTTCTCATTGATATATGATCTGATTTCCTGTACCAGTTTTCCATTGGTACCGTATGTATAATCATATTGGAAATATAGAATTAAAATTTTGTCGCTATCTGGCTGATACCCTTTTGCCTGAATCCTATTTCCATTATTATCATAGCTGTAAGTTACTTTATATTCAATTATAAATTGATTAGTGATTTCATCCAGATAAGTATTCATATATTGAATTTTGTTTTTACGATCGTCGTATGTAGTTTCAGAAACAGAAACAAATACCATCTTTGCTGTTGTTTCATCCCAATAATATTCACGTTCATGTGTCAGCATTCCGTTTACATCATAAACAAACTCAACTTTTCCCTTATCCTCCTCCATAAATGAATAGCTGTCAAGTCGTTGTTTAACCGCCTGGGCCGATTTCAATTGAATTTCCTGTTTTTTAAAATTAACTTTTCGCTGAAATTGATAATGTTCTGAGCTTTTTCCAGACATTCCGGGCCTGTTTTTCAGAAAGTTACCAGCGTCATTTCGGGTTTTTTCATCTGTTTGTTTCACTGCATAAATACTTGTTGTCAATAAAAACAACCCAATCAATAATGTAAATTTTGCTTTCATAATGCTATTGTTTTAAGTGTTAATACTTTCGTTTCAATTTATTCCACCAAACCCTCCTTTACTGCCCAGCCAACCAGTTGCTGTGTATTGTTAAAACCTGTTTTCCGAAGCATGTTCCGGCGGTGGGTTTGAACGGTGCTTTTTGTAATTTCAAGTTTCTGCCCGATAGTTTCGCTTGTTAACCCCTTTGCTATCAGGTTTAAAACTTTCAATTCCGCTTTGCTTATTTCTTTGCCCATTTTTTTATTCAAAATATTACAGAAAAAAAGATGTTTAAATCTTCAATAAAGGTATGGCAGTATAAACCTTAAAAAAATACCCAGTTGTGGGTATTTTTATTCAGCCTAAATAAGAATGTGGTGAGTGATTAAATCAAATCAAAAGCGGCAGCAAACCTCGAACAATCGAAGGTGGTTTTACAATTTAACTTTCGTTTGATGTTTTTACGGTGTGTGGCAACCGTTTCTTCCGAAATAAAGAGTTTTTGGGAAATTGTTTCGTTACTTGTTCCTATGGCAATCAATTTCAGGATTTCGATTTCACGTTTGGTAAGTTTTTCAAACAAATAATAATTGTTTTTCAGGAATTTATTTTCATCAAGGACCCTTTGCGCTTTTTGGGCAAGTATGTGCAAACTGTCAACCGGGATGGCAGCGGCCATAAATAACAACGGGTAGCCTTGTTTATCTTTTAAAATAATTTTTGAACCTGTAATGTACCAGGCAAAGGGTTTATCGTGCGCTGGACGGACTTGCTGAAACGCCGAAATAATCTCATTGTCATTGTTCCGTTCCAAAAGGCCAATGATTTTTGGTGTATATTCTTTCGATTCTTCAGGATTAAAAAAACGCTGATGGTATTCAG
>WTWZ01000026.1 GCA_009773765.1 Prolixibacteraceae bacterium | reverse complement strand
CATTTCCCACTGTCAGCAAAATTAGCCGGAAAAATATTTTTATCAACCTATTATAACTAATTAGTTTTCAATAACGTTTTTTTTACGCTGAACTGATGCCAGGTTGGGGAAATCGAAAACTCGTCGTATTACATAGTATAAAAAACAAAAAAATGAAGAGTACAGATAAATTGAAATATCAGCAACTAATAAATAAATATCTGAAGGGAACAGCCAGTGATGAGGAGAAAGAACGGTTATATCGGTGGATAAACGAGAGTAGTTCGAACGAAGAACTATTTATATATGAGTGCGATAAGTGGGAAACCAACGATGTGGAGGAAAAAGAGTACGCCTTATTGCTCGACCAAAAATGGAACAATTATAAATCACTGCTCATTGATGCAAAATTACTTTCAGCACCCCAACCTACAGGTAGGGGCAAAAAGAAGAACCTTGTTTTTTTAAGATATGCAGCCATTTTCATTCTTCTGACAGGTATTTCGTCGGCCATATATTGGTATTTCAATACTGTTTCATTTAATGAGCTGCATGAATCTGTAAATGAAGAAGTGGTTTCAGCCAATGAGAACGTTCTAATTTTGCCAGATGGCAGAAAAATTATCTTAAACAGTACTGAATCGAAATTAAACTTTAACAAAACGGGTATCGAAATTCAGGTTGACGGAGATTCTGTAATCACACAACAATCAGTTAAAAATAATGAATTAAACGAAAAACCGAACCAGTTAATGGTGCCGAACGGGCGTCGGGCATATCTGACACTTTCCGATGGAACAAAAGTATGGTTAAATGCTGGAAGCAAACTGATTTTTCCATCAGTATTTGCCTTAAAAACAAGGGAAGTATATGTTGAGGGCGAAGCATTTTTCGATGTCACAAAAGATGCGAAAAAGCCGTTTATTGTGAAAACCAACGAAATAGACATTCGAGTATTTGGCACTAGCTTTAACATATCGGCTTACCCCGGGGAAAAGCTTATAGAAACTGTACTGGTAACCGGAAAAGTTCAAATCGAATACAACAAAAGAAAACTTACTAAAAATGAAAAAACCATATTGGCACCCAGTCAATATGCTTCATTTGAGCGTGATAACCATGTTATCGATGTTAAAGACGTAGATGTTAATTCATACATCTCCTGGAAAGAAGGTTGGTATCAGTTGGATAAACTGCCATTATTCAGTGTGGCGACCAAACTGGAGCGGTATTATAACGTGAAAATTATTATTGATGCCGATTCCTTAAAAGATGTTAAAATAACGGGGAAACTTGAATTAAACGATGACATTGCCTTGGTAATAGAAAATCTTGCCGAGACAGCAAAATTTAAATATCATATTGATAATAATACGATATCTATATTTCAGAATGAAACTTTAAAATAATTAATTGATTATAAATATTACTAAAGCAAAATTGGAAATTTATAAAGAATAGAAAAGCTGGAAAATGCGGTAACATTCCCCAGCTTAAAAGTTGTCAAAACTTTGTGAAAATTTTAACTCTGTGAAATTATGAAAAATTATGCCATTCATTTACGATTGGACAAAGAATATGTTAATGAAATTATAAGAATAATGAAATTGATGGTATTTTTCATTTTGATGACTATTTATTCTGTATCTGGCTCAAAATCATACAGTCAGGATGCAAAATTGTCGATTCATCTGCAGAATGCAAATATTCTGGAGCTTGTTAATGCAATTGAAAACCAAAGCGAGTATATTTTTTTGTATAAAGATGATGTACAGGAACTTGCCAAAAATGTCTCGGTAGATGCAACCGACAAAACGCTCGATGAAATCATGTCGTCAGTTTCTGAGAAACTCAGTATAAAATATAAAATAAACGACAGACAGGTAATTATTTCGGTCAATCAAAACTTAAAAGCACTTAATGATTCCAATTCTTCACCTACAATCTCAAAACAGAAAGAAAAAGGCAAAGGAACAATTTACGGGCGTGTTACTGAAGCAGAAAATGGCAAACCCATGCCTTTTGTTGCTGTTATTGTGAATGGAACTGTGATTGGTACCACAACTGATGCATCTGGAAATTATGTTTTGGCAGGCATTACTGAAGGAAATCAGGTAATTGTATTCTCTTTCTTAGGATTCGAAAAAACCGAAAAGCCAATAACCATAGACTCCGATCAAAAGATTGAGGTGAATGTAGCTTTAAAAACTATGGTCATTCAATTTTCTGAAATAATTGTAACCAAGCAGGTTAAAGGTCAGATGAAGGCAATTAACCAGCAGTTGAACGCAAGCGAAATTATGAATGCCGTTTCGGCAGAACGAATCCAGGAATTACCCGATGCCAATGCTGCTGAAACTGTGGCACGCTTACCCGGCGTATCATTGCAACGCGAGGGCGGAGAAGGAAATAAGCTGGTAATAAGAGGACTAGAACCTAAATATAACCGCATCAGTATTGAAGGTGTTTCAATGGCTTCGACCGGTGGTAACGACCGTAGTGTTGATATTAGCATGATCTCACCCTATTCTCTCGATGGGATTGAAGTAACCAAGGCCATTACTGCCGACAAAGATGCTGATTATATGGGCGGTTCAGTAAATTTTAAATTGCGAAAAGCCGAACCGAACCTCAAATCGAGCATTATCGCTCAGGGCGGTTATAACAACCTGCGCAACGTTATCAGCAATTACATGCTGGTTGGTAATTTAGGAAATCGTTTTATTGATGATAAGCTTGGCGTTTATTTTCAAGGAAATATTGAAAAACGAAACCTCAGTTCCAATGATTTAAATGCAACTTTTGGTCATTTTAACTCCAATCCTCAGATTGGCCAAAACAATGTTCTCACAACGGGTGGATTGTATATGGTTGATAATTACAGGAACAGAAACAGATACGGTGCAACTTTAGTGATCGACTACAAGTTGCCACAGGGAAGTATTCAGTTCAATAACTTATTTAACCAAAGTATTACCACAAACAATTCATTTACGGAAATTTATACCAGTGGCCGAACTCACGAATATGATTCTGGTGATTCGAAAAATAAATTACTGACCCTAACAAATGTACTGGATTATCTGCAGCAGTTGGGAAATTTCGAAATCGGGATTAAAGTATCGCACTCTTTATCGAATAATAATACCCCAAAAGCGATAAATTTTCATTATGTCCAAAATGGAGGGTTATCGAGCGAGGCATTTTTAAAACCAGTATCGCCCGAAGAATTATTGGACTATAAAACCATCAACGATTTGAATGCTAACTGGACAACTGTGAGCAAAGGTTCCGGCCTAAGCAAACAATCGCAATGGGAAAGTGCATTTAACCTGAAATACGATTTTGTAATCAACAATAATATAAAAGGAAATATTAAAGGGGGTTTTAAATACCGCTATCTAACCAATTTCTTTGATTATGATGTTCATTCAGGTTCTATGAATCTGGGAAGTGCTGTTGCCGAAAGAGATGCCATCTTAAATGCTTTTCCATGGATGCAGGAAATAGTTCCTCTGGGAAGTGAAAAAATACCCTATTACCTGTTTATCGATAAAAGCGGAAATCAGGATCTTTTTTTAGATGGAAAATACGAAATGGGGCCACATGCCAATATTCCGCTAATGAACCAGATTCTGGATATTTTAACCCAGACAACGCAGAATCAAACAGGAATCAGCGAGGCATATCATTACAACGATATGATGTCGAATACGTTGGATTATGAAGGAAAAGAATCATTGCTTGCCAGTTATCTAATGACCGAAATTAACGTTGGCAAATCGATTTTACTGATTCCCGGAGTACGTTTCGAAAAAAATACAACAAATTATACTGCTCCACGAGGGGATTCATCGCTTCCATTCCCCGACTTTAAGTATGTCAGGGAAGAAATAACAGTAGTTAAATCAGATCAATTCCTTTTACCGATGGTTCATTTGAAGTATTCACCAGTAAAGGGATTCAATATTAGATTAGCTTATACGGAAACATTATCACGCCCAAATTACAATTTAATTACCCCACGATGGGATATCGGTTCTCAGATTATACAATGGAACAACTATGGCCTGCAACCCGAACACTCGCGCAACTGGGATGCCTACTTTTCTTTCTTTAGTGGTAAATTAGGGCTTTTTACCATCGGTGGATTTACAAAGGATATTACCAACAAAATCTTTGTCATGGACAGGAGGGTAGTATTAGATCCATCTGTTTATGACATTCCAAATACCACTAAGGATAAATTTATATTTACCCAAATGAACAATCCAAATGTTTCGAATGTAAAGGGAATGGAATTGGATTGGCAAACGGCATTTTGGTATTTGCCAGGAGCTTTGAAAGGATTGATTTTTAATATGAATTATTCGTGGATTTTTTCAGAAGCCGAGTATCCTTATACCGTTGTTGAATCCACATGGGATCCCGATAATTTTGAATATTCCTATAAAAACCTTGATTCCTACTATGTTGCACCACTTGTATTTCAGCCCAAACACATATTAAACCTGTCGTTTGGCTATGATTATGAAAACTTCTCAGCCAGGATTTCAATGCTATATAAAGACAAAGTGTTCCAAGGTCCAAACTTCTGGCCAGAACTAGTAAATTATTCCGATGCTTATGTTCGATGGGATATGTCGATAAAACAAGGGCTTCCATGGTATGGAATGCAGGTTTTTTGCAACCTGAATAACATTACTAATACCAAAGATGTCATTCGCAACATTGGTTCGGGCTACGCAAATACATTACAACATTATGGAAGTACAATTGATATTGGGATTCGTTTAAATATTGACTATAGTAAAAACACGAATTAAACTGACTGAATTATTAATATTTAAAAGTAATATACTCATGAAAAGTAATTTGAAACTGTTATCGATTGTCATCGTGTTACACATTTACGGCGGAGCAAGCAATTTACTTGCCCAAAAGGCTGATACAGTAACTGTAACTGGCACTGGCGCAAATGGAGCCATTATGCCCGGCGATTTGTATAAATTTATTAATAGCGATACGCTTGCAAAATGTATTTTAGGTATAGTGTAAATATGATTGCTGATGACGACAATCCTGGTAATCCAACACGCCCACCTGTACTGGTAAATGGAAAAATGACAGATGGCTCGAACAATCAGATTATTATAGCTCTGATGAGGAACAAAACCAATTTTATCTTTAAAAATATATTTTTTCAAGGGGTATCCATCGATAAAAGACAGGAGGATGATAACAGTGCAATTACGATTGGTGGAGACAGTATCCGTTTAACAGTCGAAAAGTGCGTGTTCAATGCACTTGGAATGCAGAATATAGTTATGTGGGGAAAGGGAAATAAATTTTACATACGCGATAATATTTTCAGGAATGGGGTTCGTGCTCATCCGTTTAAAGGGCAGATTATTTCCAATAGTGGGGCAATGTATCAGGACACTTTGATTATGACCAACAATACTTCATTCAACAATAATTCATATTTCTGGGCTCCTCTGTCAGCAGTAGTCAGATACGAAAAAATAGAACATAATACCTTATATTCATCAGTAGTAAACGTTTTTTACTCGCCATGGATGGTAAACTCCGAGATTAAAAGTAATTTATTCTATGGTATGCTGGCCTATGGCCAAACACAGACTGAAGTTGATGGGGGTTGGTATGATTTCAACAAAAGCCTTAGCAGTATTATTAGTATTAATAAAGCATCTGCTTTTCAACTTGGGTTGCATGGTTTTACCGAAGGTGGACGAAAAATAAATGTAAGTAATAATACCTACTTCTGGCCACAAAAAATAAAAGATAACTGGACTTCCTTGGGTGTAATTGCCAGCGATTTATGGATGAATACGCGTACTGCAGGTTATTTTAACGACAAAACTAACTATCCTAATTTGCTGGCATCTAATAATATAAGTACTGATCCTGGTTTTGATGCTCAAATGGAAACTATTGTGATGGATAGTTTGGTTAACTGGGTAAAAAACTTTAGAACAAAAAACATTTCAACATATCGGAATTATAATGTAGGCAGTACAAATTTACTTTTACCAGCCTGGCCATTACCCGAAAACCTGGCTTACTCAAATTTACAGATGAAAACAGCAGGTCATGATGGACTTCCAGTTGGCGATTTAAACTGGTTTCCCGAAGCAAAAAGAAAATGGGATGAATTAAACAGCACAGGTACCGGAATCTACAATAGAAAAGCGGATAACCAAGGAATGAAATTAACTTGCTTTCCAAATCCGGTTTCGCATTCAACAACAATCTCATTCAATTTAACCCGAAACGAAATAATTCTTGTTCGTATTCTAAACCTTCAGGGAAAAGAGGTGGCAAAAATTGTAGAAGGCAGTCTTGAGCAAGGATTACATTCCTGCCAATTTGATGTAAGTGGTTTGACTTCAGGAGTATATGTATGTCAACTGATTTCCGGGGAACACTCAGAAAAAATTAAATTGATAATAGCTAAATAAAGTCAGTAATAAATTTTTACTAATCACTAAAATTTAATTATATGAAAAAACTTTCTTTTTTATTCGCTGTGGTTTTATTCCTGGCACTGGGTAATAAGGCAATGGCACAACATCTGCTTGGTGGGGTAATTGATTCGTGTAAAGCAGTTGTTGCCGCTGCTGTTGTAGGTGCCGAACCAAATCAGTACAAGCAGTCTCAGGTTGATATTGCGAACAAACTGATTTCGGGTGCAGAAGCTTTATTTGCTACCGGAAACGAGACGAAAAAGGAGCTTGCCCTTCGCGATTTAAGAGCGGGCATGGCTCTATTCTTTGTTCCAAATTCTAAGTTGCCAATTACAGTAAATTCGTTTACTGATGATTTTAACGGAATTGTTGACACGGCATTTGTAACTGCCAATGCTGGTGGCGCTCCGACTACTACCGGTATTGTTGCCACTGTAGAAAACGATGCGCTTAAGTTTAATTGCCTGGGTTATAACAATGCCTGGTTTAGCCAATATTTCCTGATTGGAGCCAAACAATTATTATTTAACTTGAACGATTACCGCTATGTGAGTTTCAGGGCAAAAGTTGAAAAAGGTGCTACATGGAATGGCGAAGAACAAGACTCGACCCGTATTGGCTTTAATACAGGTAGTGGTGAATATCTGAACCAGCGGATTCCTTCTGACGGGCAATGGCATGATTTAACTTTTGCATTGCCGGCCGAGATTGATTATGCAGCTATTTGGAGAGTACTGATTACCCCCGGTTTATCATTTGACGATGGTGCAGTAGGTAACGAATTTGTCGGTACGGTCTGGATTGACGATTTCAAGGCAGGGCAAGCGGCTATGCCGGATATCACAGCAATTCAATCCATTAATAATAACAAACTGATTATTTATCCGAATCCTGTTCAGGATATATTAAGAATTTCAAATGCTGCTTCAAACAGCATGTTGAGTATATTTTCTATTAAAGGTCAGGAGGTATTGAAAGTAAAACTTAGGGGAACTGAAGATGTAAATATCAATGTTCAAAATTTGAAAACAGGTATTTATATTGTTCGATTGGCTAATGGACAGGATGTTTTTACAGGTAAAATGATTAAAAAATAGTTAGTAATTGTTTAATAAGCTATTTAATAAGAGGTAAATGAAATATCTCATTTACCTCTTATTTTCCCTTCGTTTTTCAAAGTGGTATTAAACCACTAATCCGCTTCACACAAATTAATGAAATAAATATTTTTTAAATTCATTTACAAATGAAAAATACCATTATTTTAGTTTGCATTTTATTATTAATTAGTTCAATCTGCATTGCTCAAAGCAATAAGAAAACACAGGAAAAGTTAGTAAATCAACCTGAAAAAATTGATATTACGATTAAACCATTTCCTATCCTGTCATTTATTCCGCCTACATTAACCGAGCAGCAATTAAGCTGGTTTAAAGAAGCTGGCTTTAACGTGATGACTATACATCCGAATGAAGAAGCTTATAAAACAATGAAAAAATACTGGGATGGAAACTGGATGCTTTTCAAAGAATTTACCTCAAAAGGATATGATTACAAAGCTATGGCTGATTTTCATGCCGAAGATCCCAAAAGAGTGGGATATTTCTTAAGCGATGAACCCAAAACCTACCAGTTAGATACATTAAAAATACAGTACGATTTTTTACGAAGTAAATATCCAAATATGATTAGCCTGGTGAATATGTTTCCTTCTTTTGTAAGTCAATCGTTGTTAGGAAGTACGTACAACCAGTATATGGATGATTATTTCGGTAAACTGCAACCGGCTTACGCTTCATTAGACAATTATCCCTGTTACAGGGAAGATTACAATGGCACTACCTACTATCACGATTTGGAAATGATGCGCGAAACTGCTCAAAAAAACAATTGCAAAATTCTTGGATTTGTGCAGGTGTATTCTTCACATGCCATGCGCGATGTGAGTGCTTCTGATTTAGCATGGCAGGTAAACTCGCTGTTGGCTTATGGCAGCAAAGGACTGTTCTACTTTTATTTCAGACATCCTGTTGTAGCAATTAACGAGCTTGTAGGCTGGGAACTTATGAAACCCAACAAAAAAGACTCCATTCACAATTTTTCTTACGGAAGAACAAAATTTCCGGCTGTAAGCGATGTATATGAATTTGGTTCAGGAGTTTTAAATGCTCAGGATCAAAAAGGTGAACGGTTCAATGATGTTGCTGAGGTTAACAGGGAAGCTTTAACGTGGGGAAATTTACTGGATAGTTTTAAAAGCCTGTATGTTAGGCATATATTAGGAACGAATGAACCATTTCCTCCGGTTGGAACCGATGAATTTTCAGTAAAAGACTGGGGTGGTGCTGAAGAGCTTTATGTTGCAAAGATTTTCTCAAATGAAGTCAGCAAAAATATGGGTTATATCCTTAGCTATTTTGAAGACCCGCAAAAGCATCCGTACATCATGATAGTGAACAAACGCCATGGTGTAAATCTCTCACGCGAGGCTGCTTCACTCCCAACTACAATCAACTTCACAAAAGATGTGGAAAAAGTCTTTTCCATTTCAAACAAAACCGGTAAGGAAGAACAAATTCAACTGAATCAAAACAATGCTTATGAATGTGTATTGACCGGCGGTGGCGCTTTGCTTCTACGATTGGAATTAAAAAATAACGACAAATAATGTATAAAGTATTATTCATATTGTTTTCAGCGGCATGGATGAATCTGAATGCGCACAATATGCCCATCAGATTACCGTCAATCATTAGTGATCATGCTGTTTTTCAACAATCTGCAACAATAAAACTTTGGGGTTGGGGTCCGGCTACTTTAGAAATTAGTATTGTAAGTAGCTGGGCACCAGCAGATACGGTTAAAGCCCTGGTAGCCAAAGACTGCACATGGAAAGCAACAATTGAAACCCCCAAAGCCGGCGGAACACACAGTATTGAATTTAGTTGTGGTACAGATAAGCAAATAATCTCAGATATTATAATGGGTGAAGTCTGGCTTTGTTCAGGGCAGTCAAATATGGAAATGCCTGTCAGTAAAATACCGGATTTTAACGTTGTAAAACATAATGTGAATAATTCAATCCGTTTATTTCAGGTAGAACAATCACATGATATTTATTTTCACAGCGACTGCAAAGGCAAGTGGATGGTCTGCGATTCAAATACGGTTAAACAGTTCAGCGCAGTGGCATTTTTCTTTGGAAGCTATTTACATGAAAAGTTACAAACACCTGTCGGACTAATACATTCAAGCTGGGGTGCAACCAGTATTCAGCCCTGGATGCCCCGGACAGCTTTTGCCAACGAAGAAGAACTCATCCGCGAAAGTCATTTTGGAACTGCCTGGGCGCCACAGGAAACTTCTATACTTTACAATACCATGATACATCCTTTAGCACCTTACAAACTTGCCGGCGTTATTTGGTATCAGGGCGAAAGCAATGCGTTGAAAACGGAGGAAGCTTTGAATTACGGCAAATTATTAAAAAATATGATACAATGCTGGAGAGCAGCCTTTGAAAATGATTTCCCGTTTTATTTTGTTCAGATAGCTCCTTTTGATGGCTATTACCCCAAAGATGCGGCAGCTTATCTACGTGAACAACAGGAATTAACACTTTCAGTTCCAAAAACCGGAATGGTTACCGTTGGCGATTTGGTTGACAATGTGAAAGATATACATCCGCTATTAAAGACGGGTGTCGGTTACAGATTGGCAAATCTGGCATTGAAAGAAGTTTATGGATTCCAGGATATTATGCCTTATTCACCTAAATTTGCAGGTTTAAAAATCGATAAAAACAAAGCCAGAATAGCGGTATCATCTATAGGAAAATTATCTTGCAAAGGCGATTCAATTAACGGTTTCAGAATTGCAGGTAAAGACAAATTTTTCTATCAGGCTAAAGCTGTTTTAACAGAAGAGGGCGAAATAATTTTGCAATCAGATAAGGTAAAAAAAACTGTCGCAGTGCGCTATTGTTTCAGTAACGAAGAAGTTCCTAATCTTTTTGACATAAACGGTTTACCTCTCTTAGCCTTTAGGACTGACAACTGGTAAAAATTTACACATTTTAATTTATTCATCATAAAAACAACTAAAATGAAACATAAGCACATTCCTATAATCTTTATGTTGCTGTTTTGTATAGCCTTTTCAGGATTACAAGCACAAAATTCATTGCTCATTGAATTCAAAACAGGGAAAGATTCAGTATTTCAAATCAAAACACTTCGAAGTTTAAGCTTTCTGAGCGGAAATCTTATGTTGAAAAAAACTGACGGTTCTATAAATTCATATTTATATACAAGTTTCAGCAAACTCTTTTTCGATTCTAAAGTTATTGTAGGAGTTATTGAAAATGAGGTTAATAAATTGTCAATCTTTCCAAGCCCCGCAACGAACCAACTGAACATTCAATACTGGTCGGCAGGAATGGGACAAAGTGAAATTCAGATTATTGATTTGAATGGCAGAACTGTATTGCGTAAAATGATTGTGAATGATGCTGGTTTCAACAAGAAAACGCTTGAGGTGTCAACACTTCAACAGGGTTTCTATTTTTGCCGCATTAATACCGGAAGTTCTATCGAAATTTCAAAATTCATTAAATCTGAATAATATGAAAACACTCACTTTAATCATAATTGCTTTAGCATTTTCTGTTGGTTTCAGTTTTGCACAGCAATCCGTTTACGTGCACAAAGCTGGTTCTGTGGACTATCAGACTTCAATTTCTTCCATTGACAGCATGAAAATTTCTGTAGATAATAATTTTGAAATTTACAAAGATGGAAATATTGACTATCAAACACCTGTGGCTTTTACAGACAGCATCACATTTTTTGCACCGGGCGCCTTAGATACTTCTTTATACCGTTTAAACACCTGCGACTGGGCTTTTAAATACGTTGATACTTTCGACGATGCAAATAATACCGACGGAAATAAAGGGCTAAACGATAATTTAAATGTCCGCCAGCTTTACAATCCCGACTTTACCGGAATAACATGGACACGCACAAGCGGTTCTGCGGTTGCAGGCACAACAATCAATACAACGTATTCCCAGGTAAACCGTTCCATTTATCCTGATGTACTTACTTTTACAAGCACAGCAGGCAATACTGCCGGTTTAATGCTAAATACACTTATTGATGCCGGCATTGCTGAAAGGTATCAAATTAGTTTTACTGCCAATCCATTAACTCTAGAGCAAGCCTCAAAAGACTGGATTTCGTTCATGCTTGATGAAAGCAATACAAAAGATGGTCATGTAACCTTAACCCAACTGGGTTTTCTTATCAGTTCCGATGGTTCTGTTCAGGTATATCAGAACGGGCATGAAAAAACAATTACTGGTTCTGTTCCGGCTGCAGCTTCCTATCAGGTTGTTTTGGACATCAATCAATATTCACTTATTGCAACCATTAACGGATCAAAGATTATGGCTTTTTTGGATGAACCGCTTCCTACAAAAGCTTATGCTTATTTGGGCGCTCTTTTTAACAATTCTTCAAAATTTTCAACTGTTGATGAATTGGTAATAGCCACTCCATATTCAAAAGCTGCAAAACATGTTGTAAACTACGGATACTACTGGGTTGATCGCGCTTATGGTACTCATTTCAGCGAAATTGCAAATTATACTAATTTTAATTTTGTGGAATTTATTGATGCTACCACTCCCAATACCAAAACTAATGTGGTACAAGTAAGATGGCAATTCTGGGTTGATGCATCAGGAAAGCTACGACCCGATTGGGAATTTCAATGGAACCATATTCTACCCAACCTGAAAGCGAATCTGCATAAGATTAAAGCTATTTATGTGTTTGATGAACCTTTCTGGGCAGCGCCGATTCCGGTTGCAGATTTTAACATGGTGATGGATAGAATTAAAGCCGATATGCCGGGTATGCCCTTGGTTACTGCTTTGGCATATACCACTGTAAACGATACTGATGAAAATGGATGGCCTACAGGTACTATCGAAACCGATATTGCTCAGATAAATTCGAGCCTTGATATCATCGGCGCAAACAAATACGTATCGGTTTTCAATTTCTCGCAGATTACAACCATGTACAACAATCTTTTGAAAAAACGTCCTTCAAGTACAAATTTAATGCTGATACCGCAAACGTTCTTTTTGGGCACAAAAACAGATGCAGAAATTGCCGAAATAAACTGGTTGTTTTACAAACTGGCATTGGAAATGCCCAATGTTTCCACTATTTTTAATTTTGGTTTATGGTGTTTTGCAAAACCATCTGAAGTGCCTATTACCTTGAAAGCACAACGAATTATAGGGAAGGCTGTTACAACATATTAAAATTCAAAATTATGCAATCTCAACAATGCAATTAGTTTTTGGTAATTTTTATTATATTTTTTTATTTAAATGATTTCTAAACTAATAACTCAATTTTAAAAGTAAAATTATGAAGAAGATAAAATTTGCAAAATTAGTTTTATGTGGTTTAGCGTTTCTTCCTATCTTAATAAATGGGTGTTCGAAAGAAGAAATCATACAAACTAATGAAAATACTCCTGTTCACTTAAAATCAACAGCAACAAATTGCGATTGGACATTTCATTATGTTGACAACTTCAATAATGCTGTTATCAGCAGTGATTATGGGCTAAACAGTAATTTAGCAGCAAGGCAGTTATACGGACAGTGGAAAAATACCACATGGACCCGAAAATCAGGGGCATGGTACGATAAAACCACTCAGCCCTGGTGTGTTCAGGTGAATCACCCTTATTCACCAAATGTTTTAAGTTTTCATTTGGAATACTCCGCTGTTTTGTTAAACAAACTAATTTCTGCCGGCACACCTAATAAGTATAGAGTAAGTTTTAAAACGAATCCATCAACTACAGAGCAAACTTCTAATTACTGGACTTCTTTTATGCTTGATGCAAGTTCTACAAAACGAGGTTATGTAACTCAAACCAATTTTGGATTCCTTATTGGTTCTAACGGCTCGGTTCAGGTATTTCAAAATGGAAATAACAAAACTGTTACCGGTACAGTACCGGCTGCCGCTGAATATCAGGTTGTGTTGGTTATTACTCAGGAATCGTTGCAAATGACAATCAATGGTGTACAATTATCGGCTGTTTTAAACGAGACTCTTCCATCAAATGCTTATGCATATTTAGGTGCATATATAGTTCCTACAAATCCGGTGGTTTCATCATTTGATGATTTAGTGATTAACACTCAGTTCTCAACTGCTGCTAAACGTGTTCAACACTATGGATATTACTGGGTAGACAGAGCTTATGGCACTCATTTCAGCGAAATTACAGATTATACAAATTTCAATTTTGTGGAATTTATTGATGCTGCAACTCCTAACACCAAGACAAACGTTTTGCAGCTTCGCTGGCAATTCTGGCCAGATGCCTCAGGAAATTTAAGACCCGATTGGGAAACTCAATGGATAGCAACACTGGCCAATATTAATCAGAATATTGATAAAATTAAAGCCTTATACTTGTTTGACGAACCATTTTGGGCTGTTCAGTGCAGTGTATCAGATTACAATATGGTACTTAACAGAGTGAAGGCAGATTGCCCTACATTACCTATAATTGCTGTATTTGCTTATCCTACGGTAAACGATCTTGCTGATACTAGAATCCAAAATTCATCGAGTGTTATTGATTGGGTTGGTGCGAATAGATATGTTTCGGTTAGTGACTTTTCTTTGGTTAACACCATGAATGCAAACTTAAAGATCAAACGTCCCAACAATAATATTTTCTTAGTTCCACAAACCTTTTTCGAAGGAACAACCACTGATGCTCAGGTTGCAGAAATAAACTGGTTGTTTTACAGTCAGGCATTGAATGATTCAAGAGTTATTGGTCTGTGGAATTTTGGTCTTTGGTGCTTTACCACACCGGAGCAGGTTCCGATTACACTTGAAGCCCAAAAGTTAATGGGGAAAGCTATTACAGCTTATTAATAACGACCAGTGGTTATATTAAGATTCTATCTCGCTGATTTACAAAACCTCACCGGTTTTGGAAACCTGTGAGGTTTGAAAACAAATCACATTTTATAAACAATTTATATTCAAACGCTTTATTTTATGCTAAAAAATATTTTTTCAGGTTTATTGGTTATTTTGCTTATGCCTTTTTTTCAGGTAAATGCACAAACTCTTTCAAGTCGTGATTTTCTAAATGCAAACTGGATTGGTGATGCCAAACAGAGTCCAGCATCCGATTTTTTATTTTATCTTGATGATCCGGCTCCACTTTTCAGAAAATCGTTTGTTTCTGGCAAAGCGGTTAAATCTGCCAGGTTGTATATTACAGCCGCCGGTTATTACTATGTGTCAATCAACGGGAAAAACGTAAATCAAAATTACTTGGACCCGGCATGGACAGATTACAGCAAGCGTGTTTATTATTCGGAGTATGATATTAAGGACATGCTGGTTTCAGGTAAAAATGCTATTGGTGTAACGCTGGGAAATGGTTTTTACAATCCTTTACCGCTTAAAATGTGGGGGCATTTGAATCTTCGTGATCATTTACCTACCGGACGTCCGGTTTTTATTTCAAGAATTAGCATAGAATATACCAATGGAACTGTTCAGGAAATTCTTTCGGATAATAACTGGAAATATTCTTACGGTCCGGTGATGAGAAACAATGTGTATTTGGGTGAAAAGTATGATGCAAACTACGAAATAAAAAATTGGAACAATGCTGAGTTTGATGATAAGGAATGGAATAATGCACTTGTAAAAGACAGTCCAGGTGGAAAACTCATAAAAACCTTTTTCCCACACATTCAACAGATTAATGCGTATAAACCGGTTAAAATTTCAAGATTACCCAATGGAAAAATAATTGCGGACATGGGTGTAAATTTCACCGGAACATTTAAAATCAGGCTTCAGGGAAAAAAAGGCGATACTATCTGTTTCCGGTTTGGTGAGCGCATTTACCCAAACGGCGAACTCAACCCAATGACTGCCGTTGCCGGTCAGATAAAATCAAAAGGTAAAGGGGGAGCGGGCGCTCCTGATGTAGCTGAGCAAAGCGGAATGTACATTTTTGGCGATAATACGGATGTTTGGTACAGTCCGGTGTTTTCGTTCAAGGTTTTCAGGTATATGGAAATTTCGGGTTTGAAACATCAACCTAAAAGCACTGATATTGAAGGAATTGCTCTTAGCACAAACGTTTTAGGTAAAAACAGTTTTTCGTGTTCGTCGAAACTGGTTAATTCCATTCAGGAAATAACGACCCGTGCATTTATCAGCAATCTTATGAGTGTACAATCCGACTGTCCGGGACGCGAAAAATTTAGTTATGGTGGTGATTTATACAGCATTGGTGAGTCGTTTATTTTGAATTACAATATGAAGTCGTTTTACCGAAAAACTTTGTACGACTGGATTGACGCAGTAACCGACTCGGTTTTCATTGATTGTGCACCAAACGTGGGTCTTAAATACTGCGGAATCAATTTCGAGGCATCCATCCTTGAACTTCAGGATAAATTGCTCACGTATTATGGCGATACGGCAATCATTCGCGAAATGTATGATTTCGACCTGAAATGGATGGAAAAAGCAGAGAGGATGTTTCCTTCAGGTATTGTCGAAAAAGGACTTGGTGATCATGAGGCGTTGGTGAATGTTCCGGTGCAATTGATTGGTACGGCGGCTTACCTGAACTCAGCATGTATTATGGTACGGATTTCCGGCTTTATGGGAGATCAGAAAAATAAACAACGATTTATAGAACTCGAAAGAAAGATTAAAAGGAACCTGATAGAAATGTACTGGAATACAAATTCATTTGATTTAATCAATCGCCAGTCACGCGAGGCATCGCTTTTGTATATCAACACTTTGCCTGAAAAAGAGAGAATTGAAGCCACTGAAAAACTGAATAATTCGAAAGAACTGTTTAACAAACAAACTCTGTATGCAGTATTTTTATGTTTCGATGTGTTGCCTGAAAAAGATAGAAAAACTGCCATCGATTCGCTCCTGAAAGCAATAGACCGCGCACCGGCAGGGCATTTCACAACGGGAATATTTGGTTTAAAATACATTCTTGAAGCACTTTCAAAATACGGTTATGCCAACAAAGTATTTGAAATAGTGAACAGTACCGCTTTTCCGGGCTGGGGATTTATGGTTAACAACGGTGCTACAACACTTTGGGAGACATGGAAAGAAAGTGACGATATTTATTCCAATTGTCATGGAATGTTTGGTTCGGTATCCGGATGGTTTTATCGCTGGATTGGGGGAATAAGGCCTATGGCTGCTTATCCCGGATTTAAGAAATTTACGATTGCTCCAACTGTTCCCAAAGAACTTTCTTATTCAAAATGCTCCTATGAATCTCCTTTAGGAATGATTATTTCGAATTGGGAAAAGACTGGTAAAAAATACATTTTTCATGTTACTGTTCCTGAAGGAGCAACAGCAAACTTTGAATTGCCATTCAGAAATCCACGCCAAATTCTGGTTAGGAGAAACATGGATAATACAACATTTTCACCGGTAATTCAGTCCAATGGAACCTGTATCTTCGAGTTGAAATCAGGGCAATATGAAATAATTTCAAATCAATAGAAATTCAATACGATTCATAAGGATAATTACCATGAAACCAATGACATCAAAAGAAAGAATTAATGCTGCAATGAATTTACAGCATCCCGACAGAGTGCCGTTAATGTGCCAGTTTAGCATCGGGAGTATGATGATTCAGTTAAAACCAAATCCGGTTGATTTCTGGTACGATAAAAATATTTTTGCTGAAGGTTTAATAACGCTTTGCGAAAAATTTAAGTTCGATGGTATTTTGGTAAGTCTTCACGGACACTCAGATAAATGGGGCAAAGACCTGCTCAGTACCGAATGTATTGGAGAAGGAGAATACATGCTGACTTATCCCGACCGCACTGAAGTCCATTCCTGGACTGACCTTCCATTGGTTAAGTTTAACGAGATGAAAACCATGCCATCCATCGAAGACATAGATATTGAAAAAGACATTCCTTCGGTAATTAATTACATTCCTGTATCACACAATCTATACTTCGACATCGAACAGGAAAACATGTTTGATGTTTTTGACATTATCTATTCAAAAGTTGGGGAATCAGTTTCCATTCATGGCGAGATAACTTCTCCGTTTGACTATTTTCTCGATTTGATAGGTTATCAGGATGGTTTGGTTGGAATAATTATGGAGCCTGAAAAATGCCATGCGATTTTAGATAAATATGCCAATGGGGTCCGGGATCTTGCTGTTAAGATGTGCGACAAACACATTGATGCCATCAAAATTTCATCACCTTTTGCCGGTATGGGATTTATTTCAATGGAAGATTATTGTGAATTTGTATTACCTTATGAACGAAGAATTATTGAGGCCATTCGCGCCAAAGGAGTTCATGTTTATATTCATACCTGTGGTTCGATCGATGACCGTCTGGAACTGATGCGCGAAAGTTTAACTTCCGGGCTGGAGTGTTTAGATCCGATCCCTGTTGGCAATGTCGATCTGGAAGATGCATTTAAGCGGATTGGAAACGACCTCTTTATCAAAGGGAATATTGATTCTATCAACTCGTTACTTTTTGCTGATGATGAAAAGGCCGAAACTGATATCAGAAAAATCCTGAAAACCGGCAAGAAAATGGGAAAAGGCTTTATTCTCAGTACTGCATGTTCCATTGCTCCTAAGGTAACCGAAGAGCGCCTGCTTATGCTTTCGCAACTGGTAGAGAAATACGGACAGTATTAGTTTGAAAAACCGATGTACATAAAATACATTAGCACCTATTAGGGGCAAGGACATTTGTCTGTTGTCAAGTTTTACCAACGTTTTCAATTCCGCCATTTTGTTTTCTGTATTACCTCCTTTCTGTTTTATTTTGATGACCCCCGGATTCGGGAAAGGGGACTTTCCGCAACGGTTTTTACACCGTACATCATTGATTTAAAACTGATAAGAAAACGGATAGTTGTTCCTGGCTGTAGGGTATGCTTTTCAGGTAGGTTATCAGTTCTTTCCATAAAGCCTTTATGGTTTGTTTGGCATGCTGGTTCAATAATTCAACCATATCGGCACTTTTTTCGACAACTGGTATTTAAATCAACAAACTTTAAACTCCTACTCCTTCCATGGCCATTTTACACAATCTTTTATTTCGGGGAAAAGCACAAAATCGGCTTTCCCTTTCATGGCAAGGGTTTTTACATTGTATCCTTTCAGCAGCTCGAGTGCGGTTTTCAATGTTTTGCCCGAAACAGAAACATCATCTACCAGTAAAATTCGCTTTCCTTCAAGGTTCCATAACGGTTTGTGCAAAACTTTTGGTTCGTCGAAACGCGGGGTGTTTTTCTCGTCGCGATAATTAAGTGTCATCACTTCCAAATCGGCATTTAAATAAAAAGCCACAAAAGTTGCCGGGGGCACTCCACCCGACCCAATTCCAATGACCAGATCAATTTCGGGTAAATCCATCTGTTTCAAACGTTCTGTAATTTCTTTGAATGAAAGTGGAACCATGTTTTGAATATTAGAATATTAGAAAAATGGAATATTAGAATGCAAGGATAAGTGAAATCATGGATTTGTGCAATTTCGCGATTAAGAATTACTTTCAGTTTCTGTGTTTTCATATACCGGAATTTCAATATAAAAAGTAGTCCCTTTTTCCAATTCAGTTTCGAACCAGACACGGCCCGAAAAATTTTCAACTATGTTTTTCACGATAGCCAAACCCAGTCCCATTCCACTGGTTTTGGTTGTAAAACTGGGGCTGAACAATTTGTTGCGCAATTCGAACGGAATTCCCTGTCCATCATCGGAAACAGTAATAATTGCAACGTGTTCGCGACGGTTGAGTGAGATTTTGATTTTACCTTTTCTGTTCTCCGGGATCGATTGAATTGCATTTTTCATCAGGTTGATTATCGCACGCGAAAGTTGCTCGCGATCGGCATTTACTTTAATATCTTCGAACCCTTTGTAATTAAATTCGATTGAAGCCCGTTCGTCGGGCTCAAATAAGCCGATTACTTTTTTCATTTGCGCGGCCAGCTCAAAAACCTGGTTTCGGGCATTCGGAATTTGCGCGAAATTCGAGAATTCGGTGGCAATATTCGACAGGTTATCGATTTGCTCGATTAGAATTGCGGTTACTCTTTCAATATGTTCGTCGTATTCCTTTCCCTTGCGCTTTGCTCGCTGCAAATACTGTATATTCAGCTTCATCGGGGTAAGCGGGTTTTTAATTTCGTGGGCAACCTGTTTGGCCATTTCGCGCCAGGCCGATTCGCGCTCCGACCGCGCTAAAAGTCCGGCGCTAACAGCAAGTTCCTCAACCTTTTTATTGTACTCTTTTACAAGGCTTCCAATTTCATCGTTTCGCCGGTAATAAATAGGTTCGTTGTGTTTTCCCAACTGCATTTTCTGCAAGTTTTCCTGAATAACCACCAGCGGCCGGGTGATTTGGTTGGCAATAAAAACTGCAATAACAATACTTGCCAAAAGCAGCAATACATACAAATTGATAAATGCCACAATAAAAGTTGAAATTTCCTGGCTGTATTTGTCCTGAATAATAAAATACGGCAAATTGATGGCGCCCAGAATCTGTCCCTGGTAATTGATAATTGGTTTATAAACGGACAAATACGATAACCCGCCTATTTTTTCGGGTTGAAAATAACTTTCGTACTGATAGTTTTGATAAATTTCGTAGAATGCATGTGAATTCATTCGTTTTGAAACCAATCCCCTCTGAAATATTTCGACCCTGGAAGAAGCGAGCAAAACTCCGTCAACACCGTAAATATTGATGTCGGTTCGGAAAATGTTCGAAAGTTTTGTCAACTCCATGTAAAGCAATTCTACCAACTGAGGGGTAATTTCATCCTTATCTTCAAGCCACAAATCAATTTCTTCGGCAATCGACTTCATTTTTTCGTTCAAATCGTTCCGGTGTTTCGTTTTGTACTCTTCTACATTGTATAAAATGGTAGCCAATGCAACTACCAGAAGTGAAACAAAAACGATGGAAATGATGGCTGCCTGAATTTTAAACTTCAAATCTATTACAATCTTGCGCTGACTTACTTTCCGTGTACCGATAAACTGCAAAATCATTACCATTATAAAGTAAAACACAAACAGGTAAGGGAACGAAATCAGGTAATCGACAACGGAAAAAAGTTGCCTTGAAACAATTACATAGTTATTCCCGCGGGTGTGATAAATCAGATGTTCGTAACCGTCCCATTTTCGGGTTGTGAACTCATTGCCGGTGGGTTGGTAAGTATCGATATAATAGTTGTAATTGTAATTTCCAAACCGATCGGTTAATTCGCCTTCATAATATTTTGCATAACTGAATTTCCGGTAATTTTCTGAACGTGCAATTGATTTGTCAATCAGCAATTCGGGGAAACCAATTCCATCGAAAAGCAAATCTGAATCCAGATCGATGTAAATTGTTACCCCTTCGGGATTTTGCGGCATCGGGAAACGAAGTCTGCCAGTGTACGAAATCCGACCGTTCATATTATCCATAAAATAAAAACCCGTACCCGGAATATTCACGCCCATATTCTGAATCATTGATTCCATAAACGATATACACGGTACCGTATCGGTTTGTATCACCAAACTATCGCGATAACCACAAACGTACAATTCGAAAATATACTTCCTGAAATATCCGCTGAAATATACCATTTCAACATATTCGCGTAAATCTTCCTTTTGAATCAGCAAACTAACAACTGCGGGGTCATTGTACATCTGTTTTTCAATTTTTGCCAGAAATTCCTCAGCCGCGGGGTCGCGTTCGGTAACCAGCGTTACAGCAAACAATTTCTGACTCTCCTTTTCTTTGTGATTGAGTATTTGATAAAAAACCGCCAACGAATAGGTGGAAGCCAGGGTAACGAAAATAATGAGGTAACTCAATGAAAATGACCGGATATATTTTTTACTGAATAGTGAAGCCAGAACTGCCGATAAGATAAAAAACAACAAAACAAAGTACGATATCTTCTGAACGGCAATCAATTGCACCACACTTAAAAAAAGTGCAATCACGACAATTAGTCCTGTTAACTGAAGTAATTTATAGTCCTTACAAGCCTCTTCAATGTTTTTAATAAGGAAAAACAGGACGGCAAACAAAATTAAACCCACAGAAAAAATGCCGACAATACTTTGTGTTGTTATGCCAATTATTTTATTCAGCGAAAAAGAAATTGTGGAATTGTAGATTAAAATTTCGATTAAATAATTGGCCAGTAAAAATAAACCGCCTGCAAACAAAAGCAGTAAAACAACAATTGCCTTTCTGGGCATACCCGATTCTGAATGCAATTTATCAATGTCGATTCCAACTGTAAAATTATACATCCAGAAAGTGAAGAATATTACTACCAAAGAATAATCGCCCAGAGATGGCACCCAATTGTTTAGTGCAAAAGCTTCGGGGCTGAAAAGTTTCAGATGCGAGAGTAATGCAGGTATATTAAACATGAGATGTAACCAGAAAATAATGAAAAGCGCCGCACCTAACCCTAAAAGACGGAGAAAGAAACTAACTTCCGATTCCAAAAACTCCTTTCTGAAATAAAACAGAAGGATAATCAATCCCAGAAAATAAATAATCCCCGGAAGATAAAGTTGGTTTTCGGTGCAAAGAAACTCACCCACAGCATTGACCGAGAAAAGGTGTTTGCCGTTGTTGTCAACCACTGGGAACGAGGTTTTGGTTTCATTTTCCAGCAATTGAAATTCATCAGGCAGCCGATAGGTTTTAAAAAATTCGTTTTTAAGGTACCTGTTCTGATGTTCATAATTGTATTTAATCAGATGTAGCCCAATAATTTCATGCTCCCCGGAAACTTTATGCTTTGCCAGATAGTATCCGTTTGGCACCTGGATCAATCCCTCCTTTTTTTTGAACTCCCTTACAGAACTGAAAAACGAAACCGACCGGTCGGACCAGTACTTCAAATCTCCCGAATGATAAACCAAAAAAGCAAAACCAGTTTCTTCAGGAAACCGGGTATAATTTTTTAAAACTTCGAAATAACTGCCATCGAAATTTTGGGCTGAAACAATACCGTCTATTTTTTCAATTTGTGCAATTAGCTCATTTTCGCTGGCTAAGAGTTGTTCCTGAAAATCACGAATTAAATGAATTTCGGGATGTTTCTTTAATAAGCCGTTTTCTATAATTGCAGCCGCTGTAAAAAAACAGACAGCAAAAATCAGGTAACTGTATTTATTTAATTTCAGCAACATATTTTAATCGTGGTGATAAGGTTCTCCCTTGATAATAGTGAACGCCCGGTAAATTTGTTCAACGCACATCAATCGTACCATTTGGTGCGAAAATGTACACGCAGATAAAGAAATTTTTGAATTTGCGGCCTCATACACATGCTTTGAAAATCCAAAAGGCCCGCCAATAGCCAAAACCAGTTCTTTTATTCCGCTGGCCATTTTCTTTTCTAAAAATCCGGCTAATTCTACCGAGGTAAACATTTTCCCCTTTTCATCGAATAAATGTAACTCTTTCCCCGAAAAATTCCTGGATAGAATATGTTCCCCTTCCATTTTTTTTTGCTGTTCAACTCCCGCATTTTTACTTTTTCTGATGTCGGGAATCACTTCAATTTCAAAATTAATATAATGGTTTAAACGTTTTATGTAATCACCAATTCCTTCTGCCAGCCAGGTAGAATCGGTTTTCCCAATGACCAATAAAGTAATTTTCATGCGCAATATTGAATTTTAATTTTATAAATTTACACTAAAAAGGGGCTATAAAAATAGATTAGCATAATTTTTGAGGTATAATTGGTCGATTTTTAAATCAGAAACAAAAAATATGTCAGTAATAAAAAAAACAGCATTTACGCTTTTGTTCTTTTCGGGGTTTATTATTTTCTCAAACCTGGTAAAAGCGCAAGTCCCCGATGAGATTATTCAGAGTTTAAAAACAGGGGATTCGAAAACTCTTTCAGCTTATTTTAACCAGAATGTCGAATTGGTAGTTCTGGAAAACGATAATGTTTACAGCAAAGCACAGGCACAGCAGATTGTAAATAAATTTTTTAGCAGTAACCCACCTGAAAGTTTCACCATTATTCACCAGGGGGGGAAAGAAGGCGCGCAATATGTAATTGGCAACCTGGTTACAGGGAAGGGCACTTACCGGGTTTATTTCCTGCTGAAAAAAAGCGGCGGGAAAGATTACATCCACCAGTTGAGAATTGAGTCTCAGTAATTCCGGCGCATAAAGATGGATAAATACATCAACCATCTGCTTGAACTTGGAAAAAAAATTGCCGAACGTGCAAAAAAGTTTTCCCTGCCGTTTTTTGAAGGGGTCCCGGTTTACGATGTTGCCCTTTTCTTCTGGCACAGTATCCTGAAAGGGGCGATTACAACAAGGGCATCGGCAATTGCATTCTCCTTTTTTATTGCATTTTTTCCGTTTCTAATCTTTCTGTTTACTTTAATTCCATACATCCCGATTCAAAACTTCCAGATTGAACTTTTAACACTGATTGAAAATGTAGTTCCGGAAAGTACATATGTTACCATTGAAACTACGGTTACAGATATTGTAATGCAACCCCGCGGCGATTTACTTTCATTTGGTTTTTTTGCAGCATTGATTTTTGCCACTAACGGACTTGCTTCGATGATGAGCGCTTTTGACGCCACAATTCACGCCATTCACCGCCGTTCCTGGATCAGCCAGCGAATTGCGGCAATTTTCCTTTTAATTATTTTGTCTTTATTGCTTACCATAGTTATTGGGCTGCTTGCCAGCGGACAGATTTTTATTCAGTACCTTCAGGATAATCAAATTCTTAGGGATCATTTTATTATCTTTCTGCTTGTGTCCGGAAAATGGATTATTACCCTGGCTTTGCTTTTCTTTACCTTTTCATTTTTATACTATATGGCACCGGCAAAAAAAACCAAATGGCGCTTTATCTCGGCCGGTGGAACACTTTCAACTATATTAAGTGTTTTAACCATTTCCGGTTTTACTTATTACATCAATAAATTTAACCAGTACAACAAACTGTACGGTTCAATCGGCACCCTATTAATTATTCTTTTGCTGATGTATGTAATGTCGCTGATTCTGCTGATTGGTTTTGAACTGAATGCCAGCATACATCAGGCTAAAAGGCGAAAAAAGAAAATAATTTAGAGGGAAAATCAGGGTACTTGTTAAAAAGGATGTGTGAGATATTTATTTCCCCTGTCTGAAAAGCAGCTCCTTCTCGCTTTTCGATAAACTGTCGTAACCCGATTTGGCAATTTTTTCCAAAATGCGGTTGATTTCTTCCTGTTCAGCTTTTTTCAAACGGTTGTATTCGTAATCGTCGCGCGGGGTTTGCTTAAAAGTAACTTTCAGGTTATTTTTAGGTTTGAACCAATTTTGAATTGAAATGGATATTTTATCTAACATCCTCACCAGGCCTACGCCCCAATCTTTCCCTTTCCGGAGCTGATAAATATAAAACCAGCCCCAGGCAGCGCCTCCCAAATGGGCAATATTTCCGCCGGGATTTGTAGCCGAGATTCCGATTACCGAGAGCAAAACATAAAACAATGCCACATATTTAAGCTGAAAACTGCCGATAAACGACAAATGAATTTCGCTGTTGGAATCGTAAAATGCAATGGCCGCCAAAATTGCAAAAACCGATGCCGAAGCGCCTAAAAGTAACCCGTTTACTGATTCAAAAACAGGAAAAACATTGTATGAAATTACATAAAATACTGCTCCGGAAAGTCCGCCCATAAGATAAACACCAAGCAATTTATCCCCTTCCAGCCGGTACAAAAAAAGTTTTCCAAACCAGTACAGTCCCAAAATATTAAAAAGAAGGTGGATAAAACCGGTATGTAAAAACATGTAAGTAAACGGGGCCCAAGGCTTTTTAATAAGTTCAGAAATATTTGACGGAACAGATAGTAAGCCTGAAAGAGGATTAATTTCTCCGGATAAAAAATAAACTGCCCCAATAATATGCACCAACAGAAACACACCCAAATTAATGTATATTAGCCTGGTTATAACCGAACCGTGTTTAAATGTGCGTTTTATGTCGGAAAGGATGTCCATTTTTCAATAAAACCTCTTCGAATTTTTGTTCCAGTATTTAATCATGAAATAGCCAAACAGCATACCTCCAAGGTGGGCAAAGTGGGCAATATTACTTCCTGATTGAGAAAATCCGAGGTACAATTCGAGCACACCATAACCAATTACAAAATACTTTGCTTTAATCGGAATTGGCGGAAAAAGCAACATCAACTGGGTATTGGGGAAAAGCATCCCGAATCCGAGCAAAATACCAAACACCGCTCCCGATGCCCCAACGGTAGGTGTATTTAATGCCAGGTTTAGTTTACTTAGCAACGGGTCCGAGAAATTTTTCCCTTCAGCCCAAATGCCGTAGCCAACCTCCTTTACATGCTCAATCTGTTCGGGCGTTAATTGTGAGGCAACCTGGTAATACTGGAAAAAATTAACTGCAGTATGAAGCGCTGCCGCGCCAATTCCGGTAACCAAGTAGAAAGTTAAAAACCGCTTTGGCCCCCAGACACTTTCCAATACCCGCCCAAACATGTAAAGGGCAAACATGTTAAAGAAAATATGTGTCAGGCCGCCGTGCATAAACATGTGCGTAAAAATCTGGTGCAGCCTGAATTTTTCGGAAAGCGGGAAATGCAGCCCCAAATGGGTGTAAAGGTTAACTCCCATCCTTTCCAGAACAAACGTACCAAGCATCATCAGCACATTTACAATAATCAGATTTTTAACTACCACAGGAACAGTACTAAATGGAGACCTGTAATTCATAATATTTAATTTTAGCAGTTATCGTTACAATAGCCAGACCAGTTTTCAAACGGCTGAATATAACGACATAATGTCATTTATTAAAATTTTTTTCGATATCGGTGGTCGGAATGATGGTTAAAACCTTTTTTCCGTCGGGCGAGAAATTGGGAGTTGCACAGGCAAAAAGCTGGTCGATTAAATGATCGATTTCCTCCTGTTTCAATTCATTCCCGTAATCGAGTGCCGAAGCCTTGGCCAGCGAAATGGCAATTTGCTCTTTTGCCTTCGACCGGGCATTTACCGGAGAATTTTTGTATTCCTCAAGCAATTTTTCTACAATCATTTCAGGCGACGAAACATCCAAAACACCTGGCGTTCCGCTGATAATAAACGTATTCCTGCCAAATTCGCGGATATCAAACCCAAGTGATAACAACTCAGGAAGAACATTTTGCAGAATTGCCGAATCAGCCGGATTAAGTTCAATAGTTTGAGGGAAAAGCATTTGCTGGCTGGCCACTGAATCAGATTTCAGCACTTCCATAAATTTTTCAAACAAAATTCGTTCGTGCGCCCGTTTCTGGTCGATAACCATTAAACCTGATTTAACCGGTGTAAGTATATATTTTTGTTTTAACTGTAAAGTTTTTTTTCCTGAAAACTGCCTTGCTGGAAGCAAAAAAGGTTCTTCCTCATATTTTGAATCCGTTTCATCAACCGGTTTCAGTTTTAGTTGTACCCCGTTGTATAAATCTTCCCAACGTTCCAGATTTTTCTTTGCCGGTTGAACTTTTCCCAAATTACCCATCGACGGGGTTTTGGCAGTGTCAAACGGATTATATTCAGGATTGATTTTAATTTCAGGAAACTGAATATTATCCAGTGATTTTGGCGGCAAGGGAATATCAATACTCCCGCTCTGGTCGAAATCGATGGAAGGCACAACATTGTGTTTTCCCAGCGATTCGCGCACCGCAGCATGAATAATGGGCCAGATATCGCGTTCATTCTCAAATTTAATCTCTGTTTTGGTGGGATGTACATTAATATCAATGTTAGCCGGGCCGATTTCAAGAAACAGAAAGTACGACGGAAAGGTATCGGGCGGCAGCAACTGCAGGAAAGCCTGCATCACCGCTTTTTGAAAATAGGGATGGCGTATAAACCGGCCGTTTACAAAAAAGAACTGCTCGCCAATGGTTTTACGTGCAAATTTGGGCTGCCCCACAAATCCGTAAATTTTTACCAGGCTTGTTTCTTCGTTCACCTGCACCAGGCTTTGGTTAATGCTTTTACCAAACAGGTCAACAATCCGCTTTCGGTGGTTGGTTTTTGGCAGTTCGTAAATGGGGGAATTATTGTGAAAAAGCGATATTTTTATTTCGGGATTGGGAATGGCAATTCGCTGAATTTCCCATATAATGTGCTTAATCTCAGTAGTATTCCCTTTCAGGAATTTTCTTCGGGCGGGAACATTGTAAAACAGGTTTTTTATCATCAACCCTGTTCCGTTGTTACAGGCAGTTGCTTCCTGCGTTTTAACTTCTGAGCCAACAATGTGAATGAAGGTACCAACCTCGTCTTCCACTTTTTTTGTGCGAAGCTCGACATCGGCAATGGCAGCGATTGATGCCAGCGCTTCGCCCCTGAAACCCATGGTGCGGATACAAAAAAGGTCGTTGGCTGAACTTATTTTTGAGGTGGCATGACGCTCGAAAGCCATTCGTGCATCGGTTGGCGACATACCGCATCCGTTGTCGTTTATCTGAATGAGTGTTCGGCCTGCATCTTTTACATGTACGGTAATTTCTGCAGCACCTGCATCGAGCGCGTTTTCAACCAGCTCTTTCACAACTGAAGCAGGCCGCTGTATAACTTCGCCGGCTGCAATCTGGTTGGCAACCGAATCGGGCAATAACTGAATTATATCACTCACTTATTTTAGAATATTAGATTTTTAGATTTAAGTACTCAATACTTGATACTCAATACTCAATACTGAGAAATATTAAAACAAAAAATCGGAATAAAAGAACAGGTAAAAAATAAGGGCCAGGATGATAAACAAATAAATTAGCCTTTTATTTTGCGCCTTGCGGGCCTCATCCGATGATTTTGCCTGCCAGCCGTCATGATTCCTGAATTGCCCTTTTACCCGTGGCCTGTAATTTTTTCGATCATCCTTCTTTTCAGCAGGAATGCCCAACTCCTCTTTAATTCTCCGTTCCCGTTCTTCGCGATCCTCTTTGTCAGGATCGTAAAACCGCGGCCTGATGTTAAACTGTTTTGACTTTGGCGTATAAAAAAATCTCCCTATCATAGATCATCATATTATCGTTGCACAAAGATAGGGTTAATTACCCAAAATTATTCCTTTGGCCTTACTTCTGCTTCGAAACTATTCAAAGTGATTTGATTAAGATTTCGCGGAGTTGATCGTCACCGAGTTCAACCGGATTTCCTTTCATACTGCTTGAGTTTTTTGCTTTTTCAACCAGTTCAGGAAAAGACTCGGCAGTAATTTGATAATCGGATAATGAGGGGATTTGCAGTTTACTTACCAATTGTTTTACCCAGATTGCCCCATCCCCGGCAACTGCGGAGTTGTTCCCGGTAAGAATGCGGGCCAATTCATCAAATCTCAGAAGTTTATTTTTCTGCTTACTTTCTTTCAGCGCTTCAATGTTCACTTCCATAACGGCCGGTAGCAAACAGGCACAAACTGTACCATGGGGAATTGGGTACATTCCACCCATCGGGCCGGCAAAACCATGCACGGCGCCCAGTTTTACACTGGCCAGCGCCATTCCGCCCAGCATACTTGCCATGGCCATGTTTTCGCGTGCTTCCAGGTTATTCCCGTTGTTAAATGCCGGTTCCAGCGATGTAGATATTCGTTTCATCCCTTCCCTGCACAATACGTCAATAAACGGGTTCGACAGGTTACTGACAAATGTTTCGAGCAGGTGGGTGAGCGCATCTATTCCGGTTGCTGCAGTCAGATGGGGTGGCATTGTCAGGGTGAGCTCCGGATCGACAACTGCCAGTTTGGGGTACATCAAATCGCTGCGGAGACTAACTTTTACGTTGTGTTCGGTTGATTTTATAACCGAATTTTTAGTGACTTCGGCTCCCGTGCCGGCTGTAGTTGGAATTGCAATACAGGGGAGCGGTTTCTCCTCCAGTTTTCTGCCTTTCCCAATAACTTCGAGATAATCGGTTAATTCGCCTTTGTTGGGAGCGAGCGCTGCAATTGCTTTTGCACTGTCGATGGCACTGCCTCCTCCAATTCCAATTATCACATTACAATTGGTTTTTCTGGCCAACTCAGTACCTCTTTCAATATCAGAAGTTGTTGGTTCTGAATAAATTTTAAAAATTTCGGATTGAATATCTATCGCTGTCAGCCATTCGGAAAGCTGACTGGCCAAATTTGTGTTTTTGCCTGTAACAATGAAAACTTTACTTCCCTGCTGTTTAATTAAACCGGGTACTTTATTAAAAGAACCATTCTCGAAAATGATACGGGTTGAAGTAACAAATTCAAAGTTTAATCCCATCCTTCGTCATCAGGAAATACATTGAAAAACTTAACGCTGGCGCGGGGCTCCTCCATCATGTGCGATACGGCATCGCGCCATCTTAAATAATGTTCGGTTAACTTGTGTTTGGCAGGATCTTCGAAAGAACGGTAAACTTCAACCAGAACAAATTTTGAAGGGTCGTCATGTTGCTGTACAATATCAAAACGGACAATGCCCGGTTCAAGAATGCTTTCTTTGGCATTTTCAATGGTTACTGTTTTAAATTCCTCAACTAAATCTTTCTTAACATGAACAAAAACATGAACGATATACATATTCTGAAATTTAATTTTGTGAATTAAGTACCTGGCCAATATTTCGATTTTCAAACATTCATTTGTTATAAAAAATTGCAATAATAATTAAAAAAGAACAGATTTTGTGAGAAGCATGAAAACCAATTTTTACAATTGTCGAATTTTATTTCTGCCTGAAATAAATTTGAACCGGTACGCCTGTAAAATTAAACCTTTCGCGAAGCTGGTTTTCGAGGTAACGTTTGTACGGTTCCTTTATGTATTGCGGCAGGTTGGCAAAAAAAGCAAACGACGGGGTTGGCGATGGCAACTGGGTAACATATTTTATTGAAATCGACTTCCCCTTTATAGAAGGAGGACCATACTTTTCAATGGCTTCCAGAAGCACTTCGTTTAATTCTGATGTTTTAATTTTTTGCTGACGACGATTGTAAACTTCCATCGCTGTTTCCAACGCTTTGTGAACCCGCTGTTTGGTAAGCGATGAAATAAACAAAATGGGCACATCGGTAAAAGGCGCTATTTTTTCGAGTATTTCCTCTGTAATCCTTTTAGTGGAATGTGTATCTTTTTCAATCAAATCCCATTTATTTACCAGAATTACCACTCCTTTTTTGTTTCGAAGGATGAGGTTGAAAATATTTACATCCTGCGCTTCAACGCCGCGAGTTGCATCAATCATTAAAAGGCATACATCGGAACTTTCGATGGTCCGCACCGAACGGAGGACCGAGTAAAACTCAAGATCCTCGTGAACCTTTGTTTTTTTCCGTAATCCCGCGGTGTCGATTATCATAAAATCGTATCCAAATTTGTTGTAGCGGGTGTGAATTGAGTCGCGGGTTGTACCTGCCACATCAGTAACAATATTCCTTTCGATACCGAGCAACGCGTTGATAAACGACGATTTTCCAACATTTGGGCGGCCAACAACCGACAAATGCGGCAATTCCGATTCCTCATCCACCACCTCTGTTTTCGGGAGAAATTCAACAACAACATCGAGCAAATCGCCGGTTCCGCTTCCTGTCATCGACGAAATACAGTAAATTTCACCCAATCCAAGACTGTAAAATTCCTGGGCATCCACAATCCTGCTGTTGTTATCTACTTTATTAACTGCAACAACCACAGGTTTTTTGCCTTTTCTTAAAATGGCTGCCATTGCATCATCGAGGTCGGTTATTCCGGCCTCAACATCGACAAGGAAAATAATTACATCGGCCTCTTCAATTGCCAGATGTACCTGTTTGTTGATTTCTGCTTCAAATACATCGTCAGAATTTACCACGTAACCACCAGTGTCGATCACCGAAAATTCCACACCGTTCCATTCACCTTTTCCATAATTCCGGTCGCGGGTAACCCCGGCCAGTTCATCGACAATCGCTTTGCGTTCTTCTACTATCCGGTTAAATAATGTCGATTTGCCAACATTTGGCCGTCCTACTATTGCTGCTATTTTGCTGCTCATAATTAATATCCCCCCCAAGCCCCCTTCTGATTCCCCCGAAGGGGGAAGGTTTTGAGAACCATAAAGTTTCGTATTTTGAATTTTACTTCTTGTATTGTTTTTTTGTTTTCTCTACATTCTTTACTCCCCTCTTTCGGAGAGCTTGTCCCGGTTTATCGGGAGGCTGGGGGAGGCTACTCGTACCCAAAATTCTTCAACTGCTTGTCTTTTTCGCGCCAGTCCTTGGCCACTTTCACAAACAGTTCCATAAAAATTTTCTTGTTGAAAAATTCCTCGGCATCTTTCCGTGCTTCGGTTCCAACGCGTTTTATCATTTCTCCCCTGTGCCCGATTATTATCCCTTTCTGGCTGTCGCGTTCCACATAAATCACACAACTCACGTGTATAATTTTATCGGTTTCCTTAAATTCTTCAACAGCTACTTCCACTGAATACGGAATTTCTTTCTGGTAATTCAGCAGGATTTTTTCGCGAATGATTTCCTGTAAAAAGAAACGCTCGTTGCGGTCGGTAAGTTCGTCTTTGCCAAAATAAGGCGGCGCTTCAGGAAGTAATTCGAGTATCCTGTCAAAAACTGGTTCGATGTTGAATTTTTCCTTTGCTGAAATCGGGAAAACATTGGCTCCCGGAAAAACTTCGTTCCAATGGTTGTATAATTTCATTACGGCATCCTGGTTCGAAAGATCGATTTTATTGATAAGAACGATAACCGGAACATTTGATTTGCGCACTTTTTCAATGTACTCCGGATTTTTGCCAGGTGTTTCAATTACATCGGTCACAAATAAAATCACATCGGCGTCAATCAGCGCCGAATCTACAAATTTCATCATCGTTTCCTGTAATTTGTAGTTGGGTTTTAAAATTCCGGGCGTGTCGGAATATACAACCTGAAAATCTTCGCCACTTACAATTCCCTTGATCCTGTGACGTGTGGTCTGCATTTTTTGTGTGATAATCGATATTTTTTCGCCTACCAAAGCGTTCATTATTGTCGATTTGCCCACATTCGGGTTCCCGATAATATTTACAAAACCTGCTTTATGTGCCATAACTATTTTACAATTCCTTAAAAATCAGCGCAAAGATAACCGATTTGATTTAGGATTGGCAATATATTTTTTATGATCCGAAAAATGGGGAGATAAATTAATGATTCTGTTTGATGTAATTCTTTATTCAAGTTCAGCAATCAATTCGCTGCTCAGTGTTCCCGAAGCAATTTCGCGGACTTCGCCGGTCATTTTAATGTTCCAGGCTTCATCGATTTCAATTTGCAGGGTTCCGCCGGGCATTTTAACATTTAGTTTGCGTTCGGTCAGCCCTTTTTTTATCATTACCGAAGCCACTGCACACGACGAACTTCCGGAAGCCAGTGTCCAGCCGGCGCCGCGTTCCCAAATTAAAACTTCAACTTCGGTTGGTGTAATAACTTTGGCAAACTGAACATTGATGCGGTTCGGAAACATCGGGTGATTTTCGATGTAAGCTCCGAACTGTTTAAGCTCTTTTTCATCAAGCTCATCTTTTAAAATCACACAGTGCGGATTTCCTACTGAAACACAGTTAATAATGTAGTCTTTATATTCGAGGTTTAGCTTCTCATCAAAGCATTCTTCTTTTGCACAATTAACAGGAATTTCCGAAGAAATAAAATTGGCTTTTCCCATGTCAACTTTAACCGTTTTTGCCTTCTTTTTAACCTCTTCAGTAATTTCAGCACGAACCACGCCGCCCGGAGTTTCGATGGTAAATATTTTTTCCTTGGAGAATTTGCTGTCATACAGATATTTGGCAAAAATACGCAATCCATTACCGCTTTTTTCGGCTTCCGAACCATCGGGATTTAAAATACGCAATCCAAAATTGGCTTTGTAGCTGGGTACTTTCAGTAAAATTCCATCAGATCCGATTCCGTAATGTACATCGCAGATTTTTTGAATGGCTTTTGGAGTTAATTCGAAACTGATTTCGTACTGATTTAATACAATATAATCGTTTCCCAGTCCGTGAGATTTTACAAAGAAGTTTTGCATGCCAAATTGTTTAAGTGTGCAAATGTATTAAACTACAATGAAATTTATCCCGTCCGGCAACTCAAATCTGTTTCTCAGATTTTTATTTTTAAATTTGCAATTGTATGCATACACAAAAACAAATATTAGATTTCATTTCTGAAAATAAATCCTTTTTGAATCAGCAGTTTCATGTTTCAAAAATAGGGTTATTCGGTTCTTATGCCCGAAATGAACAAACAAGTAATTCTGATATTGATTTAATTGTTGATTTTGAAGAAAATACTGCTGATTTATTTGATATTAAAATTGCAATTAAGCGATTTTTTATGGAAAATTTAAATATTGATGTTGACATTTGCAGGGAGAAATATATTAAACCTCGCTTTAAAAAAAGAATTCAAAACGAAGCCATATATGTTGATTAAGGATGACGATTGCCTGGCAAATATTCTTGATTCAATTGAAAAAATTGAGGATTATATTGATTCCATAAATCATTCAGAAGAATTAAACAATGATTCAAAAACAATTGATGCGGTTTTGATGAATTTTATTGTAATTGGAGAAATGGCCGGAAAATTATCTGAAGATTTTAAGAGTAACCATATTGAGATAGAATGGTGGAAAATAAAGGGATTAAGGAATATTGTTGCCCACAACTATTTTGGTGTGGATATTGAAGAAATCTGGCAAATTATTGAAAAATGGCTCCCAAAACTAAAGCTGTATATTCAAAATTTAAACAAATAAAATGGCATTTATTAACGAAAACTACCTGAAATTACAGGCGGGATATCTTTTCCCTGAAATCGGGCGGCGTGTAAACGAGTTTATTGCTGCAAATCCCGATAAAAAAGTAATTAAAATGGGCATCGGCGATGTTACCCAACCGCTGGTCCCGAGTGTTGTTAAAGCATTTCACGAAGGTGTTGAAGAAATGGCAAAAGGCAATACTTTTAAAGGCTACGGACCAGAACAAGGTTACGGATTTTTACGCGACGCCATTGCAAAAAACTCTTATCACGACCGGGGAGTGGATATTTCGGCTGACGATATTTTTATTTCTGATGGCTCGAAATGTGATACCGGAAACATTCAGGAAATTTTTGGCCACGAAAACAAAATTGCAATCTGCGATCCGGTTTATCCGGTTTATGCCGACACTACTGTAATGGCCGGGAAAACAGGGGTTTGCCAGCCCAACGGATATTATGATGGGATAATTTACATGCCTTGTACCGCCGAAAATCACTTTATTCCTGAACTTCCAACTAAAACACCCGACCTCATTTTCCTGTGCTTCCCAAATAATCCGACCGGAACAGTGGCAACAAAAGAGGAGTTGAAAAAATGGGTGGATTATGCCATCAAAAACAATGCAATCATTTTGTATGATGCTGCTTACGAAGCATTTATTACCGACGAAAATATTCCACATTCGATATACGAAATTGAAGGGGCAAAAACTGTTGCGATCGAATTTCGCAGCTTTTCGAAAACCGCCGGGTTTACCGGCACACGCTGTGCTTTTACAGTTATCCCGAAAGAACTGATGGCGTTTGATAAAGCAGGAAATGCGCACGAGGTAAAAAAGTTGTGGAACCGTCGCCACACAACAAAATTCAACGGTGTTTCATACCCGGTGCAAAAGGCTGCGGCAGCTATTTTTTCGGAAGAAGGCAAAAAAGAAGTGCAGGCTGTAATTGACTATTACATGGAAAATGCGAAAATCATGAAAGCAAGTCTGGCAGCTGCCGGTTATGAAGTTTTTGGCGGAGTAAATGCCCCGTATATTTGGGTGAAAACCAAAAACGGACTTAAATCGTGGAAATTCTTCGACAAACTTTTAAACGAAGCCAACGTTGTTGGAACTCCCGGCTCGGGTTTTGGTCCGGCTGGTGAAGGTTATTTTCGTTTTTCAGCATTTGCCGACAGGGAAAATGTGCTGGAAGCAATGGAAAGAATAAAAAGCCTCTCCCCGACCCTCTCCTGAGGAGAGGGAGTAGGAAAAAAAATCCGGTTTGATTGCACAAACCGGATTTTTTATTTTCCCTCTGGAATATCAATATCCAAATCTTTACATATCTTTTCGGCGATGAATTGCTTTATTGTGATAGAATTTTATTTGTTTCCAGTACCATTTGTAGCGCTTCCATTAAATTCTCTTTTGCTTCTTCCAAAGTTTCTCCCTGAGAATTAGCACCAGGAATTTCTTCCACATAAGCGGAATAGCCTCCTTTAGGATCTTCAACAAAAACGGCTGTAAATGATAAATTATTTAAATACATTGTTGCAATATTTTTTCAAACTTACATAAAAAAAGAAAATTGGAAAATTTTAAGAACTCGCTATTTCACCCACTTTTCCCCTCACTTTGCTACCCGGATATACTTTCAGGGCTTCTTCCAGAATTTTCAGGCAAACTGCCAAATCTTCCTTTTTCAGTACGTATGCAATTCGCACCTGGTCGATCCCATTCTTCGGATCGGTATAAAAACCTGATGCAGGCGCCATAAATAATGTCTGGTTTTCATATTCAAAATCCGATAACAGCCAGGCGCAGAACTTATCGGCATCGTCAACCGGGATTTTTGCAACCGTGTAAAATGCTCCCATCGGAATTGGCGAGTAAACGCCTTCAATACGGTTTAGCCCGTCAATCAGGAATTTACGACGGTTTACATATTCGTTGTAGTTGTTCAACATATATTTCGGGTCGGCATCAATTGATGCTTCGGCGGCAATCTGCCCAATCAATGGCGGACTTAAACGCGCCTGGCAAAACTTCATCACATTTCGGCGAACTTCTTCGTTTTTGGTAATTAGAGCGCCAATACGCAAACCACATTCGCTGTATCTTTTGGATACCGAATCAATTAAAACAACATTCTGTCCAATTCCTTCAAGGTGAAACGCTGAAATATAGGGTGCGCCTGTATAACAGAATTCGCGGTAAACCTCATCTGAAAAAAGAAACAAATCGTATTTTTTTACCAGGTCGCGGATGGCGCCCAACTCTTCCTGAGTGTATAAATATCCGGTCGGGTTGTTTGGGTTACAAATCAGGATACCCTTGGTTTTGGGTGTAATCAGTTTTTCAAATTCCTCAACCGGAGGCAAAGAAAAACCATCTTCAATGTGGGCCACAATGGGCCGTATTTTTGCCCCTGCAACAATGGCAAAAGCTTCGTAATTGGCATAAGCCGGTTCAGGTACAATTATTTCATCGCCCGGATCGAGACAGCTCATAAAAGCAAAAGTAACCGCCTCGCTTCCGCCCGTTGTGATAATAATATCCTCAACGGTTACATCTATTTCAAATTTTTTGTAATAGCCAACCAGTTTTTGTCTCAACGACCGAATTCCCTCGCTCGGAGTATATTCGAGTATTTTTCTGTCGATATTTCTAATTGCATCCATTGCGGCCTGCGGGGTTGGCAAATCAGGCTGGCCAATATTCAAATGGTACACTTTTATTCCCTTTTCCCTGGCTTTATCGGCAAGCGGAGCAAGTTTACGGATGGGCGAATCGGGCATTAATTTGCCCCTGTCGGATACTGATGGCATGTCGTAAAATATTTTTGTAAAAAATACAAATATACAAGTATCAGTTTGAAATTGGCAGATATTAAAATTTTTCAATTTGAAATAATACTAAAAATTTAACTTTCAGTTTATTATAGGTTTAAAAATGTTGAAAATGATTGGCTTTGTTTCAAATGGATCATTAATTTTTATCATGTTTTTATAATGGTTACCTGCCTACATTTGACGGTCGAAAAACAAATTAAAATTTACAAAAATGATTATTGGTGTCCCAAAAGAAATTAAAAACAATGAAAGCCGGATAGCGCTGACGCCTGCCGGAGCCGCTGAATTGGCAAAACGCGGCCACGAGGTATTTGTGCAGGCTGGCGGTGGTTGCGGCAGTGGTTTCAAAGACGAGGATTATATAAATGCTGGCGCTATTATGTTGCCTGCCATTGAAGATATTTATTCAGTTGCTGAAATGATTATCAAAGTTAAAGAACCCATTGAACCGGAATATAAACTTATTAAAAAGGGACAAATTCTTTATACCTATTTTCATTTTGCATCATCAGAAACACTTACATTGGAAATGATAACCAATGGTTCCATTTGTCTGGCTTACGAAACGGTTGAACTTGAGGATGGTTCGCTTCCACTGCTGGTCCCAATGAGCGAAGTGGCCGGACGGATGTCGGTTCAGGAAGGGGCA
>WTWZ01000108.1 GCA_009773765.1 Prolixibacteraceae bacterium | reverse complement strand
AGGAAAACAAAATGTTACACAAAAGCGAAATATATGTTGATTCATTCGGTAAAACTTTTAATGTTTAAATGGAATAATGACTTAGCTATATTATATTAATAATGCCACTTTATTTTTTCCTGTCTTACAGGAATCAAAAAAACTGCCCGCATAATTCTGTATTTTCGGTTTTCGCTGCGTGTGATTATTTTGTCATGGTAAAAATGCCCGTTGCAGGGGCGGACTGATAAATTCCCCAATGTAGCAAACTGGAACCCATCTGATTTGTATTTCATCAACTTCAAATCCTTTGAATTCAATGAGCTGAAATTTTTCTTTCGAGGTTGATATTCGAGTACCTGAACCCGTTTTTTTCGTCGAATAAATCCTTGCGGGCGGTTTCTGTCCATTCTGAAAAATCGATTTCAGGAAAATAAACATCGGCTTCGAAAGGTTGGTGTACAAGTGTGAGATATAGTTTTCCGGCCAGCGGGTAAAACTGGCGGTAAATCATTCCTCCGCCAATAATGAAAGCTTCGTTTTCATCTTTTACTTTTTCCATGGCTCCTTCAATCGAAAAAACCACTTCGCAACCGGGGAAAACATCGTCGGTTTTATCGGTAACAACAATGTGGCGGCGGTTGGGCAACGGCCAATTTGGCAACGAAAGCAGTGTGTTCCGTCCCATAACCAGGCTGTGCCCGGTAGTAATTTCTTTAAACCGTTTGAGGTCGGTAGGCAGGTGAAAAAGCAGGTCGTTGTTTTTGCCAATCGCGAAATTTTCGGCAATGGCAACAATTATGGAAATGTTTTTATAAATCATTTTATTTGTTTATACAGCTACTTCCCCTTTAATATGCGGGTGTGCCCGATAATTTA
Source organism: Prolixibacteraceae bacterium (assembly GCA_009773765.1). Taxonomy (GTDB): domain Bacteria; phylum Bacteroidota; class Bacteroidia; order Bacteroidales; family Prolixibacteraceae; genus Draconibacterium. Next base: position 2,120 of record WTWZ01000108.1, on the reverse strand, counting down.
TTAACTCGAAATCATTAAATTTAAATTCGAAAAGGTTTTTCACATCCGGGTTGATTTTCATTGTTGGCAGCGGAAATGGTTCACGGGTGAGCTGCAGTTTCACCTGTTCGATGTGGTTTGAATAAATATGGACATCGCCAAAAGTATGCACAAAATCGCCTGGTTTGAGGCCGGTAATCTGCGCCATTATTAATGTCAGTAAAGCGTACGAAGCAATATTGAAAGGCACTCCCAGAAAAGCATCGGCGCTGCGCTGGTATAATTGGCATGATAGTTTTCCGTTGGCAACATAAAACTGGAAAAGAATGTGGCAGGGCGGCAGGTTCATTTTATCCAGCTCGCCAACATTCCAGGCACTTACAATATGACGGCGCGAGTCGGGGTTATTTTTTATTGAATCAACAACTTTGGTTATCTGGTCAATGTGTTTGCCATCGGGAGTTGGCCAACTGCGCCACTGGTAGCCGTAAATGTGGCCGAGGTCACCGTTTTCATCGGCCCATTCGTTCCAGATTCGAACGCCGTTGTCGGTAAGGTATTTTATGTTTGTGTCGCCGGCCAAAAACCAGAGCAATTCGTGGATTATCGATTTAAGGTGTAATTTTTTGGTGGTTACCACCGGGAAACCTTCTCTCAAATCGAAACGCATCTGGTGCCCAAACCGGCTGATGGTACCGGTTCTGGTGCGGTCGTTTTTAACGGTGCCTTCTTTTAAAATGGTTTCCAGAAGATGTAAATACTGTTTCATTTTCTTTGCAGTTTGGTGCAAAAATAGTTTTTTGAGAAAATCAGAATCAATGATGAGACGTTTAAATATCCACAAATGTTCAGATGTTGTCAACTGTATGTATTTTTGATTTAAAAACAACTTTTTTTGTGTTCCCGGTATCTGATATAATTAAATAAGTTGTAAGCAGCTATTTTGAATTTGTTCCCGGTCTATTAATCCTTGCACCGCATTTTTTGCAGAAAACAGCATCGTCTTCATGTTTATCGAACATGCAATTTGGGCAAACCTGCGTGTTAGGTTGCGTTTGTGGTTGAATAATTCTTGCGGTAATAATTCCGGTTGGTACGGCAATTATCGCGTAACCCATTATCATTAACAAACTCGCCAGGAATTGTCCTAATGGGGTTTGCGGGCTGATGTCGCCGTAACCGACAGTAAATCAATAATTCCGTAAAAACTGAAAACATATTTAAGGGGTTTTCCAACAATCAGAATTCTCAAAACATACTCCAGTGTGAAAATGCCTGTAATTATCCATTCAAGATTTGTGAGAATCAACTGATGGTTCGCTCTTATTGAAGGAACACTTTCAAGCATTACCAGTAAAACACTCAGCAGAATTAATACAAGTAAAATGACATCAAAGAGTTTTTCCGGCTGGAGTATCAGCTTCGAAAATAATCTTGTAAAGTTTTTGATGTGTCAGAAACTACAATCTGAATTTTATTTAATTCAATATGGTTTCCACTTCCTGATAAGGCAGATTAAAAGCTTCGGCAACGCCTTTATAAACCACTTTTCCTTCAACCACATTCAACCCCTTGCGCAACGGAACACTGTCAATGCAGGCTTTTTTCCATCCTTTTTCGGCAATCTGGATTGCAAACGGAAGTGTTGCATTTGTTAGGGCAATTGTTGACGTGCGGGGTACAGCGCCCGGCATATTGGCAACACAGTAGTGAATTACATCGTCAATAATAAAAACGGGTTCGGCATGAGTTGTTGCCGACGTGGTTTCAAAACAACCGCCCTGGTCAACAGCAACGTCAACCAGTACAGTTCCGGGGTGCATGGTTTTGAGCATGTCGCGTGTTACCAGATGAGGAGCTTTTGCTCCCGGGATTAACACTGCGCCAATAATTAAATCGTGGGATCTCGCCATTTCACGAATATTATAGTCATTGCTCATTCTGGTTTTTACATTGGCAGGCATAATATCGTCGAGATAGCGCAGGCGTTTCAATGAAACATCCATGATTGTGATATCAGCTCCAAGTCCGGCGGCCATTTTTGCAGCTTCAGTCCCAACAATTCCACCTCCAATTATCAGCACTTTGGCAGGCATCACACCCGGGACACCTCCCAGTAAAATACCGGAACCGCCGTAGGT
>WTWZ01000107.1:3050-3474 GCA_009773765.1 Prolixibacteraceae bacterium | reverse complement strand
CCTCTTCAGTCGTATTTAACCTACCTTCTTCTGAATCATCTAATCCCTTACGGATTTTATTCGTAATATCCGAAACAAGCAGAACAACCGCATGAACCGAAATTCCTTCCTCCCGGCCTTCAAAGCCCAGTTCTTCAGTAGTGGTAGCCTTGATTGAAACTGCATCCACATCTATATCGAGCAATCTGGAAATTGTTTCCTCCATTTCAGGAATAAAGGGTTTTAATTTGGGTTTTTGTGCTGATATGGTCACATCCAGATTACCGATTCGATAGTTTTTTGAGGCAATCAGTTCGTTCGTTTTAACCAATAAAACTTTGCTGTCAATATTTTTGTATTCAGAAGAGGTATCGGGAAAATGCCGGCCAATGTCACCCATTTTGGCTGCGCCCAACATGGCATCGCAAAGGGCATGAATCAGTAC
>WTWZ01000107.1:0-3030 GCA_009773765.1 Prolixibacteraceae bacterium | reverse complement strand
CGTTCCGACCTCACTGGCGGGCAATTGGTCAACGGGGTAGAAACCCATGCCGGAAATTCATTTATTTTTATCTCCTTTGCTTATTAAAAGCTTCAAAGTCAAACGAAAGGGTAAATCTCAAGGTATTGGCCAATGGGTTATTCTGGGCAACCGGAAGCAGATAGGAAAAATCCAGTGCAAATACATTCATTTTTAACCCTGCGCCTGCAGTAAAAAACTTTCGGTTTCCTTTGGTAACATCTTCGTAGTAATAACCTGCACGCAGGGCAAACTGTTTGTTGTACCAATATTCAGCGCCAACCGAAAAATTGATTTCTTTAAATTCTTCTGACGCACCGCCAGGAGCATCAGTAAATGAACTAAATATCCCACCAATAGGTGATTTATCCGAAGTCGCTCCATTAAAAATATCCACTTTTGAACTATCAGGAGTTGGAACCAGCAACTTGTTGGCATCAAAAGCAAAGGTAATCGTATTGTATTTATCCATTTCGGTTTTATAGGATAATCCCAACTTCAGGTTAGTTGGTATAAAATCTTTGGTTTCACCATCGGTGTATGATATTTTACTACCAATGTTTGAAATGTCGATACCTGCCCCCAAAGTTGACATTTTCCGGTTAACGCGTATTTCTTTCTGGTAATAAAAAGCAACATCGGCAGCAAACGAATTTCCGGCATGGGTTTCTACCCCGTTGACCAATTGCCCGCCAGTGAGGTCGGAACGAATGTATCGAAGCGCAACAGCGCCGGAAAAATTTTCGGATAAAAGACGCGTATAACCCATGTCCACAGCAAATTCATTTGGACTTTGCTGCCCGGTAGGATCACCATATTCGCTCATGAAAGTAATGTCCCCCAAAGTAAAATACCTCAATGAAGCGCTCATAGTCTGCCGGTCATCTAATCGTTTGTACCCAACCAAATAGGCCAGATTAATATCTGAAACCAGATTGCGCAGCCAGGGAGTGTAAGAAAGACCTATTCCCATTTCACTTTCGGCAAATGCATATTTGGCAGGATTCCAATGCTGCGAGTTTACGTCGGGCGAAGTTGCCACACCGGCATCACCCATAGCGCCGGCACGCGAATCGGGAGCAATCGTTAAAAACGGCACCCCGGTGGTAATGGTATTGGCTCCGGTTGTTGAGGTTTTGCTTTGTGCATGGACTAGTTGAACAGATAGTCCAACATATATAAATACTAAAAGTAAGATGGCTATTTTCTTCATGGTAAAAAATCAATCAAATTTTGAATGTGCAAATATAGACCTTTGTATAAGAGTTACCTCATTTGGCATCTCAAAAAACTAATAAACGGGTTTCGTGCTAAAAAAGTATTGAAAAAAAAACATATCCTGAAAAACTATCGATTTACATAAACCAGCCTTCCGGAAGCGCTCCCGGTCTTCCCACCAGAAGTGGTTACAGAAAGCCTGTAAATGTACACTCCGGGGCGCATTCTTACTGCCCGAGACGACGGAGTCCATTCCAAAGGCAGGCTTTCTGTTCCCTGAGAACTTACGGTTACCGGAATTAAATCTATCCTGGCGCCTGTTGACTGGAAAACTTCCAGATCAACCGTAAAGGTTTCGTCAGGTTGATTGTGCGTAAAAACAAAACTGGTTTGCTCCTGCATCGGGTTTGGATAGCACACAACACTTTCAATACGGAATTCATCTTTCACAACAAATTGAATCTCTTTCTCTGAAGAATTGTTCATCACATCCCAAACTTTTATTTTTAAAGTATGATTTCCTTCTGAAAGTTTAGTCAGCGGAAATACAATCGAACCTTCCGTATATTTATCCTTGCTGGCCTGAAAATAATCATTCAGTACCATCACATTCGAATTATCGCCATCCAGAACAGCGGTAATATCGTGTCCGATTCCGGTTCCGGCGGTATTGATGCCTGTTTCATCTTTTATATTCGCAATCAGTACTGAACTTGCACTAACGACTCCTCCATCCTTAAACGATTCGGAGTTCATGTATAGGTTAATATCCGGACCTTTTGTGTCCGTGATGGAATTTGTTGATGATCCGCCAATGTAAAATCCATCGAAATATCCCTGGGCATCAACTGAGTCGTTGTAGGCATAATACAGAATTTTGCCTTTGTCCAGCTTATAGGATATATCTTTGGGGACGAAAAAAGAAAATTCGAAGTCTCCATTTTTTACCGTTGCCAGCCCACGATAAACAATATTATTCTGGACCGTATAATCCATCTGTTCTTCACCGGCATTACCCAGAGTCTTCACCTGCATGGCTTTATCGTATACTGAGGGAATGATTTCGCCATTAAAGGAATTGAGTTTCGCACCACTGTTATCAGCAACAAATCCTTTAATAGTTACTACCGAAAGCGGGCGAATGGTATCCAGTTCAGAACTGACAATCTTTCCGTCAATACTTGTTGTCTTAACCTGAAATCCCGGATTAGCCAACCTTAAAGCGGGATCAGCCAATAGCGAAAAATTGAGCTGGTTGATTCCGGTATTGGCTGACGCCTTGGCAAGCCGCATCACATCGCCTAGCCGGAGGTTTTTACCTTGGGTGTCCTTTTCAAAAATATATTTGAAAAACTGGCTGTTCAGAACAAAATTGGCACCAGAGTAAACCAGTCGGGTTGTAGAAAACAACCCAATCCCTCCCCCACTCGGATTAAAAAGGATATGCTCGCCAGCCGATGTTTCATCCGAATCGAAACGGCTGAATTCACAGGTAGCGGTCACAAAAATGGGCCATCGGTTATAATTGCTCCAACTGTTGATAATCCCAACATCCAGAACATTTTCATCAGCCAGATTCTTTTCATTCGCATGTCCGGTATAATTCATCACCAGAGTTCCCTGTTTAACCCTGGTATTTATGGCGGTTGTCACATCCGGATATTTTTCACCTCCTGAAGTGGAAATCTGCCGAAAAGCATCGAAATAAATTTTATCAGTAAAAAATGCAGGATATGATTTATTTAAAGAATTGGCCATACTTTCAGCCTGCCCCATGTGAGTACTGTTATCTTC
>WTWZ01000025.1:34214-37561 GCA_009773765.1 Prolixibacteraceae bacterium | reverse complement strand
GGGATGGTAAAAATTTTGTTTTTGATGTAATAAGGAAAAAGAATGGCACAGGCAAAACCAAGTGTGATAGCCGTTGTTAACTCTACCGACCCGGCCGAAAGCCCGTAACGGTACGAATCGCCCGAAAGACCGACCAAATGTTCGGCCCCGATGTTTGTGGCAAAAAGTGATGCGCCCACCACCGGCCATTTTATCGATCGGCCTCCCAGAAAAAAGTTGGAACTGTTTTGCCCCGCTTTTTTGCGCCAGGCCATGTACAAACCAAAAGAAAGACTTCCGCCAATTACAATTGCAAAAATAATCCAGTCTAATGTTGTAAGCGTTAAATTCATGGTTCGTGTATTAGTTTAATTCAAAAAGAAAATATCCAATAATGAATACTCAAAATTCAATTCTCATTTTGGGAGTTTGGATTTTGCTGTTTGACTGCTTTTTGCAAAAATCGCAATTAACTCTTCATTTTCTGATAATACAGGTGAAACAATTTGTATATCAACCAATGGCTTTCTGATTATTATTTTCAGGCAAACTCTTGTTTCTCTTAACTCTTTCAACACCACCTGAATTTTATGAATGAAATCCTTTTGGGATTCAGCAGATTGTACTTCGCCATAATTCAATGCAGGAGAAGTGCCACTTCTGATTAATTGCCCCGCCAGATGATTTGCAAGCCGGGTATTTGGTAACAGTTCAACTATTTGATCAATTTTCAGGACGAAATCAATCAACCGATCTTCTAAATCATAAGTTCTTTTTATCATTTTGTTTGAATTTAATAGTTTATATATTAATGATTTACCGATTAGATATTCTTAGTTTTGATAATTCAATATTGAATATTCAATATTGGAAATTATTAATCTGGTACTAAATTCTTTTCCAAAAGCAGATCCATGCGCCGGATACTTTGTACCATCGCCCTAACCGTGTGATAATTGATTTTCCACGAGTGTCCCATGTGTGTCCAGATAGGCTCACCTTTTCTTGACAGCAGCGGAAACCATTCGCCTACGCCCTTATTCACTACTTTATCCATTACAAACCGGTGCACATTTTTGTAGGCTTCCCAGTATTTTTCATCGCCAAAAAGCAGGCAGGCATCCAAAACGCCAATCAGCACTTCGGCTTGTTGCCAAAACTCTTTTTCCTTATCGTAAACGCCGCCGGAATGCGGTCCTTCAACATAAACGCCCCCAAATTCAGTATCTATCCCGTTTTCGATGGTGTGATTGAAAATTATTCTGAACGTATCGGCAAAAACTTCAGGACTGATTTTCAAAATACCAAGCGCATGGATGAGCAGCCAGGCAAATTCGGCATTGTGGCCAAAACAGGTGTTGTCTGTGGCGTTTCCCTTTTGTCCTTCTTCGGAAAAGCGGTCCCAGCCCCAGATAATATCGAATTTAATCTGCGGAGCGATGGTCCAGTCTTGGTAAAACTGCGGGATTCCGGTTTTATAAACAGGGTGGTTTATTTTATTAAGCAGCAAATCAATGTCTTCCAGCAGTTTTCGTCGGTGAACTTCTTCCTGAGAACATTCATAAAGCGTTGTGAAGGCTTCCATCAGGTGCATGTGCACGTCGAGGGTTTTGCGGTCGCCCCCTTGTGAGCCGGGACCTGAAAGTACCCAGTCGCGGCTGAACATCTCGAAATAGCCGCCGTAGTATGTGTCGGTGCAATATTTCTGAACCAGATCGAAGGTCTTTTTTGCGTATTCGATGCCACGTGAATCTCCGGTTGCAAGCGTGTATTCACTTAGCGAATAAATGGCGAAACTCAATCCGTACAATATTTTTTTGTCAATTTTTACATTGCCTTTCCGATCCATCATCCAGTAAAAACCGCCAAATTCCTTGTCCCACATTTTACCGGTGATAAAATCGGCTCCATGTCTGGCCAGGTCAGCCAGTTCCCCGTTTCCGTAACCAGCGCGGTGTGCCGACGAAACTGTATATAAACAGCGGGTTTGTGCAATAAGCGATTTTTCGTCTTCACCGGTGTCATTTCCGTTTTTATCGAAATGAGTAATATATCCGCCGTTTGTTTCGTCTTTCATACGTGAAGTCCAGAAGGGGAGGAGTCCGGTTGTTAAATGCTGGTAAGCTTCGTCTCTGAATTTCAGCAATTCTGATTTATTCATAGATAGTATTTTTTATTTGTTTGATTCTGAAGTTTGAATCAGACCATGAAAATACTGATTAAATCGGGTTCCCAAATCAACAATACTGCCTAAAAAAGATGGATTTTTGCGAAACTAAAAATTGCAGGCAAGATTGACTGATAATTTTGTGTTATTTAATCAACCTGCAATGATCGGCGTGGTTGTAAAAATTTAGGTAACATGAAAAAGTTCAATTAAAAATTACAATTTTGTCATACAGTAACAAACTTAATTGAAATATATAAAAACATAAAAATGGGATATAATTTTAAACCTCTGGGTATAAAGATTACCGAAGACCCAACCTTTACAGGTAATCTTTATGGTGTAAGCAACAACATAGTCGGTAAATTTCAGGAAATCAGGGACAGGATTGAAAAATTAAAGGACAAAAGAATTATTGGTGAATTGATTAATTTGATTGACGAACATCCCGAAGTGCCGATGTTAAAAAATTACCTTGCAATAGCGTACACCTTACGAAAAATGGACAATGAATCAAAAGAGATTGTTTTGCAAACGGTAATTGATCACCCCGATTACCTGTTCGGAAAAATTGCTTTGGCCAATCTTTACATTGATGAAAAAAGGTACAGCGAAGTACCGGCTATTTTAGGTAATGAAATGGATATCAGAAAAATATGCCCGGATCGGAAAACCTTTCATCTCAGCGAGATGGTAAATTTTTATAAAGTTGCAGTTCGTTATTTTGCTGCTGTAAAAGACTTTATAATGCCCGCGACAGGATGAATATACTCCTGGAACTTGCCCCCGAAGACCCGGCCACCCAGCAGGCTTTTCGGTTTGTACTTCCGCTGACAATGGAACAAATGATGAAATCTAATTTAGTCAGAAAAGAAAAAAAAGGGTTACTCCCCAAACCGAAAAAGGTTGAAATTACTGATTACAGCGAACCACCTGTTTTTAATCATCCTGAAATTGAGTGGCTTTATGTAAATGATATAAAAATCCCTCACCAAAAACTTCGTGAAATACTTTCGCTGCCGCGTGAATCATTGATTGCAGATTTGGAAAAAGTGCTTCTTGACGCCGAATTACGCTATGCTTATTTAAGTGAAACCAAAGAAGAAACCAATTCGTGGTTTGCGCTTCACGCTATTTTTCTTTTAAAAGAATTAAAAGCTGCTGAAAGCCTTCCAAAAGTTCTGGCGTTTCTCGAAAACGA
>WTWZ01000025.1:0-34139 GCA_009773765.1 Prolixibacteraceae bacterium | reverse complement strand
TTTCTTGAAATTTGGTTGTGGGATCATCTTACTTCAACTGTTTGGCGGGCAATTTATGAACTTGCGATTGGTCAAATCCGGCTTTTGGCTGATTTTTTGAAGAAACATTCTGTTTATACATTTAGCAAATGCGCAGTTTCTGAGGCTTTGTGCCAGATTGCCCTTCACCATCCTGAAAAGAAGAAAGAAGTTGAAGCAGTTTACGTTGATGTTTTTAGCTTTTATGCCAGTGATGATTTAGACAAAAACTTTGTTGACTACGAGTTTCTTGGCCTTGCAGTAGGTGATTGTATTGATTGCAGGTTGAAAAATTTATTGCCTTTAATCAGAATACTGCACGAAAAAGATTTGGTAGATACATCCATTAACGGCAGTTTTGAAGATGTTGAGGAGTATTTTCGAAATCCGCTTAAACATAATACAAAGCATAAAATCCATAACATTTTCGGGTTATATGATGAATTATTAACCACCTGGGCCGGATTCAAGGAAGATAAAAACACAATTAATCAACTACCCGGGCGAGACATTCAACCACCATTACAACCGGCAGTTTCAAATAAAATTGGCAGAAATGACCCGTGCCTGTGTGGCAGCGGCTTGAAGTATAAAAAATGTTGTGGTAAATAAAATCATTTTTTCCGATACAGGACTTGATGATTTTTGCAACAATTCAGGGAAAAAATATTTTCTGTTAGTTTGTTTACGGGTCTTACTTTAGGGCAATATAGTATCTGTTGGCAAGTTTTACCAACATTTTCAAAAACGAAAGGAAAGAACGCTATACTGAAAATCAGTAAGTTAGGGCTCAGGCCCCTGTATTTGCCCACCGCAACATAATTTGCCGGAAAAATATTTTTATCGACCTATAATAACTTATTAGTTTTCAACAATATTTTTTTACGCCGAATTGTTGTCAATTGTTATTTGATCATAAAATCCAATAGTTTTTTATCTTCCAGAAACCCTTCCAGATGGTCGCCAATTTTAACAGGGCCAACTCCTGCCGGGGTTCCGGTATAAATTAAATCGCCAATTTTCAAGGTTACATATTTTGATACATGAGAGATAATATCCCCGAAACTAAAAATCATTAATTTTGAGTTTCCGTCCTGCACCAAATTACCGTTTATTTTTAATTTAAACGAAATATTCTGTTGGTCGGGGAAAGCGGTTTTATCAATAAAAACTTCGCCCAAAACAGCCGATTGGTCAAATGCCTTGGCTTTTTCCCAGGGCAGGCCTTTCTCTTTCAGTTTATTTTGAATGTCGCGGGCTGTAAAATCAATTCCCAGTCCAATTTCATCGAAATAACGATGGGCAAAACGTTTTTCAATGTTTTTGCCAATTCGGTTAATTTTAATCACAAGTTCAATTTCATGATGAATTTCCTTCGACCATTCCGGAATATAAAATGGGTCGTTGTTTCTCAGTAACGATGAATCGGGCTTCATAAAAAAAACCGGTTCCTGAGGAATTTCATTGTTCAGCTCATGGGCATGTGCAACGTAATTGCGGCCAATGCAAATTATTTTCATCTCATTATAATTGTTGATTTTTAAAGGTATTCGATGTAACTCGCTTTATAATGTTCCATCTGTGTGGCAAAATTTTGTCATGCTCGTTTCATCTGAAATTTTATAACTTTAAAATCCTACTTTTTAACTCTCAAGAAAAGGTTTATTCCCAATGGTTCCTGAATAACTGCAATTTTCGAATCTTCAATTCCGGCCTGTATAGCAAAACCTTTAAGTTCTTCAGGCGAACGATGATACAAAAACCAATCGCCCAGTATTTCCATACTTCTCCGCGAGGGGTTTTCGACATTGAAATTACCGATTATCATTTCACCGTCATCTTTCAGGTATTCGTAATATCTTTTAAGCAAATACACAAAATGCTTGCTTTTAAAATAATCGAACAAACCTGCGCTCCAAATTAAATCGAATTTTCTGCCGGGGATAAACCGAATTACGTTGGCATTGTGAAATGTCATTGCATTCAGGTATTTCCGGTTTTTGCTTTTTGCGTATGAAATTGCTCTTTTATCTAAATCAAGCATTTCAAAAATCAGCGGGCTATTGGGATTTCTTTCAAAAAACTCGTAAGTTTCGCTAACAGGGCCGCTTCCCAAAATCAAAACGTCCTGGCGCAATCCCGCCGCTTTATTATTTAACTCCTCAAAAATTTCGATAGCCAGTGTTTTCCTGTTTCTAACTGCGATAACGGCCCCTGCCGAATGTAAAAATTCATCCCATTTCCGGTAACGTTCATCGGGGCTTATGTAATACTGGTATATTTTTTCTATAATAAAAAAGTCGCCGCTATAACCAAACGGTTTGGTATAGGAGAATCCAAACAGTGAATCAGGATTTAAAATTGGCACAACTTTTTGACGAAAATTTTCTACATCTTCCGCATTAATCTGGTTTACCAAACTATAAAATGTATGATAATCTTCCTGGTCTGGCCCGTTTTTGGCAAAAATTTCTTTGATGTAGTTGTCAATGTCTATTTGTTCAATGTCCATTAACAACACTTCATCTTTGTAGTCAGAATTATTCATTGTCAATAATTTCACCAAGTTCGCTATTAATCATTTTTATCATCTCCCTGTAATCTTCATCAACCGAAATTACAGTCATTTTATCGGCAATGATAACTTCAGGATATTTTACAGCATAAACTTTTAAAGCATTAATAACAAAGTATTTACTTACCTGTATAAAATTCTTTTTTGGGAACAGCCCTGTGATTTCAGAAAAAGTTCTTTTCGTAACCACTTCGTCTTCAAATAAATGGATGATAGTTTGATTATGGTCTTTTTCGATAAAATATACATCGTTTATATTAATTTTTTCAAGCCCTTTATCAGCATGAACGATGATTTGATTTTTACCATGATCCTTTAAATCGAAAAAAGTATTGAACTGTTCGCTTTCCATTTTCATTTTTAAATCGCTGGTAAACTTGAAAATGGCTATTTCGATGTTGGTTTGCAAATCTTTGTCGTTAAACGGTTTTATGATGTACCCATATGGCAATGCTACCTTTGCTTTATTTACTGTATCCAAATCAGCATTTGCAGTTAAATAAATTATTGGAACATCGTTGTCCTTTGAGATGAGTTTGGCTGCTTCAATACCTGTCATTTCGCCTTTTAAATTGATATCCATCAAAATTAAATCGGGCAATTCCTTTTGAACAGCTTCAATGGCTTTCAAACCCGTATCAGCAATACCCTGCACTTTATAGCCCAAACTTTCAAGACTTTCCTGAATATCGGTTGCGACTAAAATTTCGTCTTCGACAATTAAAATTTTGTAATTTGAATTCATTTATTGGTTGATTTAAATTGAATGTTAAATTTTGTTCCGATTGTAAAATCATATTTTAATTCCCCTTCGATTTGTTGTACCAGTTTGTGCAGAATTTTCATTCCTAATGATTTGGTTTTTAAAATATTGACTTCCTTAGGGATACCAACTCCGTTATCAGCAACAGTAAGCAAAAATTCGTTGTTATTTATATTTTTAAAATGAATGCTGATAACGCCTGAAGGCCGGTTTACAAATGCATATTTAAACGAATTTGAAATCAGTTCGTTTATTATTAAACCACATGGAATTGCCAAATCCATCGGAAGATAAGCATCGTCTATCTGATAGTCGAACTGGATATTTGCCTGCTGGCTGGAGTAAGTTCTGGCAATATTGCCGGTTAAACTTTTAATGTAAGACGAAAACATGATATTGGCCAAGCTTTTATGGTTGTACAGGTTTTCATGTATTAGCGCCATCGAGTGGATCCTGTTCTGGCTTTCCTGAAGGACTTCCTTTAACCGCGGTTCAACAATATTCCGGCTTTGCATGCTTAAAATGCTTGATATGATTTGCATATTGTTCTTAACCCTGTGGTGCACTTCGCGAAGCAGGACATCCTTTTCTTCCAACGATTTTTTCATATTTTCCTCGGCTTCCTGGCGTTTTTTTTCCTTTGCTTCAAGTTCCCATTTCATCAGGGTAATTCCGGCAAATTCATCAATCAGCGACAATAGTTTTTTGGCTTCGACCGGCTTCATTAAATACCCGTCAACCCCCAAATGGATAGATTCAATAAAACTATCTTTCTCGCTGTAGGCCGACATTACAACGAATTTGGCCTCGGGGGCAATTTTTTTAATTTCCTTCACCATTTCCAACCCGTTCATTACTGGCATTACCATATCGGTAATAACCAGGTCGGGTTTATGTTTCAGGTAAAGTTCCAGCCCATGCGAACCATTCTCAGCGATATATAAATGATTTACATGCTTTTCCAGGATTCTTCGGTAAAGCTGTCTTATGGTTTCATTGTCATCAACAAAAAGTACAGAAATATTGTATCGTTGACCCGGGTTTTGTACTCTTATCATTATTTTGAATATTTTTCAAACTGGTTAGCAATTGTTTCAATTAGTTTATTCCTGTCTATGGGTTTAAAAATTGTATCATCACACTTCGACAAAGCTATATCATTAAAAGCGCTGCCCATAACACTGGCGGTTTGAATAACAATTGGAATACCGGGATTAAACTCTTTAATTATTCTTGAAGCTTCAATGCCATCCATAACCGGCATCCTGATATCCATAAGTATTAGGTCTGCCTTATTTCCGTTTTTTACATATTCAACCACATCATTGCCGTTTTCGAACCATAGAACAATGGCATTGGTTTTTCGTAGTTGAATCTTTAATACTACAAAATTCATTTTTGTATCGTCAACTACCAAAATTATTTTATTTTCCCAATTTACTTGCATCATTTGTTACGGGTTTATGGTTTTCAAAAATATCAGGCAAAGTGAACGAAAATTCTGAACCAACATCCAACTTGCTTTTTACAGAAATGTTGCCCCCCATTAAATTCAGGTATGTGTTTGTAATAGAAAGGCCTAATCCTGTGCTATCCCTGCCTGTTGTCCTTCCGTTAGATGCCTGCATAAAACGGTCGAATATAACTTTCTGCGACTCCTCGGGTATCCCGATGCCTGTATCTTTTACCACAAAATGCAGCGAACTTCCTTTTATTTTATAATAAAATTCTATACTTCCCCTGTCGGTATATTTGCAGGCATTGTTAACCAGATTAATCATAATCTGTTTTAACCTGACCCTGTCGGTATAAATCATACAATTGTTGTCAGGTAAACCATCTCTGTAACTGAAATCTATATTTTTAGTTACTACGTTTGTTTCCACACTGAAAATGTCATAAATCTCCCGTGTTAACCGGTTTAATTCGAAATTGCTTTTTTCTATTTTCAGAATACCGGCTTCTATTTTCGATAAATCAATAATATCGTTTATTAAGTTCAACAGGTGTTCGCCACTTTTTATAATTGCATCAACAAACTCATTGAATTCTTCTTCGTTTTCAGCCTCGTGCAACAGGTTGGCAAACCCTAAAATACCATTCATTGGCGTGCGGATTTCGTGGCTCATGTTGGCAAGAAATGCCGATTTCAGTTTATCTGATTCTTCGGCCCTTTCTTTTGCTGCAATTAATTCCTTTTCGACAATTGCCCTTCGCCGGACCTCTTCCCGAAGTTCTTTATTGCTGTGATTCAGAAGTTTAGTTCTTTGTTCAACTTTATCCTCTAAATTTCGGTTTGCATGTTCAATTAGAACATTCTTTTTTGCAATTTGCAAATAGAGGTTAAAGTTGTCCCGGTTAAATACTTCGGTCCGGTAGGCTGCAATCATCCCTATTAAAATAGCCCCGGAGAAGAAAAATGTATTTGACAATACAATAGCGTAATCAACTTTCCAAACAATGCCTGCAACAATGTATAAAAAAATTACCAGCCAACTGGCAATGGAAAAAGCAAGAAAACGAAGTTTTATTAATACAGAACCGGCAAGAAAAACCAGGATTAACCCGCTGCTATACACCACTACAACAGGCAATAAAACCAGCATTAAAATAATGCCAACTGCGCCGGCGAAATAGGTAATAAATATTAAGGTTTGCCAGTTATGCCTAAAATTTTTTGAAAAGGAATAGAAAAATACAAACAAAAGTAGTATTACAACAATTGAACGGATTATAATAAAAAGGCCAAAATACTGGCCTGCCACCACGCTGTCGAGATATCCGAAAAAAGCATATATAATTGATAAAATCAGATAGGCAAAACGTGTGGTTTTATATGAGCGTTCAAAATAAAACTCCCTGTATTCCTTTTCTCTTTCGTCAGGAAAATTAAGGGTTATCCCATTGATTTTATCTGTAAGTTCCGTCCAGAAAACCATTCACAAATTATAAGTAAAATTTAATGTTTCCTTCGTCTGTCACAAAACAGGGTTTCTATTTAACCAGACAGCTCAAAATTATACTTTTTTTTACATAAAACAATCCATATCCCGGAATTGAAAACATTATCAAGAATGATTTTATTTAACTGTGACTTAAATGAAACTGAGGACAATTCGGAAAATAGTCAAAAAAAAATCAGCGATTATTTGTTCATCATTTTAAGACGAAGTTTTGTAAGCACTTTTTTGGTATATAACGGAAATTCGCTTTCCATCATCCATCCATAATATCCGGGTTGTTCCCTGAAAACCTTTTCCACCGGAACTCCCT
Organism: Prolixibacteraceae bacterium; assembly: GCA_009773765.1. Lineage (GTDB taxonomy): Bacteria > Bacteroidota > Bacteroidia > Bacteroidales > Prolixibacteraceae > Draconibacterium. The sequence goes on along the minus strand of WTWZ01000025.1, from coordinate 27,510 downwards.
TGTTTTTGCCAAAGTTAAATACCTCAACACCATTGTCGTCGTAAACTATACGGCCAACAAAATCCACATTCCTGTCAAATGACGAGAATTCGCTTAACTTTTCAACATCATTTACAATCGGCACTGTTTTTACACCTTTGGCGTCTTCAAAAACGGCATCCTTATATACATCAAGCTGAGCTTTTAAAACTTTGTAAGTTGCCCGTGTATCGGCCATTGCAGAGTGTGCATCAACCAAATCAGTGTTACAGTAAAATTTATAGGCGGCTGCCAGCGTCCGTTTTTCCATTTTATGAAAAATGGCCTGCACATCAATAAATTTATGTTTTTTCAGGTCGATATCCACATCGGCGCGCAAAAACTCTTCTGCCAGCAAAGGAATATCGAAACGGTTCGAGTTGAACCCCCCTAAATCGCAACCTTCAATAAATTTTGCAAGTGTTTTTGCCACCTGTCTGAAAGTTAGCGCATCCTTAACGTCCTTGTCGTATATTCCGTGTATTTGCGAAACCTCGGCCGGAATTGGCATTTCAGGGTTGATCCTCATCTGTTTTTCTTCCTCGCTTCCATCAATGTTCACTTTAAGCAAAGCTATTTCGACAATGCGGTCGGTGGCGATATTCATCCCCGTTGTTTCCAGATCGAGAAAAACCACCGGATTTTTTAATTGTAGCAGCATAGGTAATATTTAAAAGAAAAGGTATCCTGAAACCATTTTTTGATGTTTAGGTTTCAAAGATACCTTTTAAATTATAACCAAAAAAAATTATGCGTTAATCATCATCGGCATCAGCAACATAAGCATATCCTCAAACTCATCGCCGCTGTCAACGGGCAACAATAACCCTGCCCGTGTTGGGTCGCTCAGTTCAACCTGTACATCGCCTGTTGAAATATTGGTAAGTATTTCCTGCAGGAATGTTGATTTAAACCCGATTTCCATTTCGTCGCCTTCGTATTCACAATTCAAACGTTCTACGGCCGAAATTGAAAAATCAATATCCTGCGCTGAAACTACCAGTTGGTTATCTTTAATATTCAGCTTAATTAAATTGCTTGCCTGGTTCGAAAATACCGAAACCCTTTTAACTGTATTGTAAAAATTAAGCCGTTCGATTACCATCACATTTGGATTTTTGGAAGGAATGACCGAGTTGTAACTTGGGTAATTCCCTTCAACCAAACGACAAATTAATTTATAGCTGCTGAGTGTAAAAAAGGCGTTTTTATTATCGAATTCAATTTTGACGTCAAACTCTTCTTTTGGAAGTAAATTTTTCAGCAAACCAGCTGGTTTTTTAGGGAGTATGAACGAGGACTCAAATTCTGCTTTAACATCGGTGCGGCGGTAACGTACCAGTTTGTGGGCATCGGAAGCCACAAAACTCATGAAATTGGGCCTAAGTTCAATAAAAATACCATTCATTACCGGCCTGAGTTCGTCGTCGGCAGTTGCAAAAAGTGTTTTATCAATTCCCTTTTTTAGCGCAATGTGATTTACATTTATTGAAGCTACCGACTCCTCATCCATCTTCGGCATTTCAGGAAAATCTTCGGCGTTCTGGCCAGTAATACTGTACTTTCCGTTATCCGAAAATATTTCAACAGTGTACGAATTTTCATCAATCTGAAATGTCAGCGGTTGCTCCGGAAATTCTTTCAGTGTGTCGATAAACAGTTTTGCCGGTACCGCGATTGAACCTTCCCCTTCAATATTATCGAGCTGCAGACTGGTTATTAACGTCGATTCCAAATCGGAAGCAGTAATGGTTAATGCTGTTTCAGAAAGCTGAAACAGAAAATTATCCAGGATCGGCATCGTGCTTTTACTGCTGATTACCCTGCTTAATGCTGCCAAATGGCTAAGTAATTCGGTACTTGATACAACAAATTTCATATTATCTATTTTTTACTTTTAATTTCAAACTTCTTGTTATGGCTTAATTTTCAATACGAGAACACGAATATACAAACTTTAATTATATAACAGTATTTACAAAAGTTCTATTTTTTTCAGCCAGTTATTAACGGGAATACCGATACCGGCGAATGATATTGTAACCCGTTCCGAACAATAAAACCACAACCAGCGGAACGACAATGTTTACCCACTGCCAGTAGCTTTTCTCTTCGCGCAATTTCACTTTATCGAGCAACCGCATTTGCATTGTGCGGCTTCGCAGTTGCATTATACCTGTTTCGTCGTTTAAATAGGAAATAGTATTGAGTAAAAATTCCTTGTTGCCAAAAGTTTGTTTTGAAACCCTGTCGTAACCCAATTCCTGAATTTTTGGCGGCTGCTGTTCGTAATTTACTTTGTTGGCAATCAACCCGGCATCGGCGATTACAACCATTTTTGTTGGTTTGCTTTTATTCTTAAAATCGTTCGCAGCCATTCCGAAATTTCCGATCATCCGGTTTTCAAATACTGATGTTAATTCACCTTCAACTAACACGCCCACTGGTATTAATGATTGGTTGAACAGTTCCCTGGCAGGGGGATTTTTAATGTTTTCGAGACTCACCGAAGAGGGTGATTTTATTCTTCTAGCGTAAGGCGAAGTTGATAAAATTACGGCCTTCTTAAGGTTATTGTTTCCTGAAACTGTATCAACCGATGAAACAAATTCGGTGTAAACCCGGTTCAGGTTGCGGCTAAGCGGGTGATTATCAGCAGGTGTCAACAGCGGCGAATAATACCACGGGTGCAAAGTCCATTGCGGCTGGCTGCCCGCAGGAGCCGTATTCACCAAAATCTGCGCACAATCAACATCCTGCAAAAGTTCGTAATTTAACCTTGCGCCATATTTAAAAAGCATATCATCCAGATTTAAAGTGCGCGGAAAAGAAAAAGTCTGAAATCCGCCGGATAAGCTGTCCAGGCTCACCTGTACTGGATCAATCAGCCAAACCACTTTACCTCCGTTCATAACGAACTGGTCGATAATAAACTTGTCTTTTTCAGAAAATGGTTCCTCAGGGCCTGCAACAATTAAAATATCAATTCTGTCCTCGCCACTTTCCAAAAACCGGGTAGTAATCCGTTTGACTTCGAAATCAGGCGTTAATGAATTTGTAAAATCCAGCACTTCAAACTGGTTAAATTCTGAATGGCCTTCGAGAAATGCAACTTTTGATTTCTTTGGGCGCAACAGGTTTTGAAATGCATTAACCAGCTCAAATTCAATTCCTTCAACCGAATGGTTAAAGTTTACTTCGTATGAAAAATCGGGATTGTTTTGCAAAAAATTGACGGCAATTTCTTTACCTCCTGAACGAATAATTGCTCCCGGAAAAATAAACCTGGTACTAACACCCTGGTCGGTTTTGCGGTTAAAGCTAATTGGCCTGATTCCTTTTTCAATCAATTGATTCTGAAATTCCTCGCGTTTTTGAGAATTGCCAAACCCATACGGATCAACCGTTTTAATGCGGATTGGTTTTGTTGAATAAACATTCAGGACCGCAATTTTTTCAAAAACCTCGCGCTGTAATTTCAGCAACCCGGGTTCAAGTTCGCCCGTCAGAAAAAACTCAACATCCACAATATCGTTCATTTCTGCAGCAATTTCTTTACTAACGGCCGAAAGCGAAAATCTTTTATCTGCTGTTAAATCGGCGCGAAAGAGAAATTTATTTGATACAAAAAAAATGGCGAACAGGGAAATAATGAAAATGGCGGGTTTAATTTTTGTTTTCCTTAGCTTCATGTTCCCTTTCCGAAGCAGTACCGATGTAAGAAAGAGGAAAAACAGCGCCATACCTGTAAAGTAAATCACATCGCGCATATCAACAACTCCCCTCGAAACTGACAAATAATGCGTATTTATACTCAACCATGTAAGTAATTGTTCAATTATGAAAGGTACCCCCGACGAGGCAATAAATTCAAACCCGATGTAAAAAACAAACGAAAGCGCCATTGCGAGTATGAAAGAAACAATCTGGCTATCGGTTTGTGAAGAGGCAAAAACACCTATTGCCACATAAATAGCAGCCAGAAAAAACAAACCAATGAACGATCCCCAGGTTGCTCCAACATCAATGCTTCCAACCGGATTACCAAGAAGATAAACCGATAAAAACCATAGCAGTGTGGGAAACAATGAAAAGGCAACCAAGGTTAAACCGGCAAAAAATTTTGCTGTCACCAGTTGAAAATCGGTAATGGGATGAGTGAGTAAAATTTCGATGGTACCTGTGCGTTTTTCGTCGGCAAACGAGCGCATTGTGATTGCCGGTATTAAAAACAAATATACCCAGGGAGCCAGTAAAAACAAACCATCCAGTGTTGCGTAACCATTGTCGGGGATATTATACATGCCTGGGAAAACCCAAAGAAACAAACCGGTAATCAAAAGAAAAACTGCTATAACGAGATAACCGGTAAGCGATCCCAAAAATGTTTTTATCTCCTTAATAAACAGGCTGTACATTGATTTACGCGTTTAATTCTCCGGGTAAAAAGGCAATTTTACTATTTTATTTTGATTTACGCTTATTAAAACCGGCTGATTAGTGAACTTTCTATTCTGTTGAAATTATTCCAGGCTTCAATTTTTAATATACCGGGCGATACATTTTTTAAAAAAGCCGCCCTTTCATAAATTTGTTCAACACTCCCTTCAAATTCATCGGTTTCAAAAAAAATCTTTTCCATGGGCAGGCATTTCAGCGATTCAATGGATTTCGAATTTTCATCGAACAAACTTTTGCCAAACGAAAAAAATATTCCATGTTTTCCCAACAATTGCGTGGTTTGCACACTTCCACGGTAACCATGCATAATCCAGGGCATTTCGGGATGTAGTTTCCTGTGCAATTCTAAAACCTCGTTGTATGCTTTAACACAGTGGATTATCATAGGCCTTTTATACTCCTCGGCAATAAAAGCCTGTACCCTGAAAACCCTCATTTGTTCCTCAAAATCAACATTCACTTTTTTATCGAGCCCGCATTCACCAACAAAACATACATGGTCGAATTTAAGTGCATCTTTTACCATGTGCAACATTTTATTATTCTCTTCCTGTGATTTTAAAAACCAGGGATGCAGCCCGACAGAATAATAATTACGCCCCGTAAAAGCCGCAAAACCATTGCCCGGAAAAATATTCTGAACAATAATAGTTTCAGTTTCAAGCCGATCATGATGAGTATGAATGTTGATAAAAGGAACAATATTCATTTATTCGAAATATCAAATTAAGCCAATTCAAGAATTTTACGGACTAAATTGTCGGCCCCGTCAGCAATCTGGTCGATTGTTGCATCGAGCATGTAACATGGCGTTGTAACCAGTTTGTATTTTTCATCGACCACTATCTCACCATGTGTTGTTTTTACATGGGTTGCGCCAAATGATTCAATTGCACCTGCAGTCCCCTTGTCATTTCCGATGGTAACTTCAACATCGACTAAAATTTTTGCAAGTAAAACCGGAGAAATGCACAATGCACCAATAGGTTTTTCTGCCACTACAGTTGTTCTGATTGCCTTTTCGACATCAGCATTTACCTTGCAGTTGATACCATCGAAGGCAAACGTGCAAAGATTTTTGGCCGCTCCAAATCCACCCGGAAAGATGATTGCATCAAAATCAGGTGCATTATATCCTGAAAGTGGCTTTATATTTCCACGGGCTATGCGTGCTGCTTCAACCAAAACATTGCGGGTTTCGCGCATTTCCTCACCGGTTAAATGGTTAACCACATGCGCCTGATTGATATCTGGGGCAAAACACTGGTACTGTGCTCCATGACGGGCAATGGCAAGTAAAGTCAACGTGGCTTCATGGATTTCTGCACCATCATAAACTCCGTTTCCTGCCAAAACAACTGCTATTTTTTTCATTTCCGAACATTTTTAAATTCCGATCAAAATTACGGTTTAAGGGTGAAAAGAAAAAACAACAGTGTTAATTTTCGAAAGCAATTGAAAAAATTTTACTGAATCTCTTCCAGGTTATAGGGCGTTTCCTGATAAACGTAGTAGTTCAGCCAGTTTGAAAATAAAAGGTTAGCCGTTGATTTCCATCTCATTTGGGCCACATTTTCGGGATTGTTATCCGGATAATAATTTCTGGGAATTTCTATGGGCAAATTTTGCGATTTATCGCGGCGGTATTCAGCATCGAGTGTGTGGCGCGAGTATTCTGCATGACCGGTAATAAAAAGCTGCTTCCCGTTTTTTGCCTTTACAATTGAAATTCCTGCCTCATCGGAGGTGGCAATGATTTGAAGCGCTTCAACCCGTTCTATATCTTCAGCCCTGATTTCGGTATGACGTGAATGTGGAATAAAAAATACATCATCAAAACCCCTTAAAATTGGAAGCCTGTTATTTATCAGGATATGATCGAAAACGCCAAACATTTTTTTTGCAAGGGGATATTTTGGAATACCGTAGTAATGAAACAGGGCAGCCTGAGCAGCCCAGCAAATAAACAGCGACGAAGTAACATGATGTTCTGCCCAGTCGAGAATCTGTTTCATCTCATCCCAGTATGTTACTGCCTCAAATGGTAAATGTTCAACCGGGGCGCCGGTAATAATCATTCCGTCATACTTTTTATTTCTTAACTGGTCAAAATCGAGGTAAAACATTTTCATGTGCTCCGATGGCGTATTTTTAGGCTGATGGCCTTTAATTTTCATGAAATCGATTTCAATTTGAAGCGGCGAATTCGATAACAACCGCAGCAAATCGGTTTCAGTGGTAATTTTCAGGGGCATCAGATTGAGTACAATGATTTTTAGCGGACGAATATCCTGGCTTGCTGCGCGCGTTTCGTTCATCACAAAAATATTTTCCTCTTCCAGAATTTTTATGGCCGGTAAGGTATCCGGGATTTTTAGTGGCATAATCAATAGCCCCCTCCCGGCCTCCCCCACAAGGGGGAGGAGTGGGAAAACCGCGGGACAAACGTTTTTTAATCTTTACAAAGATAATTTTATCAAGGCAAAAGTTACATAATCTAAAAATTATAAAGCTCTACCAGTTCCTCCCCTTCGGGGAGGTCAGGAGGGGCAGTCTTCAAATTTTTGCCAAAGCCTGTTCAAAGTCGGCAATAATATCGTCGATATGTTCAAGCCCAACACTTACGCGCAACTGGGTTGGATAAACCCCTGCTGCAATCTGCGCTGCTTCGGGCAATTGCTGGTGCGTTGTTGCCGATGGCTGTATAATCAGCGTTTTTGCATCGCCTACATTAGCCAGATGGCTTACAAGTTCAAGGCTGTCAACCACTTTATTAGCCGATTGCTTGTCGCCTTTTACAATAAACGACAAAACGCCGCCAGCGCCTTTTGGCAGATATTTTTTTGCATTTTTGTACGAAGGATGGTTTTCAAGGCCCGGATAATTTACACTTTCAACTTTCGGATGTTTTTCGAGCCATTTTGCCAAAGCCAGTGTATTTTCAACATGCCTGTCCATGCGGAGCGACAATGTTTCGAGGCCCTGCAAAAGCAAAAACGAATTAAACGGACTAATTGCCGGGCCAAAATCGCGCAATCCTTCAACCCGTGCTTTAATAATGAAACCAATATTCCCAAATGGGCTGTCAAAATTAAACACATCCCAGAATTTCAGGCCGTGGTATCCATCGGAAGGTTCGGTAAATCCGGGAAATTTTCCATTTCCCCAGTTGTAGTTTCCGGCATCGACAATTACGCCGCCAATACTTGTCCCGTGGCCGCCAATCCATTTTGTAGCCGATTCCACAACGATATTCGCCCCATGCCCAATTGGTTTGAAAAGATAGCCCGCACCGGCAAAAGTATTGTCAACCACTAACGGGACATCGTATTTTTTGGCCAGCTCAGCAATTGCGTCAAAATCGGGGATATTAAATCCCGGGTTACCAATAGTTTCGAGAAAAATGGCTTTGGTTTTTCCGTCAATCAGTTTTTCGAATGAAGCAGGTTCCAAATCGGCAGCAAACCGTGCCTCAATTCCCTGTTTTTTAAACGAAACTTTAAACTGGTTGTATGAGCCACCATATAAAAATGGGGAAGTAACAAAGTTATCACCCAATGAAAGAATGGTATTAAATACCAGGAATTGGGCAGCATGGCCCGATGCCACTGCCAAACCGGCCACACCACCTTCAAGGGCTGCAACACGCTGTTCAAAAACATCGGAAGTCGGGTTCATGATCCTGGTGTAAATATTGCCAAATTCCCTTAATCCGAAAAGGTTTGCAGCATGTTCTGCATTGTTAAACACATACGAACTGGTTTGGTAAATTGGTACTGCCCGCGAATTGGTTGTTGCATCGGGTTTTTGTCCTGCATGTAACTGCAGTGTTTCGAAATTCAATTTTTTTGTTGTCATTTTTTATTAATTTTTTGGATAAGTATTAATTTTATTTAAATCTTTTTTTCATACTCCTCCCACTTTGGGGAGGCTGGAAGGGGCTTCAAAAAACGCATTATAAATTGACTGAACACTTTTTTCTTTATCATCACTTTTTACCACAAGATAACTCACCAAATCGGAAGCTCCCGATCCACTTAAAACAACGTTGATTTTATTTTGTGCGACTGCCGTGAATATTTTTGCTGAAACACCGTAATTCTGCTGCATTCCGTGGCCAATAACCCCGATTAATGAAACATCTTTAACAAGATGAATTTCCTTTACCGAAGAAAAACCGAGTTTTTGAATGAGTTTTAACGCCTTTTCGCCGGTGGCTCTTTCCAGTATTAAATTGATTGAAATTTGTGATGTAATCACAGATTTGATGTTTATTCCGGCATCGTTTAACGCCGTAGTTACTCTTGCCAGGATTCCTGGTTTCAAACCAACACCCGGGCCGTCGAGCTTCAACAGCGAAATATCATCTGAACAGGCCACGCTTTTAACAATTTTGTCGTCAACAAAAGTTTCGGTATTGATTATTGTATCCACTTTGCCCGGGTTGGCCAAGGTATTCAAAACCTGAATCGGAATATGCCTGTGTTCCAGTGGTTCAACAGTTCGCGGATGAAACGAATAATGGTCAAAATAGGCCAGTTCACTTGCTTCAGAATAGGTAAGCCGTTCAATTAAAGGCGGATTTTTAACAATTTTCGGGTCTGCTTTATAAAAGTCCAGGTCTAGTCCCCAAAGTTCGAGTTTTTGGGTATTGAGTTGAGCAGTAAGAAATGCTGCAGTATAGTCGGCTGCAGTTTTTCCGGTACGCACTACTTTTCCGTTTTCAGTAATTCCATACGAGCCCGGGACTAAATAAACCGACTCAGGCAACGAGGAAATAAATGCATTATTAACAGATACAAAAGTCGCATTTCCAAAATCGGAGGTGGCTATTAAACCAAGTTCCTCCGGCGAAATTGCTCTCGGTTCACTGCCGGTTCGTTTCAGTTGCGCCAGCAAAATCTCGATCGAAAGCTTCTCTGCAAAAGTTACAACCTGATCCTTCAAAGCCGGCGAAAAATCGCCAATTAAAGCAATACCTTTTAATAAATTCACCAGTTGTTCCGACAAGTATTGAAAATTTGTTGTCTGCTTCTTACCAACCCTGTCGGTAAAAAACGAAACCAATTTTTCATTGAGTTCTTCGGTAGCTGGCTGAGAATGAAATATTTGTTCCAGATTCTGCTCAATCCACTCCAGTAATTCGGGAATGGCAGAAACAACTACAAACGCTCTTCCAGGGTTTTTTTGCAAATAAACAATTAAGCTGCAGACAGAGTCTATGTAACCTATGTAACTGCCCCCAAACCGAATAATCCGATCATACATAATAAAAAGTATTTAGTGAAATGTTGAAATGTAAAAACGCTCAGATTTTTTTTATGCCTTCAATCCGTATCTCAACAGAAAGAAGGCTGGCGCATACACATAGAAACCAACGGCAACATGAATACAAAGCAATTGCTTTTTAAAGCTGATGAAAGTTTGCTATGTTTTAAAATCAAATTCATTTCGTGCCGATTTTGTATGGAACAAATATAAATTGATTTTTTAAAACTCCAAACTTATTTGGAATGATGTTAGATAAAAATAATATTGACTGAGAAAAACATTGTTTCAGCTTTAGCTAAACAATGAAATTTAATGTAATTTTCTACTTCCGTTTTACATTCACCAAAAAGCCAAAAGCTGCCGCAGTGAAGAACATTATCAAACTATAAATGGCCGGAGGAACGCTCATCATACTGTTTCCAATTACACTTAACGCAATGTAAATTGCAAGAGTTCCATTGTGTATACCAATTTCCATACCAATGGCAATAGCCTGCTGTTCACCGGTTTTCAGTAACTTAGGCAAATAATACCCGGTAGCCATGCTCAGAATGTTAAAAATGAGGGCAGCAGTGCCAACCATTTTAAAGTAGGATATTATGTTCACCCTTTCCTGATATACCACTCCTGCAATTATCAAAACAAGAAACAATGCCGAAAGTATCTTAACTGGTTTGTTCAGTTTGACGGATAATGCCGGAAACCTTGATTTCAGTAGCATCCCAAATGTTACAGGTATCAGAACAATCGCAAATACCTCCATTACCTTTTTGAATTGCATCGGGATAACCTGCCCTGAATTCAAAAAATAATCAATTGCAAAATTTACAATAAACGGCAGGGTAAACAGCGAAATTAAACTATTTACTGCTGTAAGTGAAATATTTAAAGCCACATCTCCTTTGTAAAGATGGCTGTACAGATTTGCGGTTGGCCCACCGGGCGATGCAGCCAGTAACATAAGCCCCACGGCAAGTTCGGGCGATAAACCAAAAAGCCTGACAATAAAAAAACAAATTATCGGCAGTATGATCATTTGGCTGATAAGCCCGATTAATATGGCTTTGGGATATTGAACAACCCTTTTAAAATCGTCGGTTGTAAGCGACAGGCCAAGTCCAAGCATGATAACACCAAGAGCAAGGGGCAACAAAACCACATTTAGTAAGCTTGATTCCATAAAATTTAAGTTATTAGTTTTGGGAAAACTAATAAATTAAAACATAGGTGGTTCAAAAGCGTTTAAAATATTTTTTGTTGACGACGTTTAAATTAAAAGTTATCCTATGAATTTCATGTTTTCGGAGCAGGCATTGACAACCGATGTACTGAATGTTTCCCTCACCCAGGAATTCTTTTGCAGTTTTTTCCCTGATTTCAACCTGTTCAATAAGTTCAACCGGTTTGTTGGCTCCGGGCGTTACCAATTTTAAAAGTAAAGTTCTTAATGTAAATTAAATAAGCGCCCGAATTTACAAACTTCTGAATCTTATGCAAACAAGGCTTATATGAACCGGTTGTGTTATAATTTTCGAACCAAAGCGAACAATTTTTGATATTAAAAGTTAACTTAGACAATTAAATAACGGAAAATAATTGAACCTTTTAGGTTTTATTTAAACTCAATTAACTTTGCACGTCGAATTTTTCATAAATAAAAAACATGAGTAATAACCTGCTGAAAGGCAAAAGAGGCATCATTTTCGGGGCGTTGAACCCGGATTCGATAGCATGGAAAGTTGCAGAAAGGGCATACGAAGAAGGCGCTATGTTAATCATTACCAATACGCCTGTGGCTGTTAGAATGGGCGAAACAAACGAGCTGGCTAAAAAGCTGAATACAGTGGTTATTGGCGCCGATGCAACCAATGTTGATGATTTGAATAACCTCTTTATTAAATCGATGGAATTACTGGGTGGCAAAATCGATTTCGTGCTCCACTCCATCGGTATGTCGCCGAATGTAAGAAAAGAGCGCCATTACAGCGATTTGGACTACAATTATCTCGATAAAACCCTCGATGTTTCCGCTGTGTCATTTCATAAAGTTTTGCAGACTGCCAGAAAACTGGATGCAATAAACGAGTGGGGTTCGGTGGTTGCATTGTCATACGTTGCGGCACAGCGAACATTTTTCGGGTACAACGACATGGCCGATGCAAAAGCGCTGCTGGAGTCGATTGCCCGCAGTTTCGGATACATTTACGGCAGGGAACGACATGTACGCATTAATACCATTTCGCAGTCGCCAACTGTTACTACAGCGGGAAGTGGCGTAAAAGGATTCGACAGGCTACTCGATTTTGCTGAAAGGATGTCGCCGCTGGGAAATGCCACTGCCGAAGAATGTGCCGATTACTGTATCACGCTTTTCTCTGATCTTACCAAAAAAGTTACCATGCAAAACCTTTTCCACGACGGCGGATTCTCAAATATGGGAATGAGTTTGCGAGCATTGCAGCAGTACGAAAAGGGATTACATAAAAGTTGCAACTGCGATGATCCGGAAGACGGGCACAAATACGATTAAAAAGCCCGTCCAGGCTTTCCCGTGGCGAGGTGGCAGAAAGAAAGCTCCTGAAATAGATTATTTTGTGAAAATAAGGGGATTGAGAACCGTTCTGAAAAAATATGAACGGTTTTTTATTTGTCATTTCTCAATTAACGCTTTTTAAAACAATTTAAAATTTGTTTACCAAATCAATTTTTAATTTTGGTTTAAAAATTTAAACATGAAACGGTTAACTGCAATTGTAATCATTTTTTCAGTCGTAACCCTGTCAGTAAATGCACAGAAAAAAACACCCGAAGAGAAATCAATCGTTAACAAAGAATTTGACGAAAACGGGAACCTGCTCAAATATGATTCAACTTATGTGTGGCAATGGAGTTCGGATTCGACCTTTAATTTTTCATTTGGGGATGATTGGGCATTTGGCCAAAATACTCCGGGGATGTTTGGAGGGTTTTTTAACGATTCGATACGTAAAAAGTTTGGATTTTTAAACGACCCCACTATTCAACCTTTTGACAACGAAGATTTCTTCCAGCATTTTGGACATTCATTTCCCGGGCTTCCATTCGAGAATGATTCCGTATCCGGGTACCATTTCGGACAACCATTTCAGGGCAATTTTGGATTGGGCGAGCTTGACAGGTTACAAAAACAGTTGCAGGAACAGTTCAATCAGCGGAATTTCATTGTTCCTGAATTTAATTCGCCCGAGCAGCGCAAAGAATGGGAAGAATTGATGAAAAAACAGCAAAAAGAGAAAGAGGAGCTGTTGAAAAAATGGGGAAATCAGCAACCTTTGAAATCATTTTAGCTTTCCGGCTGATAAACCGTTTTTCTTTTGCCGTTAAATTTCAACAAAAAGTTAAGTACAAAATATTTTTTCGGCAGCGCTTTTAACGATAAATATACGGCAGCCTGCCCCGATAGATTGGGCGCAAAGGACAGCGGTTAAAAGATTTTTTATGTGTTACTACCTTAAAATCGTAGCCATTGCCTTTCCTTTGGCCAATTCATCAACCAACTTATCTAAGTAACGGATTTTTTGCATCAGTTCGTCCTCAATTTCTTCAACGCGATAACCACAAATTACACCTGTAATTTTTGAAACATTTGGGTTAATTTGTGGCGCCCGGGAGAAAAAAGTTTCAAAATCAACGTTCCTGTCGATTTGCTGCTGCAATGATTGTTCATCATATCCTGTCAGCCAACAAATAATGGTATCCACTTCTGTTTTTGTGCGTCCCTTCTTTTCTGCTTTTTGAATGTAAAACGGATATATATCCGCAAACGGGGTTTTAAAGATTCTTGTATTATTCATTGTAATTGTTTTTTATTTGTACCCTTCGTTTTGCACCATATTCGAGTTGGCGTTCATTTCAACAGCCGGTATGGGGAAAGCAAATTTGAAACTGGCGTATTTTGGCCCGCCGTGGGTTTGCCGGAACTGGTCAACCAGTGGTATATCGCTGCCGGTGCGTGCCAAATCGTCGAACCGGAAGCCTTCGAAACAAAGTTCCTTTCGGCGTTCTAAAAGAACATTTGCCTTTGTGGCTTCCTTGTACAGTGCCGCGCCGCGTTTTGAAGGAATTCGGTTTAATACTTCCAAAGCATCCGGTTCTTCCAGTTCAATTTTTGCTTCTGCCAAAATAAGCACCATTTCTTCAAACCGCATCAGCGCGATATTATCTGAGAAATCGGCCGACGGAAATTTGCCCATGTTGCGCAAGCGTTGTTTTCCGGTAACGGTTTCATAGCCAATCATCGCCGGCGAATTTCTCACATCGGTTTCACTGAAAATGGCTTTCAGGTCATCCAAAACCTCGATATCGCCATACGAAGGGCCGCGGTAAATGAATTGCAAACCGTTGATTCCCAAATTATCGGTACTACTTGCAGCTAACTCAAAAATTGAGTTTATTCCGCTTTTTGTTTTCCATGAATTCACGAAACCGGCAGCATCAACAATTTCGAATTTACCAGAATTTACAATAGTTTGTGCCGCAGTTTTAGCTTTTTCCCATTCCTTAAAATAAAGTGCTACCCGGGCCTTTAATGCAAGAGCGGTAAAAGTAGAAATAAACTGTTTTGTATTTGGGTTGTTTGCTTCTGTCATCAGGTTCAATCCGGTTTCAATATCTTCGAATATTGCCTTTTTATTCAATTCAACGGTACTCCTTAATGGCATCCTTTCATCGCATTTATATCGCACAACATAGGGAATGCCAAGGGTTCCCCCGGCATGTTGCTGGCCATACAGGCGCAAAAGGTCGAAATGGGCCAGCGCACGCACAACATAAGCTTGTCCGGCAATCTGTTTTAATTTCTGAGAATCGCCTGAAAAAGTGTTCAAATCCTGCTGAATAATAATATTTGCCGAGGCAATCACAGCATACATGGCTTCCCAGGGGCCGTTTGAATTATCAGGGTTGACTGTCATCTGGGCTTCGGGTACAAACCTCCCTGTTTTGCCGTTGGCAAAACAGTTATCAGAACGAACTTCGCCATAAATCTGCATGTTCCGGCCATAATAGGCGGTAGCGGTTAACCTGTCGTGCATACCGTTTGCAAGTCCCTGCAAATCTTCCAGTTTGTTAATTCCGATATCAATATCCTTATCGTTCGATAGTACGGGTTCCAAATCGCCGTCGGTACAGGCCGTAAACAGCAAAACGAAAACAAGTAATATGTAAAAACAGAATTCCTTCATTTTATCCTAAAAATTCAGATTTACCCCAAAAACTACTGATTTTACAGGCGGAGTAGTCATTCGGGTAAGGCCGTCGGCGCCAACTTCAGGGTCAAACTTTAACCCGTTGTCCTTAACAAAGGCAAACAGGTTTGTTCCCCTTACCGACAGTGCGATATTTTCGCAGCCAATTTTGCCTGTCCATATTACCGGTAACCTGTAGCCGAAAACCAAATCTTTAATCCTCACGTAATCACCCCTGTACAAAAATCGTGTCGATTCGCGCGAATCGTCCCTGGCCCCATACCAAACTTTGGGGACGTTGGTAATATCTCCTGGTTTTTGCCAGCGTTTCATCAGTTCATTAACCCCGTTAAAAACAGTGAATGAAAAGAATCCCGTATGGTGTGTTAAAAACGAGAAGTCCTCATAAACTTTATGCCCGCCGGCATAGTACAGGTTAATATCGGCAAAAAATCCTTTGAAATCAACGTGCGTCAGCAATCCGGCGGTGAGTTTTGGGATAGCGCTTTCGCCCTGCCACTCTTTTTTTGCAGCGTTATAATTCGCGGTAACTTCTCCATCTTTGCCATTAATGTACCATTGCGCGTTCCCGTTTTCGGGATTAACGCCTGCCCATTTGCGCATGTACCATCCGTAAACCGGGTGTCCAACAGCCACTTTCCTTAACCTGTCTTCAATATTGATATCGTTTCCGGCAGCATCTTTGGCAAGTGCGGCAACTTCGTTGTTTACGGTTGCAATGTTGGCCCCGATGTTGATATTAAAGTCACCGGAACGCACAATGTCCCCCTGCACGACAGCCTCGAAACCTTTGTTCATTATGCTGCCCACGTTCATCATCATCGATTCGTGGCCCATTGTGCGCGATATTGGAACAAGTTGCAGCAAATCGAATGTTTTTTTGCTGTACCAGGCAAATGATCCTTTCAGCCTTCCATCGAAGAAAGAATAATCAACCCCGGCATCGAGGTTTTTGTTTTTCTCCCAGGTTAAACCCGGATTTCCGATTTGCCGCGGATAAACAGCGCCTTCGCCGGCATAACTTTTATCGTAGCCCAGCAAAGCCTGGTACTGGTTAATTCCGAGGGCCGAACTGCCCGATAATCCGTAAGAGGCCCGGAACCTTAGATTATCGATAAAGTTCAGATCCTGAAGAAAACCTTCTTCGCTGATATTCCATGCCACGCCTGCCGACCAAAAATTTCCAAACCGGTT
This sequence comes from Prolixibacteraceae bacterium, assembly GCA_009773765.1. GTDB lineage: Bacteria > Bacteroidota > Bacteroidia > Bacteroidales > Prolixibacteraceae > Draconibacterium. The sequence goes on along the minus strand of WTWZ01000025.1, from coordinate 11,320 downwards.
TTCAGGGGCAAACAACGATGAACCTTCATACCGGTAAGTGAAGTCAGCAATGTACTTTCCCGAAAAGTTGTAATTCACCATACCGAGGTACGACATGTTTTTCCAGTCGTTGAAACCTGCATTGGCATCGAGGTTCGAGCTTGCCGCCGACAAATAATAAAGTCCGTCGGCCGGAAATTTTTCTCCTGAGCCCTGCAAGAAATTGTAATTGTTAACCTGATATTCCATCAAGGCTTTGAAGGCCAGATTGTGGTTTACGGCACTGAATTTATAATTAAGCGAGTTCTGGGACACCTGGTTATAATTACGCGTAACCGATTGTATTGCAGTTCCTCCTTTGGCTTTGCCGTCGCCGTGTACGCGATTTTGATATGTATGAAAAGCAGCTACATTATAATCGCCCGCATAAACTGTTTTAAACGTCAGATTGCTGGTTATTTCCCATTCGATGTATGAATTGAGCATTCCGCGGGTCAAATCGTTTTCATAAACATCATTTTCGAGCGTGTATAAGGTATTAAAAAATGACGAGGCAATTGCCGTGTTCAGTGTTGCCCCGTCGGCCAGAAATGGTTGCTCCCACGGGCTCATCATGTACCGGGTTGCATTTTGGTTTCCAAAATAGATACTTTGTTCAAGAAATGCGTCCTGGCGGGTATTCGAAACCATCATATTTGACGAGAATTTCACCTTTTGGGAAAAATCATGCTGAAAGTTGAATTTACCCGAAATACGCTGAAACCCGCCTCCTGCAACGGTAGCTTCAGTATTGTTATATCCAAGCGAGGCGAAATATGAAGAAACTGCACCGCCGCCTGAAGCCGATACATCGTAGTTTTGGGCCAGTGCATTTTTATTTTGAAGCAGGTTATTCCAGTTTCCTTCTTTTCGGTTGTATTTTTCAACCCAGGTTTTCAGACTGTTTGTCAGGTTCTTTTCGATAATAAAATTGTAAGCCTCATCTTCCGGAACGCCAAAAGTATTATGCACTGCTTCGAGCATTAGCTCCTCACGTTGCACGCCGTTAAGCACCTGATATCCTTCGGTTGCATTGTTTTGAAACCCAACCCAGGATATGGCGCTGAACCTTGTTTTTCCAGGGCTTCCCTTTTTTGTTGTAATTACAATTACGCCATTTGAACCGCGTGCGCCGTAAGCCGAAGTTGCAGAGGCATCTTTCAGTATGGTAATGCTTTCTATGTCATCGCTGTTCAAAGCAGACAAAGCGCCAAATGAACTTCTTACCAACTCCCCGGTAAAATTATCGTTAATAACCGGCACTCCGTCGATTATAAAAAGTGGATTGTTTGAAGAGGTGATAGACCCTACTCCCCTGATCCGGATATCCTGCATGGTTCCGGGCGTTCCCGAAGGCGTTGAAACAACCAGTCCGGGTACCTTTCCCTGCAATGCCTGATCTATTGAAGTAACCGGCACATTGGCAATCCGGCTGCCTTTCACCTGAAAAGAAGAACCGGTAATCTCGTTTTTCACTTTTTCAGCATAACCAAGCGCTACAATTTCACCAATTCCAACATAATCGGTTTTAAGCGAAACGTTGATCGTATTTGTTGAAATGGGCATTTCCATAGTTTTCATACCCACAAACGAAAAAACAAGTGATTTTGTATTTTGAGGAACCTCAAATTGATATTCTCCCTCGGAATTTGTGGTTGTTCCTAATCCCGAACCTTTTGCAACCACCGATACGCCTGAAATTGCGGCGCCATCATCTGAATTGGTTACTTTACCTGTAATAATGAAATTCTGAGCATTGACGTGTTGATTCTGGAGAAATAAAAAAAATAAAATCAGCACAAAAAAAAATTTCATAAACTAATTTAAAGTTTAATGGTCAGTTTTTGGATGAGCGCAAAATAATAATTTTTTTGAAAGCAAATCACACAAAGTTTTTCCTGTTTTCAAAATACCACGGGTTTTAAATATCATTCTGTTGATAATCAGGAAACCCGGAGATTAAAAATAATTTGGTAAAATGTAATTTGCTGGCCGCAAATTGTTATTTTTAGCGTTTTGGTAAATTAAATTAAACCTGATGAATAGAATTTCATTTTTGTTTGTTTCCCTGTTTTTTCTGACGAGTTTCTGTTTTGCACAGGAAAAAGTAAACATTGTGGTAATTGGCGCCCACCCCGACGATTGCGATATCGATGCCGGCGGCACTGCCATTTTATTTGCCAAAGCCGGGCACAACGTGATGTTTGTATCGGTAACCAATGGCGATGCCGGCCATCATGAAAAGGGTGGCGGGGCGCTTGCAAAAATACGCCGGGCCGAATCAGAGGAAGCAGGAAAACGGTTTGGGGTAAAATATGTGGTTCTCGACAACCACGATGGGGAATTGATGCCAACACTCGATATACGGCTGAATATCATTAGGTTAATCAGGCAGTGGAATGCCGATGTTGTAATCGGGCCGCGGCCCAACGATTACCACCCCGACCACCGGAATACGGCTATTTTGATTCAGGATGCGGCTTATATGGTGATTGTTCCAAACATTGCGCCAGACACTCCGCCCTTAAAAAGAAACCCGGTATTTCTTTATACTGAAGATGGTTTCCGGAAACCAACCCCTTTCGAACCTGATATTGCTGTTGATATTACATCGGTTTTCGACCAGAAAATTTATGCCATGGCCGCTCACGAATCTCAGTTTTTTGAGTGGTTGCCATGGACTTCAGGAAAACTGGATCAGGTACCTACAACTGAAGCTGAGCGTTTGAAATGGCTTGCTGAATGGAGGAAATCCAAAATAAACGACAATGTAATGCAGTCGCTGGTAAAATGGTATGGAACCGAAAAAGCTTCATCGGTAAATTATTATGAAGCCTTTGAAATCTGCGAATACGGCAGACGCCCTTCGGATGAAGAGATTCGTAAGTTGTTTCCGTTTTGTTTTTCAACCAAATGATCAAAAAAGGAATGACCCCAAAAAATCGAGGTCATCCTTCGGGCACACTGATATGTTTTCTGAATATCATTACGGGTTTTGATTAATAAAATTGTTAAATGCTTACTTACCAACTGAAAGCATCATCTTTTCGATATACTGCAAATTCTCTGGATTTTTAGCGAAGCTTCCAAAATTGACGGTTGTACCTTTTCTTTGCGCTAAAATATCAGACCGATCCAAGTCGATGGTTGCACCATTTTCATCGCCCATTTTGTATTTACATATTCCTCTCATTGCCAGCAAAGTTTCATCATTTGGAAGAAAATTAATTGCCCAATCGAAATATTTTAATGCTTTCTTCGGTTGGTTTTTAGTAAATAACAACTCAGTCCCTGTTTGAAAGTTCCATTTTGCCATTTGTACAAAATTATCTTTCGGGTTAAGCTTAAACGCCATAGAAACCTCAGTTTCCATTGCAACCGGTTCACCGTTTTTTGTTCCCGGAATCCATTTACCAGAGGTTGACTTCAAAGTGCTGATTACTTCCTTGTCGATTTCATAAGAGACACTGTTAATAACCTTAAAATCTATAAGTTCACCTTCGGGCGTAACTACAAACTGTACAACCTCGGTTCCCTGGTGTTTCCAAATGCTTGCTTCAGCCGGATAATCCACTTTTTTCTGCAAATAATCATTAATCGATTTTTGATTTTCACCTTTAAATGCAGGTGAAACAACTACAATTTCATTTAACATCCTGTTTTGTCCGGTTGCGATAGCTGCTATCAACATTCCGGCTACTAAAAATAGTTTTGTTTTCATAATACTGAACTTTTAAATGTTATAAAATAGGTATGAACAATTTACAACAAATAATTGAATATAAATACTAAAAGGTATTTTAGTTTTAAATTATTTTCAAATTGTTGATTTATGTAATATAATTGTTTAAAAAACCTGTTTTTATATAAGATAAGGCAGTAATGCTTTGAACCGACTACAAGTTTGTTATACTTTACTTTTCAACGGAAAGCAATATTTTTTCAAGCTCTTGCTGTTTAACGGCCGATTTAGCAAGTTTTTCAAAATCGATAACATTGCCTTTTCTGTCGGCCAGAATATTGGCTCTGTCCCAATCGCGATTGGCACCGTTTTCATCTCCCATCCTGTATTTACAGAATCCGCGAATGCCATGAATTGCATCATCGTTAGGTAAAAAATTGACCGCCATATTGAAATACTTCAAAGCTTTTCCTGGTTGATCTTTCAAAAAAAGCAACTCATTTCCCTTTTTCATGTTCCATTTTGCTTTTTCAACAAAATCGCTTGCCGGACTAAGTTTAAATGCCAGCGATACCTCTTTTTCCATGGCTGCCGGTTCTCCGTTGATAGTTCCCGGAATCCATATTCCATTGGTTAGTTCAAGCAACCTGATAACCTCTCTGTCTATTCCCGGAGAAACGCTATTGATAACCTTAAAGTTGGAAAGCTCACCCTGTATGGTAACTACAAACTGCACTACCTCAGTCCCCTGAAGTTTCCATTGGCGGGATTCTTCAGGATATTCAACATATTTTTGAAGGAAATCGCTAATTGTTCCTGGTTCATCACCCTTAAATACGGGTGGCTTTACTTCAATTTCAATTAACTCCCGATTTTGTCCGGTTGCAATAGCTGCTATCAACATACCGGCTGCTAAGAAAAAATTTGTTTTCATGATACTGACTTTTAAATTTATAATGTTAATGTCGTATCAAATTTAAGGTGAACTGAAAATTTATGTTTTTCTTAAAAGTTCAATTTTTTTGTTTTTTAGATTGAATCCAAATAAAAACTGAAAATTCAATTCTTCTGGTACAAAGGATTTTAAATAAAAAATCCTGTTTCAACAGACATCGTCTGAAGAAACAGGAATGTAATAATGCAAACTGAAAGTTACAGATAAAAACTACTGTGCCATTGAAACAACCGGGTTGTTTTGCCGGTATTGCAACGGCGACAATCCGTAATTCTCTTTAAAAATCCGGCTGAAATGTGATATGTTTTCAAAACCGGTATCGTAAATAATTTCGCCGATTGTTTTTTTACTTGTTTCCAATAGCAGTTTTGTCCGCTCGAGTCTTCGGTTGGTAAGCCATTTGCCTGGCGATGTGCCATAATGTTCGTTAAACTCCCTTTTAAATGATGCAGTACTTCGCCCTGCAATCCGGGCGTATTCGTCAATAGTAAGGTTAAACATATAATTTGCTTCCATCACCTCCCAAATCGGGGTTTTCTGCTGATCGACAATACTATTTACAAACGATAGTAGTCCTGCATTCTCGGGCTCTGAAAGTATGACGAAAATGATTTCCTTAAATTTTAGTTCGAGCAAGCTTTCTGACGGTGGTACTTTTTGTTTAAAGTAGGGAACAATACTGTAACAAAAAGCCTTCATTGTTTCATTTACTTTAATGGGAATAAACATTTCCTTTGGTGGCAGCGGTAAATTTTTAAGCGGCAAATATTGCCTGTATTCATTGTACACCTGGCGTAAAAACGCATCCTGAAAGAAAAATGCAAGTGTTTCCCAACCCACCATTTCATGTTTTTCGGTAGTATAAGCTGTTTTTTTAATAAACAGCGAAGTATCATCAGTCACCGGATAAGCTTTGCCATTGTGATGCATTGTTTTTTTGCCTGTAAGTGTGAAAACTAACTCGTTGTAGTGGTTAAAAAGTTTCAGGTGTTTATCAACCTGCGGGCAAATCCAATACAGAAAAATGAGGTCTTTTGCCGAAAATACTTTAAAAGTATCGGGATCTGAAAGTGTAAAATCGTACTTATTTATCATGATGTTTTATTTTATAGGATTAAATAAGTTGTGACAGATATTACTGTGGAAAAGCTCTTTCAACCACTTCCCAAAGTTCCGATTTTACGAGTGTTCGCGAGGCATTTGTTTTTTCACCCAATTCATTCATATCTTTACCAGGATGTGCTTTGCCAAATGCATCGTTATAATCAGCAGTCCCTATTTTTGACCAGTCATCAAAATAATTTACTGTTAGATACTGGAAATCAAGACCTGAGCCTGTTGGAAAAACCCTTCCCCAAAGCGACCAGCCAACACGTGAACCAGCTTTAACAAATTCATTATGAATTGGTTTCCAAACAGTATTTTCAACATCAAAATATTCCCCTTCTTTTCCCTGCTGAACCTTCATGTAATCAATCTGAAGGTATTTAAAGTCACCGGGGCCACTCTGCGGATAAACAAACGATTGTCTTTGAAGAAGCGTGCTTGAAACTAACGTACGCATTGAATTTGCCTCCAGCAGTACTTTATTCAGATCCTTTCCTGGCAGAATTTTTCCAACATCCAAACCCCTAAACGGGCTTTCGATATTTGCCGGTTTATCAAACAATGTTACAGCCACATAGTTATAATTGTCGCCGGCGCCGGTAAACCTTACTTTATACAAATACCACACAACTATCGAACCTTGTTTAATCCTTTCCTTTTGTAACGGAACTACTGTGTTTTTTACAAAATCGAGATACTTTGCTTCATTTTCGAAGGGAATTTTAAGGCAATCTACCAGGACAAATGCCTGAGGTTCGTTTTCCTGCGCATTTCCCAATATAGGGAATACGCTAAATGCAACAGCGAGTATTATCGTTGCAGCCATTGCTTTTCCGTAATTATTGTACTTCTTTTTCATAATGATGATATTTATTTATTAAATATCAACAATTTACAAAAATAATTTAAATTACAATACTAAATAGTATTTTATTTTTTATTAATCAACTGGGTGTGAATTATAACCAGTCAATTCCAGCCATATTTCCGGGTTTTGCATTTTTATGGGTGCCCAGAATTTTTTGGAAAGAATATTTTCACTTTCGATTTTTACTATCAGTCATTTCAAAAAAATTGTAACTCAAGTATAATTTGTTGGTTTGAACACGATGGGACATAAATAGGTAGCGAGAATCCGGGAAATAAATAAAAGCTGGCGTACAGGAATTTTTTATTCAAATTACCGGATACAAGTTACAAACAAGGAATTACAAAACAGAAAAGATTTTGTTTATTTTGTATATTTTGCACTTTTTACGAAACCACTTCAGAATTGACAAAAATGGGCAGTATTAAAACACGTTTTTTGAATTTGAATGTTAAATCAAAACTGGCAGTTCTTATTTATATGTTTATCGCCAGCCTTATAGTTATGGGTCTGGTTACCAGCTATTTGTTAAAAATAAGCCAGTCAGTTGTTGTTGTGGTAAACAAACAACTTGAGTTTGTCGAAAATTTTCAAACCGGCGCCATGTATTTTTATAAGTGCGAAATTTCGGGGAATATGAATGACCTTGAGACTTCTGTCAGTCACTTTAAAAAAGCCCATAGCATTGCATTTACATTTTCGAAGATTGACAGTTTTATGCAGGCAATGCCCCGGGAAGAGTGGTTGCCGTTGTTTTACGACATTTTCAAGGAAGGCGCCGGTTATGATATCAAAAAAGTAGAGCAATTTGGCAATCAGTTTAAAAGTTTTGTCAGGTTTATTCCGTCAAGAATTAAGGATATCCAGCACACAGCTAACGATGCTGCGGTTTTGGTTGATGAGGTAACCTTTGGCATCGGGGATTATTTTCAGGATAAAACCGATCAAAAACTGACTAAACTCTATGATAATTTCCGAAAAGTAAATACAATTTCCCAGGAATCTTCAAAAGCTGTTTACACCTTAACCGGGTTTATCAACAGGCTGCTTGTGTTTTCATTAGCGCTGATTGTTTTTATCCTGATTTCAACCGGAACATTGATTGCCCTGTACATTTCGCGCTCCATCTCCAATCCGTTAAACCGTTTGGCCGACAATTTCAAAAAAATTGCAAAAGGGAATTTAAGCACCTCGGTAAATTTCGACACCGAAAACGAAATCGGCGATCTTTCGAGGGCATTTTCAGAAATTCAGGTGGGGTTACAGGAAATTGTATCATATTCGGACAAGGTGGCAAACGGCGATTACAGCATTAAACTAAAACCCAGATCGGATGAAGATAAACTGACGGTTTCGCTCAACATGATGGCCGCCCGGCTCGAGCAAATCAAACTGAAAAACGACAGGGAAATCTGGCTGCAAAACGGGTTAAACCGCCTGGAAGACCAAATGCGCGGAAACTTCACAGTAAGAGAATTGTCGGGAAGGATTATTACGTGGCTTAGTCATTTTCTGGAAGCAGAAATGGGGGCAGTTTACGTTTTTGATGAAGTGCTTGAACATCTGGAACTTACCGGAACGGTTGGACTGGATATTGATGAAGTGAAAAAAATTATCAGGCCCGGTGAAAACCTGGTTGGGGGAGCCGCCCTGCATAAAGAACTGCAAATTGTTAACACAAAAGAAAAATTCCTGAAAGTTTACAGTGCAAGCGGTGAAATTGTACCCGAAAAAATTTACCTGCTGCCAATGCATTACAATAGCCGGATACAGGGTGTGATCGAACTTGCCCCTGTTAACGGGTTTTCGGAACTGAAAATTGAATTTATGAAACTGGTTGCCGAAAAAATTAATGTAAACCTCGGCGCCGCGGTTGCGCGTTACCGGCATAAAGAGCTGCTCGACAAAACGCTGGAACAGTCGGAAGAGTTAAAATTGCGCGATGAAAAACTAAAAATAGAACTGCAGGAAAACATCACTATCAAGGAAAACCTGATTCGGGAAAAAGCCCTGCTTGATTCGATGCTGAAAACTTTGCCCGATTACGTTTATTTTAAAAATACAGACAGTAAATTTCTGCGCGTTAGCGAGTCGATGGTCCCACTATTTGAAGCAAAATCTTCAGACGATATACTGGGTAAGTCCGATTTCGATTTCCATCCTCCAAAAGATGCCAAAAGATATTTCGATGAAGAACAGGAAATTATCAAAAAAGGGAAAGGTTTCATTGACGAAATCAGACAGGGAACTGATGAAAACGGTGATGAACTTTGGACATCGGTTACTAAACTCCCAATGTATGACGAAACTGGAAAATGTATTGGTACATTCGGAATTTCAAAAGATGTGACAACAATAAAAAAACTGGAAATAGAAGTTCGGTTGAGAAATGAGAAATTAAACGCCCAGCAGGAAGAATTGCAGGCAATAAACGACCAGCTTAAACAGCAGCAGGAAGAATTAAGGGCGCGGCACGAAGAACTAAGGGCTCAGGAAGAGGAATTAAGGGTGGCAAACGAGGAATTAAAATCACAGGAAGAGGAACTCAGGGTAGCCAACGAAGAACTGGCCGAACAAACCAAAATTTTATCCGAAAACGAAAAACACCTCAATATCCAGCAGGAAAAACTGCGCGAAATGAACAGGGAACTGAAAATGGCCAGCCAGTACAAATCGGAATTTCTGGCCAATATGTCGCATGAACTGCGCACACCGCTCAACAGTTTACTTATTCTTTCGAAATTATTAAGTGAAAACAAAAAAGGAAACCTGAACGAGGAACAACTGAAATCTGTAAAAATCATTTACAAGAGCGGCAAGGATTTAGTCGAACTGATCAATGAAATCCTCGATTTATCGAAAATTGAAGCTGGAAAAATGACTTACAATTTCGACCAGGTGAACACAGAAGAAATAAAATCGGAAATATTGCACAACTTTAAACCGGTGGCCGATAATAAAGGATTATCCTTTGGGGTAAACATGACAGTTGGTTTTCCGGGTTTTGTTTTTTCAGACAAACAGCGGCTGATGCAGATTATTAAAAACCTGCTGTCAAATGCGTTTAAATTTACCACCAACGGTGGGGTAAAAGTTAACATAGGGCTAACCACGTCAAGAGTAAATCTGTTAAATCCGAATTTAAAACCTGACAATACATTTTTTATAGCCGTTGAAGATACTGGCGTAGGAATTCCCCAATCCAAAATCGATGATATTTTCGAAGCCTTCCAGCAGGCCGATGGAAGCATTTCGAGAAAATATGGCGGCACCGGTTTGGGGCTTTCCATTTCAAAACAACTTATCCGCGTTTTAGGCGGTGAAATTCATGTTGAAAGCGTTGAAGGGAAAGGTTCGGTTTTTACTGTTTACCTGCCGCTCGACAGCAACCTGGTTGGAATTGGCTACAAAAACCTGGCTGACGAAAAAGCCGCTTTGGAATACAACATAAAATTCAAAATACAAAGCAACCAGGTAATTGCTGAACATAAGCAAAAAAGTGAAGGACTGCCGGTTTTTATTGAAGACGACAGGAGTTCGGCGGTTCAACGGTTGATGGTTTTAATTATTCACAACGAAAAAGAAAAAGCGCAAAAACTACTTGAGCTTTGCCATAAGCGCAACTTCAATGGCCTGGTGGCGGCGGGGGTTAACGACGGAATTGAACTAGCTGAAAAATTTTTACCCGAGGCTATAATCATTTCTGACAGCCTTAGCGATTCTGCCGATTTACAAAAGCTGGGCGAAAACAAATTCACCAGCAGGCTCCCCCTGCACCTTGTTTCCCGTATTGATGACTCAATTCTCGACGAAATTGAAGAGCTCACCACGCCGGAATCAGAAAAATTCAGGAATATTTCGAAAAACATTGAAAACAATACATTGTCAGATTACAAGCAAATCCTTGTGGTAGAAGACGATCCATCCACCCGCGAAGCTATTCATTTGCTGTTTCAAAATAAAGACCTTGTTTTACACGAAGCTAAAACCGGGCAGCAAGCCTACGAAATGATTGTCACCAGGCCTTTCGATTGCATCATCCTCGATTTGGGACTGCCCGATTTTTCCGGCAACGAACTCCTCCGAAAACTTAAAGCCGGGGATGTGCCTATCCCCAATGTAATCATTCATACAGCAAGGGAACTTTCGGGAAAAGAGTTGCGCGAACTGCAAAAATTTTCCGATTCCATCGTGATAAAAGGTTTGAAATCAGACGAAAGGCTGATGGACGAAGTAACCCTTTTCCTGCACCAGGTGGCCAACAAAGCGTACAAATCACAAAAGGTTGTGCCGGAAATTACTGAAAGCGTTACCTTTAAAGGCAAAAAAGTTTTAGTGGTTGACGACGACATCCGTAATGTGTTTGCCATTGCACAAATTCTTGAAGAACGGGAAATTGAAGTTTTTGAAGCAGAAAACGGAGCCGCAGCCATCGACATGCTGAAAAACAATTCAGTTATCGATCTGGTTTTAATGGATATTATGATGCCTGTTATGGATGGGTACGAGGCAATGAAAATAATAAGAAGTACGCCTGAAACAAAAAACATACCTATCATTACCCTTTCGGCCAAGGCAATGAAAGAGGATTATCAGAAAGCCATCGACAGCGGGGCCAACGATTACATACCGAAACCGGTGGATGTGCAAAAATTATTATCGTTATTGAAAATATGGCTTTATAAATAAA
>WTWZ01000106.1 GCA_009773765.1 Prolixibacteraceae bacterium | reverse complement strand
CAAGAAATTCTTGAAAATCCTTTGGGTATTTTTCTTCTATTTCCATGCAGTAAATTTAATCATTTCGTCAACTTGCCTGTTGTGGATAAGCAGTTTAAATAAATAAGTTATTTCGTAACAATTACTAAGTAATTGGTGGAATTCTCATTGGACAGCAAAAGTTATTCCAGATGTTCTATACATCAATGTAGGTGCTGTATATAATTTTGTAGGAGGTGGTTCAGTAAATACTGGCTATGCATTACCTATTAGAGGTAATGATGCATTTCATTTATATAAAACTACTACATTGATTCTAAAGGGAGGAGCACATGGCAATATAGTTGTAAATCTGGGGTATTCTTCTTATGCAGGTGACGCCAGAAATTTTGATTTTGAAAAATCTTTTGGAGGAACAGGTACGAGAGGATTTGACTCGGATATCATATTTGGTATAGGAGGAACGGTAAGTAGTATTGATGCAAACCGTGGACGTCTTTATTCATATGATATTGGATTTGGATTATCTATAGGTGCATCACTAAATATTGGTTCTACCACGTATGTTAAACGATTATGGTGAGCAATATTTAACAATTCTTTTGAAGTTTTTGATTAATATTAATTATTATGGAATTCACTACAATATATGAATACACATCAAAAGCAAACAATCTAGTTCAAGTAATACCTTTGTTTATCTTTTTTTTGCTAGGATTTGGAATTGTTTTCTTTTTCAAGAATTATATGAAGGCCTATTCATTTTTCAGGCAACTTTTAGTTTTTTTTGGTTATTTAATTGGAATAATAGCTTCAATTATGATAATTGTAACGCTGATTAGTATTCCGAAAATAATTTCTGAAGAAAAACAATTTCAGAATGTTATTCGCCAAAAGAGTTATAAAGTAGTGGAAGGAGAAATTGAACAATTTTCAAATTACAATGAAAGTGGACATGTTTTCGAAAAGTTTACAGTTAAAGGCGTTGGATTTGAATATTCAGACTATATTTTAGGTAAAGGTTTTAATAAAACTTCCAAAAATAATGGTCCAATTCTTAAAATATATAAAGAAGGGCGTAAAGTTAGAATCTCATATGTTAGAAAGGATAATGACAATATGATTTTAAAAATAGAAGTAGAACAGAAAGAAGAATAAATGAGAATCCAGCTGCCCCTTGTCTTTGCGACGAGGGGCAAGCTCTTCACCGTTTGTAACGGTATTTTGTGCAGGTAAAAAGCTGCCCAAAACTATTAATTTTACAATATGTTCTTTGAAAAACTGAACCAAAACCTTCCCCCTGCGGGGGAATCAGAAGGGGGCTTCTATCATCTGGGAACCATCACCCACCTGAAAACCGGCAGCACGATTACCGAGTTTAGTTTCGATGCATGGGGCCGCCGTAGGGATAAAGACGACTGGAGCTACGCCCTTACCAGCGAACCCACTTTATTTGCCGACAGAGGTTTTACCAGCCACGAGTTTTTAGCCGATTTTAACCTGTACAACATGAACGGCCGTTTGTATGACCCTGTAGTTGGAAGGTTTTTGAGCCCCGACCCATTTATACAAGACCCTTCGTTTAGCCAAAGTTATAACCGGTACAGCTATGCACTAAATAACCCATTGAAATATACCGACCCGACCGGAGAATCATGGAAAAGTTTTTGGAATAAAATTGGTAATTGGTTCACAAGAAACAATATTCAATTTCAGGTTGGAGTGAATATTAGTGGTAATGGTACTATACCTTTTGCTGGTATTAGCGGCCCAAACAATTTTAATGTAAATACCCAAAACTTTGTAAAACAGTCTACAGCAGGAATACAAAGTATAAATCAACAAATTGCTATGTTTAGCAGGATGAGCACCGGTGTTTCTCCTGAATGGAATATGCCAATGCAGCAGTTTGTGGGCGAGTCACCGTTGGCGGGTGGAGTTGCTTCATTGCAAGCTAATAGTTTAGGAGTTGTAAGCACGGTCTTTGGTACTATAGGTGTTGCCGGAGAAATTGTAGGTATGAGTAATTCAACATTTCGCATCGCAAATTCCAGTGGAGAATTTAGTCCAAAGTATTACACTTCCACACCAAATAGGCCTTATGGATGGAAAGGTGGATTTGGTATTAATACATACAGCATTTCTAAAGTAGGGGGAGCTGTTTCCTTTGGTTCCAGTATAGTAACTACTGGTAATGCATATTATGATATTGCAATAGGTCAACAACAGCCAATTACATATGTAGATGCAGGTGTCGGTACAGCAGGTATTTTATCTACTATAGCGTCTTATTATACTGGCACTCAAATTCCATATGTTGGTAGTTTTGTTGCTGTTTATGGAACACTTCGGTTAACTTGGGACGTGTCCTTTTATTTAGGAGCAAATTATGGGCCAAGCAAGTGGTACGGAACAGATGATACAAAGTGGTCTAAGTAAAAGCAAAATGAAAAATATATATTACTTATTTTGGGTGGATTCAATTCTAAGTATTAAACGGTATCATCCTGAGAAAACGGATTGGAAAATATCAGTTTTTCTCCTTAATACCTGGATTAATGCATTGAATTTGTGGATTATATTTATTTGGTTGAAATTTTTTAACATTTTGAATTTTTCACTTTTAAGTATAAATGTTTTTCCTGGCACAATGTTGAATAAATTTATAGCCTTTTCAATAATTTTTGCGTTTCCCATTGGAGTGCTGAACTACTTCTTTATTTTTCATAAAAATAGATTTAAACAATTAATTGAGAAGTATCCCACTCCACCTAAGAAATGTGCATTTATTTATTCAACCATAGTTGCATTGGCAGCCTTTGTTACAGCAATTATCTATGGTGCTTTAAGTTAACCATTTTAATTTCAAAGTTAGTTTTAACGGTACAACCATGTGGCAGGCAACAACCATCGACAATTATTCGTGCGTAACGGCGGCAACCATTGGCACAACCGCCGCTTCGCGGACATACAATACCACCACCAACCTGCTTTCGCAAATTAATGGAACAGGTGTACAGCAATATGATTACGATTTTAGCAGGTCAACCGGTAACCTTAACTGGCATAAAAATACATGGCATTGTTAATATAATATAGCTAAGTCATTATTCCATTTAAACATTAAAAGTTTTACCGAATGAATCAACATATATTTCGCTTTTGTGTAACATTTTG
>WTWZ01000024.1:92048-150533 GCA_009773765.1 Prolixibacteraceae bacterium | reverse complement strand
AAGGTATAAAAAAAGCCATCAAGGATGGCTTTTTTTTTAATTTCTTTCGTTTTGCTTACCAACGGTTTCCACCACCGCTGCTTCCACCGTCTCTACGGCCACCACCACCGCCACGGCTGTCATCTCTGCGACCGCCACCGCTACGGTTGTCATCTCTGCGCTGGTAACCGCCGCCACCACCACCGCTTCTGCCCTGGTAACCGCCACCGCCGCCGCCTCTGCTTTGGTATCCACCACTTCTTTGGCCCGAACTGCGCGGACGTTCTTCACGTGCATTGGCTTCTTTAACAACAATCTCTTTGCCATCCAGTTCAGTTTCGTTTAAGGCCGCAATTGCAGCTTTTGCTTCCTCGTCGTTGGCCATTTCAACAAAACCAAACCCTTTTGAGTTACCGGTCTCTCTGTCAATAATTACTTTGGCAGATGTTACTTCTCCGTGTGCAGAGAAGAGTTCTTGTAAGTCTTCACCTGTAGTTGATGAGCTTAACTTTGCAACAAATAAATTCATAAAAAATTTAAAGAATAATGAATAATAAAAAATAATAAATTGGAAGGGTTTTGCATTCGGCGATTTGTTTTTGCAGATTAAGTTTTCAATAAAAAAATTAAAAAAATAAAATCAAGTTAAATCCCTAACAGTAAAACTTTTAAACTTCGTATTACAAATTAAAACACTATTTGGCAGATTCGCTACTTTTTACTGTGTTTTTTTTTGTTTTTAATAAAAAAACCTTCCCGAAAGAAGGTTTTGTAAGTTGAGATGTAGCAAATTATGAAAAATTCCGCATGCATGGTAACCAAAACTCCAAGTGGGTTTTAATACCCCATGCGTAGCGATATTATATTTTTATTACGAAGAATATTAACAACGGCGTCAACTATTTCATCATCTTCGAGCGAAGCATAATTAAAAATAACATCAAAGTCGTTGTTTTCTGCTTTTCTGCCAATAATTTTCTCAATAAACGAATCACGTTTTGTGTCCATCCTGTTAATGTACTCAGCAGCTTCGGCCTGACTTAAATCGTTGAGTTGCATCACCCTGTTTATTCTCCATTCAGTTGGGGCTTCAAGCCTGACGTTCAGTTTATTCGGAACATTGTTCAAAATCACGCCTGCCGAGCGGCCAACAATAATTTTACGTCCTTCGTACCCCAAACGGCAAATAATGCCCTTCAAAATCTGAATCAGTTTTTCATCCAAAATATCATAAACTTTCTCTTCTGCAAATGCTTTCGATACTTCTTTCAGCATGCCAATTGCTTCAACTTTGTCGTTGTAATCGCCTGCCTCAATATCGCCTATCATTTCATTTACAACCTTGGCAAACACTTTTTTATCAACCCATTCCCATTCGGCCTCGGTTTTTGTTTCTGACATGTAACTGTAACCGGTTAATATTTTCGAAAGTTTAATGGCCAAACGCTGGGCAGAGCAACCTGCCTGACGGGAGATAGTTACCACGGGCCCCGGAAACTCACCTGTTTCAAGGTTGTAACATGAAAAAGAATGCAGGTAATTATTAACAAATTTTTCCATTATTTCAGTTTTTTTGAAGTGCCAGAATTTTTCAATTCGAAAGTACAATCAAAAATCCTTTTATTTAATAGTTTGAGTTAATCAAATTCATTTATTTTAGATGTTATTCAACAACTTTAATGTATGGTTAACATTTTTCAAAAATTAAATTCAGGATTATGGGTAAATCTGTTAAAACTGCAATTTCTTCGTTTGGCATGTCCGGACTGGTTTTTCACGGGTTATTTTTAAAAGTAAACCCACGTTTTGAAGTGGTGAGCGTTTAGGAAAGAACGAAAAACAACTCACAGAATTTATTTCCAGAAGCAAAAATTATACAATCATACAACGAAATTATTGAAGATAAGGACGTTGAATTTACCGGCGTTTTATACAACCTGGGGTCGCACATGGCCGATCAGGTTTATGTTTTGTTCAGAAAACCGCTGGCAGTTACCTGGTTAATAATCCCGGTCCGCGATACATTATTCACGGCGAGAAAGGCGCATTTTGCAAATATGGCACCTATCCTCAGGAAGAACTGCTAAGGGCAGGGAACCTTCCGGTTGGAGAAAGTTGGGGAACTGAACCGGATGAAGATTGGGGCACTTTATTTTGTGAAAAAGATGGAAAGGGTTTCGAAGAAGTGATTGAAACTTTGCCCGGCAACTACAATATTTTTTACAATAATGTTTATGATGCAATCAGAAAACGCCGAATATCGGTTTTTAACAAGAACATAAAACAGGAGCTGGCGTTTTAATATCAAAGCGGTACAAATTTTTAATTGTACAAATATCATTATCTGCGTTTAGTTGTCAAATTTAAAATTCAAAAAAATGGAACATAAGCACACCAATAATCTGATTTTGGGTAAAGCGGAATATCTGGCTGTTATTCACAAAATGTTGCTTCGGGTTACTCCTCAGTTTTCCCGATATCCGATGGCTTATGCCAACTGGGATACAATTATGCTGAAAATAACTTCTCCCTATTTTGAAATTGCAATTTTAGGCGATGGTTCAGAAAAGGTTTTAAAGGATTTTCAAAAGGAATTCAGGCCTGATGTTTTGTTGCTTTTTTCAAAATCGGAAAGTGAAATTCCCATATTCAAAAACAGATTCGTAAAAGACAAAACGTTAATTTATGTTTGTAAGGATGGTGTTTGCCAATTACCCGTGGAAACTGCAAGGCAGGCATTTGAAACTATGAATTAACAATTCAAAAACCCCAAAATCGTTTCGTTTATAAAAATATTTATAAAAAATATATAGTGAAAGTCGTCTGAATTCCTTATTTTTAGTAAACATTTTAAAAAATAAACAATATGAGTTCAGGAAAAGTAATCTTGGGGATTTTGGCCGGAGCTGCTGCCGGTGCATTGTTGGGCATTTTATTTGCCCCGGAAAAAGGATCAGTTACTCGTAAAAAAATTCTGAGTAAGGGAGAAGAATATGCCGATGAGCTGAAAGAAAAATTTAACGAGTTTGTTGACAAAGTCTCTGAAAAATTTGATTCAGCGAAGGAAGAAGTAAAAAATGAAGCGGCAAATTAAATTTTTCAAAACTGCAGTTACAATTTCTGTTTAGCTTAAAATCAGTAAAATAGAATTTTGTAACTGCAGTTTCTGTTATTTGTTAAGTTTCGTGAAATCAGTATTTTAAACAATATTTGTGTTTTATTGCAGTTATCGGAATGGAAGAAAAATTTAAATACTTCGACTCGCTGTTAAATAGTGCAGAGGAATACAGCAAAACCAGTATAGAACTCATTAAGCTAAAAACAGTTGATAAAGTTGCCGACGGTACATCGAGCCTGGTTGCTTACGCTGCGGTAGTTATAGCGCTTGTGCTGTTCTTTATAACCTTAAATTTTGGGGTAGCCCTGTGGTTGGGTACAATCATGGGAGGAAGCTATCTCGGATTTTTTATGGTTGCTGGTTTTTATGCATTGGTCGCAATCATTCTGTTTATTTTCAGAAATAAATGGATTAAAAAACCATTGAACGACTCAATGATAAATCAAATGCTGAACTGAGGGCGCTATGGAAAAAAAATATACAAAAGAATCGCTGCAGGAAACTATCAAAGCGCTTGAAATTAAACAGGCAGAAAAAGGTCAACTGCTTAAAAGGGAGTTGCTAAATACTTATGAAAACATAAAATCAATTAATATTTTTCGAAATATTATCAAAGAGTTTTATTCCACTGATAAATACAAACAGGATTTTGTAGAAATAATTGCCGGTTTAACAACCGGATTTCTGACAAAAAAAATTGTGGTTGGCAAATCAAAAAATCCATTGCTTAAAATTGTTGGGCTTGCCATTCAGTTTGGTATAACAACTCTTGTTTCGAAAAAATACAATACATTGAAAGATTCTGTCATTCAGATTATCAGCCGGTTTCTGGATGAAAAAGAAGATAAACGGCAAAAGTAAAAACTACACCAAACAGCAGGTTTATTTCAGAATTTCTAATCCTTCAATTTTTTCAACCTTCGTCGTTCAGGTACAAACAATCTTCCTCTCCTTCAATCACAAAAGTTTTCATATCAGTTTCTCAAAATTTTTAACAAAACTGCCAGTTTTTACTTTTTAAATTCAGGGTTGAAATTAGCCGGAAAATGAATCAAATTGAAGTTTTAACCCATTAAATTATACCTCGTCAAGAAAACTGGTTATGCGTTACAATTAATGAATAAATGATGAATCGATGGACATAAATTTTATGGATTTTACCAGTTAACCTTGATTTTTTCGGTAATACGCTGGTTGGCTGAAGTCAGCTTTAACAGGTATATTCCGGATTTGAAAGATGCACTGTCCCAGTAGAAATCTTCGTTTCTCCCAGTTAAAAGCTGATTGGCCAGAGTTTCGATTTTGCCTCCGTTTAAATCATAAACAGTTAATGAAATTTTTTCGTTGGCCGGATTAATAACACTAATCTTTAAACCGCCAGAATGGTTATAAATATTTATAAAATCCAAACTCATATCTTTTTTGAAAGCTGATGCACCAGTGGTTATGCTCACAAAAGGTGGCGCATTGTTTCGCAGTGTATCAGCAGGAACAGAATACATGTTAAACGATTTCCATTCGGAAGTTATGTACCTGAAACGACCAATCCCGATATCGGCATTGGTTTTAAAGTTGTCCCACGGCGCGGTAAGCGATTGCCACCAGTCGCCCCCGACACTCATCAGGTATCTTCCCTTTTCGCGATCATCGGGTTTCGAGGCATCGTCAACAACAAGCCGGGCTTTAACCGTTACAAAGCAACCGGCAACATCGTTTACCGGAATGGTTATTCGTCCGCTGTTTGGCCAGAAATGATAGTTGAAACCGCCACCACAGGTAACCGAAACACTCCCGTCATTTTCAACCCGGGTACTGGCTGGTTTATTCACATCGCCCACAAAATCTTCACGGTAATTGGCGCCCGAAACCCTGACTGCCGACTGCAGTAAATACCATTTATTATCTTTTTTACTCAGGTAATAAAATGCCAAATCCTTAATCTGTATCCGGGTGTTTGTTGCCGGGTTTCCACCTGCCCACTCATAAACCTGTCCCCACGCAATGGCCGCTGTCCATCCCGCTTTTGGTTCTGCAGCGCCTTTGCGCGGTTTTGATTGCCAGTCGTAACCCGAAGGCACACCGTGCGGCAAACCCTCGTGTGGCAAAAGCATGTCGTTTATAATCTCATAAAGCGTGGTTTGTGAAAAAAGTTGCAAAGAATTTAAAAGCGCCAAAAGCAGGATAAAAAACAGTTTCATCAGTTTATTTTTTTAAAATATAAAATATTTTTAGAGGCTGACTAAAAACTCTCTTTAACTTGTTATTTCGAACTTAGTGAAAAATCTATTTCATTGAAAAACAGATGTTTCGGTTACACTCAACATGACAAGTAACTATGAAAGTTTACTTTTTAGTCAACCTTTTTAGTCAACCAGTTAATTAATCAATCCATCAGTTTCATCTGTAAATAAGCATAAATCAGTGCATACATCTGTGCGCGTTGTTCGTTGGTTGAAGCGCCGGCGTGACCGCCTTCTGTATTTTCGAAATAATAAACCTTGTAGCCCAGTTCATCCATTTTAGCCACTGCTTTTCGCGCATGTCCCGGATGTACGCGGTCGTCACGGGTTGAAGTGGTAAAGAAAACCTCGGGGTAATTCATTCCTGGTTTAATATTCTGGTAGGGCGAATATTTGCTGATGTATTCCCAATCTTCCGGTATGTCGGGGTTTCCGTATTCTGCCATCCAACTGGCGCCTGCCAACAGTTTGTTGTAGCGTTTCATATCGAACAGAGGCACAGCACAAACCACTGCCCCATACAAATCCGGGCGTTGGGTGTATGCCACGCCCACGAGCAGGCCACCGTTGCTTCCACCAAAAATTCCCAATTTTTTTGGAGAGGTTATTTTCTTATCAATTAAACTTTCGGCCACAGCATGAAAATCGTCAAACACACGCTGGCGGTTTTTCTTCAATCCGGCCTGGTGCCAACTGGGGCCAAATTCGCCACCTCCCCGAATATTTGCCAGCACATAAACTCCGCCATTTTCAAGCCAGGCGGTTCCGGTAACGGAATTGTAGCTGGGCAACATCGGAATTTCGAAGCCGCCATAAGCATACAAAAGGGTGGGGTTGTTGCCGGTATATTTCATCTCTTTCAGGTTCACAACGAAATATGGAATTTTAGTCCCGTCCTTTGAAACAGCTTCAAATTGCTGTACCTGATATTTTTCGGTAGGGAAGAATGAAGGAAGCGATTTTACTTTTTTTAATTCCCCTGTTGTCGCATCGCCAAAAAAAAGGGTTGAAGGTTCGAGGAAATTGGTGAAGTAGAAAAAGAATTTGTCGCTGTTTTCATCGGTTGCGCTCATCGTAATGTTCCCAAATTCAGGGGCATTCATTTTCTCCGTTTTCCAGCCGTTTTCCCAGGTAAATTTGTATAATTCGCTTTTAACGTTATTCAGCATATTCACAAGCAAAACATTTTTGGTGGTGGAAATGCTGGTTACACTTGAACGTTCGTCGGGGAGCACAATCAGTTCGAAGTTCTTTTTTCCGGTGATTAAATCGTTGTATGGAATGCTCAGTACAGAGCCCTGTTTCCAGGTTTTTCCTCCGGTTTCCCAATCCGATTTCAGTTCAAGAATAACCATGTCGTTAAAAATTCCCGATAATACAGCATCTTCCTGAAGTTCAGCTTTAATCAGTTTTTCATTTTCAACCACATGGTAACTGCCTGAATAAAATGATGTTCTTTGAGTGATAATCCGGTAAGTTTTATGCTCTTTAATCTCGCTCATTCCCCAGGTTCCCATATCGGTTTCACTCCCCTCGAAAACCAGTTTGGCATCTTTGAGTGCAGTTCCGCGTTTCCATATTTTTACCTTTTTAGGGTAACCAGAAGTAGTCATTCCATCGCCAAAATCAGTTGAAACCATAAGCGTGTTTTCATCAATCCAACTGGCGCCGCCTTTGGCTTCGGGCAGGTAAAAACCGTTTTCTACAAATGATTTGGCAGTTGCATCAAATTCATTTGTAACAACTGCATCTCCGCCGCCCCGCGAAAGGCTTACAAGAAAACGGTTGTATTTTGGGAAAAGGCCCACCGCCCCCTTAAAAACCCATTTTTCACCGTCTTTTACCGAAAGTTGGTCGATATCGAGCAGGATTTCCCAGTTTGTTTTTCCCTGTATGTAATCTTCAGCCGGAATTCTTCGCCAAATGCCGCGTGGATTGGATTTATCCTGCCAGAAATTAAAAACAAAATTGCCGTAAATGGCTGGTTCTGGAATTCTTTCATCTGAATTGTAGATTTCGAGATTTTTATCATAAACCGCCTGGTAATTTTTGTGGCCCTTCAAAACCGAGAGCGATTTTTCGTTCCATTGTTTAACCCACTCAAGGGCTTTAGGGTTTTCCACGTCTTCAAGCCAAAGGTATTTGTCTTTCTGTGCAAATGTTGTGAACGAAACAAAGGCTATGATTAACAGTATTAATGAATTTGTTTTCATTTTGAATGATTTTAAAGTGTGGCAAAATTAAAAAATATATGTTTATGTTTTGTTTTTTCAACTTGCGAAGTTAAGTTTAGCGCTAATTTAATGAACATAAATTACAAATTAAAATGAAGAGTTTTCCCTGTTTATATATCTCCATTGGCCTTTCTATTGTTTTTACAATTACAACATCAGCCCAGCAATGGATAAAAGAAATGCCCGGTTACGGGCGGTACAAGGAAATTGCGCCCCAAATCAGGGGTTCTGTAAAGCCGGGGCAAATTTCGGTGAAGTGGGCTGATGATGGGAAATCGTTTGAGTACTGTTATAATGGAAAACGTTTACAGTTTGATATAAAAACAAAAAAAACGGTTGAATTGGGTGAAGCCGAAAGAGAAGAACCGCCAATGGCTCATTACCGCAGAATGTATGCAGGCCGCCCCGAACGTGGCCGCCAATACACTTTTGCCAATGCGCCCAATGGGAAAAGCAAAGCCACTTACTGCGATGGAAATGTTTATATCAGCGGCATGGATGGCGAAAATGAATTTGCCGTTACTGAGGAAGGTTCGGAGACTAAAAGAGTTAAATATGGCTCGGCAACCTGGGTTTATGGAGAGGAACTGGCGCAAACAACTGCAATGTGGTGGTCGCCCGACAGCAAAAAACTGGCGTTTTATTCGTTCGATTTAACCAAAGTCCGAGATTATTACCTCCAATACAAACAAACCGAGATTTACGATTCGCTTGAGGTTGAACCTTACACAAAAGTTGGCGCGGTTAATCCAGTTGTGGGTTTAATGATTTATGATTTGGAATCGAAAAAAACGGTAACTGTTGATGTTCGCGATGGAAAACCGATGACCGACGATGTTTTGGGGCATTACATTTACGATATTCAGTGGTCGCCCGATGGAACTGAATTGCTTTTTCACCGCACCAACCGCAGACAGAATTTAATGGAGTGGACGGCAGCCAATTCTGAAACCGGAAAGTGTCGTGTTATTGTCCGCGAGGAATGGTTGCCCAGTTATACCACCAATTCTCCTGAATTTCAGTTTTTAAGCGATAACAAACGGTTTATCTGGACATCAGAACGGACCGGGTTTAAAAACTACCTGTTGTACGATTTAAGCGGAAAACAAATTGCTGTGTTAACCAATCACCCGTTTGAAGTGGCGGGTATTAAAAAGATTGATGAAAAATCCGGGTTACTTTATTACATGGCCCGCAGCGGCGACAACCACATGAAGCTTCAACTTCACCGCGTGAAACTCGACGGCACCGGCGAAGTGCGTTTAACTGACCCTGCTTACAACCATTCGGTTGATATTTCACCTGATGGAAAATATTTTATCGATGTGGCGCAAACGCACAATATTCCGCCCTTTACTCAGCTTCTCGACGACAAGGGACGGCCAGTTTCCAAACTGGCAGGTTCTGATATGACCAAATTCAACGAACTCGGCCTGAAAAAAGTGGAAGCCTTTACTTTTACCTCTGTCGATGGAAAAACCCAACTGCACGGGTTGCTTCATTTTCCTTCCAACTTCGGCCCTGAAAAAAAATACCCGCTGCTGGTGAGCAATTATGGCGGCCCGGAAACCAATGAATTCCGCGAAACCTTTGTAAATCCGAATGCGCTGACCGAATATGGTTTTCTGGTGGCTTCCATCGACGGCCGCAATGTGGGTGGAAAGGGGAAAGCAATTATGGACCAGATTTATGGTAAACTGGGTTATGCCGAAATGGATGATTTTGCAGAAGGTGTAAAATCGTTGTACAACCGCCCGTATTTCGATAAAAGCAGGGTGGGGATTTACGGGACTTCGTTTGGCGGGACCACTTCTGCCATGTGTCTGCTGCGTTTTCCCGATGTTTTTCATGCAGCGGTTGCCAACTCGGGTGTGATGGACTGGCGCAACTACGATAACATTTACACCGAACGTTACATGAACCTGCTGGATGCCAACCTTGAAGGCTACGAACTGACAAGCGTGCTGAAATATGCGCCCAACTTAGAAGGAAAACTGATGATTTATTACGGAACTTCGGACAATAACGTTCACCCGTCGAACTCGCTGCAATTGATCCAGGCACTTCAAAAAGCTGGCAAAAGCTTCGAGGTTCAGGTTGGCCCCGACCGCGGCCACACTGCCGTTTCAGCGGAGAGGATGATGGAGTTTTTTATTCAGAACCTGGTGCTGGTAAAATAATGAACCGTTCATTATCAACTGTAAAGCGGGTGAACTATACTTTTTTATCATCTTGAATCAATCGTTGACTCAAAAATTCTAATGGTAAATTTTCTTTTGATTTGGTTCTGGACATGCTTCGTGTAAAGTATGGTGAAGTATTTTACTGGCAGGATAAACTTCAAAATGAAATGGATTTTGTAGTAAAAGGCTCAGGCGAAGAAGTGCATGTTTATGAATGCAAAATAAACCAGGATAAGTTTTCATCCAAATCATTTCAAAAATTCAGGTAGTATTACCCATTGGGTAAAAATTACTGCATTTCGCCTTTTGTAAAAGAGCGATACAAACTTCTGATAAATGGTTTTGAAATTGAATTTATATCAATAATATGAATCAGATTATAAATGACTTTACGGTTTAATCCACCCTCACATATTTCTGGATTACGCAATTGTTTATGTCGTAATAATGGCTGTCATCACAAGGATAAATCTGAATAACGGTATCGCCTTTTATTTCAAGATGAAGTTTTAAAGTTATGCCCCGGAAGTTTGGTGCAACATGATAATCACATTGTTCGGTATATTCATTACCCGACAGATTATATGTTCCACCTCCAAATGAATGAGATATTTGAGACCCGTTTACACTACTGCTGATAAACATAAAATACTTGTCTGACCAGGTTTTCAGGCCACTGTTATTGTCATTCTTTAGGGTAAAAGAACTCTCACCATTTATGACGATTTCCTCGCTCACAATTTTGTAAGTTCCGTTTAGTTTTGTTTTCTCAGTTTTAAAACCAAGTAAGGAAATTGCTGTAAAAACAAGAATAATTGTTTTGAGTTTCATAAGATATTGTTTTTTAATGTGTTTTGATTGACAAATATCAAAAACGGGACTGGCAATCTGAAGAATATTTGTATGTTAAACAACAGTTATTTTACTTTTTATTTATATTGGAAAACAGAGATATTTTGCCCGATTATGCAAACAATAAATTAAACATAAACATTTCCGGTTTACCAGACAACAATGAATTAAAATGATTGTTACCTTGTGCCGTTTAACATTTGTACGAATTGTTTAATTACCATTTTAAGTTAATTACAAGAATCATAACAAAAAAATATAGCTAAAAATGATATTAAATATTGATGAATTAGACGATAAATTTAGCATTGAGGGCGAATTGGGAATTGCTGAACTGGAAGAAAATATGGCTTTTATAACCATTTCAAACAAGTTTGCCGATGCTGATATTTGCTTGTATGGCGGCCATATTACAAATTTCAAACCTCACAAAACAATGCCTGTTTTATGGATGAGCCCTGATAGCAAATACGAAGAAGGAAGACCGATTCGTGGGGGAATTCCGGTTTGTTTTCCCTGGTTTGGCCCGCACAAAACCGATTCGGCAAAACCACAACATGGTTTTGTGAGGCTGATGTACTGGAATTTGCAGGAGACTGCCCCGCTGCCCACCGGAGAAACGTTGATCAGGTTACAACTTTGTTCATCTGAAAAAACCAAAGCCTACTGGAACTTTGATTTCTGTGCAGAATTAACCGTAATTGTTGGAAAAACGCTGACTGTAACCCTGAAGGTAACCAATATCTCAGCTTTACCTTTTGAATATACATGTGCGCTTCATTCGTATTATCATATTTCTTCAATTGAAGAAATTGCGGTTGAAGGTTTGCAAAATACTCGATATTTTAATCAGCTCGATGGTGGCGATTATATACATGAAACACCAGGACTTGAAATTAAACAGGCTGAAACCCGGCATTATTACGATACAGAAGCCGATTGTATCATTCACGATCCATTGTTTGGCAGAAGGATAATGGTTTCAAAATCAGGAAGTAAAGTTACAACTGTCTGGAATCCAGGAGAAGAAACATGCCGAAAAATTGATGATATCCCGGATGATGGTTTTCACTCTTTTATTTGCATTGAAGCAGTAAACGCATTTAACAATGTTATAAAACTTGCGCCGGGCGAAAGCCATGAAACATCAGCAATAATTGGTTTGGCGGAATAAACAGGCTTTGTTGCCCATCTTAAATTATTAAATTGAAACACATAAATTAAAAATTAATATGAAAACAGGTATTTTAGGCATTATTTGCATTTTTCTGCTATCGATTTCAGCAGAAGCCAAGTTGAAAGTTCTTATTGTTGATGGACAAAACAACCACGAAGTCTGGCCAAAGTCAACGATTATGATGAAGCAGTACCTTGAAGAAACAGGTTTGTTTGAAGTGGATATTTGTCGCACTAAATTTACATGGAAGGCAGAGCGTGAAAAAGCTTTCCTTCCATTAGCAGGTGTTGGTGAAACACAGGATTTAAAAGAACCAAAAACGGATCCTGATTTTATTCCGGCGTTCAAAAACTATGATGTGGTGGTTTCAAACTTTGGATGGAAAGCCGCTGACTGGCCTGAAGAAACACAAAAGGCGCTTGAAAAATTCATGAAAAAAGGTGGTGGTTTTGTATCGGTCCATGCTGCCGACAACTCGTTTCCTGACTGGTATGAATACAACAAAATGATTGGCCTTGGAGGTTGGGGAGACCGCAATGAAAAAGATGGGCCTTACGTGTATTATACCAACGAAGGCGTATTGGTGCGTGATACAACCCCCGGTAGTGCAGGCGCACACGGGCCGGAGCATTTAATCCCAATCACGGTTCGTATTGCCAATCATCCGATTACAAAGGGAATGCCGGAGGTTTGGATGACAACAAAAGATGAATGTTATGCCAAATTGCGCGGTCCGGCAGAAAACATGACCATTCTTGCCACCGGAAAAGATATGTCGGGAAAAGCGCCCACCGACAGGCACGAACCTATTTTAATGGCTTTGGATTATGGCAAAGGCCGCGTTTTTCACACCACGCTTGGTCACGATGATTATTCATGCGAAGGGGTAGGTTTTATTATCTCCTTTGTTCGCGGTGTTGAATGGGCTGCAACTGGAAAAGTGACAATACCAATCCCTGACGATTTTCCAACTTCTGAAAATTCCACCAGTCGTAAATTTGTGTTGAAAAAATAATCTGAACAGGCGATTATTGGGTTTAATGTTAATCCCGGAATCGCTTTAAAATTTCATCGTACGCGTCAATTCTGCGATCACGAAGGAAAGGCCATATTCTGCGGACATCTTCAGAACGGAAAAGATCAATAGAAACAACTTCAGTTTGTTCTTTTTCTGCCGAAAACTGATGGGTAATTTCTCCCTGAGGCCCGGCAACAAAAGAGTTTCCCCAGAAAATAATTCCTTTGGTTACACCCGATGGATCGGCTTCAAAACCTGTTCTGTTAACCGAAATAACAGGCAGACCGTTTGCAACTGCATGTCCGCGTTGCGAAATCATCCAGGCATTTAATTGCCTGTTTTTTTCATCTGAATTGTCGGTACTTTCCCAGCCAATTGCAGTGGGGTAAATCAAAATATCTGCCCCCGCCAGCGCCATCAATCGAGCAGCCTCTGGATACCACTGATCCCAGCAAACCAAAACACCAAGATTTCCAACGGAGGTTTTTATTGGGTTGAACCCCAAATCCCCGGGTGTGAAATAAAATTTTTCGTAATATGTCGGGTCGTCGGGAATGTGCATTTTACGGTACTTTCCGGCAATCGATCCATCTTTTTCAAAAACTACGGCAGTGTTGTGATAAAGTCCGGCAGCCCGCTTTTCAAATAATGAGGTTACAAGTACAATACTATTTTCCTTTGCTGTTTCCGAGAAGATTTTAGTTGACGGGCCTGGAATCGGTTCGGCCAAATCGAACATTTTGGTGTCCTCTGTCTGGCAAAAATAAAGGCTGCTGTGAAGTTCCTGTAAAACTACCAATTCTGCTCCTGCTGAAGCACATTTCTTTATTTCGCCAATGCTTTTTTGAATGTTGGCAGCTTTGTTGGTTGTGCACGCCATTTGCACCAATCCTGCTTTTATCGTATTCATTTCAACTAATTATTTTCTTGTTCAATTTAACCAGTTCAGGATATTGCATGGTAACGCAATGTAAAGATCCGTGTTGTTCAATTAAAATCCTGCAATTTACGCCAATTACTTTTCGGTCAGGAAAACAACTTTGAAGAATTTTCATCGCCTTTTCATCCTGCGAAACGCCGTAAACCGGAACCAAAACTGCTCCGTTTATAATGGCGAAATTGGCATAAGTTGCCGGAAGCCGGTTTCCCTCGGTATCAAAACAGGCATCGGGTAGGGGGACTTCAACTAATTTATATGGTTTGCCTTTAAAGTCTTTGAATTTTTGCAACTCCTTTTTCATTTGCCCGAGCGCTTCATAATGTTCGTCTTCAGGGTTTTCACAACCTACGTAAGCAATTGTTTTTTCATCGCAAAACCTGGCCAATGTATCAATATGCGAATCTGTATCATCACCAGCCAGATAACCATGATTGAGCCATAAAATTCGCTCAGCGCCAAAATTTTCTTTCAGATGCTGTTCAATTTCATATTTCGATAAATGGTCGTTCCGGTTTTTCGAAAGCAAACATTCTGAAGTAGTTAAAATCGTTCCCTTACCATCGCTTTCGAGTGAACCACCCTCCAAAACCAATTCGAAAGTTCTGAAGCTGCAATTTTCAAAAATCCCTTTATCGTAAAGTTTTTTTGTGATTTGATTGTCTAATCCGGCATCAAATTTATTACCCCAACCATTAAAAATATAATCATGAATAACTGCATTTCCATTATCAACAACAGTAATTCCACCGTGGTCGCGGGCCCAGGTATCGTTTGATTCAGCCTGAACAAAAAAGATGTTTTGAGTGGAATCAAAAAACGATTTCACCCTTTCAACTTTATCGCAAACCACCAGCACATCCTGAAACCTTGCAGCGGTTTCAATGATTTCGACAAAACAGGCAGTTACTTCATCCAAAATATAAGACCAATCACTTTCCTGATGCGGAAAAGTAAGTTGAAGGAATGACTGTTTTTCCCATTCGGCAGGAAATCTTAATTTTTGATTCATTTTCTTTTGAATTCAATTTTAAAATCACGGTTGCAATTTATTTAAAAAAATCATCCGGATTAAAAGGAATGTCGTCATCCGGGTCTTTGTCGAATGGACCAACACCCGGTGGATTAAACAATCCCCAGCGATCGATAATATAATTCCATTTGTCGAAACCCGCTACCCAATCAATAAAAAGAAGACGGAACTCTTCAATCAATTCCCGCACAATATTGAAATATTCCACCTCCTTAAATCCAAACATTTCAAGCGAATGATTGGTTACCATTAAATCGCGGGCAGCTTTTCGGATTATAGCTGCATTTTCCATCCTCAGGTCGTAAATATCGCCACCTTCGGCACCGGCAATTTTTGAAGATATTAAGCCTGCGTCACCAAGCATTTGTCCTTTAATGTATTGCAGATGTTCGTCATCTTCAGGAATTAATAATCCAATTTGATAAACTACATCATAAATCTCCTCTGCCTTTTTGAAAATCGGGAGGTTCTCATGGTTTCTGATATAATCATCTTCTTCGTTTTCTTCCATAAAGTTTTTATTACCCGAAATTAAATACACATAAGTTTTTGTAAAACAGCGTTCACATCAAAATAAAAATTAAGTGCCGGCTACTTTTTCAAACCTTGCAACAACCCGGCAAACAATGCAAAAGCATTTTCAACTATCTTTTGGTTTTCGACAGGTATTTTAAGGTATGTCTTGCCATCGGTTTCGTCTTTTTGTACAATGGTAGATATTAGTTTCCGGGTAGCTTCCGGATTTGATAAAGTTTCACTAAGCCGGCCAAAGAATGTCATACCCATGTTTACCAATTCAGCCGGAGAACCGGTTTCAGGAAGTGGCTCCGCTGGTTCAATTATTTCCTTATCGGTCTGTTTAATATCGTCATCGCCTTCAAATGTAGGTGTTCCCTGTGAATAGTTTTCCTCTTCAGCTTGTTTGATAATTTCTTCAGGTTTAATATCTTCAGCAGGTTGTTTCTCTTCCTTTTCTAAGGAATTCTGAGAAATTGTTTCAGGTACCGGGACTTGATCAACCAGGCTTTCAACAGTGTTCATCAAAACCTTAAACTTACTGTCTTCCAAAAATATCGTATTGTCGCCCTGATCAAGAATCCCCTCTGCGAGCCCCTTTTTAAAGCTCAATACCCCAAGCATTTTATGCTCAATTGTACCAGCAGAAACCATGTTGATGATTGAAACATTGCGTTTTTGTCCAAGACGGTAAATTCGGGCAATACGTTGTTCCAAAACTGCGGGGTTCCATGGTATGTCGAGGTTTATCAACATTGAAGCGGCTTGCAGGTTCAACCCGACCCCTCCGGCATCGGTAGAAAGGAATACCTTGCACGCGGCATCATTGTTGAACCCTTCGAATAGTTTGCCACGGTCGCTTCCCGGCACACCGCCATGCAGGTATTGGTATTTAACCTTTCGCTGGTCAAGTTCGGCTGCAACCAATCGGGTCATGCGTTCCCACTGGCTGAAAATGACCACTTTTTCCTGGTCTTCGGCAAACACTTCGTCAAGGATGTTCATTAGCTCCCCGATTTTGGTATCGAAACGGGTTTTCTGGTCGAGGATGTACGTACTGTCACATGCCATCCGCATCATGTTCAGGAAAATCATGAGGCTTTGGCGGTCTTTCTCGTTCAAAAATCCTTGCCTGCGCCACTTAATCACTAAACGGTTAACGCTTTCCTGGCAATCGTTATGTATCGCAGCTTGTTCTTCGGTCATGGGAACATATAGCACTTTGTCCATACGCTTGGGCAATTGCAGCAAAACGTCTTTTTTCCGGCGGCGTATCATGGTTCCGGCAAGTTTCTCACCAATTTTGTTTAAATCGTGATAACCTTTAATTTTTCCAACCTCATCAAATATGCTGTATTCGCTCATGTATTTCCAGAAAGGGCCTAATGCAAAGGGGTTTACAAACTGAACGATTGAATACAGTTCTTCGAGTTTGTTTTCGAGCGGTGTGCCTGTAAGTACAAAAGTATAAGGTGATTTTAGCCGCTTTACATTTTGTGAAATTTTTAATGCGCTGTGCTTCATCAAGAATAAACAAATCGGGCTGGGTGGTATTAATTTCCTTAATGTCGTTAACTGCCGTATTGTACGATATAATATTGTAAAACGAATCGTTGCGGTACTGTTCCTGCCGCTTCGTATAAACACCCTCTATAACCCATGCTGTTTGGCCAGTGAATTTAGCAATTTCGGTTTTCCACTGGTATTTAAGCGAAGTGGGACAAATAATAAAAGCAGATGAAATACCTAATTCTTTTCTGAGTAATTCGGCTGCAGCGATGGCCTGAATGGTTTTACCGAGACCCATGTCGTCGGCTATGATACAACGGCCTTTCGATGCGGCAAAACAAATACCTTCCTTTTGATATGGGAAAAGCTTAGCATTAATGAGCGAATCGAATACTCCATTTTCAATGTGCTTCCCATATTTTTCGTGCACCAAATCGTTTCGCCTTTTATTTTCGCGGTGTTCGAGCACATTGTCAAGCGCATCGGGGTAGCATTTAAAATTTTCGTTTATCGCCAAACCTTGTCCTACTATTTCGTTGAAATTAACGTATTCGCTCTCTTTTAATGAATTTTCGGCATCGAAATATTTTTTTGCCAAGGCTTTGAACTCCCGGGTATTTTCAGTGCCTATCCGAATCCTTATTTTCCGGTTTTTCCGGTAATCGAGATATATTGATGTATATGTCTGTTCGAAAGGTTTGCCTAATAAAGCGCCCTTTTTAAGCTTATTATGTATGTAATAAAAAACGGCTTCAATGTGTTTACATGTTCCAAGTCCGTTGGTTTTGAAATCGTTACATTCACAAAAATTGGCGCTGTTGTCGTTACTTCGCAAAGCAATTTTGTACGAGAGTTTGGTTTCGGGATTATAAACCCTATAATCGCTAAATACTGCCTTATTTTGAAGTTTTTCAACGCGAAAAGGATGACTTTCGGCAAATTGTTTGCGCAGTGCATACTGCCATTCTTCAATACTAAAATCATCAGGCTGCCGATGGTAAGATACTTTCTTGTACCGTTTGTTAATTTTTTCGAAATCCATTTTTGTTTTTTTCAAAAATACATTTCCAAAAAAGGCTGTACAAAAAAAGTTATTGCAGAGTTTTAAACAGTTCAAACCGGCTTAATTTGGTTATTTTCCAATACAAAATATAACATAAATTGATTATCAATGTATTATATTTTCAAGGTACAAATAAGGTACACTTCAGTACTGAAAACAATAAAATATAGCCAAATTTAGGTTTTTATTTTGAGTACTTTTCAAACCGAAAAAAAACTTTTTGTTCTGTCATTCGTTGCTGAACGGATAACATTTGAACACAAAAAAATAGGATTACCAATCGTCTTTAGAATTATAGCTTTTAAATATGTATTCGCTTAAACTTTTAATTGAATTATCAATATCCTGTTCAGTATTGGATAATAATTTCTTTTTAGACATCAGATTTCCTTCAAATGGCATTTTACCACTTCCAGCGCTATAATAGGCTAAATCTGTATATGAATATCGAAATTTATTGTCCTTAAATTCTAATATCAATGTATGTTCTATCAAACCCGCTTTCATATACATATTTGATGAAAAATTACCTTTTAAAATAATTTTTCCTTCGCTTTCATCTTTCAGTTGAATAACATCATTTGCTGATTTATAATTTAGTGTAATCCATTCAACCGCTTTTTTATAAATTAGCTGTTTTGGTTGATTTTCAACTTCAATTACCGCTTGCTTTGCATATTTTCCTGTTTGCTCATCTATTAATAAATTTTGACCTTTAGTAAATACTGGTAACATTAAAAGAATTAAAAAATATTTTTTCATGATTTTGTAGTTAAAAAAGATTGATTTTTTTAAATTTTGCTCAATTTACGAAAACCAATATATTTCTATGAAGATTTGACAATTTATTTCTGTTTTTGACTTAATATTATAAAAGCCATCAATTTACCTTAATAAAAGCCTTTCAAGTTCCCTGGTTGAAATATTTTCTGCTCTTTGTATTTGCCGGGTAATTTTCAAATACTTTTTTGTTGGTTTTCCGGCATACGATTTTTTGAAATGCTTTTTGTAAATCTGTTCGTAATACTGGTCAATATCTAAACAACCCAGCATTTTATTTAAAAACCTGCTGTATTTACTTCGGGTTTGTATTTCGTACATGCAGCCCCGGAACGCTGCACGGTGCAAAAAATAACCGCCTATTGAATAAAGTTTGCGGCAACGCTTTTTTGTTTGCGGGCAAATGAAATACCATATTTCGCCCCGGTTAAGGTTTGAGCGAATTGAGGTAAAGTAAATTTTATATTTCCGTGGTTCATCCCTGAATTTGTAATCCAGCTCAATGTATGGTTGTTCGTCGTGGGTGTTTCCACTTATTGAAATGCTGCCTGTGGGGTTTCCGTTGCTGCTCCAATTAAGTGTACCGCTTTTTATTTGTCCCGGTTCAAGGTAGCCCCATTGTTTCAGTTTTGAAATATTAATTTGCAACGCTTCATTGTACAAGGCCGGGAAAGTTGAAATTTTTGCCATATCAAAAATAATTTTCACAAACCTAAATTATTAAGGAATTTGTTTAACTCCATTGCAATGGTTCGCCTTCTGTGGGGTGTACCGATTCAACTTTAGGGAACACAAACGGCATTAATTTACAAAGCACGTTCAGCCGCTCTTTTGGCTCTAATGCTTCAAGGGTTTCAGGTAGCCTTTCAATTTCCTTTTGCATAATGGTTTTGAGTGTTTCTCTTAAACCAATAGTTAAAACCTGTTCTTTTGTTTTCATATCAATACAATTTATGATAACAGTAAAATTAATCAATTATATCTATTATTTGGCCAACCGGGTACATTTATAATTATTCCGGGCGGCAAATGTTTGCACCCTTTTTTATAATAGTAATCAAATACAGATCCAACGGTGCAAAGTTCAGTCAAAGTTTCAACTGGTTCGGGCTTTGGTTTCACTTCATCAAATTGCTGAACAGCCGGGATTAATTCGCTGGCTCCCGGTTCAGGTGGGGCAAATTCACGAAAATCAAATTTTATCAAATAATCAGCAATATCGAAACCTTGTTTTTTATCTGCTTCGGTGGCTTTGCGTTCCAGTAAACCGGAAACCTGAAAACTGGCAAGGAGTGATAGTTCCTTTGCCTTGCTGTTCCATTTTTCAAACCCGTTCAGGTCGGGAAATAGTGTAACAGTTCGCCCCTTTAATATGCTGCATTTTTCAGCGTTCAGGTTGGTAAGACTGCCAACGGCAACCCAAATAAACCGGGGCAAATAAACGCTGGCAATTACAGCCGTTTTTTCGCTTTCCACAATTGCGACGGGTTTGTTTTTGTCAATACTCAAAAGGTGTTCGCCGAACAAACATTGCCTTAACTCAAATTCAGGCTGTTTAAGCAATGAATGAACCCAATTGATATGATTGTAAGGTTCTTTTACCCGTTTGCCCGTGGCGGGGCTGTAAAGCATTATTTTGCCCGTTCTAACTTTGCCGTGTGTATCAATTTGCCAAAATACCGTTGCACCGTTCCAATGTTTTGAAGTGGCAATAAAATAACGGCTTACCAGTTGGCTGGCAACCTCAACCCCGAACAGGCTAATAAGGAATTTTATAAAGTGGTTTGTTTCGTGTGCTTTCAGGCTGGCTTTAAATACCTCAAACGGAATAAATGAAACAGGCTTTGTTTTGATTGTAACAGGCCGGGGCTTGTATGCTTTTGGTTCCGTTCCTTCAAAGGAAATATTATGATCCTGAAAATATTGTTTCGGGGTGTAATGGTAACCGCAATTACTTTCACGGTTGGTTTCGGTGTCAATGTAAAGCGAAAAGGTTTTATCATTCACCTGGCAACTGGGGCAATGGTGGCGGGTGTTCATTCCCTTGTATGGCTGTAATATGTATCGGTGTTCATTCATTTTTAATCTTTTCAGTGTAACAGGTGTAACAGGTGTAACAGTTGTAACAGGGTGTTACAGGTGTTACAGTGTGTTACAGTCCTTTAAAATTCTGCTTACTTTCATGTGAGAAATACCCAATTCAGCCCCTATTTCCCGATAACTTCGCCCTTGTTGCTTTAGTTCGTTTACCTTTTCGTTTAGGCTTTCTTTGTCCTTTTCGGTGTGCTGTTTCAGGTGTTCCCATTCCTTACCATAATTCACAAACTCAAACATTAAGAAATTAAAGGGTTTATCAATTTGACAAACACAAACATTTTCAGCATCGTAAATTTGTTCGGTATTCCGTTGCTTAATCTGTTTGAGGTATCGTAAATTTTTGTCGCTGTGGCTTTCACCGATTGAAAAGGAACTATCACAAAAATTTATCAGCATCTTACTGCCTTGTAAATCATTTCGGGTAATTGGTTTTGATAAATCCCTTTTTGGTGTGTGTGCAAGTGCTAAAATTGATAGTCCGTATTTATTCTTTAACGCTTTCAAATGCTTCATTAATGGTAAAGCATCTTTGGCCTTTTCGGTTTCATTTTTTAGGTAAGTAAGATTATCAATGATTAAAACCTTTGCCCCGGTTTCTGTAATACTCCGTTCTAATGAATGGTTGAGGTAATTCTCATTTGAAATCCCATCGGGGGCAAAAGCATCGGGGTTTATTTCAACCCGAATAAAATTGTTATCAAAAGAGTAATGATGTTCAAATTTTACAGAATATCGGTTTTCAAATTGTTTGTCGCTTAACTCAAAATCAAAATACAAAATCAGTTGCTTTTGTGTTTCCAGTTTAAAGCCCGGTATTTGTTCGCCCCGGCTTATGCTGTTACCGATTTGAACGGCTAAAATTGACTTTCCTAAATTGGTATCAGCAAACAAAATACAAAGTTCACCTTCGAACCAAAATTCACCAAAAAGCATTTTGGGAATAGGCCGGGTTTTCGCCTGTTCAATCCATCGGCTTGCAGTTTTAACAGTGAACAGTCCTTTACTTTCTTTGGCTTCGTTACCTTCATTAAAAAGCCTTTCCGATTCGTCCTTAATATCTTCTGCTCCAATCCCGTATTTATCAAAGTCGAACACGGGGTTAAGTGATTTAAAATTTGTATCTTCGCTTTGT
The DNA here is from genome assembly GCA_009773765.1 of Prolixibacteraceae bacterium. GTDB lineage: Bacteria > Bacteroidota > Bacteroidia > Bacteroidales > Prolixibacteraceae > Draconibacterium. The sequence continues at coordinate 128,665 of WTWZ01000024.1, read as the reverse complement.
CTTTTATGCAAAGATTCAGGGCTGTTCAGTTGGTTATTTTCCATTGTTCAGCCCCTTTCTTTTTAAATACTGGTCGGCTTCGGTTGCTGTTTCTGCAAACGTCTTTTTTCTGCCTTGCTTTAAATAATTGATTAACTCAACTTTTGAAAAGTACAGGCGTTTGCTTCGCTTCATTACTGGCAATTCGCCCCGGCTCACCATGCTGTAAATTGTGGGTACTGCCAAACTCAAAAAGTTGGCTGTTTGCTGAATGGTTAAAAGCTGGTCGGGTTGTTCGGTTGGTGTTTGTTCCTGTTTCTCAATTAACAGGCGTTTCAGTTCGCTAATTTCTTTTGTTAGCATTGTTACCGCTGTGGGCAACTGGTCGAATGTTAAGACTTGTTCCATTTCACAAAGTATTTTTTATTTTACTTCGCGAAGATTAGAAACGGGTTTTCGCTTACTTTACGGGTTTCTTACGTGTTTACGGCAAGTACAAGTTTATTTATTGTCATTAATCAAAACATCATAATACTGTGGTTTTTTTGTCTTTTTCAGGTTATCTAATTCATCGTTTCTATACTCTTTGAAACAAGCCTTAATAAGTTCAAAAAGGCTGTCTGGTCTGGTTTTTGCGGGGTGTTCGCTTTTATAAAAACTCATAAAAGTATAAATAACATTTCCTTTGCTGGTATTTACTTTTTTTATTGGTTCAGAAATTCTCGGTACTTCAAAATTATTTTCAAAAAAGTAAGTTATCCATTCAATCAAATTATTAAAATCGGTTTCATTCAAAATTTTTTCGTGTTTACGGGGATCGTTTCCTTTCATAAAACCAAATGCTTTTCCAATCTTTAAATTCAGGAGAGTAAGTTCAGTTTTCGTTTCAATTGGTTGAGGTGGTAAGTTTTTTATATCGTTTTCCCAGTATTCCAGTTGTTCGGTAAGTTCAGCCCTAACACTTTCAATTGCTTGTTGTTCTATTTCGCCGGGGTATTCGTATTCAAACAAAACAGTTTTGATAAGGTTAATATACCCATTTATTATTTTTTTTCTTTTAGTGCCAAAATACTTTTCAGCTTTGGTTTTCCATTTCGGGAAATGGTCGGGTAGTTTTTGAATAATTAAAGCCATTTGAAAAGGTGGGCTTTTTTGTATTCTTTCCTTTAATCCGTTTGTAACATTAGGGTAATATTTTTCAGCCAATTCGGGGTTAATAGTTAGCCATTCAACCCAACTATCAATGTCTTTAAAAACAGTTCCAAATTCATGTTCCTGCTTTAAAAATTCATGTTCCTTTTTCCAAAAATCAAGGGCTTCAATAAATATTGGTTGGTATTTATCAAAGGTGGCATTTGAATATTCGCCAAACCTTTTAAATCTGTGGTTGGCATAGATGTAAAGTTCAATTTGTTCCTTTGCGAATATTTCTCTACCCGCTTTGCCTGTTATTTCTGAATATTCATTTTTGCTCTTTTCAAAAGAAAGAGCAATTTTTTCAATTAGTTTACTTAAATCAATATCCTTTATACTGTCTGCAATTTCTTTGATATATTCATACTTTTCAGGGTCGTTTTTTTCAACTAAATCAAGGTGTTTCAAATATTGCTCAAAATCGTTTTCAAAATCATTCATTTGTCTTTTATGCTTTAAGTGGTTACATATCCAATTTTACTTTATCAGATGCTTTGCGTTTGGTGTCGTCAATAATCTTTGCATAAATCTGCGTGGTTTTCAAGTCACGGTGTCCCAGCATTTTTGAAACGGTATAAATATCAGTTCCTTTTGATAGTTGCAAGGTGGCGAAAGTATGCCGGAAACAATGAAAGGTAATATCTTTTGTTATCCCGGCTGCTCCAATCCATTGGAACAGGTGTTTGTTTTCATAAGCGGAATAAGTAAGGCCGGGAAATACTTTTTCAGTGGGTTCTTTGCGTTCACCCAGTAAGCTGTAAGCCTGTTCAGAAATTGGCAAATCCTCAACTCCTTTTGTTTTTTGTTGTGTGAAACGAATAACATAACCGTCATTTGCAACAAATTCTATTTCGCCCCAAACCAGCTTTTTAATATCTGCAAACCTCAATCCGGTGAGGGCTGAAAACAGGGCTGCACTTTTCAATAAAGGGTTATTACATTCTGTTTTTACAAGGCTGTTCAGTTCCTTGATAGTTAAAAAATTCCTTCGGGTTTCGGCCTGTTCAATAGGTTCAATTTTTGCGTTCAGGTCGGTTTGTAAATACCCGTCTTTATAGGCTTGTTTTAGTGCTGCTTTCAGTTTATTAAAATAAGAAACCGCTGAATTTTGGGCAAGTGTTACTTTATCGCTTTTATTGCTTTTGGTGTTGAGTAAATACTCTTTAAACTCATCGCAAAATTTTTCGTTCAGGTCGGCAAATTTCAAATTTCCCTTTGTGAATGTTTCAAGGTATTTATAAGTTGAAACCCAGTTATTATGGTTGCTGTCTTTTCGTTTGTCGGTAAGTTTTTTAAAGTAGGCAACAAAGTTTTGTTCGCCCTGCTCTTTTATCTTTAATTGTTCCTTTTCGTACCCGGTGTAAATTTCGGGCTTGTTTAAATGATTTTCCCGTTTCTGCCTTATCTGTTCAGCAATTTTTAAGGTATCAGTATTGTGTTGCTTATCAATAGGGCTTAATTTGATGTTCTTAATTTTGCCGTTTTTATCTTTTACCTTTTCAGAATTGATATACAGCCCTAAAAACTCCCGTCGGGTTAGTTCGCCTGTTTCGGGATGAGAAACAGCGGGGTAAAAATCCAAATACAAACTTTGCCTGTTCCCTGAAATAGGTTTTTGCCTTAACTTTACTTTTATTACCATTGTCTTTTATGTAAATTATTTCAAACTCATTTCTATTATTGAAAAATGCAATTACTTCACTTTTGTAAATAGTCATTTCGTGAACTACTTTTTTAAAATGATTTGTTGCAAAATTCCTTTGGTAAGTGTTTGCGAAAAATTCGGCAACTTCTTTTTTAAGTGTCCACGAACAGCCAAAAGATTTTTGTTTCAATTCTTTTTCAGTCATTCCCCTGAAAATGATAATTTGTTCAGGTAGGTTTTTAAAATATTCAAATTCATCGGGGAACATTAAATTTTCCCTTTGTGGTTCATCTTTTAAAAAACAACCCTTTACAATTCCTGAATACTCAAAAAGATTATCACTCATATCGTAACTATTCCGCAAAGCATACCAATAACTTTTACCTTTAAGTTTTGGCATCAACTTAATAAAGGTTTGAAATCGGTTGAAACTATCAACTCCAATCCCAAAAAGTATTTCATCAATTTCGCTTTCATTCATTAGTTTATTATTTAAATGGTTTAACTCAATAGTTTATCAATAATGGGTTTCGGAACGTATGCAAACCAGCCCTTTTTTATTTTTGGTATGCTGTTTTGCTCAATTACTTCCTGTAATGCTGTTTCAGAAATACCGTATTTGTCCTGCACTTCGTTAAAGGAGTAACAGTCGGCAATATCAAACGCCCCAGCCTGTAACCATTCCTTTAATTCCTGCTTTTGTGTTTCGGGTATGCCTTCGGTTTTCAGTCGGTTGGTCGGCTCTTTAAATAGTTTATCAAGGTCTGAACGCTTAACAATTGTTTTCTTTAATAAAATGTTCGTCGCTTTCAGCTTTCCGGTATTGATGAGGCTGTAAACATTTTGACGGGAACAGCTTATTAACTTTGAAACCTGGGTTACTGTTAAAAATTCCCTTTTTTTCAGTTCCTCAATCGGCAAATTCTTTATTCGTTGGGTTTCCTTATTGCTTGCTTCAATCTTTTCAGCCCTCTGTTTGGCCTTATATGCTATTCTGTTGCAATGTAGCGAACAATAGGCCGTTGTTGTTGTCCGGGCTGTAAATTCCTTACCGCAATGCTGGCAAATTCTTATTACTTCAATTTTTGTACTCATTTTGTACTATTCTGTATTAAAGTGTTCCAATTTGTAAAATTTGTAAACCTTTCGAGGTACAAATTCAGTCAAAAAAAGCCCGTTTTTCAAAACGGTACAAATAAGGTACAAATATAATATTAAAAAACTAATATTAACACGAAATAAACCTATATTTACAAACATCAAAAAAGCCCTATTTTACTGGGCTTTTTAGGGTTTATTAATAGTTTGATAATTGGTTGTTTTGTGGTGGTTACTTTCCAATACAAAAATTCTTAAAAATGTGCCCGAGAACCTCTTCTGTTCCCACCTCTCCCGTAATTTCGGCCAAATAATGCAGACATTCTCGAATATCCTGAGCCAAAAAATCGCCTGTAATTCCGGAGTCAATTCCGTTTAATACCCTTACAATTGCTTCGTGGGCATTTTTCAGAATTTCAAAGTGACGGGCGTTGGTTACAATAACATCTTCCCGATTCACAGCATCAATATTTACTGAATGAATCATCATTTCAATCAGTTCTTCAAGGTTTTGTTTCTTTTTGGCGGCAATAAAAATCAGCTTTTCATTGTCGTTGATTTCGGTAACTTCCATTTGCTGAATGGTTTCATGCAATCCCGAATCAATTTTGTTGGCTACAATAATCAATTTCTGATCGCCATATATTCGTTTCCGTATCTTGTCAATTCGTTGTTTTACAATGGGGTAGGGGTTTTGCATATCCACAACCAGCAGAACCACGCTTGCAAGGGTTAGTTTGCTGTAACTCCGCTCAATTCCAAGGGTTTCAATGTGATCCTGGGTGTCCCGAATTCCTGCAGTATCAAAAAACCGAAATGCAGTTCCGTGTATATTTACCACATCCTCAATTACATCGCGCGTGGTTCCGTGAATATGAGAAACAATTGCTTTTTCTTCGTTGAGTAAGGCATTCAAAAGTGTTGATTTTCCTACGTTTGTATCGCCAACAATTGCAACCGGAATCCCGTTTTTAATAACATTTCCGAGTTGAAATGAATCCTTAAGTTTTCGCAGCAGCGATTCTGTTTTTTCGGTTAAAGCACGCAACTGGCTGCGATTGGCAAACTCAACTTCTTCTTCGGCAAAATCGAGTTCGAGTTCAACCATGGCGGTAAAATGCAGCATTTTAGCGCGTAAATCGTTTATTTCCCGTGAAAACCCGCCACGCATCTGATTAATTGCCAGTTTGTGTGCGGCCGCATTCGACGAGGCAATTACATCGGCAACGGCTTCGGCCTGAGATAAATCCATTTTACCGTTTAAAAAAGCACGCTGGGTAAATTCGCCGGGCAAGGCTAACCTGGCTCCGTTTTCAACTAAAATTTCAAGTATTTCTTGCTGAATAAAAACAGAACCATGGCACGAAATTTCAACAATATCTTCGCCGGTAAACGAATGTGGCGACCTAAAAATGGCAACAATAACTTCGTCAACCACTTCATTTTTAAAAACAATTTGCCCAAAATGTAAAGTGTTGGCTGGTTGTTCTGTTAATAATTTTTCTTTATTAGGACTTTGAAAAACTTTACCGGCAATTTGAATGGCTTCATTTCCCGAAAGGCGGATAACGGCAATTGCCCCAATTCCGGGCGAGGTTGAAATAGCGCATATTGTTGACTGATATAACATTGAAAAGCTTTAAAAGGTTAATTAAGCCACTTTTTAAATCACATTTTACTGTTCAACTAAGTTTTTATTTACAAATATTCCGTCGGTTTGTAATAATTGGCCTGTTTGCCGGTTATAATGGCCATTTTCCAATGAAAATAAATGAAATCCTACGTTTTCAAGATATTTAATCATTTCCGCAATCAACATTTCACCTGCATATAAAGGTACAAGTGACATTTCAAGTTGTATCACACTGATTCGTTTTAATGATTCAAGCGCACCGTCAATCACGTTCTTTTCATAACCCTGTGTATCAATTTTTAACATTATTTTATTTTCACTTTCCACGAAAGTACCGAAAATAGAATCTAATTTCTTTATTTCTATTTCCTGTTTCGCAATGTAACTTAATCCAGCTTTACTTTCACTGTGTTTAGGCAGCATATTTAAAATCGAACTGTTATCAGAACTTCCTGAAATGTTAATGTAGCCCAAAGTATCTTCATCTCCAAGGGCATAATTATATACAAGCCAGTATTTGTCGCGGGATGCGGTACGCTTTAAAATTTCAAAATCAGCTTTTAAAGGTTCAAACGAAATTATTTTTTTATTATAACCCAGGTTTCTCATTTTTTGGGCATACTGGCCAACATTAGCGCCGATATCAAAAAGCACATCAATTTTACAATGATTGATTATTTTGAGCCTTCTTTTTAAATCGTTTTTTAAATGAAGTTTATATTTTATTTTATTTAATACTGACATGTTTTTAAAAATGAAGTTGCCCGAGTTATAAAATTAATCACACAAACCATTAAAAATGAACAGCTTTGTTTTTTTTGAAATACAGAACATTCAGTTCTTTTACCTTGATTTTGTTGTGGTTAAACCAAACCGTTTGAAGTCTTTCCGCCATAAATGCACAAACCCGTTTCTGATAGTTGTCGTTAAAATCGATTTCTGACCTTTTTTCAAGTTCAAACAAAACAGGGAAAAGCCAGTTCATATAATCGTCGAAAAGTTTCCAGGGCAAAACGAACATATTAAACGGATATATTTCATTTGACCTGAAAGTTCTATCAAAGTCCGCCAAATAACCGGGTTGTTTTTCCTCAATAATTTTGCGAGTTAAAATGATGTCCTCTTCTTTATGGCGTCGTTTGTATTGCTCATAAACTGTATAAGGGAATTTTTTTTTAACTGGAAGCAAAGCATCAAATTGCTCCATCAGTATTTTTGCCTGATCCATTCCCAAAATTCTGTTTCTCCAGCGTTTTGCCGAATTTACCTGAAACAATCCGTGCCTTTTCTTTTTTTGTCCTACAAAAATCAGAATTAGTTTAGCAATGCGCCTGACAAATGACATTTGTTCAAGGGTAAAGTACCTGCGGTAGTGCGAAGTCCCCACAAAATCGTGTTGTGCGTTCTTCCAAACCCAGTACCAGCCGGTTAATTCGCTGTAAATGTTGTTCCTGTCTGAAATGTTTTCACCTTCAGCGTCATTGATTATTTCAAGTTCGAGCCGACTGCTTTTTTTACCTACCTGAATTGCTTTGTAGAGGTTATCTTCAGGAACTATTTTACCGTCGCGGTGAAACGCAACGTAAATCGAGAAATTTTTCATGCGCGCTAAATTAAATCAAATCGCAGAACTGGCAATAAATTAAAATGAATGATTACGCAGGATTTTAAAAGAAAATCAGGCTTAAAAATAATTAAATTAGCCGCATGCTGAAATGATTAATATTTTACCGTTTGAATAATGTCGAAAGTTTATTGCTCAGTTTACAATGGTATAGGTAACCAGTTGTTTTCGTACGCTTTGGGTTTGTTTTTGGCAAAAAAATACAATAAGGAACTGATTATCGATTTAACCAAACTAAATCAAATTAATTTTCTTTCACGAATTGGTTTTAAAAGAGATTTGCGGAGAAAATACGAATTACATAAAATCGGATTCACTCATCCTGCAAAAGGATTTAGTTTCATTGAATTTTCAAGAAAAATCAAGCCTGTAAGAAGCAATAAATTTATTATTGCTGACTTCCGAAAATCGCATTGTGATTTGGGCGAAGTAAGTTCAAATCAAAATATCTATTCGGTGGGATGGGGAGATTTCAATTTGGTCAAAGAAGTTTTGCCCGAAATGAAAGCTAAACTAACCCCGCATTTTGAAATAAACTCTAAAATAGCTGAAGCCATCAGGTTAATTCAGGAAAAAAATTCTGTGGCAGTCCATGTCCGCCGGACAGATTATTTAAACCCAAAAATCAATAATTTTTCATTTGGTATTTGCACCCATGTTTATTACCTAAATGCTATCAATCAAATTAAAAAAACAGTTGACAACCCATTTTTTATTTTTTTCTCAGATGAAATTGAGTATGTTAAAAATACAATGAGTACCGAAAACTGCTATTTCGTTGAAGGGAACACGGGTTTTGAGGATTTTTATTTAATGAGCTTGTGTAAACATTTTATTTTGGCAAACAGCACATTTAGTTTTTGGGCTGCAGCATTGAACAATTCAAATCAAAAAACGGTTTGTGTCCCTGAATATTGGTACAATACACCCTTGCGCCAGGCAGATTTTATCCCTTCCGGCTGGGAAAAAATACCAGTTAAATAATAATTCGATAAAACAACTTAAAAAATTATCTTTGCCCAACAAAATACTAAAAATATGAAACTACTTGATGGAAAAACAGCAATTGTAACCGGCGCTTCGCGGGGAATTGGAAAAGCAATTGCACTTAAATTTGCCCAGGAAGGATGTAATATTGCATTTACCGACCTTTTTGCCGATGATAATATGAAAAATACGGAGGCCGAATTACAGGCTTTAGGCGTTAAGGCCAAAGGATACGCTTCTGATGCCAGTAAATTTGACGAAACAGACAAAGTGGTTGGCACAATTGTAAACGATTTTGGACAAGTTGATATTCTTGTGAACAACGCGGGGATAACCAAAGATACTTTGCTGATGCGAATGACTGAGGAACAGTGGGATGTGGTAATAAATGTAAACCTGAAATCGGTTTTCAATTTTACCAAAGCAGTGCAAAAAACAATGTTAAAACAACGCAGTGGTTCAATTATAAACCTGAGTTCGGTTGTGGGTGTTAGCGGAAATGCCGGCCAATCTAATTATTCCGCTTCAAAAGCGGGTATTATTGGATTTACCAAATCAATAGCGCGTGAATTGGGATCAAGGGGAATTCGTTCGAATGCCATTGCACCCGGTTTTATTATTACCGAAATGACTGCCAAAATACCTGAAGATGCGCGTAGAGCTTGGGAAGAATCAATTCCCTTAAAACGTGGCGGCACTCCTGGTGAAGTAGCTGGAGTTGCTGCATTTCTCGCTTCCGATTTATCGTCGTATGTTAGCGGACAGGTAATAACGGTTTGTGGAGCTATGAATACTTAAAAAATGATACTGGTTTTTACCGAATAAAAAACAGAATCCGATAATTTAATAACCGGATATAAAAGTTGCCTGTGTGGCAGCTTTTTTTTTGAAAATGAAAGTTGATTTCGCAATTATCCTGATTTTGCGCCTGCCAAAAACATCGGTTTAAAATCATCCCTGAAAAAATGTTTTTCAAATGTTAAATACTTCTTCAATTTTAAAATATAATGCTTAACTTGTATTTCTCAAAGGGAAGGGGATTTTATAATGTTTAATAAGTCAATTGCTTACCGGCTAAGTGTTTATATCTCACTCGCTGTAACAGGTGTTTTTTTGGCGTTTATTATAATCGCTTATTATTTCAATAGCAACATCATTATAAAAAATATAGACAATGAGGCTGTTAGCCTGGGCTACAAAGCGCTGATGCTGGGTGAAAAGCAACTGGTTTCTACCAGGGAAATTACTTCGAATGTTTCAGATCAGGCCTTTTTTTTTGCTCAACACAATGAGGTTGAATTTTTTGTTACGAAGTTGATGTTAAAATATCCCTCTCTGAATGCCATGCACCTGAATATTGATTCCGGGATTCCCAACATGAACTATAAACATTTTTATTTTTACAGGTCATCTGACTCCATACTTGTTCAAAAGGAAGTTGAATTAATTTATTGTTGTAAAAATGAAAAGAGGATTTTTGAGGAAATAATGGCAGGCGAAAATCCTGGCTGGACTGAAGTATTTCATTGCGAAAGGAATAATAAACAGGTTGTTGGATTTTATTCTCCAGTACATATCAAAAATATTGAAAACGAATTAGTTAAAGTCGGTTCTGTTATTACAGAATTGTCGCTTTCTGATTTAAGCGATACTATCAACAGTTTCAAGATAGGTAAAAAAGATAGTTATGCATTTCTGGTTTCGAAGGATGGGACATATCTTACCCATCCAAACAAAGAATGGATTCTCAACAGGAATTTATACAAAATCAAGGAAAAAGAGTACAAAGTATCAGAAGCCATAATAAATGATTTGCTGAAAAATGGTGATAGTGGTTCTCTTATCGCGTATCCCGAGTATTTGAACTACCGGAAAAGCTGGATACACTACACTCGTATAAATGAAACCGGATGGACACTATTTTTTGTTGTTCCATACAACGAATTATTTGTTCCACTTTATTTACTTGTTTTAAGAATGTTATTTTTCTCGGTGCTGGGAATTTTAGTCATATTTTTCATCATAACATACATTTCCAACAAACTAATTCAACCACTAAGCACTATTACAACTCAACTAAAAAAGTTTAGCAGTGCCAGGGGAGATGTTGAAATTGGAATCAGCGACGAAGTTCAACTGGTTTCCGAAAGCCTGAATTACCTGAAATCGTGGTACCAGAAATTTGAGAGCAATCAATATCAGGAGGAAATATTAAATACACAAAGGAAACAGGATTTACTTGAAGCCTCTGAAATTCAAATGAGTTTGATTAACATCAATTTTTCGGCATTTGCCAACAGGGAAGATATTGATTTATTTGCCATTTACAAACCGGCAAGAATAGTTAGCGGGGATCTTTTTGATTTCTTCTTTCTGGATGAAGATAATCTGTTTTTCTCCATTGGAGATGTGTCTGGCAAAGGTATTTCAGCAGCCTTTTTTATGAGTGTGGCCCAAACTTTAATTAAAAGCAACTCTAAATTGAAATCGCCCGGGAAAATTGTTGCCGACACTAATAATGAAATATTTACAACAAATCAACATCAGTTTTTTCTTACATTGTTTGTTGGGGTTTTAAATTTGAAGACAGGTGTTTTAAAATATTGTAACGCAGCCCATACCCCAACTCTGGTGGTAAATTCGAAAGGTGAAATTAACGAGCTAAATGCATTGCATGGAATGCCGTTGGGTTTGTACCCGAACAGAGATTATGATGAGTCATTGGTCTATTTAGAGCAAGGAAGTTCGCTAATACTGTACTCCGATGGAGTAACCGAAATGCAGGATCTTGATAAAATGCATTTCGGAAATGAAAGATTTTACCAAATACTCCGTGCAAATAAAAGTATGAAACCTGAAAAATTGATAGGAGAGATTGAAAAGGAGCTCGACCTTTTTAAAGGAAAGATGAAGCAGGCCGATGATTTAACAATTATGGTCTTGCAGTTTAAAAACCCAAAAAAGGCCTGATAATTCTCAGTCCCCTGTATTAATTTAATTCATGTTTATTCGCTAATATCCGCATTTGCAACTTTTCATTCTTCTTGTCATATCCTACCGAAATTGTATCGCCTTCAGTAATTGAAGCCTTAATAATTATTTCAGCCATTTCATCTTCCAGATATTTCTGAATAGCCCTTTTTAAAGGTCGGGCTCCAAACTGAGGGTCGTAACCTTTTTCAGCAATAAAATCTTTTGCCGCCGACGATATTTTTAGTTTGTAATTCAACAACTCAACCCGTTTGTACAAATCCTTAATTTCGATATCGATAATTTTATGAATCTGTTTTTTATCCAACTGATTAAACATTACAACATCGTCAATCCTATTTAGAAATTCAGGGGCGAAGGCTTTTTTGAGCGCTTTTTGGATTACATACTTCGCATTTTCATTTTCGCTCTCAGGAGATTTATTAACAGCAAACCCAACGCCTTGCCCAAAATCCTTCAACTGGCGCGTACCAATGTTCGAGGTCATAATGATAATCGTGTTCTTGAAATCAATATTTCTTCCCAAACTGTCGGTTAACCTTCCTTCATCGAGAACCTGAAGTAGAAGATGAAAAATATCAGGATGTGCTTTTTCAATTTCATCAAGAAGAACAACAGAATATGGTTTTCTTCTGACTTTTTCAGTAAGCTGGCCACCTTCTTCATAACCTACGTATCCGGGAGGAGCTCCAACAATTCTCGAAACCGAAAACTTTTCCATGTATTCGCTCATGTCAATCCTTATCAGCGAATCGAGGCTATCGAAAAGATAGGTAGCAAGTACTTTGGCCAATTGTGTTTTTCCGACACCGGTTGGGCCAAGAAAAATAAACGAGCCAATTGGCCGGTTTGGATCTTTTAATCCGGCCCTGTTGCGCTGAATTGCCTTAACAATTTTTGTAATTGCTTCTTCCTGGCCAATTACTTTACTTCTCAGGTCATTTGCCATATTCATCAGGCGTTTTCCTTCTGCCGTTTCAATACGCTGTACCGGTATTCCCGACATCATGGCAACTACTTCGGCAACTTTATGTTGGTCAACCGTTTCGCGATGATTTGCCAGTTCCTTTTCCCAATTCTCTTTTTCCTTATCAAGCAAAAGTAACAGGTTTTTTTCTTTATCCCTGAAATTAGCCGCAAGTTCGAAATTTTGACTTTTAACAGCCGCAATTTTTTCTTCTTTTATTTTTTCGATTTTCTCTTCCAGTTTTATAATGTTTTCCGGAACGTTAATATTCGAAATGTGTACTCTTGAACCTACTTCATCCAATGCATCGATAGCTTTATCAGGTAAAAACCTGTCGGTTATGTAACGGGCGGTGAGTTTTACACAAGCTTCAATTGCTTCCTTTGTATAGCTAACATTGTGATGATCTTCGTAACGCGACTTGATGTTATGTAAAATTTCGATAGTTTCGTCAACCGAAGTAGGGTCCACCATTATTTTCTGAAATCTGCGCTCAAGTGCGCCATCTTTTTCAATGTGTTGTCTGTATTCATCGAGTGTGGTTGCACCAATACACTGAATATCGCCCTTGGCAAGTGCAGGTTTTAACATATTTGCGGCATCAAGGGAGCCAGTTGCTCCGCCCGCACCCACAATGGTATGAATTTCGTCGATAAATAAAATAACGTTATTTACCTTGGCCAGTTCGTTTAAAATTGCTTTCATCCTCTCCTCAAACTGGCCACGGTATTTTGTTCCGGCAACAATTGATGCAATGTCAAGGCTAACAACTCGTTTGTCAAACAAAATGCGCGAAACGGTCTTGTTCACAATTCTGATTGCCAGTCCTTCCGCAATTGCCGATTTTCCAACGCCAGGTTCCCCAATTAGGATAGGGTTATTTTTTTTCCTCCTGCTTAATATCTGGGCTAATCTTTCAATTTCCCTTTCACGTCCAACAATGGGGTCAAGACTGTTGTCTTCTGCAAGTTTTGTGATGTCAATGCCGAAATTATCCAAAACCGGAGTGTCCGATTTAACCGGCGCCCCTTTTTTCGGACCTGGTTGTTGCCTTGAAGGCCCTCTCGAAAATTCATCACCGGCCTCGTCGTCTTCACCTTCCGGGAAATCGGATTTTGCTTCAAAATCCTGACTGTAATCAAGCAACTGAGTTCTTGCCATGTAGTAATTTATGCCAAATTCAACTAATAGTTGAGTGACCATACTGTCGCTATCTTTCAATATGGCAAGCAATAAATGGCCGCTGTTTACTGTGGCATTTTTAAACGAACGCGCTTCCAGATAAACAAGTTTTAGTGTTTTTTCGGCAGATTTCAGCATGATGATTTCAGACTTCTGATCAATCACCCGGTCAGTTCTTATTTTCTTTTCAACCAGTTCTTTTATTTCAGATAAAACGATGCCCAGGTTTTCAAGAATATCGGTGGCAATCCCCTCCCCATCACGCAAGATTCCCAGAAATAAATGTTCCTGGCCAATATAGTCATTTCCCAAACGAACTGCTTCCTCCCTGCTGTATCCAATTATGTCCTTAATTCTCGGCGAAAACTGTGAATCCATATTGTATTTTTTCAAATTTCTGTTTACTTCAACAAAAACTATTCCTTAAAAAACAGACCACTAAAATACTTAAAAATAGCCGAACCAATCAATTATAATGTCAGAAGTTATTAAAATGTAAATTACCTTACTGAAGAATTGTCAGTTAAAATGTTAATATCTTATCGTTACCCCGAAGTTAAATCAGTTTGAAAAATAGCCTTTTGACCGATGATTTTACTATTTTTGTGGGTCTTTTTAAAAATTGAGTAAATTCCAGTTAAAGCAGATATAAATGGCTGAAGGAGAGAGGATTATAAGAATAAATATTGAGGAGCAGATGAAATCTGCTTATATTGATTATTCGATGTCGGTAATAGTTTCGCGTGCGTTGCCCGATGTACGCGATGGGTTTAAACCGGTCCATCGGAGGGTTTTATTTGGAATGCATGATTTGGGAATGCTATCAAACAGGCCCTACAAAAAATCGGCAAGAATTGTGGGTGAAGTGTTGGGTAAATATCACCCCCATGGCGATTCGTCTGTATATTTTGCCATGGTCAGAATGGCTCAGGAATGGTCGTTACGTTACCCGATGATTGACGGTCAGGGTAATTTTGGCTCAGTTGATGGTGACAGTCCGGCTGCAATGCGTTATACAGAAGCCAGAATGGCTAAAATTGCAGAACTAACCCTGGCCGATTTAGATAAAAATACGGTTGATTTTCAGCCTAATTTCGATGAGTCATTAAGTGAGCCAACTGTTTTGCCAACAAGAATTCCTCAATTGCTTATTAATGGCACATCAGGAATTGCTGTTGGTATGGCCACAAATATGCCACCTCATAACTTAACCGATTCAATAAACGCAATAACCGCATTTATTGATAATAACGACATTGAAATTTCTGAATTAATAAAAATAATTATTGCCCCTGATTTTCCTACAGGTGGCATTATTTATGGTTATCAGGGTGTTGTTGAGGCTTACGAAACAGGAAGGGGAAGAATTGTAATCAGAGGAAAGGCCCATATCGAAAATGAGGGAGGCCGCGAAAAAATTGTTGTTACCGAAATCCCTTACATGGTGAACCGTGCCGAAATGATCCAAAAAACGGCCGATCTGGTAAATGATAAGAAAATTGAAGGGATTTCGAATGTAAACGATGAATCGGACAGGGAAGGTATGCGCGTGGTTTACGACATTAAACGCGATGCTTTGAGCAACGTTGTTTTAAACCAGTTATACAAATATACTGCACTGCAAACCTCGTTCAGCGTTAATAATATTGCATTGGTTCACGGACGGCCAAAAATTCTCAATCTTAAAGATTTAATCAGGCATTTTGTCGATCACCGGCACGATGTTGTTGTTCGCCGCACAAAATTCGAACTCGAACAGGCTGAAAAACGTGCGCACATTCTCGAAGGTTTAATTATTGCCAGCGATAACATCGACGAAGTTATTGCAATTATACGGGCTTCGTCAACACCCGATGAAGCAAGGGAAAAATTAATGGCCAGATTCGAATTTACTGACCTTCAGGCGCGTGCAATTGTAGAAATGCGGTTACGTCAGTTAACCGGACTTGAACAGGATAAGCTTCGAAAAGAGTACGACGAAATTATGGCTCAAATTGAGTATTACAGGAAAGTACTTGAAAATGCGGGTTTGAGAATGCAAATTATAAAGGATGAACTTTTGGAAATAAAAGAAAAATTTGGAGACAAAAGAAGATCGGAAGTTGTTCCAAATGCTGAAGAATTTAATCCTGAAGATTTTTACGCCGACGAAGATATGGTAATTACCATTTCGCACCTCGGTTATATCAAGCGAACTCCTTTAACTGAATTCCGCACACAGGGAAGGGGAGGAGTTGGTTCTAAAGGCAGCACCACCCGCGAGGAAGATTTTCTGGAACACATATTTATAGCTTCAATGCACAATACTTTGCTCCTTTTTACCGAAAAAGGAAAATGTTTCTGGCTCAAAGTTTATGAAATACCAGAGGGCACAAGGGCTTCAAAAGGCAGGGCAATTCAAAATGTTTTGAACATTGAGCCCGATGATAAGGTACTCACCTTTATTAATGTTAAAACCCTGGCTGATAAGGATTTTATCAATAACAACTTTATTATTCTGGCTACCAAGAAAGGTACTATCAAAAAAACAACCCTGGAAGCCTATTCCCGCCCGCGGTTAAACGGTGTAAACGCAATTACAATCAAAGAAGGGGATCGCTTACTTGAAGCCCGTTTGACCAACGGTGAAAGTGAAATAATGCTTGCGGTGCGTTCTGGTAAAGCAATCCGTTTCAACGAAAAAACAGTCAGGCCCATAGGACGGACAGCTTCAGGCGTGAGAGGTGTTACACTTGGCAGTGAGAGTGATGAGGTTATTGGCATGGTTTGTGTTCAGGATGAAAACGAAGACATTTTGGTAATTTCGGAAAATGGTTATGGTAAACGTTCAAAAATTGAGGATTACCGTATCACCAACAGGGGTGGAAAAGGTGTAAAAACCATTAACATAACCGAAAAAACAGGCAGCTTAATTGCTGTTAAAAGTGTTTCTAACGATAATGATTTAATGATTATAACACAAAATGGTTTAACAATTCGTTTAAATGTTAATTCCATTTCGCTGTTAGGAAGGGCTACACAGGGTGTTAGGCTGATTAACCTGAGAGGCGACGACAGAATTGCATCGGTTGCGAGGGTATATGTTGAGCCAACCGCGGTAGAAGCAAATAATGAGGCAGAAATTCATCATGAAGATATAGCTGAGAATGAAGAAAATAATTTAGAATAAAAATAAACAGGTGTTTAATTAAAAACAAATTTGAATAAAATATTTAAACATATATTTTTGTAACAAAAATTAAAATCAGTAAAAAATGAAAAGAACAGTTATTCTACTGACCTTATTGATTGCATTTTCATCAGTGTTTGCGCAAAGAGGTAAAGTAACAACCGCACAAAGTTTAAAAGATGCAGGTAAGCTGGCAGAAGCTTTGGAAGCCATAAAGGAAGCAGCAGATGAATCCAATCCGAAAGCAGAAAAATCATTTGCATGGCCAAAAACCTGGGAGGTAAAAGGCGAAGTTTTTCAGGCAATCGGACAGTCAAAAGATGAAAATATCAAAAAGTTAAGCAGCGATCCACTGACTGAGGCATTAAACTCGTACAAAAAAGCTTTGGAACTTGATACCAAAGGCACAAATGCCAAAGGCATCAAAATTAAATTAACCCTGTTAACTAACGATTTAACCAATCAGGCAGTAGAAGCCTTTCAGGTTGAAAATTATGAGAAAGCCCTGCTTTCATTTAAACAGGTTCTTGATATACAGCAAATTCCAATTATCAGACAAGATAATCCGGATGCAATTGACACTGTTATAATATTCAATGCTGGTTTGGCAGCTTACAATGCTGAAAAGTATGACGTTGCAATAGGTTATTACAAGGAAGCAGCAAAATATGGGTACAATGGGGCACGCACATACAGTTTAATCGCAGCATCATATCAGTTAATGAATGATACCTTGGGAGCTTTGGAAAGTTTGAAAGAAGGCTTTGAAAAATATCCGGAGGATAATGGGGTTTTGGAAAGCATGATCCAGATTTATATGGATCTTGACAAAACAGACGAGGCCATGAAATATCTTGAAATGGCAATTGCACAGGACGCAACAAAACCAAGATACTATTTTGCACAAGGTGCATTGTACGAAAAAATGGGCAACGAACAAAAGGCTATTGAAACTTATAAGAAAACAATGGAAGTTGACCCTGAGTTTTTTAATGCATACTATAATTTAGGGGCGTTGTACTATAACAAAGGCGTTCAGCAAATTGAAGTTGCAAAGGAAGTTCCCACCAACGAAAATGCACGATATGAGGCTGAACTGAAAAAGGCCGATGAGTGGTTTGAGATAGCTTTACCGTACATGGAAAAATGCCACACACTTCATCCAGATGATAAAATGGTGCTTGAGTCGCTTAAAAACTTGTATTATCGTTTAAGGGACATGGATAAATACAATGAAGTTCTTGAGAAAATTGAAAAATTAAAGTAAAATCCAGTTAAAGGAGAGATGCAAAAACTCTCCTTTAAATTTAAATATATTATTTAACATAATATCAATTATAAGACATTCATATTTTTTGAAAATTCAAAAAATATAGTTGTCCAGGTCAGGAATAAAGCCGGCAGACAGGCATTTGCCTTAATAATGAAAACTTAATTTTTTCATACATTTGGATAATAAAAACACATGAAAAAAATAAACTCGAACTGGTAAGTACCAATGGGCTTCGCTATTATTACCGCCTGTTGGGAATGAACAAAAATGCCATTGCGCTACCTTCGTTAAAGAAAGACACCAGGCTCCCGGCCATACTGAACCACCTTGAGTTGAAAGAGCTTTTTTCAGCGCCAACGCTTCTGAAACAACGGGTGATAATGACATTAACCTACTCGGCAGGACTGAGTGGGCAGGAAGTGGTTAACCTGAAAATCTCCGATGTGGACTTTGAGCGGATTCCCGAAAAATCGGGACAGGCTGTGACGACCGCTCAGAGTCCTATATATTGCCACACGGTTTTTATTTTATTCATAATGAAACCTACATTTAGCAATTAAAATTTCATCATCTTTCACCTGATAAATTAGTCGATGTTCCTCATTAATTCTGCGAGACCAGAATCCTTTATATTTAAACTTCAACGGTTCTGGTTTCCCAATACCATTAAAAGGATTTATTGAAATGCCTTTTAACACGTCATTAATCCTTTTTAGCATTTTTTTGTCGGTTTTCTGCCAAAACAAATAGTCTTCCCAAGACTCATCCACAAAAGTGTATTTCATTAGCCAAATAACTCTTTTTGGAAGGAATTTCTATTTCTAATTTTTTCTATGGCAGAATCAAGTCTCATCTCATTCTTCTTTGATGACAATTCATGCTGAGTTGCACTTAAAGAATTATATTCATCAATCGACATAACTACAACTCCAGTATCTTTGCCTCTGTTAATTATCAAGGTTTCAAAATTTAGAGTAACATTGTCAAGATACTTTTTAATATCTTTTCTGAAATCTGAGATTGTTGTTGTTATCATAGCTTATTTATTTAATTCGTACAAAAATATGTACAATTATAGGTACAATATTTGAGGATAACAAATTTTGCTGCGGTTCTTTTAACCTGTGTGGTAACGGTTTGGCACTTGGCGCAGTGGCGCGTTTGAAGCACTGAACTGTCAACCTGAACCGAAGCTGAATAGAAGCACGAATCTTCAATTTTGCACGTCACCGCCACTTGCGGCAAACGGCTGTTATCGGTTCGGGCTTCTAATTTCAATCATTGTGTAACCAAGTCTAAGGTTAACGGAATTGTAGCCTTTTATTCTGTCAAGGTTTACAATATGTTTAAAGTTCCAACTTGAATAAACTAATTTCCTTTCGAAGTTTCGTATATATTTCAAGGGCAGTCTGATAATCAGAGCTCAAGTTGTGATTTGAGCTGTTGTATCTCTTCAAATTCTTTTTTCTTCAAAAAATCAAATAAGCTCATAATATGTGTTTTTTAGTTTAGTTGTACGCTTCTCTATTAAAAAAAACAAAACCCGGAAGCAGTTTTTAAATCTGTTCCCGGGTTTTGCAGGCTTAAAGCCGTGGTTTTGTTCAAATATCAAGGTGTTTTCAGCAGGTACTGGTTGCTGTTGGCAAACTCCCATGTGTTCAGGAAGCCGATACGGATGATGTTGGTCATTTTCTCCCAGTTGATTTTGCTGAGTTCGTCAGATGGCTGGTGGTAGTCGGGGTGCATGGCCGCCATAAAATAGAAGTACGGTATTCCCTGCTGGGCAAAAGGCGCGTGGTCGCTGCCGCCACTGGCGCGTTCGGCGCCCCTGTATGACATATCAAGGTTAATGTTGTAACTGGCAATATTTTTCTTTGTTATCACTTCAATACCCGGGTATGCTTTTGTGTAGCTCATGTCGGCTTTATTTTTGGCTTTGTCGCTTTCGGTATCGCGGGCAATCATATCGTAATTCAGGTAGATTGCAATATTCATCTTTTTCTTCAAGGCTTCCTGAACAAAATATTTTGAGCCAAACAAACCTTTTTCCTCACCTGTCCACGCGGCAAAAATTACCGATTTTTCGGGCTTTTTGCCAGTTGCGGAAAAAGCTTTTGCAATGGTCATCACGCCCACAGTTCCAGAGCCGTTATCGTCGGCGCCGTTCCAGATGTAACCGTCCCATTTCCCGAGGTGGTCGTAATGTCCGCCAACAACAATAAACTCGTCCTTCTTTTCACCTTCAATATAACCAATAACGTTGCGGGCTTTAATCACTTCCGATTTTACCGTTGTGCGGAATGAAACCATTTTACCGGACAGTTCGCGCGAAGCAGGGGCCATTTTCCCGGCCGCCGTTTTTTCAAATTCAGCAAAACTGATACCGGTACCTTTGATAATTTCGTTGGCCAGACGCGAGGTTACAGTAAAAGCCGGGATATTACCGGTAAGCGTATCGGCTGGCATCGACACCGGTATGTCGTAATATGTGCGTAATGGTTTATCGGCTTCGTAGTGTGCGCCTTTTACGGGGTAAATCTGGTTTTGGGCAAATGAAAGCATTGGGTCGGCAGCAAGATTAACCTGAATGATTGCAATTGCGCCTGCTTTTTCAAGATTTGTTGTTTTATCCCGTTCCAGGTTAAGCATGGCACGCCTGTCGCCCGGTGCGAACTTTTTATAGGCCGACGAAGCTGTGTCCTGATGCCCGGGAAATCCGGTAAGTACCACCGCAATTTTACCCGCCAGACTGATGTTTTTCAGGTCGTCGTATCCTTTTTCCTTATTCTGAAAACCATAGCCCGCAAAAACAACAGGGGCTTTTGCCGAAAGCCCAACTGTACCGGTTCGCACGTTAAAATCGGTTTTGTGGCCAAAATCCACCGATTTTTCGCTGTTTTCCGAAGTTGAAATTACAGAAAAATTCTGCTCTTCACCGGGTTCATACTGTATCAGGCTGAAATTCTGAAAGTAACTTTTACCGCTTTGGGGACGGATTCCGGCCATCCATTCGCGCCGTGCCGGAGCTGTTGACACCACGTCGCCAAAGGGCTGGATACCAAAGACCTGAAACATCGAAGCGATGTAATCTGCCGCAATGTACTCTCCCTTAGTGCCAACTGCACGGCCTTCCGTCCAGTCGGATGCCAAAAATCCGAGCTGGCCTTTTACCGCTTCGGTGGAAATTGCATTTAATCCTTTTTCAATCTCTGTTTGTGCAAAAACAGTAAATCCCGCTAAAAGCAGGGCTAAAAACGCAAATTGTTTCTTCATTTTAAACAGCTTTAACTATGATTTATTAACTGTTGGTTTACAGTCGTAATATTAAACATTTCGTAATAAAACCCACCTTTATCCAAACTAATTTTAGTTATAAATTAATTTTTCATTATAATTTTTCGTTGTTTAAGGAAACAATTAAGGTGCAAAAATAATTTGGAATGAATAGTAACCATTATGATAATCTGCAGTATAAACATTAAAAACTGAATTTTACATATTGGCCGTACTACTAATAAAATCAGATATGAAAACAAAAAATCTCATCCAGGCAACCGGGGCAATTATTAAAGAAGAATCAATTGTTCCGATTACAACAAACATCATGGAACACACCTGTGTTGCAGAAGCTAACCTGCCCTACTCAAATTACTACGGGGTTGCACCGTTCAATATGCCAACTAAACCAAATTCATTATACCTGTTTACAGAGCATTATTACACCCTCGAAGAGGCTTTAAGATATGGCCAACTCATTGATTTAAGTTGCAGGCAGGTTTTAAATGTGGCTGCTTCTGTTCTTGAATTTAAAGACGGGCAATATCCGGCAATCAGAATAAAGAATTTCCCGGATTACAAAATGATTCATCAGCTTCAGGAATGTTTTTTTGAACAGGGTGTACGTTTTGCTAAAAAAGTTCACATCGGAAATACTGCAATTATCAGAACCAACAAATGTTTCAGCCTTGAAAAAATAGACGAGAACATCTACATAGACCACCAGCAGGAAAAAACTGCCTACATTGCACTTCCGAAGTTAATTAAAAATGATAAATATCTTGAAGTCATCACCGACATCAGGAACAATACCAGTTTTGCAATGTTTGATTCTGCAAGGGCCGCCATGTTTCTCGATTCCAACATCACCGATTTCATCCGGATTTACTCAGGACAACTGGATATTAACCTTTTAAAGTCTATCCAAAAGAGATTCGAGATGGCAATGTAACGGTTTCGGGTTTGGAGTTCAGAGTTTGGAGTCCGCAATTCGTTGTATATCATTTCCTTTTTGCATCCCCGCCTGACCGAAAGTCGGGCAGGAAATCACAACCTGCAGGTTGTGTGCGAATAAAAATTAAATATTTGGGATTTGCAGTCAAAGTTAAAAAATTGCTGTTTATCTTTTAGTTCTAAAAGTTTGTATTTTTGGGACCATATTCATCTTAAAAAATAAACATAATGAATCCATCCCGTCGCTCCTTTCTTCAAAAATCGGCGCTTGCTGTTGCCGGCAGCAGCCTGGCATTTTCGTGTGCAGCGCCCAAAACAGAAAATCAACCCGCTAAAAAAGTTACCCTGCGAAACAGAATTGGCGTTTCAACCTATTCGTTCTGGCAATTTAACGGGCCAAAAGAAAACTCGCCCATTGAAGATTGTATTGAAAAAGCGGCAGCAATGGGTTTCGACGGCATCGAATTTTTACTTGTTCAAATGCAGTCGGAAGAAAACAGTTACCTGCAAAAACTGAAACGACAGGCTTTTCATGCCGGTCTCGACATTATGGGTTTTTCCACTCACCAGGGTTTTGTTTTCCCCGAAAAGGAGAAACGGGATGCGGAAATCAAAAAAACCATTAACCAGATTGAAGTAGCTTACAAACTGGGTATTCCAACCATGCGGCTAAACACAGGCCGCTGGGGAACCACTAAATCGTTCGATGATTTGATGGCAAACAAAGGTATTGAACCCATTTTGGAAGGCTACACCGATGATGAAGGTTTTAATTGGGTAATTGACGCCATTGAACAATGTCTGCCCACAGCAGAAAAATGCGGCGTTGTTTTGGGGCTCGAAAACCACTGGGGACTGGGACGCACCGCAGAAGGTGTAATACGCATTGTTGATGCCGTTGATTCGCCGTGGTTACAGATTACCGCCGACACCGGTAATTTTTTGGAAAACCAGTATGAACAACTGAAAATGCTGGCCCCGAAAACCTTTCTGGTTCAGGCCAAAACCTATTTTGGAGGCGGCAAATGGTACACCCTCGATATTGATTATAACCGGGTTGCCGAAATTTTCAGAAATGTAAATTACAAAGGTTACGTTTCTGTTGAATTTGAAGGAAAAGCCGACCCTATGGAAGCCATTCCACAAAGCCTGGAAATGATAAGGGAAGCTTTTACTTATGGGTAACTTAAAGTTTTAATCAGATTAACAAAACAGAGGGAAAACAGAGACGACTTACTGAACCTGCTACTTTCGCAACGCTTCATCAATTTCCTTCAACCGGTTTTTCGCGTCCACATCATCGGGCCGCAATTCCAGCGCCATTTTATACCAGAAGCGGGCAACGTTGTAATTATTTGCTTCGAAAGCTGCAGCGGCTTTTTGCATATCGGCTTCAAATAGCTGGCCCGACTGACCGGCCATTCGTTCGGCAATTTTAATTTCGATTTCTTTGATTTGATCTTTCGGATATTGCTCATTTGCCTTCATTCCCAGCGCCCTGTTATACCATCCGCGGGCTACGGCGTACTGGTTATCGCGGAATGTGGAATCGGCCAAATCAACAAACCTTTGATAATCCCTGTCGCGTTGGCTCGTCAACAAACTGTTCAGCAACCGGTTAATTTCGTCAATGCGTTGTTTCGGATAATTTTCATCGGGTTTAACATCCCAGGCTTTATAGTACCAACCCCTCGAAACAACATACATTTTTGAGCCGAACGATTCGTCGGCCTGACGAATATACTGGTCGTAAATACTTTTAAGCTCGGCATCGCTTGCCACCCCGCGGGCTTCAATTTCGCGGTTTAACTTTGTAATTTCGTCGGTCCGGCGCTGAAGATCTTCAGCCGCTATCTTTTCGGACAGAATACGTTGTTGCCCTTTTTGAAGAATATCGTCGATTTTGGCGATCTGATTTTTGGGATATTGTTCTTCAGTTTTTTCTGTTAATGCCTTTTCGTATTCAGATTTTGCCTGCAAATAACTTTCAGTTTTGAAAAATCCGTCGGCTGCGACAATTATTACCCGGTATCTTTCATCAATAGCCTGCTGTTCAAGAATCCTGTCAATTTCTGCAATCCGCTCTTTCGGATACGATTCTTCGGGTTTCAAAGTCAGCGCTTCATTGTATTTGCCTTTCGATTGGTTATAGGTTTTACCTGAAAAAAACCGGTCGGCTTGTTGAATTGCATTTGCATAATTCCTTTCAAGCAATTCCTGTTCTTTCTTTGCCTGAGCCAATGCAGCAAGTTTTTTTTCAATTTCAGTTATCCGTTGCTGTGGGTAGGTTTCTCCGGGTTTTACGGTTTGTGCCGCGCGGTATTCGTTGCGGGCGTTTTCGTACTGTTTTTCATTGAAAAGATTATCGGCTTTTGTAATTGCTTCGCTGTAGTTTTTGTCCTTTTCTGCCTGGATTGCAGCCAATCTTTCTGTTTCAGCGGCGGCAGCTTCCTGTGCCAGGCGGATGCGTTCGGCTTCGGCTTCGGCAGCAAGGCGTACACGGGTTTCCACCGTTGAATCGATTTTGGCTATCTGTTCGCCGGGATAGGATTCTTCGGGCTTGGCTTTTTGGGCTTCAGTATAAGCCAATTTTGCGGCGTCAAATTTCTCTGCCTTAAATTCTTTGTCGGCTTTGGCAATAGCTGTTTCATACGCCTTTTGCGCTGCTGAAAGTTGTGCCAGCAAAGTTCCGATTTCAGTTATCCGTTGCTGCGGGTAAATTTCTCCGGGTTTTACTGCTTGTGCGGTTCGGTATTCGTTTCGGGCGTTTTCAAGATTATCGGCTTTTGTAATTGCTTCGCTGTAGTTTTTGTCCTTTTCTGCCTGGATTGCAGCCAATCTTTCTGTTTCAGCGGCGGCAGCTTCCTGTGCAAGTCGGATGCGTTCGGCCTCAGCTTCGGCAGCGAAACGGCTTTGTTCACTAATTAATACGTCAACTTTTATAATCATTTCTGCAGGATAAGCCTCTTCCGGTTTTATACGGCTTGCTTCTGCAAAAGCTTCTTTCGCTTTTTCATAAGATTTCTGAATCATTAATCCATCGGCTTTTGCAATTGTTTGCAGGTATGTCTGGTTTGTTTTGGCAATCTGGCTTAAAATAGTGTTTATCTCTAAAATCCTGTCTTTTGGATATTTTTCCTTAGGTTTTATCGTGGCAGCCTCGTTGTATTCTCCTTTGGCATTTTCATAATCGCCGGCATTAAATAACTCATCTGCCTGTGCTATTGAAGCATTGTATTTTTCCTCAACACCCAATACAGCAAGTAAAACGTCAATTTCCCTCACGCGGTCGAGCGAATATTTGTCCGTGGCCCGAATTTTTAATGCTTCCTGATAAAGTGATTTTGCCTCGCTGTAATTTTTTGTATTAAATTCATTATCAGCTTTTGCAATCAAATCAGTGAAATTTCCTGCCAGTTGTAATTTCTGGTTTATTTCTTCAATCCGCTGGGTTGCATATTTGTCATCGGGTATTATTGCAGCGGCTGCAACATAATCGGGTAGCGCTTCGTTCAGAAGGCCTTTTTTATAAGATTTATCTGCCGAATCAATCAGTTTGTCATACA
The DNA here is from genome assembly GCA_009773765.1 of Prolixibacteraceae bacterium. Classification (GTDB taxonomy): domain Bacteria; phylum Bacteroidota; class Bacteroidia; order Bacteroidales; family Prolixibacteraceae; genus Draconibacterium. Next base: position 103,127 of record WTWZ01000024.1, on the reverse strand, counting down.
TCAGTTTATCTGCAAGTCTGTCCATTATTCCCTTTATCTCTTCAATTTTCCGTGCGGCAATTTCATCGCCTGGTTTTAGGGACAGCGCATTTTCATACGAGGCAAGCGATTTTTCATAGAATTGTTTTTGAAACATAATTTCACCCTGTTGCATAGCCTGAGTGTAGCTTTCCATTTTTTCAGCGTTTTTGGCTTCGCTGGCTAAAATTTCTTTTATTTCCTGCAATTTGGTTTTAGGGTACGATTCATCCGGTTTAACAGTAAGTGCTTCCTGGTAACTTTTTGATGCCTCATTATAAAGCAGTTGCTTAAAGGAATTATCGGCTTGGGCGATGATGATGATGTACTGTTCGTCAGCCATTTGCTTTTTAAGCAAGTCGTTTATCAGGTTAACCTGCTGATTTGCGAAGTTATCGTTTGGTTTTATTGAAAGCGCCCTGTTGTATGAGTTTCGGGCATCGGTATAATTTTTATGCATCATTAACTGGCCGGCCTCTTTAATTAAAAGGTCGAACCTTTCGGCCAGTGCTTTATCCAATTCGGCGGCAACCATCATTAATCCAAGCAAATCGTTTATTTCAGCAATCCTGTCTTTGGGGAATTGCTCATTTGGGAAAATTTTACCTGCTGCTTTATAACCGTCAAGGGCTGCCAGAAACTGCTCGCCGCTGTATTGCCTATCGGCCTGAGAAAGCAGTGAGTTGTATTCCTTCCTCATTTCAGCCAGTTCAGCACGGGTCAATTTCGATAAAAAATCTGATTCCTTTCCAATTTGCTGACCCTGCAATTTTGCCTGCTCAATAAGTTTGGCAATTTGAGCATCGTTATAATAGAGTTCCGAAACAAAATTGTCAACATTTTGATTGTAGTATATTTTGAGGATTGTATTGTTTGTAAACGATTTGTCGATTCCGGGAATTTCCGTAAATAAATTGATATCCAAAGGGAAAGGTGGAAAACGAGGGTCGCTTTGCAAAACTTCCTTTGGAACCGTGGCATCGACTACAATTTTCTGGGAGAAGTTTTCATTCGCCGTAAAAATAAGATCGAATTTATGGTTGTAGTTTAGTTCCACTTTGTACCGTCCATCGGGGCCAAAACCATAGTTATCCATTCGGCGGCCATCCATAAACATTTGTATATAAGCGCCTTCAACAATCCCCTGCTGAACTGAGATTTTCCCTTCAATGGCTATTCCATTGCTGCGTTGCGACACTGACTGCAGAGAGAACAAGGCCAGTAAAAAGCCAGTAAAAACAAATTTCAGATAAAAAAACTTCATAAATACCATTTATGTTTTATAGAAACGAAGATATAAACAATAAATTATCAATTCTTTCCGAAAATTAAATTGTACTATTTTCAATTAATTAATTTCTGTCGTATAATAAAATCAATTTAAAAATGTTAGTTTGCTTTCAATTTTGCCGTAACTGAATATTTATCCTGATGAAACGAGAAGCAAGGTTGATTGAAGCGCTGTTACCAATTCTGATCCTGATTTTATTACTGACCCTGAATGTATTTTTGTTTGAAGATACTTTATCGGGTTCAAACCAAATGGCATTGATATTTGCTGCAGCAGTTGCCGGAATTATTGCCACACGGTTGGGATATCACTGGGAGGTAGTGCGGGCGAAAGTAGTTTCCACCATCGGTTCGGCAATGCCTTCAATTTTAATTCTGTTACTGATTGGTTCGCTGGCTGGTACATGGATGATTAGCGGTGTTGTGCCGGCCATGATATATTACGGGCTGGATATAATGAATCCCAGATTATTTCTGTTGACCGCAGTGGTTGTGGGTTCAATTGTAAGTATGGCAACAGGCAGCTCGTGGTCAACTGTTGCAACCATTGGAGTTGCGCTGCTTGGCATTGGGAAAGCGCTGGGAATGAATGAGGCGGTTGTGGCCGGAGCAATTATCAGCGGCGCGTATTTTGGCGACAAAATGAGTCCGCTGAGCGACACCACCAACCTGGCGCCGGCAATGGCCGGAACCGATTTGTTTACCCACATCCGATATATGGTATATACAACCGTACCCTCGTTTTCGTTAACGCTCCTTATTTTTCTGATTATCGGGTTAAAATACAATTTTGCAGGTGCAGTTGTAAATGTTGAATTTGTGCAAAGCGCCATCGAAGGAACATTTAACATCAATCCGCTTTTATTTCTGGTGCCTTTAATACTTTTTACCATTATACTGCTGAAAGTGCCCCCGATACCGGCATTGTTTGCAGGAACCCTGCTGGGTGCAATTTTCGGTATTATTTTTCAGCCTGAAATAATCAAAACAATTGCCGGAGTTTCTGATAATTATACCAAAGCATCATATATCTCTGTAATGCAGTCGATGTTTGGTAATATCTCGCTCACCACTTCTGATCCGAAAATTACTAAGTTGCTCAGCACTTCGGGAATGCGCGGGATGCTTGACACTATTTGGCTGATACTTACGGCAATGGTATTTGGTGGGATTATGGAATCAGCAGGATTACTCCGGAGAATTACCCAACCCATTGTAAAATATGCCAAAAGCACTGGCAGTCTTGTTGCTTCAACCGTTGTGACATGCCTGTTTTTTAACACAACCGCATCAGACCAATATCTGGCTATCGTTGTTCCCGGAAGAATGTTTCGTAAAACATACCAGGACAAAGGTTTAGCGCCTGAACTTTTAAGCCGTACACTTGAAGATTGCGGGACTATGACATCTGTGCTGATTCCCTGGAATACCTGCGGGGCAACACAGTCGAGGGTTTTGGGTGTTGAAACATGGGCTTATGCTCCCTATGCATTCTTCAACATTATCAGCCCGCTGATGAGCATTTTATTTGCCTATCTGAATATTAAAATCAGAAGAATAACAGTTCCTTAAAAAGAAGAAAACGGAATATAAGTTACCAAATAACATTATATTCCAAACCAAGTGAAAAGCGATACCCACTCCAGGGAATTTTGAGGGTAGATTGATAATCTTTGTTGCCTGACAAATGATATTTTCCACCCAAATCGAATAAATATCCCGCCTGCGCTGTAACAGAGAAATTTTTATAAACCGGATAACTTACTTTAAAAGCCGGAAGAACAAAAGGTTTTACAGCAACATATTCAGAACGATCCTCATTTGTTTCGCCCGAAATCTCCAAAACCTCTTCCGTTTTCCAGGTTGGAAAATTCACTCCGCCACTGATATCCAAAAAAATTGCAGGTTTCATGGTTTTCGAAATTCGAATTTCATTTTCAAGACCCAACTGATGAGCAGAAAGAATCTGGTCGAAATGATAACTGCCAGAATAATCTTTTGCACCCACCCGCGAACCTGTAGAATGAAACTGGTATGAAGGCCCGGCCCAATACCAGTTGGCAATCCGGATAAGCGCAACGCCACCAAAATAAAACCGGTCAGGAAAATTATCAATAACTGCTGCATCGAAAGGTAACTGGTTGATTACAGCTTCATTGATATCAGATAGATTTTCATAAGAATACCCGCCAAAACCACCGGTTAAACCCAGTTTCAAAAGCGATTTCTCATCTTGCGAATAAACTACGGTGGCAAAAAGAAATGCCAAAACTAAAATTACAGATCGTTTCATTTTATTCACTTTTTAAATCATTTACTGAAAGAAATCTTCCTGTTCCGCTCATTACAATCCCTTCAGAAATGAGGTAACGCGACCGGTAATCGCCCAGGTACGGAATTGTTTTTTCGACTCCGAAAGTCTTCAAATCAACAACATATCCATAATCGTAACCACCTGAATATCCATATTTTAGAATTGCCTGTTTATTTTTTGTATCAAGCGCAATTGGCACAAACCTTTCAGGGAATTTCAACTGGCTGATGAGTGAAAAATCATCTGCACTTCGCACTTCGCCTGTATAATTGTACGCAAAAGTATTGTTCAGTATGATAACTTCATTTCCCGCAAAAGAAAACCAGGTTTTGTAATCGTAATCGGCTGTTTTAAGTTCGCCCAGGTCCGTTAATCCGGCAGTGCCAAAATTTGCAAGGCGCAACACTTTTCCCTCACCATAATTTACAACCTCCATATACATTATTTTTGTACCGTCGCTGTTAATTTCTGCACTCATGATGCTGTTGATGTTGCCACTCACCTTCCTGAAAACTTCGTTTCCAGAGCGGCAATCGTAAACCGATAAAACCGACCAATGGTCAACCACTGCGAGCTGATAATTATCGGATATAGAAATACTTCGTGCATTCAGCGAATTGAAATAATAAAAAGGAACTTTGAAATGGTTTACAATGTTCCATGTTGCAGTTTCCACCAACACAAATTCGTCGTTGTTGAAATACGAGAAATATCTTCCGGTTTCGGATACCCTGATATTTTCATTGTCAGAAATATTCACCATTAATGAATCGGCTACTTTTCCTGTCGCCACATTGTATTTCACAAATTTACCCGGAACGTACAATAAAACCTCGCCCGTCTCATTCAGGTTAAATCCCCTGTAAAACGAAGGCATTGGGTTGCCCGGCGCCCAGGATGATATTCCTCCTGCTGAATTATAATTGATGTAAGGCCCTGTATAAGTTTTGGGTACATAGCGCACCTGAATTTCGTATGCACCTCCAAATCCCGGGGTATTGAAAGTTACTGAAGTATCAGCAGCACTGTTAACAACCAGTTCTTCGCTACGGGCGCCAGCAGGTGCAGAAAGTTTTATATGGTAAAATCCAAGCAGTCCCGGATTCGAGGTTTTTCTCCAGTTTACCTTTAATTTTTGACCGGGCAATTGTTCTGTAACCGGCGCTTCAATGGGTTTAACAAACTCTTTACTTTCTGAATACCAACCTTGCAATGAAACTGAATACCAGGCATATTCACCTTCGATGTAAGAATAATCAGTATAACTGGTTTGTTTTGAATTGGTAAATTGTTTTTCAACTTTATTTCCATCAATCACAGTACCTTTCGAAAACTGGTACGACTGAAATCCATAGTAATCATATTTATCCCAGACTACTTCAACTCCCGGGTTTTTATAAACAAGGCTCTTAATATTCAGCACAGGTGATACATTGTGTGCGATGATAACCGGCCAAACCGCTTCGTATAAAAATCCTTCTGCACCCGATTTATCTGCAATACTTCCTGTGTTGCTCGATGTAAATGTTTGAATGGTAATAAAATGTAATCCTTCAGTGTAATTTCCTGCAACCACCGGAACCCGTGGCAAATAACTGGAATTATAATCACCGTTATAAACTTCTGTATTATCAAAGGATATTTTAATCCAGCGAATTTCTGCTTCTGCTGAATGGATTTTATATTCAGTCCAAACATCGCCTGCCAGTTTTAAAGTATCCATATCGGGCGTTACTTCAATGAGCAGGGTTGGCGCATTTGCTGATGGTTTTTCCATTTGAGTGAGCGGAATTTCTGAAGGCTGAAATTCACACGCCACCACAAAAAGAAGCAGAATTAAATAGGTGGTTTTATGAATACATCTTGAAAATACCGGTTTAAAAAAGCGGTTTAAGTTGATTTTTCTGAACATGGCTTAAAATTTTCGATTCAAATATAGGTGTGAAACGAGTGGGAAACCCTGATATTATTTACTTATTCTGAAAAATTTAACTTAATTTTTTTCAATATTTCCAAAGTAAAATAAGTATGTAATAAACTCCGATGAGAACGATTGTTTTGTAATTATAAATACATTCAATATATTAGTCGAATCAAGAATAAACTAAAAACAATATAATCCATGAGAATGAAAAATTTATCAATTTTAACAACAATCTTAACCCTTTCTTTTATGTTTATTCACGGAATAAATGCACAGGAAAATGCAAATTCTGCGTACTGGCCGCAATGGCGAGGCCCCCTGGGTACCGGGGTTGCCATAAAAGGAAATCCGCCAATTGAATTCAGTGAAACCAAAAACCTGAAATGGAAAACCGAAATTCCAGGGAAAGGGCATGCCACACCCATTGTATGGGGAAATAAAATAATAGTACTAACTGCGGTGCCAACAGATGAAAAAATCAAAGTGGAAGAATCAACCGCTGGTGAAACGCAGCAAAGAATGTCAAGCACAAAAACCGATGCCGTTCATGAATACAGGGTAATTCTTGTTAACCGTGAAACAGGTAAAATTGAATGGCAAACCACCGTAGCCCGCGAATGGCCGCAGGAAAGCACCCATGAACTGGGAAGCTGGGCATCGAATTCGCCATGTACAGACGGTGAATTTATTTACGCTTATTTTGGTTCGCGCGGACTGTTTTGCCTTGATTTTTCAGGTAAAGTGATTTGGGAACGCGATTTTGGACAGATGCAAAAACACATGAGTTTTGGCGAGGGCGAATCTCCCTATTTGTACAAGGACAAAATATTTATTCTTTGGGATCACGAGGGAGAATCGTTTATATTTGCCATCGACAAAAAAACGGGGAAAGACGTTTGGAAAAAGAAACGCGAAGAACGCACATCGTGGTCAACACCGTTTGTGGTTGAAGTAAATGGAAAACCACAGGTAATAACCAGCGCAACAACCCAGATTAGAAGTTACGATTTTGAAACAGGTGAAATTATATGGACCAGCACCGGTTTAACCCGGAATGTAATTCCAAACCCGATCTATGAAAATGGGATTATATATGTGATGAGCGGTTTCAGGGGAAGCGCCATGCAAGCCATCGATCTGGCAAAAGCAAAAGGGGATATTACAGGAACAGATGCCATTTTATGGACTTTTGCCGAAGATGCACCTTACACCCCCAATCCTGTTTTGATGAATGGGAAACTTTACTTTTTAAGGGTGAACACAGGTTACGTTTCCTGTATGGAGGCCAAAACAGGCAAATTATTTTATGCAAAACAAAAGATGGAAGGAATAAATTCCATTTTTTCTTCGCCCATCGGAGTTAATGACCGACTGTATATTGCTGCCGATAAGATTTGTATGGTAATAAAAGCCGGTGAAAACTTTGAAATACTGGCATCAAACACACTTGACGATAATTTCCATGCCTCGCCTGTAGTTGTTGGCGATGACCTGATTTTGAGGGGATTTAAATCTTTGTATTGTTTTTCGGAAAAGTAATGGCCCAGGGAAAACAGCGTAAAACATTTCTCAGCCGCGCGTTCCACTAATTGAGCGGTTCAATTTTACTGTTGAAACAAGTTTCTCATGATGTGCGCCCTTTCGAAATGACAAGGTTCCTATGGATAAAGGAAGATTTTATTTTCGGATCAAAAAAAAGGATTCAGTTTTCACTGAATCCTTTTTTCATTTATTGCTTTGTTAAATCACTTCAACATTTATTGCTACAGGACCTTTGTCGTTTTCCTTGATTTCAAATTCAACCGCCTGTCCTGCTTCCAACGAAAAGACGTTGTCTTTTACTCCGGAACGGTGCACAAACAAATCCTTGTTGTCTTCAGATTGGATAAACCCAAATCCTTTAACTGCATCGTACCATTTTACGGTGCCTTTCATTGTTAGTAGCGTTCTCTGCGTTGGTAACCGCCGCCGCCACCGCCGCGACGTTCTCCACCTCCTCCGCGGCTTTCGGCCGGTTTTGGTTTCGATTCGTTCACTTTGATGTTTCTACCGCTGATTTCAGCATTGTTCAGTTCTTTAATGGCTTTGGTTGCTTCTTCAGAACTCTCCATTTCAACAAATCCAAATCCTTTGCTTCTTCCTGAAAATTTATCAGAAATAACTTTGGTGGTAGTTACTTCACCATACTCTTCGAAAATTTCTTTTAAATCTTCCTCTCCTAAATTAAATGGAAGATTTCCAACATAAATGTTCATTTGTTCCTTTTTAAAAATTAATACCTTCGATTTTTTTAAATACCAAACAGCACAACAAAAATTGTGCAATTTCCAGGTTTTACGCATATCCCAAAATTAGTAAATCCTGATTTACAAATAAATACCATGGAGAAAAACAAGAAAGCTGAACTGCCCGACTGTCTCAAAAAATCACTAAAAAAAGACCATCTGTTAAAAATATGACAGACGACTAATTAAAATCAAATCGTTTCCATTTTTTTAACGCGCCAAAGGTAAACTATTATTACAAAAAACAATCAGAAAACCTCAAATTTTTCTAAATCAACGAATTTCAAGAAATATCATTTAGAAATTCCCGGTTTACAAAACCAAATCGCGGATAACCACGCTGCTGATAAAACAGCCAAAAACAGGGGGCATGTATGAAATTGTGCCAACAACAGATTTCTTATAATTGCCATCTTCCAGCCGAACTGCATTTGAATCGGTTTCTTCGGAAGAAAACACAACTTTTACACCTTTGCTGATTGCGCCCATTGAACTAACAACGTTTAACCAATCAATAACTTAGTTTAAAGTTCAGCGTTAAAAGTTTAAAGTTTAAAAAGTTCAACCATTTTTTGTGCTGCGCGTTTCGAACTTCCTGTTTCGCCCAGTATTTCTTTTAAACGCTGGTAATCAGTCAATATTTTTTTACGGTAATTTTCATCGAACAAGAGTTTTTCCATTTCAGCCCTTACATTTGCAAATGTCATTTTCATCTGAATAAATTCTTTGATAATAACTTTGTTTACAATGATGCTGGGCAAGGAAACCGCAATGGGTTTCAGCACAAAATTGCGGAAAATCACATCCACGAGCCAGCCGCCCTCCATTTTGTAAATTACGGTTTGCGGCACATCAAACAACGCTGTTTCCAGGGTTGCTGTCCCGGAGGCAACCAGCGCCGTGTGTGCGTTATTCAGAATATCGTAGGTTTGTCCGAAAATCAGTTTCACCGGTTTATTCCGAATATATTTATTGTAAACTTCCAGATTGATGGCAGTTACCCCTGCAATTATAAACTGGAAACCAATAAATTGTTCAGCAATTTTTACCATCAGCGGCAACAACTTATCTACCTCATGAACACGGCTCCCTGCCATAAGTGCAACAACAGGGCGGTTGTCCAATCCGTTTTTTTCGAAGAACTCTTTCTTTGTCAGGGCTTTACTCCTGAATTCTGCTATCGAATCTAACGTTGGGTTGCCCACATAATCAACATCGAAATTGTGTTTTTTGTAAAATTCTGTTTCAAACGGGAAAATGGTAAACATCCGGTCCACAATGCGTTTTATTTTTTTAACACGGTATTCTTTCCACGCCCATATTTTGGGAGAAATGTAGTAGAAAACTTTGATGTTGTATTGTTTGGCAAATTCGGCAACCCGAAAGTTAAAACCGGGATAATCAATCAGTATTAATACGTCAGGTTTGAAAAGAATCAAATCTGTTTTGCAAAGTTTCATGTTTTGTTTGATGGTTTTCAGGTTCAAAACAACGTTAACCACTCCCATGAATGCCATTTTGCGGTAATGTTTTACCAGTTCTCCGCCAACTGCCTGCATTAAATCGCCGCCAAAAAACCTGAATTCTGCATTTTCATCAGCGAGCTTTAGCTCCTTCATTAAATTGGAACCATGCAAATCGCCCGAAGCCTCGCCTGCAACCAAATAATATTTCATTTTGAACAATTAAAATGCCTGTGAGATTAATACAACGAATGCATAAATAATAGTTGCCCCTAATATACCGCGGGCTGTTTTTTCAAACTTTAGCTGCAATAAACCCATGAATGCAGCGCTGTTTAAAAAAACGCACAAACTCCCCAGTTTAACCATCACATTTAATTTCATCAAACTGTTTGTATAATCAGCAATTGAAACGTTGCTCTTACCAATAAAGTAAACAGCAAAAAAGACAATCACCGGCAGCACAAAACCGATTAAAAAACCAATACCAACATTATCGAATTTATTTGTTCTCCGGCGTTGCATTAAAATTTCCAGTTTTGAATTTCGGCAAGGGTTTTATAACAAGTCATGTCAACGGTAACCGGAACCACCGAGGCATATTTATTTTCGAGTGCATACATATCTGTCTCGGTTGAATCAATTTCGAAATTTTTAAAATAACCCGACAGCCAGTGATATTCACGGCCGTGTGGGTCGATGCGTTTCTCAAATTCCTCCACCCATTTTCCATGTGCCTGCCTGCATACTTTTATCCCTTTTGGCTTGCCCTGCGGAACATTTACATTTAAACAGGTAAAAGGCGGCAATCCGTTATCGAGCACACTCTGAAAAACCTTGGCAACAATGATTTTGGCTTTCGAAAAATCGGCTTCGCTGCTGTAATCGTCGAGCGAAAAACCAACCGATGGAACGCCATGCAAACTACCTTCGATTGCAGCGCCCATCGTTCCGCTGTAAATTACACTTATTGATGAGTTTGTTCCGTGGTTAATCCCTGATACCACGTAATCGGGTTTACGGTCGAACAAACTGTTAAAGCTGAGTTTTACTGCGTCAACCGGCGTTCCGTTACATTTGTAAGTGGGAACGCCATGAATTTTTTCAACCGGAATGGCGCGTAAAGGTTGGTCAACCGTAATTGCACAAGATTTTCCCGACATTGAAATTTCTGAGGAAATAACCACTATTTCCCCAAAAAACTGCATTACTTCAACAAGTTCGCGTAATCCGCGGGCGTGAATTCCGTCGTCGTTGGTAACTAAAATAAAAGGCCTGTCTGACATATTTTTTTGAATAGGGAACAAATATAATGATTATTGTTTTGGCTGCGCCTTTTCATCAATATACAAAACCTGACGCTACAGATTCATGGATTTTTGATTTTTTTTAATCTGTGAATCTGTGGCTTTGCTTTTAACCTTATTTTTACCTGAAATTTGTAAAGCAATGAATTCGTCAGAAAAAACAGTAAAGAAACGGCCTGATTTACTTTCCGCACTTTGCATTTTATCGTTTATTGGCAATGCCACAGCTTTTATAGTTTATTTTCTGGCATCCGTTTTTTTCAAAAAAGCATCTGAATTCATTTTTAAATATTCCAACTGGCATACGGTTGAAGCCATTTCGCCATTTTATTTTACTTTGTTTATGGCGCTTTCAGCGGTTTCGCTTGTTGGCGCTATCAGAATGTGGAAATTGCACAGGGATGGTTTTTTTATTTATACTGTTGCGCAAATTGTCCTGTTGTTTATTCCGGTAATCTGGATTGGCTGGAATTCGTTT
>WTWZ01000024.1:84894-91971 GCA_009773765.1 Prolixibacteraceae bacterium | reverse complement strand
TGGAAGTGGTTGAGGTGAGCGAAGGAGATTGGCGGAGAACAAAAGAGATTGGTGGAGACTGATTGAGATTTATAAAAATCTGTGTACAATTAAAAAGGCTTTTTCTTCATCATGTCCTCAATATCTTTGCGGTGTTTTTCTTCCAGCATTTTTTTGCGTTCAGCCTCCCTGTCCCATTTCTCTTTTTGTTCCTTCAACCGCAAAAATTCCTTTTCTATTATATCTTTGTCAATGTTATCTAATAATTTTCCTTTGCTTATTACATTGTCCAACTTTGGTTTTTCTAACCGCAATTATTCCAATCTTCGCCTGTAATCGGGCAAGTTTAGGTCTTGTTCGGCTGCAAGTTGAGGGTTTCTTTTTCTAATATTTTCATTTCCAGTTTTTAAACTCCTAAAGAACCTTTCTTCCTTTTCCTCTTCGGTTAATTTTTTGGCAATTTTTAATCCCGTGAACTCATAAACATTAACCCATTTTTCGTCAACGAGAACCGACACACCGGGATTGATGCAATAGTATCCCCGCTCAATCCTGATAAATAGTGCATTGTTGTATGGATTTTTACTGTCCAATTCGTTTTTGGCCAGAATTGATGAAATGTAGGTTTTCCTTTTCCTGTAATCGGGCATTACCAGTTCAGAATAATTGGCAATAACTTTTTCCAAATCGCCCGCCATTACGCCCTGCACTTCCCACTTTTTCCGGTTGTTTGAAATAACTGCATCCTGCACTGTCATAAACATATTTAACAGAAAATATTCCATTTTACTATTTGCTATTTTCACCATCCTGTCATTTACGCTCACCCTGATATTATCGGTAAGCATCTGCGAAAAAATATCTTCGAGTTTAGCGCCTGATTTGGGTGAAAAGTATAATTTGTTAATAACAATCCTGAATGGGTTCCTTCCATTGTTATCCAACACATCCGTATCGGCATTTTGTGCCAGCAGATAATTTACAACTTTTACACTTCCGCTTTCGGTTGCTGCCAGCAGCGGAGTAAGGTTAAACTGGTCGCGATAATTAACGCCGTATTTTTTTATTTCCTGTTCAACTCCTTTTACATTGTCAGCGCTATAGTTGCTGTAATATTTTCGGTTTATCGAATTCCGTTCAAATTCGGGATGTTCGGCCCTTTTGTAATTCAACCTGGCTAATCCGGCAATACTTTCGTGGTCATTGTACAACAAAGCATACATAAACAACAGGTCTTTTGCTTTTTTATTGAATGCATCTGGGTCGAGTGCATTTTTTTTCAACTCGGCAATGTTATCGCGTGTAATTGGTTCCCAGTCAGGCTTTTTGAGTTGCAATATGTTCTTTTTAATATCATCGGCCTGCTCCTTTTTTCCCTGCATTTCAAGCTTGCGCGCTTCTTCTTTCCAGTCTTCAAGCGATGAAACCTCAGCTTTTATGTTGATTTGTTTTTCGTTTTCAACCAAATCGAGAAGCGATAAAATATCGTGTTTTTTTGATGTTTCGAGAATGTAAAGGTTTTTGATTGACCTGGTAATGCCAACATACAGCGAATTGATATAAAATTTGAAAGCATCGAGCGATTTATCGGACTTGTCTCTTCCACGCGAAAAATCAATATCCTCATTTTCGAGGTCCTTTTTTGAAACCCCCTGTGCTATTTCATTAAACTCCCTGCTGTAATTGCTGATAAAGTTGACGAGGATAATGTTTTCATATTCAAGTCCTTTGGCTTCGTGAATTGAAAAAAGCAATGGCGTTTCAAATATCCTTCGGGCAGCAGCTTTTTCGTCCTGATTCATAACGAGCAAAGCATATTTGGTCGAACGTTTGGTGCTATCGTTCAGTTCTTTCCGGCGCGAGGGTGTATCTATAAAAAAGTTTACTTGTCCCCTGTTTTCTTTCAGCGATTCAACCAGAAAGTTGCTTTCCCTGTCAATCGACCCGAAGCGCGCATTTTTAATCATCAACAGTTTGTTTGCAATGGCGGTAATGTCGGTCGAGTTCCGGTAATTGGTGCTTAAAACATTGATATCGCCCCTTGTAATATCATGTTTGTAAAACATGGTTTTTACATTTGTCCACGAAAAAAAGTTGGGGTGAACAATTTGATTTGAATCGCCGCAAAGCATAAAATTCCCGGCGGCTTTCAGTGATTTGAGTACAACATGCAACTGCATGTTTGTAAAATCCTGAACCTCATCAATAACAATAAAATCATATTTCGCATGACAGTGGTTGAGCCATTGAAACGATACAATGTTCAGGTCGTGAAAATCAGATTCCTTTAAAAACTCAATGTATTTCGAGAATATTTCATACACTTTTTCGCGTTCGTTTTTCAGAAAAATTGATTGTTTTACACCCAGCTCCAAATAATCGTCTTTCCCCAAAAATGGTTTTGTTATGTCGTTTCCGGTCAGCACACCCTTGAATTCCTCGAAAAGTTTATACCCGTCGGTTATGCCGAACGAATGTTTCCGGGGTTGCAGCCAGTAGTTAAAGTTTTTAAAATCAACCTCTTTCCCCGGAATTACTTTTAAAGTTTGAAGATATTCCTTGAAACTCAGAAAATCAACTTCCTGTTTATCGTTTGAATAGTGATCGGAATAATAAAGCCTCGATGAATTTTCAACAAGAAAAGGCGATAAGGTAACGTAAAGTATATTACCATGTAATTGCTTGATTTTTTCGAGTGTGAGCACCGTTTTTCCACTTCCGGCCGAACCGACAATAATTACAGGTGGATTAAGGTTGAAAATATGCTGCTGCAAATCATCAAAAGAGAGCGCCTTGTTGAGCAAGTGAAATTTGTTGGTTTGATGGTTTACATAGTTTAGTTCCACTTTTTCCTCTTCAGGAATGTGTTTTTCATTTTTCAGGACTGTGAGTTTACTCTCGTCAACCTTTGCGCCCCTTAAAAACCGCGATTTTTCGTAAGCGTGGTTGTGAATTACTTCCAGCAGTAAAATATAGGTTTGGCCATTGTATTTCGCAAATTTAAAAAGCAGCCGGTTTTCGTAATCCAGCTTTGCACGGTAATAACCACTATTCGTTAATTTTTTGATTTCAGCCGAATCGAAATCATTTTTTTCGAGAAATTCAACAGTTTTACCGAATTGCTTTTTAACCTTTGAATAATCAATATCGTTGAGGCACAGAACATTCATAATAAAACAAGAATTAAATTCCCAGCAATAATTTCCCTGAATCCTGGCCACCTGTTAACATCCGTTCAGGATTTTCGATCAACTCTTTCACTTTCACCAGGAATCCAACCGAATCTTTTCCGTCAATCACACGATGATCGTAAGAAAGAGCAACATACATCATCGGGCGGATAACCACCTGCCCGTTCACAGCCACGGGGCGATCGGCAATGTTGTGCATTCCCAGAATGGCAGATTGCGGCGGATTGATAATTGGTGTTGAAAGCAGCGAACCAAAAACGCCGCCGTTGGTAATGGTAAATGTTCCGCCGGTTAATTCTTCAACTGATATTTTTTTATTCCGGGCTTTTTCGGCAAGTTCTTTAATTTCGATTTCGATTTGTGGAATTGTTTTACTTTCGGCATTGCGAACAATGGGAACCATTAAACCTTTGGGTGTTGAAACCGCAATACCAACATCTACAAATTTTGGAGAAACAATTTCATCGCCGTCCATTTGTGCGTTTACCATCGGGTGAAAATCCATTGCAACAGCGACAGCTTTTGTAAAAAACGACATAAAACCCAGTTTCAGCCCATGTTTTTCGGTGAATTTCTGCTGGTGTTTATTGCGCAAATCCATTAAATAACTCATATCGATATCGTTAAACGTGGTGAGCATTGCAGTTTCGTTTTTCACAGCAACCAAACGCTCGCTCAACTTGCGGCGAAGACTTGACATCCGCTGGCAATCAACTTCGCGCGATGCTGATTTCGGAATAAAAACGGGTGCAGCCTGTTCTTTTTTTGGCAGGATGGCAACCGCTTCCACATCCTTCTTCCCAATCCTTTTTAATCCGTTGATAATATCTTCAACCGAAAGATCAAGTTCTTTCATCATCTCTTTGGCAACCGAAGTAACCTTCACGTTTTCAAACTCATTTGAAGTTTTTAATTCTTTTGCAGGTTTTGGGGTTTCGACTTTTTCTTCCGGTTTTATTTTTTCAGGCTCAGCAATTTTTTCTTTAGCAGGCGCTGAGGCAAAACTTGTATCGATGGTGCAAACCACCGAGCCAACGGCAACCGAAGTTCCCTCCCCGGCATTTATTTTAATTTTTCCACCCTCGCTGGCAGTTATTGTTAGAGTGGCTTTGTCCGATTCCACTTCGGCAATTTCCTGGTTTTGAGCCACAACTGCCCCGTCTTCAACAAGCCAATGGCCAATTTCAACTTCAGTAACCGATTCTCCGGGACTTGGAACTTTTATTTCTACAATCATCCTTTTACTATTTTTTTATCATTCGTATTTTTTACGAAAACTATTAAAATCCAAAAATCAAACTTCAAAAAACAAATAAAAATCAAGCAACAATTTTTTTGAAATTTGCTATCTGTAATTTGTTATTTTAAAGCAACGGTTTCTTTCACTTTAAATACTGAATTCAATATTTCATCGAGTCCCTGTTTGTGCTTTTCCATTAATCCAACAGCCGGACTGGCGCTTTCTTTTCGGGAAACCACTTTAAAACCAAGTTGCGAAAGCTTGCGGTAAATAAATGGCCACGCGCCCATATTTTCAGGTTCATCCTGAGCCCAAATCAATTGGGTTGAGTTCCTGTATTTCTTCAGTACCTCATTGATTTGCTGATACGGAATCGGATAAATTTGTTCCAGCCTAACAACTGCAATATTCGAAATTCCGTTTTCGATCTGGTATTTTTCCAAATCGTAATACAACCTTCCGGAAGTGAACACTACACTTTCAACCAACTTAGGCACAGCAAGCGGATCGTCAATAATTTCATTGAATCTCCCTTTTTCGAATTCTTCAATTCCCGAAATCACCATCGGATGGCGCAGTAAACTCTTTGGCGTAAAAACCACCAACGGTAAACGCAAATTCATTTTCACCTGCCGCCGAAGTAAATGAAACACGTTGGCAGGAGTTGTTGGAACTACTACCTGCATATTATTATTGGCTGAAAGTTCGAGGAAACGTTCAATTCGTCCGCTCGAATGTTCGGGCCCCTGCCCCTCGAAACCGTGTGGCAGGAACAATGTTAATCCGTTCATTAATCCCCATTTTTCGAAGGCTGAAGAAATATACTGATCGATAATGACCTGGGCAACATTGTGAAAATCGCCAAACTGTGCTTCCCAAATGGTCAGTCCATTTGGCTGGGCCAGTGAGTAACCATATTCGAAACCTAAAACTGCGTATTCAGAAAGTAAAGAATTGTAAACATGAAACGGCGCCTGGTTTTCGGATACATATTTCAGTGGGAAATATTTCTCATCGGTACCTTCAACAACAAACGCTGCGTGCCGGTGGGCAAAAGTTCCGCGCTCGCTGTCCTGGCCGCTCAACCGCACCGGATGGCCTTCGTTTACCAATGTTCCGTAGGCAAGTAATTCGGCCATTGCCCAATCTAAACGACCGTCTTTCATCATCATCCTGCGGTCGGAAATAATCCGGTCAACTTTTTTGAAGAATGCCAAATCTTTGGGCAGGCTGTTTATTTTATCAGCGATTTCCATTAAAATCTTCACCGGAACCCCTGTTTTAACATTCGCCTCGAATTTGTCTTTCCGTGGCATTTCATAGCCTTTATACTCGTTGACAAGAAATTTCCGGATTTTTACCTTTTCAATTTTTTCTGATTCTTTGTATTTGCTCTCCAAATACTGATCGAATTCTTTAACCTCCTTTTTTGATTCTTCCAGTGACATTACACCCAGCAAATTCAGCTTTTCTGAATAAATATCGCGTGGGTTTGGATGTTTCTCGATGATTTTATACAACATGGGTTGCGTAAACCGTGGTTCATCACCTTCGTTGTGGCCATATTTTCTGTAGCAAAGAATATCGATAAAAACATCGGCATGAAATTTCTGCCGGAATTCCATAGCCAGTTTTACCGTATAAATTATCGCTTCCACATCATCGCCGTTTACATGAAATACCGGCGACCTGGTAACCTTGGCCACGTCAGTGCAGTAAGTACTCGAACGCGCTTCGAGGTAACTGGTGGTAAAACCAACCTGGTTATTAATTACCAAATGAATGGTACCGCCGGTTTTATAGCCATCGAGCCGCGACATTTGAATTGTTTCGTAAACAACACCCTGTGCGGCAATTGCGGCATCACCATGAATGATAATTGCCGCTGCTTTATCAAAATTTTTATCGTAAAGCGAATCAATTTGCGAACGCACAACACCTTCGACTATTGGCGCAACTGTTTCAAGATGTGATGGATTGGGTACCAGTTTTAGTTTCACTTTTTTGCCAAAATCGGTGACAACCGCGTTTTCGTAACCCAAATGGTATTTTACATCTCCCTGCGAAATATCATCTTCGTACTCTATGCCAGTATATTCCTTAAAGATTCTTTCGTACGGTTTTTCAAGTATGTTGGCCAGCACATTTAACCTTCCGCGGTGAGCCATTCCAATAACAAATTCCTCAATTCCCAGTTCAGCGCCTTTTTCAATAACCGCGTCGAGCGAAGGAATTAACGATTCAGCGCCTTCGAGCGAAAATCGTTTCTGACCAACAAATTTCTTGTGGATAAAATTCTCGAAACCAACAGCCAGTTTTAAATGATAGAAAAAATGACGCCGCTTTTCATCCGGAAAATCCTGAGAGTTTCGCGAGCTTTCCATGCGCTGTTTAAGCCATTGCAAAACCTCTGGGTGGCGCATATACATAAACTCTACCCCCACCGAACGGCAATAAGTAGCTTCGAGGTGTCCAACAATATCTTTCAGTTTTGCCGGGCCAATACCTATTTCGCTGCCTGCCTGAAAAACGGTTTCCAAATCTTTCTTTTCAAGCCCGAAATTTTCAATGTCGAGGGTAGGCTTGTATTTTCGGCGGCTGCGTACCGGATTGGTTTTTGTAAACAAATGTCCGCGCTGCCGGTAACCGTGTATCAGGTTCAGAATA
>WTWZ01000024.1:66022-84844 GCA_009773765.1 Prolixibacteraceae bacterium | reverse complement strand
TTATCTGATTTTACCGTTGCCGGTTTTTGTTGAAAATTTGTGCGGGCAAGTTCAAATCCGGCAAAAAACTGCTGCCAGCTTTCGTCAACCGATTTGGGGTTTTCGAGGTAAGTTTGGTACATATCCTCAATTGCTGACAACTCCTGATTCCCGACTGAAGAAAATTTATCCATTTGTTGATTTTCAATTTAAATGTATGAACCGAATAAGAAAAACAAAAGTCTATTTTTAATGTTTAGCCAGCTTGCTGGTTTTATGCCACAAAAATAGAGAATTACAATTTAATTTTCAGTTTCCTGGCTCTTCTTTTCAACCCCGGAGATTTATTCCAACATTTCAAGAACAAATAATACCTAAAGGTGTTTTATTTTTCAAATTACTAAATAGTTCATAAATGAAAAAAATAACCATACTGCTTGGTTTCATTGTCCTGGTTTCAGGGTTGACTGCCCAGGAAGAAAAAAAGCCCGTAAAAAACGTTTTTATGGGAACACGGTTTATTAATTTACATTCGGCCAATGTTCCTGCCAAAAACGAATTGCAAATGCTTATTCAGCACCGGTTTGGTGATATCAGCGGGGGGTTCTACGATTTCTTCGGACTGGATTATGCATCAATGCGTTTGGGTTTTGAATACGGCATAACAAATGATTTAAACCTGGGCATCGGCCGCAGCAACTACAGGAAAACGTTTGATTCGTTCTTTAAATACCGGTTTCTGGAACAATCGGGTTCGATGCCAATAGCCCTGACAGCAACTATTACAGGTTCTTTTCCAACAATTAAGGATGATTTGATACCTGCTGAACACGGAGATTTTACAGAAAAAGCCTCAGGAAACGTTCAATTTCATATAGCTAAAAGTTTTAAATCGTTCGGGTTCCAGGTTTCGCCCGGTTATTTTGGTTCCGGCTATTTTCCCGATGAAAATAACAATTACGCATCACACTCATTTTTTACCCTTGGATTTGGGGGTACAGCACGATTAGCGAAAAAAGTCACATTCAATATCGAATATCTGTACCGTTTTGAAGATGAAATCGAAAATACCAATCCTATGTCGGCCAGTATAGATATTGGTACATCAGGGCATCTGTTTCAAATTATGCTGTCAAATGTACAACAGATGTACGATCAGGGGATTATAACAAACCCATCGGGCGGCAACTGGAAAAAGGGCCATATATTTCTGGGGTTCAATTTAATACGGGCATTTAATTTTAAACAATATTAATATGGAAAGAAGAAAATTTTTCAGAAATTTTGCTGTTGGCGGCAGTTTGCTATTGACAGCCCCTGTGATTTTTAACTCGTGTTCTGATGATTTAACAGAAGATGACAATAACAACAACAATAATACCGGCGGGATTACTGTTGATTTAACTGACCCTGATTATGCAGCGTTAAAAACAGTTGGCGGTTTCGCATACAAAGGCGATATCATCATAATCCGTTCAACCGAAACAGTTTACATCGCTTTGTCGAAAGTTTGTACACATTTGCAATGTACCGTTACCTACAGCTCATCATCGAAAGATATTCCTTGTCCCTGTCATGGCTCGAAATTTAACACCGAAGGCGCTGTATTAAACGGCCCTGCGGCAAGCCCACTTAAAAAATACGATGTTAAACAAAATGGCAATACCCTGACAATCTCTTAAAACTGTTTTTTTCAAGGCAATTGTGGGATAAAAAACCCGGTACAGCATTCACTTTTCTGTCCCGGATTTTTATTGAAGAAAATCAAAACAAAATTTATTTGCCAAGAATAACTTTTCCTGTCAGTAACTGATTATCAAACTGTACTTTACAAATATAAATACCAGGCAGTAGTTTTTGACCTGACTGATTATCTCCCTGCCAGACAAATTCATTGCCATCAACTGATTCGCTTTTCACTAACCTTCCGTCCATGGAAAAAATCTGAATTTTCATCGGTCCGAGCCTGTTATTTTCGATTTTTATTTTTGTTTCGGTTGAAAACGGGTTTGGATAAATCCGCAATTGTTTTTCCGGACTATTGCTTGTAACGAAATCTGAACCCGTTGTTACACTATTTTCTCTTCCGGGAGTACCCAGGTTTTCCAATGCCGTTTTCCATGATTCAGCAACTAAACTGTTGTATGAATAATGGCGAAGTTCAAGGGTTGGTCCGTTTCCATTGGGTTCAACCGGCCAGGGTAACTCGCTTTTAAAAGCAACTGAATCAACCAGTTCGCCAGCATTTGTAAACAAACGAACCACATCGCCGGCGCTGGCCAGGCCAAAATCCATATTCCCGGTAAAATTCGTTATAAAAGGATGAACTGCTTTAAAATTAATGCTGTTCCGGCAGATAACTAAAAACCCTTTACTTTTCAGAATTGCATTTTCAGGAATTACAAACTGGTGTGTGTCATCGTCATCCTTCAATATCCAGCCCGAAATATCGATATCTGTCCTGCCCCAATTGTACAATTCCACCCAGTCGCCTGCATCATTCTCAACCGCTGAATTGTAATTAATCTCGTTGATAACTACCGAATTTCCATTATCAAATGTTTCCTGGTAAACTGCTTTAACTGTGGTGGCTTTTTTCAGGTTTATCACAATTGTTTCATCTAAAACGGTTACGCCGTTCACTTCCCAATTACTGAACTTATATCCCCTGACAGCTTTTGCAGTTAAGGTAACAGGCACATTTTCAAAATACTTCCCTTTCCATGATTCTCCGGCAATTTCAATTGTATTCAGTTTAATGGTTCCGGCTGCCGCTGGAAAATTTGAAAGGGTAACTTCAAAAATTCCAGCCCGGATAAATTGCTGGTTGATATGTGACTGGACATGCGGGACCCTGTTCATGGCAAAGTTCCTCATGGTTTGAACGGAATTCTGCCATCCCACCGGACTTGGTGCCCCCCACCTGTTGTAATGACGTTGTATTTCGGGTTGAATTATGGACGCAATACTATCAATTTTGCTTACTACCGAAGCGCCAGCAAATGTAGTATTCATCATATCGGCAAACCGGTTGATAAAAGCGTGTTTGAACCGGGTGTTTTCAAACAGTTTCCTGAACACAAACGTTGACCACGGTGGATTTGGCCAGGCTGGGCCATTGGGCTCAAGTGCAAACTGAATGGTATTGAGGGTAAAATCGTTGCTGTTGTATAAACCAAAACCAAAATCAGTATCAAACATAATCCATCTCCATTTGCCATCTTCAGTCTGTGGTTTCCAGAATTTTATGTTGTTTCCCGGCCAGTCGCGGTTGTTAAAATAGATTTCCGACAACATGTAATCGATATAATTACCGATGTTAATCTGTTTTGCCACAAAATCGTAATTCACATCAGGTGCCAGACTGTTGTTTTTCAGAAATGCAAGCAGATCGATATATTCTGAATTGCTGCCTTCAATTATATTCGATTCAAGTTCGAGTATATCAACCTGGTCTGCATCTACTTTATGATTGCTGGCCAGATAATTTTCGTTAATTTTCTCCCTCAGGTTAATATGCCCCCAGTACTGACCATTCAAATACATGATTACCGGTTCAAAAGCCTGTATATCTGTATCCATGTTTTTTACCAAATCGGTCATAAATCCATCCCTGAAACGGGTGAAATCATAGTCGTTTCCCGAATTTCGCAAAACAATGGATTTAAACGAAGTAATGGGCTTCGATTTAAAGAGTTGAACATTCTCCAAAACCGGGTCGCCATACTCATTTCTGAAAAACACTGCAAGGGATTTCTGAGGCCTGGCGCGGCTCCAGCCGCCAAAAATCCTAATTCCGCAATTCAATGCGAACACTCGTTCCCCTGCAATTCCGGTCATTTCGATACTGGCTGGTTTTTCCCACTCCTCCCAAAAATTGGCGCCGTAATTTGGATTCTGGGTATCGTATGAATCGCCCAAAACATAAATACCATATTGCGTGTCCCATAAATTCAGCGAATCGGTTGAAACCGAAATTACTGGTAAAGTTGGGGGCGCATCAAATAAATAGGTGCGAGTTGTTATTTTACCTGGAATTGCGCCTGGCTTGAAAATTCTGGCACGCACAACTGTATTTTTTGAAATTGTAATTGGCCCCCTGTAAAGCGTGCTGGCCATCGTTGGTTCATTTCCGTTTAAAGTAAATCTGATTTCCTCGCCAGCAACGCCCCCCGAAAATAATAACTGTCTGGTATTTTTCAAAAACATCTCAGCAATTGAAAATTGCAGCTCGCTTTTAACTATATCCGTAAACATTTCCGTTTCATTTAATGAACCCGGAGTTGGTTTCGAAAAATAACCCCAGGTTGCGGGGTTGGCCAGTTTACGGCCAAAAGAATAATTTGCCGGAATAATCCCATAACTGATGGAATCGGCAACTGTTCCATTTTTAAAGGTAATACTCAACGTTTCGCCGGCAGATGAAAGTTTAAAATTGGAATGGGGATACAGAACCGGCATTTGTAAAAAATTTGAAACAGGCGCTGTTGTTGCCGCCTGATTTTCATATCCTGCTGTTAAAAACGGAATAGCGGTTAAATCACTGGAACCTGTGCCGGCATTATGTACCTGTATTGCGAGTACATTTTCATTTTCTTTTAAAAGAGGTATAAAATCCGAAATATCAAAACCATCGGGCGAACCTCCGTTAAACATTTTTGCCTCGTGCGAAGCGGCCGATAGATTATAAGCCACAGGGCTTCCGGGTGTCCCCAAACCAGCCCTGCATATTTCAGTCCCGTTTAAAAAAGCCACAAAGCCATCATCGTAATCAATATGAAACCATAACGATTTCAATTCATTGAGGTTGGTAACCGTAAATTTCCTTCGCATAAAAACCGAAATTGTTCCCGTTGGGATAACCGTGTTATCATCGTTATCGCCAAAACCAATTCCCGTTGATCCTGTCAGCCAGCCGGTTTCAGCAAAGCTGTACGATTTCCATGTTGCGGAGGGTTCACTGTTGGGAAGAAAGTACTTCCAGGGTTGATTAACATCGATTATTGTGTACCATTGCAATGGTATTTGCAGCCGGTCTTTTCCCGAGGCATAAACCATAAAAGTTTTGCCAGGTGGCAGGTTAAATATTGGCAACTGCCATTTCAGCAAAGTCCTTTTACTCTCACTGATATAATAATCAGAAAGATTGATTGCTGTATTTCCGGTATTTATTATTTCTAACCAGTCGGGTGTATCGCCATCCTCATCAAAAACCACAAATGTATTCGACGACATTATCTCGTTGATTTTTAATCCCTGCGCTTTTAAATTGACAGAAATACCACACAGAAGCAGGGCAAAAAACAGAACCTTGTAAAATTGTATCATGACAATCATTTTCAAATCGTTGCAAAACAACAAAATTTAACGGGTTATTGCAAAAAAGATTCTGTAAAAGACAATGTATGTGCGTTAAAAAACAGAAAAGGATCCGAAGCCGGATCCTTTTCCTGTTTTCATAGTGTACTTATTTTCTGAAATTATTTTGCTGTTAAATCTGAAACATTTGCTTTTGCTGCAATATCGAAGGTTACTTCAAACTCGTCGTAAATCATTCTGTCGCCAAGACCTTCGAAAAATTTGCCCGAACTGTACCTGATATCCCATTTGGTGCGGTCGAGTTTGGCTGTGCCGACTGCTTTTACCAAACCGTTGTTTACGCTTACTTTGGCAGGGAAACTAACATCGTTTGTAATACCTTTAATGGTGAGTTTGCCGTTTACAGTGTATTCACCTGCAGTTACGGGCTTCAAAGAAGTAATTTCTAACTTTGTATGCGGATGTTTTTCCACCGAAAAGAAATCATCAGACTTTAAATGCCCGACAAATTTCAGGTTAGTGCCTTCATCTTTAATATCGGTACAAACAATACTGTTCATATCAATACTTAATTGTGCCCCAACTATGTTGTTATTTTCTAACATAACTGAACCTTTACCTACCGACAAAAAGCCGGTGTGTTCGCCCGTTACTTTTTTACCGGTCCAGTGTACTTTACTTGCTTTCGAATCAATCTCGAAAACTGCTTTTTCTCCTTTTGAGTATGAGGCAAAAACCGAAGAGGTTATTACCAAAATTCCTAAAACTACTCCAATTGACTTTTTCATTTTTTTCTGTTTTTAAATTTGTTTTATGATGCAAACATACAACCTAAACAACACAGGAAAAATAAACTTGTTTAAGAAAGATACCATTTAGTCTTTTTTCTTGCCCTTTTTGATAAAATCTTGCTGAGAAATACCGGAGTAACGCCCAAATACGAAGAAATATGGTACTGAGGCAACCTTTGAACAAGTTCGGGATGAAGCCGGACAATCTTCAGAAATATGACCATTGGCAACAGCGCCTTTTGCTGTAGTTCAACAAACCTGTTTTATGAAACGGTCTGTGGAAAAATCATTGGTAAAGTGGACTTGAACATATTGCGTACAAAAATGCCTCAGGTTAATAGTTTAAATACTTATTGTGGCTTTAAAATAAAAGTCCGCGAACTCGAACTCCAGGCTGAAAAATATCCCAGGGCGGCGTTTGAAATATTTGAATTTGGGTTTGCCGGCGCTGCCGAGCCTGGATTATTATTTACCAACTCCTCAAACGTTTTAAAATATTCATACGCGCTTTTATCGAGCGAAACCAACTGGACTGTAATCGTATCGTTTAACTCAAACGGACTGTTAAAAAGGTTTATTTCTATGTTGTTTCCATCAACATAACGATCGTCGAAAATATAAAAATCGTCGATGGAGTTTTGATATACCCCGTTTTTCCAGTGTTTAACACGGTAATAATTTTTTATTCCCCGTGGGTCTAATATGTAGAGGTTCACATAATAACCCGACTCAAAAAATGAAAAACTGTCTTCGTAATAAAATTTGACTGAATCGATTGCCACAGAAGGATTTAATCTCGAAGTTGACCCGTATTTTTCCCCGTTTGCTTCAACCGTTAAGTGATACGTTTCGCCTGGCCTTAACCTGATTTGCTTCGGCTGGTAAATACCTTTTTCTGTTTCATAAAATCTGAACTTATCCCCAAAACTGTTTGAAACTGTTACCACAGCCCCTGAAACTTTCACTGGTGGCAAAGTATCGAAATAACTCGATGTCATCGAAATTTTAACTTTCGCCGTATCGGGATTGATGCTCAAATTTCCTTCGATTACAACGTGCTGATCGGCTTCATTTAAATCAACATCTATCACCCTCTCGCATCCGAAAAGAAGAAGTGTTAAAACCATCAGGTAAAATATGTTTTTCATTTCACTCATTAAAACTTAAACCTGTAACTAACCGACGGAATTATCTTAAATAACGCAAACTGCACCGCTTCGGTTTTATTCGGGTTTTCCTCGTTTTCCCTGAACTGGATAAAGTATGCATTTTCGCGGGCATAAGCATTGTAAACCGAGAAATTCCATGACGATTCAAACTTTTCGGTTTTTTTGCGTTCCCAGGTCAATCCTAAATCCAACCGGTGGTATGGCGGCATACGGTAGCCGTTTCGCCCGGTATAATATCCAACTGTCAGTCCGTCAATTTCATATTTTCCACTCGGGAAAGTTACTGCGTTTCCTGTGTAATAAATCCAGTTGGCCGAAGCGGAAAGTTTAGGAGTTATCTGGTAAATTCCCACCACCGCCAAATCGTGAATCCTGTCCTGCCTCGCGGGAAAAGGATTTCCGTTATTAATTTCGTCAAATTGCCGTAAGGTTCTGGATAAAGTGTAGCTAATCCATCCATTCAGCCGGCCAAAGTTTCGTTTAAACATAAATTCTGCGCCATATGCCCAGCCGCGTCCAAATACCAGTTCGGCTTCAACCGTGGAGTTAAAAACCAGTTCGGCGCCGTTTTTATAGTCAATCTGGTTTTTTAAATCCTTGTAGTAAATTTCAATTAACGACTCGTATTCGTTGTCCTTAAAATTGCGGAAGTATCCCACCGAAACCTGGTCTGAAACCTGAGGTTTTACATTGTTACTGCTGGGCAACCACAAATCGGTTGGCGTTGTTGTGGTTGAATTCGAAAGTAAATGCAAATACTGGTAAATGCGGTTGTACGAAGTTTTCAGGGCGCTTTTTGAGTTAAGCATATAACTGAGCCCAAGCCGCGGTTCGATGCCTCCCTGGTTTTTTACAAATTCAAAACCATTATAATTAATTGTATTAATCAGTTCGCCACTTTGGTTAAACTCGTAAAATTCGCCGGGCCCAACATTACTGAAAAGCGACAGGCGCAGGCCATAATAAAGTTTCAGTTGCTCCGAAATGTTTTGATTATTCGAAATATACGCAGCCCACTCTATGGCTTTTCGGGGTTCTATGGTTTCGGGGTTAATACCTGAATTTTCAGAAACCGTAATTTCACCTGGCATAATGTTGTGATAAATGGCGTTTCCACCAAACCGGATGGTATTTTGGGGGCTGGCGTACCAGGTAAAATCCTGTTTCAGGTTCAAATCATCGATTTGCGAACCGATGGTAACATCCACATCGCCAAGAATATTTATATCGTATGAATAATTGCTGACAATGAAAGAAGTATTCGAAAACAGTTTTTCGCTGAAATTGTGGTTCCATCGAATTGTGCCGGTGGCATTTCCCCAATCGAAACCGAACTCGTCGGCAAATCCGAAATCGTCGCGGCCAAAATATCCCGAAATGTAAATCCGGTTGTTATCGTTTATTTTGTAATTGGCTTTCAGGTTTAAATCGTAAAAATACAACTTTGTATTCTTCAAATCCTCTTCTTTTGACAAGGCAAGGAACAAATCGGCATACGTACGGCGTGCGCTTATAATAAACGAACCTTTATCTTTCACAATGGGGCCTTCAACAGCGAGATTGGAGGAAATCAGCCCAACACTTCCGGCTACTCCATAATTTTTAAGGTTTCCTTCTTTCATTTTAATATCAAAAACCGACGAAGCGCGGCCGCCATATTCAGCCGGAATTAAACCTTTCATCAGGTTTGCCTCGCGAATAGCTTCAGAATTAAAAATTGAAAAGAACCCCAGCAAATGGGATGCGTTGTAAACCGGCGCTTCATCAAGCAAAATCAGGTTTTGGTCAATTCCCCCGCCGCGAACATAAAACCCTGAATTTCCCTCGCCCGCCGATTTTACCCCCGGCATAAGTTGCATGGTTTTTACAATATCCTGTTCGCCAAAGATTACCGGAATTTTTTCAATCTCCTTTGGCGCCAATTTAACATTCCCCATTTCAACCGACGATACATTGTGGTCGGGGCGCTCGCCGGTAACCACAATATTTCCAAGTTCGATGGTTTGCTCTTTAAGTTGAATATCGAGTTTTTTATTTTCAGTCAAACTAATTTCTACAACCTGGCTCACGAAGCCAACATACCGGTAACGAACCAAATGTTTTCCGGAAGTGAGTGTAATTGAGTAAAATCCGTAAGAGTTGGTTGCCACGCCTAAATTAGCTGCATTTTCCAGAATTACGGTGGCGCCCGGCAAAGCTTCGCCCGTGGCAGCATCGGTAATGTGGCCGCTCAAGACAAATTTTTGCTGCGCCTGGCCAGAAAATTGAAACAAACACAGAATTAGGGCAACCAAAAAAAACTTATATATCATTAATTAGTTTTCAGGGGGGCAAAAGTAGAAATATTTAAAGCTCTTTTGATTATAATATGTTTTATAAAGTCAATTTGTATTAAATACCAAATTATTAAATCAGTTGTTTTTTGCCTCTGCGTATAAGAAAATTGAAATATTTTTCATAACTTGCCATTAATTTAGCAAGACGACAAACAACAAGTGTATAATATGGCAACTTTTGGTGAGTTTTTAAGAAATGAACGAATTAAAAAGGGATTAACTCAAAGTGATTTTGGACAAATTTTTGGAATCATAATGACTGACATGAGCAAAATTGAGAATGGGCATAAGAAATTTCCACCTGCAAATCTTGAAAAACTCGCTGAATTTCTTGAGATGGATTTTGCAAAAGTCAAGAACTTATTCGTAGCCGAAATTTTGGTTGAAAAAGCGCATAAATACAAGTGTTCTGATGATGTATTCTCTGTTGCAGAATCACAATCGAAATACATCAAAGAAAAGAATGTTAAACAAGCAGTAATGAAATTCTAATATGAACTCTAAAAAACTCATACAAGTATTAGGATTTAAACCTAAAGAGAATACTACTGGAATATTTCATAAGATTTATTCTAATTGCGATAATTATGCAATTGAAATAGATTTTGAAAAAGAGATATTCATTTTAGGCGACAGAATAAAAGCAGAAAGTAAAACCACTCAGAATTTCTCTCAGACCGAAAATTGGGTGGTTATTGAATGTATTAACAGATTACTTGAAAAAGGATATAAGCCTGAAAATATCATATTGGAAAAAACCTGGGCTACAGGACATGGAACAAGCGGACGATTAGATATTTTAGTTACCCGCGATGATGGTTCTGCTTACCTTATGATCGAGTGTAAAACGTGGGGGGCAGAATTTGACAAAGAATTTAAAAATTTGGAAAAGAATGGCGGACAACTTTTTACCTACTTTCAACAAGATAAAAATGCCGATATTCTAATGCTTTATGCTTCCAATTTTGACAAAGCAGAGGTAAGTTATAAAAACGTAATTGTCAAAATTGAGGATGACTATCGACAAACTGGCAACGTAAAAGACTTTTACGAACGTTGGAACAAGCTGCCAAAAACCAATGGTATTTTTGACAGTTGGGTTGCTCCCTATGAATTTCAAAGCAAAGCGTTAACAAAGAATGACTTAAAAGTATTAAAACAAGAGGATAGTAGTTTTATTTTTAATCGCTTCCTCGAAATACTTAGGCATAATGTAGTATCTGATAAACCAAATGCATTTAATAAAATATTCACGCTGTTTTTGTGCAAAATAGTTGACGAAAACAGAGAAGATAATGACCAACTTCATTTTCAATGGCTTGAGGGTGAAGATAATCATATTAAATTTCAAAAAAGATTGACTGACCTTTACCGGAGAGGAATGAAAGAGTTGCTCGAAAAAAAGGTATCCGATGTTAGCGATGATGAATTCGATACCCGGTTTCAACAAGTTGAAGAACGTTACAGGGATGAAATCAAAGATATATTAACTGAAATCCGGCTAAAAAAGAACAATGAATTTGCCATAAAAGAAGTTTTCGACGATGCTTCATTTCAGGAAAATGCTAAAGTTGTAAAAGAAGTAGTAGAGTTGCTTCAAAAGTATCAGATACGTTATACATACAGGCAACAATTTTTAAGCGATTTCTTTGAGTTACTACTTACAACCGGTTTAAAACAAGAATCAGGGCAGTTTTTTACCCCGGTACCAATTGCCCGTTTCATTATAAAGAGCCTGCCAATTCAGGATATTACTGCAAAAAAAATAGCCGAAGGAAATAAAAATGATTTGCTACCTACCATAATCGATTATGCAGCAGGGAGCGGTCATTTTATTACCGAATCAATGGAAGTAGTTCAGCAATACATTGATAATTTGGTTCTTTCAGGGTACAAACCCGAAACAAAAAGACAATTAGATGGTTTTCAGCGGGTTCAATTCGATTGGGCTGAGAAATATGTTTATGCCATTGAAAAAGATTATCGTTTGGTAAAAACTGCAAAAGTAAGCTGTTATTTGCATGGCGATGGCTTGGCGAAAGTTATTCATGGCGATGGACTTGGTGATTTCGCTACTTCAACCGAATTTAAAGATTTACTGAATGAAACAGACAGAACATATCCGCAGGATAATAAACAATTTGATATAATTATTTCAAATCCTCCTTATTCAGTTTCAGCATTTAAAGGGCTGATGGACGAAGAAAAATCGAAAAAAGGATTTGATTTGTTTGGCCGTTTAACCGACCAAAGTTCTGAAATAGAATGTTTGTTTATTGAGCGTACCAAGCAACTACTGAAAGATGGAGGTGTTGCCGGGGTTATATTACCAAGTAGCATATTGAGCAATACCGGGATTTATACCCAAACCAGAGAAATTTTATTAAAGTATTTTGAATTTCTGGCAATTGCCGAATTAGGTTCCAATACATTTATGGCTACCGGTACAAATACGGTTACTCTTTTTTTAAGAAGGCGAAACAATTTGGATGCTTTTAATATTGAGGAAACGGTAAAAAAATGCTTTGCGAATCTGCAAGACCTTACAATAAATGGTATTGAGAAACCCATTGCAAAATACGTTTCTCACGCTTGGGTTACCATTTCTGTTGACGATTACAAAACTTTGTTGCAAAAAACTCCAAACGAAAGGGTAAAACAACACGAAATTTATAAGGAATACATCAAGAAAATAAAAGCTAAAAACGAACCGGATCTTTGGAAGAGTATATTCGCATTGGAACAAGAAAAATTATTGTATTTCATTATAGCCTATCCTCAAAAATTGGTACTTGTAAAAACCGGAGAGAAAGATGCCGAAAAACGCTTTTTAGGTTACGAGTTTAGCAACCGCCGGGGTAGTGAAGGCATTCACCCGATACAGCGCAGTAAAAGCATTGACGAATGTACCCAACTTTACGATGCTGAAAAATGGGACAACCCTGAAAAAGCAAGTACATACATATTTAAGGCCTTTAATGGTGAGTTTGATTTAGAAATAGCCGAAAATATTCAGCAAAATATCAGCTATCAAAACCTGGTTGATATGCTTACTTTTGATAGAGTTGACTTTGAAAAAAATATTTCGTTGACAGCCAAAAAAAAAGTACGATTTGAGGAAGTCTGGAAAACGTCTAAGTTAGAAATGTTAAGCGATATCGCTGTAATTCAAAAAGGAAAAACAATTACTGAAGAAAAAGCAGCTAAAGGAAATATTCCTGTTATTGCAGGTGGACAAAGTCCTGCATATTATCACAATGAATCAAATAGGGGTGGAAATATAATTACAGTAAGTGCATCCGGTGCTTATTCTGGATTTATAAACTATTTTGAAATTCCAATTTTTGCTTCCGATTGCAATACTATTAAATCAAAAGACGAGGAATTAATTTCGACAAACTTGATATTTCAGTTCTTAAAATCAATTCAAAAAGAAATATACCAATTGCAGAGAGGGCAAGCCCAACCCCACGTTTATGCTGATGATTTAGCAAAAGTTAAAATTCCTCTTCCTCCCAAAAACATTCAGGAAAAAATTGTCTCTGAAATTGAGGTTTTAGAAAAACAAGAGCAAAATGCGGTTGAGGAAGTTAGTAAGCTAAGAGAAGAAATTTTTGATTTTTATAAAAATACAAGTGGCAATAAAAAGAGGCTTGATGAAATTTGTGAGTTAAAAGCTGGTCAGTTTGTTAAAGCAGATAATATCTACAAAGAATTCAATGAAAAGCTTTACCCTTGTTATGGCGGGAATGGATTAAGAGGTTATACTGAAACCTTTACAAATGAGGGGCAGTTTTCATTGGTTGGCAGACAAGGAGCTTTATGCGGTAATGTTCATTTGGTTTCGGGTAAATTTCACGCCACAGAACATGCTTTGGTCGCTTATCCTAAAAAAGATGTAAATAAAATATGGCTTCATTATCAGTTAAAATATATGAACCTGAATCAGTATGCCACAGGAACTGCCCAACCAGGTCTTTCGGTAATGAATTTGATTCCTATTGAGATTCCAATACCAACAATCAAAGAACAAGAAAAAATTGTAGCAGAGATTGAGAAAATTGAAAAGAAAATATCGGATTTGGAAAAACAAATTGCATTAATCCCAAAACAAAAAGAGCTGATTTTAAAGAAATATTTGGAGTAAAACACACGCTTAAAAATTATTCACATTGCTATGTCCCTTCGAAAAGCCTACATTCAAAACAAAATTATTGATTGTACAAATTTTTAACCTTTCTTTAATTCATCCGCCACCAATTCTGCCAAGTAGGTAAGAATCAGGTCGGCGCCGGCGCGTTTAAAGGTGCGCACATCTTCGCGCTCCGTGAAGGCAGCTAACAAAAGGTAGGGGTGCATTTCAGAAGGAACATCTTTTAAACTGTGCACGGCCAAATCAGCCTCACCCGAAAGCAGTTTTTGCTTCATTTATATTTGTTGGGCATTCTTGCCAATGATGATTACGGAATGCGTTTCAGGTTTATTTTCTTTTAAAAACCCTACTACTTCTCCAATGTTTGTTGACCAGCTTTTCTGCCTGGCCTGGGAAATATTGCTCAATATCTGAATGGATGTTGCACTGTCAATTCCTTTTCCTGCCAGTTTTTCAGCAAGTTTTGGCAAATTATTCAGCCCCATATAAACCATTACCGGCGAGCCTGACTGTATGACCTGAACTAAAGGTTCAACATCGTAAAATCCGCCATTTTCCCTGTTTGCAGTATAAAACAGTATCATATTGCTTTTGCCCCGTTCGGTTAACGGAATGCTAAAAAGCGCAGATGCAGCGAAGCCAGCCGAAATCCCGGGAATGATTTCAAAATTTATGTTGTTTGCCCTGCAAAACCTGATTTCTTCAGCGCCACGGGCAAAAACCATCGGATCACCTGTTTTTAACCGTACCAGTCTTTTCCCTGCGGAAGCCCAATGTAAAATTTCGTTGTTTATCGCTTCCTGACGTTCGCACTGGTTTTGACCATCATTGTAAATTTTACCAACGTATTTTTTAAGAGATGCAGGATTTGCCAATTCAAGAATTTCCTCTCCCAACAGCGCATCGTAAAGAATTACATCTGCTTCCTTCAACCTTTTCAGCGCTTTTACGGTGAGTAATTCGGGATCGCCGGGACCCCCGCCCACTATCGAAATTAAATGCGGAAGGACCATTCTTCAACTTCTTTTAAATAATCCATCGGACTAAAATACCGAAAAGAATAACCCAAACGCGAAATAAGTTTATCGCTGTTTACAATTTTATAGTTTTCGTGTAACAGGTTGAATCCGGGCGCCGGCAACCCGCTGATGGCGGCTGCTTTGGTGTAAAATTCCTTTTTTGTGGGATGATGCGGACTACAGGCATTAAATACTTCGCCCCAAATGTTTCTTTCTATCAGGTCAAAAATAATCTGTACAGCGTCGTCGCGGTGAACCAGGTTTACCGGGGTATCAGCCGCAATATCCTTTTTTCCTGAAAGAAAACGGGCAGGATTGCGGTCGTAACCGATTAATCCGCCCAAACGTACCACAGTAGTTTTTGTATTGGGCAATGACTGTAATAATTTTTCAGCCTTAACCAGTGCCCTTCCCGTTGGTTTACCGGGATAGCCTTCATCTCCTTCCCGTACAACGCCATTCCAGGGCTGATAAACCGAAGTGGACGAAACAAAAAGCACCCTTGCAATTTTAGTCTCAACGATTAACTGAACGATCTGGTTTATCTGCTGCGGGAAATTTTCGGTTACATTTTCGCCCCGGGGTGGCAAGGCAATTATCAGTATATCGGTATTGAAGAAGTTTTTATAATCAATCGCCACTCCATCGGGGTCAATCCTTATGTGATATGTTTGAATTCCAGTGGTTTCAAGCCGGTTATAACTATCAGTCGAAGCCACGGAGCCTTTTACCGCAACTCCTTTTGTCAGGTACTTTTTCCCAAGCGCTGTGCCCAGCCAGCCGCATCCGAGAATTGATACTGTTTTTACCATAGCATTATTTATTAAGCGATTTTTCGATACCCAAACCAACACGGGTTGAATGTTCAAGTTGTTTTTTTAGTGCTTCAATGCACTGTCAAATAAGCTGTTGTTCATCACTTTAAGGTGTTACGGAGTTTTGAAGCAATCCGGCTGCAAATTTAACTGCTGCCAGTTCATCCTGTTTTTTTCTGAAACAAAAATTTCGATATACTTCTACCTGCTGAAACTGATGTTCAAAAGTTTCCATTTTCAATCCGAAAACATTCAAAGACAGGTTACCGTGCAGATAAACCACCTGCTCTCTCTGGTTTTTTTCGAGTGTTAATTGTGCCATGGAAACTGCATTTTGATGGCAGGGAAAAGCGAATAATCAGGTTCATCCAACACAATTTGTTTTAAACCATGTTCTTCGAAACTGACAGTTTCACTAACCAGCCAGGTTTTTGTTTCTGAACTGATGTTTCTTCCTATGAAAAGTTGTGTTTTCAATTTGATATTCAGTTTAATGGCGAAAATATTTTCCTTCTTTTATCTCTTTCACATAGTTCTTACGGATGACAAAATCGCCAAACCGCTCACTTTCAATGCGCGAACCTGCAAAATCAGCAAACAAGGCTTCAAGTTCGCGAAGGATTTCAGCCTCGTCGATGGTTTCGCGGTACAAGTTGTTAAGCCGGGTTCCTTCAAAACTACCTCCAAGGTATAAGTTGTAATATCCGGGAGATTTACCAATCAGCCCTATTTCAGCGAGGTACGGGCGGCCGCAACCGTTGGGGCATCCGGTCATCCTTATTACAATCTCCTCTTTGAAAAGCCCTTTCGCTTCTAATATTTTTTCGATTTTTGAAATCAGCGAAGGCAAATATCTTTCGGCCTCGGCAAAAGCCAGCGGGCATGTGGGCAGCGCCACACAGGCAATTGAGTTTTTCCGGAGACCTGAAATTTGCGCCGGGGCAACGTTGTGTTTTTTCAGTATTCCGTCAATTACTGTTTTGCCCTTTTCAGAAACTGCAGCGAAAATCATGTTTTGGTTGCCCGTTAAAATAAAATGTCCGTCGGTTTTTTCGGCAACCTCGCGCAGTGCGGCTTTCAGCGTTTTTTCGCCATCGTTTTTTACACGTCCGCCTTCCACAAAAAAGGTAAGATGCCATTTATTGTCGGTTCCTTTTTTCCAGCCAAAGTTGTCGCCTGTGCGCGAAAAATGAAATTCCATCGGCTTTTCGAGCTGAGAAGAAAGAAGTTGCTGCACTTCGGCAGTAAATTTTTCAACCCCCATGTTGTCGATGGTATATTTCATACGCGCCTGTTTGCGGTTTTGACGGTTGCCGTTGTCACGCTGCACAATCAGGATTTTTTCTGCCACTTCAACCACGCGGCCGGGCAGGCAGTATCCAATTACGGTGCCTGTACGCGGGTAAGTGCCCGGCGTGGCAAATGTTGAACCCAAACCGCCACCGGCAACTACATTGTATCCGGCAATCTTTCCGTTTTCAACAATGGCTATAAAACCAAGGTCCTGCGAAAAAATATCGCAGTCGTTCGCTGGCGGAATAACGATTCCTATTTTGAATTTACGGGGCAGGTAACGGTTTCCATAAATGGGTTCAGATTCTGCAGGGCCACCGGCCACCAGTTTTTCGTCGAGCCAGATTTCGTGATACGCGCGGGTTTGCGGCAACAAGTGCAGGCTTAACGCATTGGCAAGTTCAATTACATCGGGGTACAACGGCGATTCTGCGGGGTTTGCATGACACATTACATTGCGGTTTACATCGCCACAAGTGGCAATGGTGTCAAGCAGGGTTTTGTTTATTCCGGCAATGGTTTTCTTCAGGTTGCGCTTAATTACGCCATGAAACTGAAAAGTTTGCCGGGTGGTAAGTTTAAGCGTTCCGTTGGCATAAGTATCCGCCAGTTCATCGAGCTGCAGCCACTGTTTTGGCGTAACCACGCCGCCCGGAATACGCAGCCTGATGAGAAACGAGTAGGCGGGTTCGAGTTTCTGCTGTTTGCGTTCCTTGTCGAGGTCGCGGTCGGTTTGCTGGTAAAACCCGTGAAACTTCGAGATATGCGTGTCGCTTTCGGTCAATGCACCGGTTATTGGATTGGCAATGCTTTCCACAAGCGTTCCGCGCAAGAAGTTGCTGTCGTATTTGAGCTTCTCTACTTCAGAGAGTTGCGCCCAGTTAATTGTACCGTCCATAATCTTTCCTAATAAACATCCTGCTGAAAGCGTTTTTCGCGCTTTAATTTTTTTACATATTCTTCTGCCTTTTCGGTAGTAATACCGCCCTGGTTTTTAATGATTTCAAGCAGGGTTTTGTTCACGTCTTTGGCCATTTTTTTCATGTCGCCACACAAATAAAAGTGTGCGCCTTCTTCAAGCCACTTTAAAATTTCCTGTTGATTTTGCTGAAGTTTGTGCTGCACATAAATTTTCTCTTCCTGGTCGCGCGAGAAAGCCACGTCCATTTTTTGCAAATGGTTTGATTTTAGCCACTTTTGCCACTCCACCTGATACAGAAAGTCGCTTTGAAAGTGACGATCGCCAAAAAACAGCCATGTATTGCCGGTATTATTATCAGCTTCGCGCTGTTGCAAAAAGGCGCGGTAGGGCGCAATTCCGGTCCCGGCGCCAACCATAATTATTTTAGCCCCGTTTGCTGGAAGTTTAAATGATGGATTTTTTTCGATGTACACCGGAACCTGGTCGTCGGTTTCGATATTGTCGGCCAGGTGCGATGAACATGCGCCATTGCGCAGACGGCTTTTCCGCTCGTAACGCACAACCGAAACCGTGGCATGTACTTCGTCGCCCACCATGTCCTGGCTCGACGAAATTGAATAGAGCCGGGGTGGCAACTGGCGCAAAACTTCAATCAGTTTGTTCGGGTTCCAGTCGAACGGATAATCTTCGAGAATATCGAGCAAATCATGGCCGTAAAGATATTCGTCGAGCTTTTTATCATCATTTATCAATTTACCCAGTTCGGGCAGTTTTGTTTTTTCGTAATACTTTTTGATGGTATCGAAGGTTAATACGGTGATTTCGAGGTGATGAGAAAAAGCGTCCCTGATGGTCATTTCTCCATTTTCGAGGGTAACAACATATTCGGGATCGAAACCTGTTTTTTGAAGAATCTGTTCAACCAGAGATTCAGGATTTACAGCAAAAATACCGACTGAATCACCGGGTTCATATTTCAAACCCGACCCTTCAAGCGAAAGTTCGAGGTGATATACTTCCTTATCC
>WTWZ01000024.1:0-65972 GCA_009773765.1 Prolixibacteraceae bacterium | reverse complement strand
ATGCGCCCAGACTTCGGATTGCAGCATCGATATCTTCGCCGGTCTTACAAAAATGTTTGTACGATTTATCGCCCAAAGCCAACACCGAAAAGTTGAGCTTTTCCAGTTTCGGGGCGCGTTTTCCGGTTATAAACTTATGGAAATCGCTGGCCATATCGGGTGGGTCGCCTTCGCCGTGGGTACTGACAATAATGGCAATATTATCCTCTTCGGTTAATTTTTTCGTGTTATAATCGTACATACTAAAAACTGTGGCGGCAATATTTTTGTTGGCAGCCTTTTCGGCCAACTTTTCTGCCAGTTCATGAGAATGCCCGGTTTCGGAACCATACAAAATGGTTAATTTAGATTGAGGCACAGCGGGCAACGCGGCGGTTACCGGAGATACCGGCTTCCCCTGAACCCCGGATAACCGGCCTTCAAGCCAGCCATGCAACCAAATTGCCTGTTCGTTTGTCAGTTCTTTGATTAAATCGTTAAAAGCGCTCCGCTGTTTATTGTTTAGCGGATTAAAACCATTTGCCATAACATTAATTTTTGAAATATTTTTCTGTTAAAAACTCTTCTATAATATTACGGATCCGAATTGACCCGTAAACATCTTCGGCATTCGAACCAACTGCCACCGTGATTTTTCCGTTTTGAAAGATTGCGGGTGAAACAAACTGGCACAGGTTAGGATTGTCGTGAATATTTACAAGTACTCCCATCTCTTTGCCATCGGCAAGAATCTGGCGATCGAGCGATTCGTTGTTGGTGCACGAATAAAGTATCAGATACCCCTTTAGCAACTCCTTCCGGTAGGCTGTTTCGAACCATACCACTCCGGCAGATTTGATTTCGTTGCACACTTCTATGGCAATTACTTCAACCTGCGCATCAAAACGCTGCAATATTTTCAGCTTTTTATATGCACTTTCGCCACCGCCAATAATCAGTATTTTTTGGCTGGTAATATCAATTGATATGGGTAGGTATTTCTTTTTCATAAACAAATTTTTCCGAGAATATTTTCACTTCGTTTTCGATAATATTTTCTGCTTCAATTAATTTTTCTTTTTTAAGGATAAAATGAGGCGCAGCCGTGGCAGAAATCAGCACATCGGTTTTTTCGAGGATGTTTGAAAGCTGGTCGAAGTGAAAAGCTTTTGCACCATACTTTTCTGCTAGTTCACTGGCTTTGGCAAAAGTCCGGTTCCCGATAAAGACAGGTTCGGCATTTGCTTTCAGGTTGAGCAAAAACCTTTCGCGTTCACCAATCTTACTTTCGGTCCCTGTTTTTATTAACTCCTCCATAATAAAATAAAAAAAAGCCCTTCTTTGTTTAGCAGAAGGGCTTTCGCCTTAAAATTTTTATAATATAAATTATTCCTCTGCTATAAAACGATTACAACACATACACATCATGCATGCCATACAATTCATTTTTATTTCAGAAGAATTTACTTTCATTATTCAAAATATGTGACTTTTATCACATTTCCAGACAAATGTAGAAAAATAATGCACTTTTCTCCAAAGTTTTCAAATTTTATTTTTAATCAATATTAATAAGCAATTAAATATCCCTAAATGTTTTGAATATTAAAAAAATTATTGGATTTACAACAAAACAAAAACTGACCAGAATTCAGATGTCACTTAAAAATCATATGCCGTCAGAAAGCTCTCTTTGAACCTGTTGAACTAAACAACATTAAAAATTTCAGATAAGCTGATTTAACTGAAAACCAACCAATATCATGCAACAAATTCATGTTTTTCACAACATTTTAACTTATTTTCGCCCCTCTTGGATGTTAATAAATTATTACTATTTTTGGTGGCCTTTCTCAAAAAAAACAGACCAAAAAGGATTAAGAACAAATAAAAACTAATACATCATGAAAGTTTATAAAACAGATCAGGTCCGTAACATTACCATCATCGGGAATGCCGGCAGTGGGAAAACCACCCTTGCAGAAGCTATGCTTTTCGAGGGTGGAGTGATAAATCGAAGGGGTGAAGTAACTGCAAAAAACACAGTTTCAGATTTCACACAAATAGAACAGGATTATGGGAACTCCGTATATCCCACACTTTTATATACCGAGTACAACGGTAAAAAAATCAATATTATCGATGCCCCGGGTATGGATGATTTGTGCGGCGGGGTTGTTTCCTCGCTGTATGTTACCGAACTTGTATTATTAACCATTCACGCTTCAAATGGAGTTGAAGCCGGAACCGAGAGCGCTGCCCGTCATGTAGATGCTGCCGGAATACCAATGGTACTCGTATTTAATCAGTTAGACCACGACAACTCGAATTTTGAGTCGGCCCTGGAACAATGCAGAAACTCGTTCGGCAATAAAGTTACTGTTGTTCAATATCCGTTTGATTCCGGCCCGGGTTTTTCTTCGGTTATTGATGTACTGAAGATGAAAATGTACAAATACGGCAAAGATGGCGGAAAACCTGAAGTGCTCGAGATACCTGCCTCGGAAAAAGATAAAGCTGAAGAATTACACAACCAGTTAATTGAAATGGCTGCCGAAAATGAGGAATCATTGATGGAGCAGTATTTCGAACAAGGCACTTTAAGCGAAGACGATATGCGCAGGGGTATAAAACTTGGAATGCTTGCACGCAGTGTTATTCCTGTTTTTTGTACAGGTGCAAAGAAAAATATCGGGGTTGGCAGGTTGCTTGAATTTTTATGTAACATAGCGCCGGCCCCTGACGAAAAGAAAATGATTCCGGTGGTCAGCGGCCAGCCTGTAACAATGGATGTATCAGGAAAACCCTGTCTGTTTGTTTTCAGAACTTCGGTTGAACCACATGTTGGCGAAATTACCTATTTTAAAGTGATGTCGGGCAAAATTACAGAAGGGCTCGATTTAATTAATACAACAACCGGAAATAAGGAAAGGCTTTCGCAAATATTTGTGTCTGCTGGTAAAAACCGGGAAAAAGTGGAAGAACTTGTTGCAGGCGACATTGGTTGTACTGTAAAATTAAAAGACACAAAATACAATCAAACCCTTGCAACAAAAGATGGCGACACAAAATTCCAGCCTGTTAAGTTCCCTCTGCCGCGAATTACGGTTGCCATGAAAGCAAAAAATGAATCGGATGACGAAAAAGTTGGCGAAGTATTAAATAAAATGAGGTTCGAGGATCCCACATTTGTAATTGAATACTCAAAAGAGCTAAAACAGTTACTGGTTCAGGGACAGGGAGAATATCACCTTAATGTTTTAAAATGGTATTTCGACCACATTTATAAAATTGAAGTTGATACGTTTGCACCAAAAATACCTTACCGTGAAACCATTACAAAATCTGCCCAGGCCGATTACCGCCATAAAAAACAATCGGGTGGCGCCGGCCAGTTTGGCGAGGTTCACCTGGTTATTGAGCCTTTCGAAGAAGGATCGCTACCCAAAACCATGTTCAAGTTTGGTGACAAAGAACAAAAAATGTCGGTTCGCGACATTCAGGAACACACACTGCCGTGGGGAGGTAAATTAATATACTGCAACTGTATTGTGGGAGGCTCAATTGACACCCGTTTTATGCCAGCTATTCTGAAAGGGATTATGGAAAAAATGGAAGAAGGCCCGCTGACAGGTTCGTATGCCCGCGATATCAGGGTTTATGTTTATGACGGCAAAATGCACCCTGTCGATTCAAACGAAATCTCTTTTCGACTTGCAGGCAGGAATGCCTTTAGCAAAGCATTTAAAAATGCCGGGGCAAAAATTCTGGAACCCATTTACAACCTGAATGTTTGGGTTCCTTCCGACCGTATGGGCGATGCCATGGGCGATCTGCAGGGACGGCGCGCCATGATTATGGGAATGGGCTCTGAAAAAGGGCTTGAAAAAATTACTGCAAAAGTTCCGTTAAAAGAAATGTATAAATATTCAACCTCGTTAAGTTCAATAACCGGCGGGCGCGGATTATTTACAATTGAATTCTCGGAATACGAAAAGGTTCCTGCCGATGTTCAGGATGAGCTGTTGAAAGCTTATGCCGAAGAAGCAGATGATGATTAGGCATTTTCTAATCCAATTTACATATTTCTAATCCAATGGCCCTGGTTTGCAAAAACCGGGGCCTTCTTTTTTAACCCATTTTTACATGCAGTTATTTGTAATTTAATATCAACAGGTTGCCCGCTTTTTTGTAACTTGTCACATCAAAAAAAACTACTGCAATGAATACCAACTACGGCCAACCACTCTCGAACGCATTTGAACGAATGAAAAAAGCGCTTTTCCAACCTTTTGATATTTTAAAATGGATTAACATCGGCTTTACGGCTTTTCTTGCACAGTTGCCAGGATGCAACAGTGGCGGCGGTGGCGGAAGAAATTCGGGCTTTAAGGCCGATGATTTTGACTGGGATAAATTTTACTCCTTCCCTGCAACGGCCATCGAATGGTTAATATCGCACCCGCTGTGGTTTGGGTTAATCATTTTTGGCGCAATCATGCTGGTGGTAATAGCAATAATCCTGACCTGGATAAATTCGCGCGGCACATTTATGTTTCTGTATAATGTTGTAAATAACCGAGACGAAGTTGTAAAACCCTGGAACGATTACCGAAAACAAGGCAATTCGTTGTTTTGGTGGCAGTTTATTTATGGTTTGATAGTGATGGCAATTTTTCTGTTATTCATTTTCTATTGTTTTCAGATTTTTAAAAACATGCACGAAGGGTTAATTCCCGAAGTCACCAAATTTGGATTTATCTCAGGAATGGTTGTGATTCTGTTTGGGTTCCTGGTGATTGCCGCTTACATCTCGCTCTTTCTCAACGATTTTGTAGTCCCAATAATGTACAAACACCAACTGTCGGCCACCAAAGCGTGGGTTAAGTTTATTTCGCTGGCAGTGAATAATTTGGGAAGTTTTATTGTTTACGGACTGCTTATTCTTGCTTTAAAAATTGCTGTTGGAATTGCCGTTATTTTATTAGCCGTTATGACCTGCTGTATTGGCCTTCTGTTGATTATGATTCCTTTTATTGGCACAGTTATTCTGCTGCCGGTAAGTTATACTTTCCGCACTTTTAGTATTGAATATTTTGCGATGTTTGGCGATGATTTCAACCTGCTTGCAGAAAACAGGGAAATGGCTTAAATATTCAAATTAAAAAGCAATGCCACAAACAGCGCATCTGAACGAAAAGTGGATAAAAGCCTCTGTTTTGGGAACAATCTGGGCTTCATCAGAAATTGTGCTGGGCAGCTTTTTACACAACCTTCGTGTGCCTTTTAGCGGAAATATTCTCACGGCAATTGCGCTTGTAATACTTATTTCGGCAAGTTACAAATGGAAAGAAAGTGGTTTGTTCTGGCGTGCCGGCGTTATTTGTGCCTTACTGAAAACCATGTCGCCCAGCGCCGTTATTTTTGGCCCGATGATCGCTATCTTCAGTGAATCGGTTTTACTTGAATTATCAACCAGGTTGCTGGGCAGAACGATTCCCGGTTTCATTTTAGGTTCGGCGCTGGCCATGTCGTGGAATTTATTTCAGAAAATATTCAATTTCATTATTTTCTATGGCTACAACATTGTTGAAGTATATACCAATTTAATGAAATACGCTGAGAAACAGTTATTTTTAAAGTTCGATGCGGTTTGGGCGCCACTTGTTTTACTGCTTATTTTTTATGCGCTTTTTGGCGTTTTTTCAGCAATTATTGGTATTCGAACGGGCAAAAAAATCGTCAGTAATCCTTTGTCTAACAGCAATTTTATTCATACCTCAAACAACCACTTCTCCCGGCAGCAAAAACACAACGGATTTAATTATTCCAAATTCTGGCTTACGTTAAATGTGATTTTAATTGCAGGAACACTTTTTCTGGTGGGCCGCATTCATTTTGCTGTTTGGGCTGCCATGGTTTTTGTTATCGCAACGGTTTGGGCAATGCGGTATAAAAGGGCTTTGCGACAAATCGCACGTCCGCGTCTGTGGATATTTTTTGTTGCAATTACCATGGTTACCGCTTTTGTTTTAACCCGAATGCAGTTAGAACCGGTTTCTGCTCCAGAAGCCATTCAAACCGGAATTGAAATGAATTTGCGGGCAATCATTTTAATTATGGGCTTTACGGTTTTGGGTACCGAACTTTACAATCCTGTTATCGAACTACCTATTTCAGGCAACTTCCGGCGGCGCTCGAACTTTCGCTCGACAGTTTACCTGCAATGATTGCCAACACGCCCAATGTAAAAACAATACTGAGAAACCCTGTGACCGTTGTTCATCATTTAATTGGTTATGCCGAAAGCCGTTTGAATGAAATTA
This sequence comes from Prolixibacteraceae bacterium, assembly GCA_009773765.1. Classification (GTDB taxonomy): domain Bacteria; phylum Bacteroidota; class Bacteroidia; order Bacteroidales; family Prolixibacteraceae; genus Draconibacterium. The sequence continues at coordinate 59,667 of WTWZ01000024.1, read as the reverse complement.
GGCAAAACTCATTCAACAAACCAAAAATTTACATAATCACCGGGAAAACTGGCTCCGGGAAAACCAGTTTAATTCAAAACCTGATCCAGAAATTTCTACTCGAAAATATTCGGTTATCAGGTATTTACTCGGCCCGTATTTTGGAAAATGACAAAACTACCGGTTATGATTTAGTGAATATTCCGACCGGTGAAACCAAAAAATTTCTGAGAGTGCAGGGAAATGAAAACCAGCAGCGGATTGGCAAATTTTACATTGATCCGGTTGGTATGGACAAAGGGAATGAAATATTAATGAATTCCCAATCAAAACTAATTATTATCGACGAAATCGGGAAACTTGAACTTGAGGGCAGAGGTTGGGCACATTCTCTTGAACAACTTTTAAAAAAATCAGGCAGCCACCTGATTTTATCGGTTCGCAAAGAAGTTATTGATAAAGTAACTGAAAAGTTTATGATTTCGCCCAAAATCATTTTCAATGTTGAGGAACAAAATGAAGAAGATTTATTTTCTCTGATTTTGAATGAACTGCAAACTCATTCCTGATATTTCAGTCCTTATCCCTGAAAAGATGGAAAAAGCCGTGGGCCCGCCGTCGTTCGCCATCGCGGCCCATACCAACCACGTTGTAAAAATAAACCCCGGGGCTGGCATACCGGCCGCCCATTAAACGGCCATCCCAAACCGTTTCCGTCCACGTGTTTTCGAAACCGCGCACATCGCCGCTTTCCCAACGATGGACCCTTTTACCCCAGCGGTTAAATATGTCGATTTCTATGCTCTGCATCGACCAGAATTTTACCGCAAATTCATCATTTGTTCCATCGCCGTTTGGTGTAAATACATTGGGAACCGCTACAAACGAAGTATCAACAATAATGTAACCCGGCAAATACGCAGTGTCAACACAAACGGTCGGTCCGGTTATTTTTTTCGAAACCAGTTTTACCATATACGAACCCGAATACTCGTAAGTGTAAACCGGGCTGTTTTCAAATGCCATCACTTCAATACTGTCAACAGGAGTGGCTGATCCCTTCGATTCCTCTTTAATATCGTCCAAATCGCGAAAGAAAAACCATTCATAACCACCTGGGGTCCCGTTTTCGGAAGTATTTGTAAAAGTTACAATAAGCGGAGCTTCGCCGTTTTGTTTATCGGTCGTAAAACTGGCCTTGGTAACAATTGATGTATAAGTAACCACATAGTTTTCTTCGCACGAAAATTTATCGTAAACCCTGAGCGTATAATCGGTATTGGCGGTGGGCGGGTTAAAAACCTGCGGACTTAAAACTGTTGCAACATTTTCGTCCCCTTTCTTCCACTGCACCTTAACATCTTTATTTATTGTCAGTTCAGCGTTACTTGCCAAATCGTAATATTTCAATTCGCCCGTTTCAAATTCGCCTTGTAACTTAAACCATTCGCAATTCGATTCGGTAATTGATGCTGCTGCTGTAAACCAGTTGTTAAAAACCCAGGCCCTTTGCACCGAAGTATTTTCGCCCTGTGTAATGGTTAACCGGTAACAACCATCGGCCAAACCCGAAATTTCGGACCTTTGTTCGCCGGTGCTTTCTGAAAAATAAAACTCGAATGTAGCCGAAACCGGATTGTACTTTTCCCAGTTAAAAGTTTTTGTGCCTTCCAAACTTGTATTTGCCCTTAATACGGCAATCGCAGCCCCTTCTGTTTGTGCGCAAAAAACATAAATACTATCGGTTTCATTAAAAACGGGGTAACTGGTTTTATCTGAACCGGCCGATCCTGGAGCAGAAATCTGGGCACCGGAAAATCCCGGTATCAGAGCCATTGAAACTAAAAAAACAAAAAACAGAAAGGTTTTGTAATTCATAAAAACAACGATTTGAGCTACAATATTAACGTATAAATTTTATTTAATTGTCTGCACCAAAACAAAAATTGGTTTTCGCAGGCAAACATAGGCTATTGTGAGTACATTCAAATCACTATAAATCAATCGTTGTTATATATTTTCACTGCATTTATTAAAAAATAGAAAAGAAATTTGACAAAATCATGGAACTTTCAATGACCGTTTTATACGTTGGAATGAATTATACTTGGAAGAGTCATCATTTTGCCAACAATGCACTTTTTTGATACATTTGTAAATATTAAAATGATATGATAAAGAAAAAACAATATAGAATTACTGAAGTAAAAGAAGCCAAACAAGTAGCTTTAGATTATTTAAAATTATTTGAACTTGATAAAGCTATTGAATTTGGATTACCTGAAATTGATGATAGATACCATATCTGGAGAGTTCCTCTACTTTCAAAAAATAATGAAAATATTGGTGAAGTAGTAATTGATGCAATTACAACTCTTATCAATGAAAAGAAAAGTTCTAATAAGGAAGTACTTGAGTCAAGACTGTTGGGAAGGAAACTTAACAATACTTCAAAAAAAATGGAAGGAAGTGATGATGAAAATGGAAGTACACCAAAAGTATCAAATCTTAGAAATACTGTAGGATTTGGAGATTGTGAAGAATTATTATCTGAAACACCAAATGAATCAGTGGATTTAATTTTTACATCACCTCCCTATTTTAATGCACGACCAGAATATGCAGAATATTTAACATACGAAGAATACTTATTGAAAATAAAAAAAATAATTCATCAAAGCTATAGAGTACTTAATGAGGGCCGTTTTTTTATTATGAACATTTCCCCAATCTTAATAAGGCGTTCAAGTCGTAGTGAAGCATCTAAAAGAATTGCTGTTCCCTTCGATTTTCATAGACTATTTATTGAAGAAAACTTTGAATTTATTGATGATATTATTTGGGTTAAACCAGAGGGCGCAGGATGGGCGACTGGAAGAGGAAGAAGATTTGCAGCGGATAGGAATCCCTTACAATATAAACCTGTTCCAGTTACTGAATATATTTTGGTATATCGAAAAAAAACGGAAAAATTAATAGACTGGCATATTAGAAAACATCCTATACCTGAATTAGTTGAAGCATCGAAAATTGAAGATGGTTATGAAACAACAAACATTTGGAAAATCCATCCAGCACACTCCCAGAAACATCCTGCAATTTTTCCTTTGGAACTGGCTGAAAAAGTTATCAAATATTATTCATTCAAAAATGATGTAGTGTTAGATCCTTTTGCCGGAACTGGAACTGTCGGAAAAGCAGCTATAAAATTAGGAAGGAGATTTGTACTTTTCGAACAAGACCCTGAGTATATAACGATTATTCAAGAAGAGTTACATAGTTGGCTTCAAAACAGGGTAAATGAAGTTAATCTAATAAACCTCGAATTGACCAAAAACAAAACACCTTTTCTAAATTTTGACGTAGTATGAAAACAAAAGAAAACGTTTCTAAATATATTCCAGAATTAGGTTTAAGTTTAACGAAATATTCTGGAAGTCAATTAATTGAGCGTGTTGGTGAAGATATAATTCGAAATGTAGTTGCTTCTATTCTGTGTGGAGGAAATGTCCGTTCATTAACAGAAGGTTTGACCCAAAGACGCATTTCACTTTCTAATGCTTCAATGTTAGTTGCATATCTAAAAGCTTCAAAGAATATTAAAGATTTCAATCAAAATATTCTACAAATAATAAGCACTGAACTTAAAACAAATAAGTTATCTATTGAACAGAAAATATTTCTTCAATGGTTTATAGGTTTAACAGGAAAAAGTATTCAAAATGTTTTACGAAGTGATTCGGAGCAAGTTCAGTCTTATTTAAAAGAACTCGAAAATGCAATAAAAAATGCAGTAAAGCAATCGAAACTTGAATTTGGTGATTTACAAGGTACAATTACTATTGATAAAGAAAACTATCTTTTAAATTGGCCTTCAGTTTTGCAATTGTTCACTGCAATTGGTACCCAAACTTTAGCTTTAAGAGGTTCAGAAAAATCAATGTATGGGAAATTATTTGAAAAATTAATTTTAGGTTCCTTGCTTACTATTTTAGGTTTTGAGAAAATAAATCCGAAAAAATCAATAAAATCAAAAAAAGTATTTTGGCTTTCTCAAAGAGAAAGTGACGCGACATTACTGTTCAAACCAGGCACTGGTGTACGATTTGATATTGGTTTTATTGGTCCGGGAAACACTGAAATTTCTTTAGATAAAGTTTCCAGATTTGAACGTGAAATGGAATTTGGAAGACAACTTCATTTTATGTCAACCATAATTGTAGTGGATAGAATTGGAGAAGGAAGTAGAATTACAGACTTGGCTAAAAGAATTGATGGAAATATAGTTCAAATGAGTATGAATTATTGGGCGAAAGAAATCTGTAATATTTTGAAAAAGAATGTAGGTTTTGATCATAAGATATTAAAAATGACCAATGAAGAAAGTTTAAAATTTATTAGCACAGAGATAAAAAAAATAGATTTAAATAGTTTCATTTAAAACAATTTTTTCTTGTTAAGAGGAATAACAGTTTAATCAAACAGTCCGCAATAAAAACCCGTATGACTCTATAATTTTGCATTTTTTAATTTAATAACCTGTTTAATTGTGCTTGATTATTTAAAAGAACTCAATAAAGCCCAGTACGAAGCTGTTGTGCAAACCGAAGGACCGGCGCTGATCATTGCCGGCGCAGGTTCGGGAAAAACGCGCGTGTTAACTTATCGCATTGCACATCTGCTAAAACAGGGAGTGCGTCCGTCAACTATTCTGGCGCTTACTTTTACCAACAAGGCAGCCCGCGAAATGAAAGAACGAATTTCATCCGTGGTCGGCGAGAATACAGCCCGCTATTTGTGGATGGGAACTTTTCACAGTGTTTTTGCGCGCATGTTACGCACCGAACATGAAGTTCTTGGTTATCCTTCAAACTTTACCATTTACGACAGCGCCGACAGTAAAAGCCTTATCAAAACCATCATAAAAAGTTTGGGGCTCGACGATAAAACCTATAAACCCGGCACTGTTGCTGCCCGGATTTCGATGGCAAAAAATAACCTGATTACGCCAAATGTTTATGCCAATAATGCCGAAATCAGGCTTATTGATAAAAACATGAGGATGCCACAAATTGCCGAAATTTACAAGGAATATGTAAAACGCTTGTTTCTTTCGGGGGCAATGGATTTTGATGATTTACTATTGAAAACAAACATGCTTTTCCGCGACCACCCCGAAATTTTGCAAAAATACCTCGACAGGTTCGATTATGTTTTGGTTGACGAGTACCAGGACACCAATTACGCGCAGTACCTGATTGTTAAAAAACTGGCCTCAAAAAACAGCAACATCTGCGTGGTTGGCGACGACGCCCAAAGCATTTACTCATTTCGCGGCGCCCGCATCGAAAATATCCTGAATTTCAAATCTGATTACCCGGAACATAAAATTTTTAAACTCGAACAAAACTACCGTTCAACTCAAACCATTGTAAACGCAGCAAACAACATTATTGCAAAAAACAAAAGGCAAATCCCGAAAACAGTTTTTTCTGAACTCGAACCCGGAAAGCCCATTAAAGTTTTTTCGGCGCTTACCGATAACGAAGAGGGTTTTATGGTGGTTCAGGAAATTGCCGAAACCCAGTTGCGCGACCATTACAAAAACTCCGATTATGCCATTTTGTACCGTACCAATGCACAATCAAGAATTTTTGAGGAAGCGCTCCGTAAAAGAAATATTCCGTACAAAATATACGGCGGGTTGAGTTTTTACCAGCGCAAGGAAATCAAGGATTTACTGGCGTACTTCAGGTTAACCATTAATCCTGCCGATAACGAAGCGCTGAAACGAATCATTAACTTTCCGGCACGCGGAATTGGGGCCACAACCCTCGAAAAACTTGAAGAAGCAGCCATTGCCGGTGAAACATCCATTTGGAAAATAATCGAAAATACCGGCACAAATAATCTGGCCTCGCTCAATAAGGGAACAATCGCCAAATTGCTGCATTTTACCAGCCTTATTAAAAATTTTCAGGGTTTCACTAAAGAAAACGATGCTTTTAATGCCGCTAAAACGATTGCGGAAAATTCCGGAATCCTGGTTGAACTTTACAACGATATATCGCCTGAAGGCGTGAGCCGGCATGATAATATCCAGGAATTACTGAACGGAATCAAGGAGTTCAGCCTGAATGCCATGGAAACCGGCGAACCGGCAAAACTGGGAAACTTCCTTGAAGATGTGGCGCTTTTAACCGACCAGGACAATGATAAAGATGAAGACCGCGATAAAGTAACTTTAATGACGGTGCATTCTGCAAAAGGGCTGGAATTTAAAAATGTTTTTGTGGTTGGTTTGGAAGAAGACCTATTCCCATCGCTGCGGCAGGGTGAAAAACAAACCGACGACGCGCTTGAAGAAGAACGCCGGTTGTTTTATGTAGCGCTCACCAGGGCAAAAGAAAATGCATATTTTTCGTACGCAAACCAGCGCTACCGGTGGGGAAATCTGGATTTTTGCAGTCCCAGCCGGTTTTTGGAAGAACTGGACGAACAGTACCTCGACCAATCGGGCAACTCAGCATTTGATAATTCCGGCAGAAACAGAAATTTTTTTGGCACAGAAACCACACGGCCACAGTTTACACGCCAAATAACAACAACAGTATTTAAATCAGTCCATCAGCAAAACATCTACGGGAAAAAACTGGCATCATTAAAAGAAACAGGCGGGGATTCAGCATTCGCAGCCGATGACCCTTCCAAAATTCAATCGGGCATGACAGTTGAACACCAACGTTTTGGAGAAGGAAAAGTGCTTAAAATTGAAGGCGAAATGCCAAATATAAAGGCTACAATATTTTTTCACGGTTCAGGACAAAAACAATTATTACTGAAATTTGCTAAACTTAAAATCATAGGTTGAAAGATGCAAGCAGATAAAAATTGTGTATTGAGCGGAAATCATTAGTTTTGCAAAATAAAATCTAAAAAAACCCCTTTTAAAACACTTTAAATTAAAAATTTTCAAAAAGAAACAAAATGGAAATGGATTACAATACTCAAAGAAAGAAACTTCCGCTGCCTGAATACGGAAGGAATATACAAAACATGGTAGATTACCTGTTTACCGTTGACGACAGGGATAAACGAAACCGGTCGGCACAAACGGTAATTGATGTTATGGGTAATATTTACCCGTATTTGCGCGATGTTCCGGAGTTTAAACACAAACTTTGGGATCACCTTGCAATCATGTCCGACTTTAAACTCGACATAGACTATCCTTACGATCCGCCCACACCCGATATTCTTATCGAAAAGCCCAACAGGGTGCCTTACCCGCATACCAAAATAAGGTACAAACATTATGGTTTTATTATGGAGTCGCTCATCAAAAAAACGGCTGAAGTTGAAGGCGAAGAAAAAGAAATTCTGATTGAATTACTGGCCAATCACATGAAAAAATCGTACATGGCATGGAACAAAGATGGCGTTGATGACGAAAAAATCTTTCTTGATTTAAAGGAACTGTCAAGAGGCAAACTGAACATTAGCAAGGAAATCATTCAACTTGCCGATGTAAAAATATCGTCAAACCCGGTAAAACAGCAAAAAAAGAAAAAATTCAAAAAGAAATAACCCCGTAACTCAGTTCACATGTCAACATTCACAATTGAAGGTGGTTACTCCCTGAGAGGCGAACTTGAACCACAGGGCGCAAAAAACGAGGCCCTTCAGGTTTTATGCGCAACCCTGTTAACCGATAAGGATGTTCGTATAGAAAATGTTCCCGAAATCAGCGATGTGATCAAACTCATCGAAATCCTCGGAAATATGGGAGTTGAAGTTGAAAGAATTGAAAAGGGAACTTATCGCTTTAACGCTTCCAAAGTAAATACCAATTTTCTGAAAAGCCCCGAATACGCCAAAAAAGCAGCCAGCCTGCGCGGATCAATAATGATAATAGGCCCGTTACTGGCCCGTTTCGGACAAGGTTTTATTCCTCAACCTGGTGGCGACAAAATTGGCCGTCGAAGAGTTGACACCCATTTTATCGGATTACAAAAGCTGGGGGCAACTTTCAATTTCGATGCCACCAAACAATGGTATTCAGTAACAGCATCGAAACTAAAAGGTGCATACATGCTGCTCGATGAAGCATCGGTTACCGGAACCGCCAATATTTTAATGGCTGCTGTTCTGGCCGAAGGAACAACCACCATTTACAACGCCGCCTGCGAACCTTATTTGCAGCAGTTGAGCAAAATGCTGGTTTCGATGGGCGCCAAAATATCGGGAATCGGTTCGAACCTGCTTACCATTGAAGGAGTTACATCGCTTTCGGGCTGTACCCACCGTATTTTGCCCGACATGATTGAAGTGGGCAGTTTTATTGGATTGGCGGCAATGACCGATTCTGAACTTACCATCACAAATGCAGGGGTTGAACACCTCGGAATTATTCCGGCTTCGTTCCGCCAACTGGGAATTAAAATGGAGCAGAACGGTGACAACCTTGTGATTAAAGGCAATCGTCAGTACGAAATAGAATCTTATATCGACGGTTCGATAATGACCATTTCGGATGCGCCCTGGCCGGGATTGACACCCGACCTGCTCAGTGTTTTCCTGGTGGTTGCAACACAGGCAAAGGGAAGCGTGCTCATTCACCAGAAAATGTTTGAAAGCCGCCTGTTTTTTGTCGATAAACTGATTGACATGGGCGCCCAGATTATTTTATGCGACCCGCACCGGGCAACCGTAATCGGGCTGAACAGAGCACATTGGCTGAGGGGGACAAAAATGAGTTCGCCTGATATCCGCGCTGGTATTGCATTATTAATTGCTGCCATGTCGGCCAAAGGAAAAAGTGTGATTGAAAATATTGAACAAATCGATCGGGGTTACGAAAGCATCGACGAAAGATTAAACCAACTTGGCGCCAAAATTTCAAGATGTAACAATTAACTGCTGTCATGCCCTAAACTTTTAATCCATTTTAAATGTTATTTTCGACGATTAAAAAACTGAAATAAAAAATGAAGAAAATTGTATTAGCCTTATCCGTTTTAGTATTTGTAACCGTAATTTCTGCAGCTCAACCCATTGGTATTGGCATTGGCAACAAAGCGCCCGAATTAACAGGAAAATCTCCTTCGGGTGAAACATTTAAACTTTCTGACACAAAAAAATTGGTGTTACTCGATTTTTGGGCTGCATGGTGTGCGCCTTGCCGCCGTGAAAATCCAAATGTTGTGGCAGCCTACAACAAATTCAAGGACAAAAAATTTACAAATGGTAAGGGATTTGCTGTATTTGGCGTTTCGCTCGACAGAACTGAGGCCGACTGGAAAAAAGCCATCGAAAAAGATAAACTGAGCTGGCCATACCACATCAGCGATTTACAATACTGGAATTCAAAACACGCTGCTATTTATGGTGTTCGCAGTATTCCAACCAACTTTTTACTTGATGAAAATGGTGTAATTATTGGCCGTAATTTAAAGGGGCCAGCCCTCGAAGCTGAACTTCAGAAATACCTGAAATAAATTTGTATTGGCAGGTAAATTCCTGTGTAAAAATTTCAAATAATTCAAATTGACATTTATCAAACCAAAATGAGTGTCAATTTGTCGTTTTTAGGGCATGGCAAAATTTTTGCAACGTTGCCGGTGATTATTTCGAAACACAAATAACTTTGATAACAATCTATGTTTAAAATGAACAAAAAGAAAAAGGAAAATATGGCCGAAGAAATCAAGGAAACGACTGCAGAAGAAATTCAAAACACTCAACCCGAAGCAGAATTCGCAGAGGAAAAAAGTGAAACGCATGCAGATGAACATGAACATAAAAAAACAAAACATAAAAAAGACAAAAACGAAGTTCTTTTGCAGGAGCTCGGCGAAAAACTTGCTGACATAAACGACAAACATTTGCGTTTACAGGCTGAGTTCGATAATTTCCGCAAACGCACGTTGAAAGAAAAAGCCGACCTGATTAAATCGGGTGGCGAATCGGTATTGATTAATATTTTGCCGGTTGTTGATGATTTTGAAAGAGCGCTTGTTTCGCTGAAGGATGTTCCTGACGATGATGCCGGAAAAAAAGGCACACAGCTTATTTACAGCAAGTTCAGCGAGTTTTTAAAACAGAACAATGTCAGGGAAATTGATGCCATTAGCCAGGATTTCAATGTTGACCTTCACGAAGCCATTACAAAAATACCTGTCTCCGATGAAAAACTGAAAGGGAAAGTAGTTGATGTGCTTCAAAAAGGTTATTTGCTTAATGACAAGGTAATCCGGTTTGCCAAAGTTGTAATCGGAGAATAACAGATTATTCAGAAAAAATGGCGAAAAGAGATTATTACGAAGTTTTGGATGTGAACAAAAATTCATCATCCGAAGAAATCAAGAAAGCATATCGCAAAAAAGCGCTCCAGTACCACCCCGATAAAAATCCAGGAAATGCCGAAGCAGAAGAAAAATTCAAAGAAGCTGCCGAAGCGTACGAAGTATTAAGTACGCCCGATAAAAAACAGAGGTATGATCAATTTGGCCATGCCGGTGTTGGCAATGCTGCTGGTGGTGGTTTTAGCGGTGGCGGTTTCCGGGATATAGAAGATATCTTTTCGACATTTGGCGATATTTTTGGAGGCCATTTTGGCGGATTTGGCGGATTTGGCGGAAGTTCAGGCCGGGGCGGAGGCCGACGGGTGAACCGCGGTTCTGATTTACGTGTGAAAGTTACGCTCAACCTGAAAGAAATTCTGGAAGGAGTTGAAAAGAAAATCAAGGTAAAAAAATATGTGTCCTGCGACCATTGCAACGGTACCGGCGCCAAAAACGGTTCATCGTACTCAACATGCGGAACCTGCCGCGGTTCTGGCCAGGTAACGCGGATTGCAAACACATTGCTTGGGCAAATGCAAACTACATCCACCTGTCCAACCTGTCAGGGCGATGGCAAAATGATTACAGATAAATGTGTACACTGTGCCGGAGAAGGCGTGGTCCGCGACGAAGAAGTAATCAGCATCAGAATACCTGCCGGCGTTGGCGAAGGGATGCAACTCAATGTTTCGGGGCGTGGAAACACAGGCCGCCGCGGTGGAATTAACGGCGATTTACTGGTAGTAATTTCCGAAGAGGAACACCCTGATTTGATTCGCGACGGAAATAACCTCATTTATAATCTTTTCCTTTCGTTCCCCGAAATTACATTGGGAACTACATCAGAAATACCAACTGCTGAAGGAAAAGTAAAAGTTAAAATTGAACCGGGAACCCAACCCGAAAAAATACTCCGTTTGCGCGGAAAGGGAATTCCAGACGTAAATGGTTATGGCAAAGGCGACCTTTTAGTGCGCATCCATGTTTGGATTCCAAAAAAACTGAATATCGAGGAAAGAAGAATTCTGGAAAAACTGTTGACTTCACCGGGTTTTACCGTCGGGCCGTCTGCCGCTGAGAAATCTTTCTTTGAAAAAATGAAAGATATGTTTGAGTAAAGCAAATTTTTACAACACCTCATGTAGTTAGCACTTTATTGATTAGTTTTAGAACCAAAATTTATCAAAAATCATATTAAACTAAAATCATGAAAAAACTATTCATTCTTATGTTCGTATTGGGCATTGCATCGCCCATTTTTGCACAGTTAGATTCAAAACAATTAGTTGGAAACTGGAAATACAGTGTTGTAACCGATCAGGGCGAAATGACAGGGGTTTTTAAATTCACGGAAAACGAAGGAAAGCTGAAGGGTGAGATCATTACTGCCGAAGGCTACAATATTCCCATGTCAAAGATTGAAATAAAAGAGGAAAACAATCTTTATCTTGAAATTCAGACTGATAGTGATCTTATCAAGGTAAAAGTTAAAGTGGATGGAAAAAACTTCAAGGGCACAGGCTCGTCATACCAGGGAGAAGCCCCGATTACCGGAGAGAAACAGGAATAACTACATATAAGTTGAAGGGTATTAAGCCGGACTCGTAAGGGCTGGTTTTTTCTTTTCCCTAAATCATTAATCACCTTAATATTAATTTCATATTGAATTTTTACCCCCTTTTTAGTAGAATGATTTAGATAAAATAGTCATATTTGTCGATATACAGTTACATACAAATACCACCTTAAAAAAAGTAAACCAATATGTTCAAGATTCAAACGTTAAACAAAATCGATACCGAGGGATTAGCACTTTTCCCGCCGGGCAAGTACAAAATTGCAAGTGAAATTCCCAATCCCGACGCCATTGTACTTCGAAGCTTCGAAATGCATAACACTGAACTGCCTGCATCGCTGAAAGCAGTGGCACGGGCGGGCGCCGGAGTAAATAACATTCCAATCGATAAATGTACCGAAAACGGGATTGTTGTGTTTAACACCCCCGGAGCAAATGCCAACGGTGTAAAAGAACTGGTTATTGCAGGAATGTTGCTGGCTTCGCGCGATATTTCAGGCGGTATTGAATGGGCAAAAACTCTTGTTGGACAAGGCGACCAGGTTCCGGCATTGATTGAAAAAGGAAAAAATAATTTCGCAGGACAGGAAATACAGGGAAAGACACTGGCTGTAATTGGTCTGGGTGCAATTGGTGTATTAATTGCCAATGCCGCAACAGCGCTTGGAATGAAAGTTATCGGATACGACCCGTACATGTCGGTAAAACAGGCGTTAAAACTTAGCCGCGAAGTTATTTGGGTTGAAGGTATTCAACCACTTCTTTCACAAGCAGATTATGTTACCATCAATATTCCGCAAACTGGGGAAACAAAGGGATACCTCAATAAGGAAAAATTTAAAATGATGAAACCCGGAGTTCGTATCCTGAACTTTGCACGTGGCGGACTGGTAAACAACAACGATTTAAAAGATGCCATTACCGAAGGAAAAGTTGCATGTTATGTTACCGATTTCCCCGATGAAACAACCTTGAAAATGGACAAGGTAATTTCAATTCCCCACCTCGGCGCTTCGACAGTTGAGTCGGAAACCAACTGCGCGATAATGGCTGTAAATCAAATCAAAGAATTTCTTGAACACGGTAATATTATCAATTCTGTCAATTTCCCCGATGCTGAAATGGAAATGCACAACGAAGCCCGTATTCTTGTGGCCAACCGCAATGTTCCAAATATGGTAAGCCAGATTTCGGCTGTGCTTGGCGACGAAGGACTTAACATAGATAGTATGTTGAATAAAAAACGCGGCGAAATTGCCTACAACATTATAGATGTTGACAAAGCGGTTATCGATGAGTCGATCAGGGAAAAATTGCTGGCCATTGACGGAATTTTTATGGTTCGCATTATTCAATCGAAATAACCTTTTACAAAAATATAAATGACTAAAAGTATTGAAACAAAAGCAGCCGATAATATCCGTATTCTGGCTGCAGCAATGGTTGAAAAAGCAAAATCGGGCCACCCGGGCGGCGCCATGGGAGGAGCAGATTTCATCAACATTCTTTTTACTGAATTTTTAAACTACGATCCGTCAGACATGGCGTGGATCAACCGCGACAGGTTTTTCCTCGATCCCGGACACATGTCGCCCATGTTGTACGCAACACTTTCTCTGACTGGATTTTACAGCATGGAAGACCTGAAGAACTTCCGCCAGTGGGGAAGCGTAACTCCCGGCCATCCTGAAGTTGATGTTTTGCGCGGAGTTGAAAATACTTCAGGCCCGCTCGGACAGGGTCATACAATGGCAGTTGGCGCTGCAATTGCCGAACGTTTTCTGGTTCAGCGTTTTGGAGAGTGGATGAACCATAAAATTTACACCTTTATTTCTGATGGCGGCATACAGGAAGAAATTTCACAGGGGGCAGGTAGAATTGCAGGATTTTTGGGATTAAGCAACCTGATCATGTTTTACGATTCAAACGATATTCAGCTTTCGACAAATACAGATGAGGTTACTGCTGAAGACACAGCAAAAAAATATGAAGCCTGGGGATGGAATGTAATAACTATTGACGGGAATAATCCGAATCAAATCAGGGCAGCATTGAAAAAAGCAAATGCCGAAACCGAAAAACCTACCCTGATTATCGGCAAAACCATTATGGGGAAAGGTGCGGTTACAGCAACCGGTGAAAGTTTCGAACGTAAATGTGCTACTCACGGAATGCCGCTGGGAGAAGCCGGCGCATCTTTCGAAAAATCCATTGAAAATTTGGGTGGAAATCCTGAAAACCCGTTTGTAATTTTTGAAGATGTTAAAGCGTATTATGAAAAACGCAAAACCGGCCTCATCGCCGCTGCGACAGCTAAAAAAGCTGAACAAACAAAATGGGAAGCTGCAAATCCTGAATTGGCTGCCAAACTCAAAAAATTCTTTTCAAATGATATTTCAGGTTTCGATTTTTCAAAAATAGCTCAAAAAGACAATTCAGCCACCCGTGCAGCATCAAGCGCCGTTTTGGCTGAATTTGCAGGCAAAATTGAAAATATGATTGTATCATCGGCTGACTTATCGAATTCCGACAAAACCGATGGATTCCTGAAAAAAACCACAGCTTTCAAAAAAGGCGATTTCAGCGGTTCGTTCCTTCAGGCCGGAGTAAGCGAATTGACAATGGCTTGCCTTGCAAACGGAATGGCGCTTCACGGCGGGGTAATTCCGGTCTGCGGAACTTTCTTTGTTTTCAGCGATTATATGAAACCTGCTGTTCGTCTGGCTGCTTTGATGTCGCTTCCGGTAAAATATGTGTGGACCCATGATGCTTTCCGTGTTGGGGAAGACGGGCCAACCCACCAGCCGGTAGAACAGGAAGCACAAATAAGGCTGATGGAAAAACTGAAAAACCATCACGGCCAAAACAGCATTTTGGTGCTTCGTCCGGCTGATGCCAACGAAACCACGGTTGCCTGGAAAATGGCGCTTGAAAACACTTCAACACCAACTGCGCTGATTCTTTCGCGCCAGAACATCACCAACCTGCCGGTTGAAGGCAATCGCTACCAGTCGGCTTTGCAGGCCGAAAAAGGCGCTTACATTGTTCAGAAACCGGAAGGAAAACCGGATGTTGTTCTGGTGGCAAGCGGTTCAGAAGTGGCAACGCTTGTTGAAGGTGCAAAGTTACTCGAAAAAGATGGATTGAAAGTTCAGATAGTTTCTGCTCCATCGGAAGGATTATTCAGAAGTCAGCCAAAGGATTACCAAAACAGCGTGCTTCCAGCAGGAATTCCACGTTTTGGAATGACTGCCGGATTGCCTGTAACTCTTGAAGGCCTGGTTGGCGAAAACGGGAAAATCTGGGGGTTGGAATCATTTGGGTTTTCAGCGCCTTACACAGTTTTAGACAACAAACTGGGTTTCAACGGAGAAAATGTTTACAAACAGGTAAAAGAAATGTTGGCATAAAAGGCAACAAAAATATTTTAGAAAAGGCGCTTTATTTTTGGAGCGCCTTTTTTTTCGGGTGATGCGGATTCCGATCCGCGCTTTTCAAGTCAGCGGTTTGGAAACCGCTGCACCCGATTCGGAACGACCGGGAGTTGGCGTTTCCTAACTCCAACAATTACTTTAACTTGGGAAAGTCAAAGTCCCATCTTGAACCCGAATCCATTTTTCATTACTTTTGAAACTGAGAAATTTAAAATTAAAATGAAGAAGCTTTTGACAATAGCATTTATTATTACCCTTATCACATCGGTAAAATCACAGTCAGTTGATTCCACTGCCTTAATTCTTATCGACATCCAAAATTTCTATTTTCCGGGCGGAAAATCAGAACTGGTAGAACCCGAAAAAGCAGCAGAACAGGCAAAAATTCTGCTCAATTATTTCCGTGAAAACAAGGGATTGGTGGTACACGTAAAACATGATTTTTCGCCGGGTGGAGAAATACATCAACTTGTGAAACCACTTGACAATGAAAATGTATTCACAAAAAAAGAGGTGAATGCTTTTTTAAATACCGGATTGAATGATTATCTGAAGCAAAATAAAATCAAATATGTAACGCTTTGCGGAATGCAAACCCACATGTGCCTCGAAGCCGGAACACGCGCTGCCCACGATTTTGGTTATGACTGCACGGTTGTGGAAGATGCCTGTGCCACCCGTGATTTGAAATTCGGGGAAGTCATTGTAAAAGCAAAAGACGCCCACTACTCTACCTTGGCAACTTTAAAAAGTTACGGAAAGGTTGTTAGCCTGCAAGAGTTCCTTGAAAGTCAGAATAAAAAATGAAGTCAAAATAAGAAATAAGGAATACAAATCAGAAAGTTAAAATCCGATTTCATATCCACTTTCTAATTTCTTATTCCTTATTCGATATTTTAGATTTCACCTTTCTTTCGTTTCTCCCCTCCCTATGAGGGGTTGGGGGAGGCTTCCCTACCCCACCACCCGCAGCCAGGCTTCAGCCATTAGTTGGGCGCCTGGCATTCCGGGATGAACTCCGTCGCTGGTCCAGTATGTAGCCGGGGCATGTTTTACTGCCTCATCGAAAACCTGTTGAAAAGGAACCCACAAAGTGTTAAAATCATGGGCAATTTGTTTTGCAGCTTCCTGGTATTCCTTCATTGGTGCCGCCCAGGTTCCATCCACTGCCGAAGTTTTCAAAACATAAAACGGCTCGCAGATGATCAGTTTTATATTTGGCAGCTTTTCTTTTGTCGATTGAATAAGTTTTCTGTAATCTTTTTCATACACTTCAACTGTTCCGTCATACTGTCCGTTTCGTTTGTGCCAGTAATCGTTTACGCCGATTAAAATGCTTAAAACATCGGGTTTTAAATCGAGGCAATCTTTTTGCCATCGTTCTGCCAACTGG
The DNA here is from genome assembly GCA_009773765.1 of Prolixibacteraceae bacterium. GTDB lineage: Bacteria > Bacteroidota > Bacteroidia > Bacteroidales > Prolixibacteraceae > Draconibacterium. Next base: position 42,942 of record WTWZ01000024.1, on the reverse strand, counting down.
TAAACTTTATTGCCGCTAATTCCCCGGTTATATATGGCCAGGTTTTTTTCGGGCAAAGCCTTCAACAATGCTGATGCTGCAATAAAAGCGTAACCCAAACCAAACGACCGCGCTATATTTGGCAATTCCTTTTCCCTATCACGTCCGGCATCGGTAATCGAATCGCCCTGAAAAAGAATGGTATTTCCATTTTCGAAAAGAGTGTATTTATCCTGTGATTTCTCCTTTTCGGGAGCGATGCTTGCAGAAACAATCGATGGAATACTGACAAATGCAGCTGCCCCAACTGCTGATTTGGTAAAAAAACTACGGCGTGACAAGTTCATTTTTATTTTTTTAGTGTGGCTAAATTAGAAAAAATCCGGAAATTTATTGCTCTCTTCCATTCATCATTAACCCTCTTCCTCAATTCACCAACTGAACAAAATTCAGCAGGTGAACGGTCTGGAAGTTGAGCCCGTGGTTTTCGATTTTGAGATGGTGAATTTCCTTCACCTGTTCAATAAATATTGCTTCAAAACAGGATTCACCAGTCCATCGGCTTACAAATATGCAAGCGAACTTTCCATTTAATATCAGATTCTTTATCATTACTTTGTTTATCTTACATGGGTAGTGGAAGCGAATGAGATATTATTATTCATGAATTTCGCTAACTTTGAGTAAAATTTTAAAAATGACAGATAAGATTGATATTGAAAAAACTTATAATCACTGGATTAATACATCTGATAAGGATTTTATAACAATGATGAACCTTTATAATTCAGGGGACAATCATTGGTCATTATTTATTGGACACATCGTAATTGAAAGATTACCCAAAGCATGTGTTGTAAAACAAACTTCCGACCACGCACCATTTACACATGATTTAACTAAATTGGCCAGGTTATCAGGAATTTCCTTTTCAGAAGAATATTTAGATTGGCTTGATACAATTTCGACATTCAACATGAATGCACGATATGATAGTTATAAGGAGGCATTTTACAGAAAATGTACTGTGGAATTTACTTCAGAATGGATTGAAAAAATAAAAATTGTACAATTATGGATAAAGGAGAAGCTATAAAAATAGCCAGGGATTATATTGATTCCATTAGTACAAAATATAGCATAAAACAAGCGATTTTATTTGGCTCCTTTGCAAAGGGGACAAATCATGATGACAGTGATATCGATATAGCCATTGTAATAAACAATATAGTTGATATCATTGACACTCAAATTGAAATGATGAAACTCCGCCGAAAAATCGACTTAAGAATTGAACCACACCCTTTTATGATTGACGATTTTAATCAAAGTAATCCAGTTGTAAATGAAATCCTGAAATTTGGTATTCCAATCAAAAACATAAACTGATTTATTTTAAACACCAAGAAGCTTATCCGCCATCGCATCCGCCAGTTTAATCAATTCTTCGCGGTTGCCGGGTTTTAACGCCCCCTGTTCTTCAACGGGCGTATAAACCATTTCCCACTTGATGTTTTCAGCAAAGGCCAGCAGGTTTTTCACCCCGCCGCCGTTCCAGGAGTAGTTGCCAAAAATGCCGAGGTAATGGTTTTTAGGCGCCATGTGTTCAATAGTTGAAAGCAATATTTCAACATTGGGAAAAAGCGCATTGTTGTATGCCGCGCTCCCAACAATAAATCCTTTGTATTTAAAAATGTCGTTGATAATGTATGACGAATGGGTTTTTGATGCATCGTAAACACGGATATTTTTGATACCGCGTTCAGCAATCCGACGGGCAATTACTTCGGCCATTTTCTGAGTGTTTCCATACATCGAGCCGTAAACAATAACAACTCCCAGATCCAAATCATAAGAGCTCCATTTGTTGTAACGGGTTAAAATCCAGTCGAGGTTGGTACGCCAAACGGGGCCGTGTGTAGCAGCAATCATTTTTATGTCGAGCGGTGCAAGTTTTTTAATGGCGCGCTGTGTATGCGGACAGTATTTTCCAACAATGTTGGTGAAATAACGCATCACTTCAACTTCATAAAAATCGAGGTTGATTTCGTCATCGAAAATCCCGCCGTCCAAAGTTCCGTAACTGCCAAAAGCATCGCCTGAGAAAAGAATTTTGTTTGTTTCCTCAAAAGTCACCATGGTTTCGGGCCAGTGCACCATCGGAATCATTTGGAATTGCAATTTATGTTTTCCCAAATCCAGTGTTTCATCGTCGCGAACCATCAATACTTTTTGGGGCTTAATGTAAAAAGTTTCTACAAAGCCAAACGTTTTTTTATTGCCCACCAAAACCACATTCGGGTATTTCTGCACGATGGCTTTTAACGCCCCCGAATGGTCGGGTTCCATGTGATTGATGATTAGATAATCAACTTCGCGATTGCCGATAATATCTTCAATTTGTTCAAGATAATCATCAATAAACGAGCGTTCAACTGTATCAATTAACGCAATTTTGTCATCAACAATTAAATACGAACTATATGAAATTCCATGCGGGATTGGCCAGATATTTTCAAAAAGATGTGTTCGCCTGTCGTTGAACCCCAGATAATATATTTTTTCGGCAAGATTTACTTTTTGCATAACCTTTATCTTTATGTTGAATTTTCAATCTGCGAAATTAATGATTTTATGTTGAACTGAAGTGAAATTTAAAAACCTGAGAAATAAATCAGGAATCAGATATGACCAGGGATACACTATTAACCGAAGGTAATTTTCTAAAAATGTTCTATCTTTGAATTCATGGATAAAAGGAATTTCATATTGTCGATGGTCAAATCACGCATTTGTAAAATTGATTCCAAAGCTAAAATTATACTTTTAGGATCACGGGCAAGAAATGATGCAAAAAAAGAATCGGATTGGGATTTTCTTATTTTGACCCATTTCGCGGTTACCAGAGAATTAAAAAACAGAATAAGTGACGAATTATTTGAAACAGAACTTGAAACAGACGAAGTTCTCACCGGAATTATTCAAAACTTTAAAAGTTGGGAAGATTGCGCAAATACACCTATTTACAGTAATATTTTAAAAGATGGTATCGAAATATGAATTCCGTGGAATTGATTAAATACCGTTTTTCAAGGGCTACGGAAACCTACGATGAAGCCAACGAATTCATTGCTGAAATTTCCTCCCTTTTAAATTAATAATCATTAAAGCCTTTAAATGTCTATCAATCAAAATAACAAAATGATGTTGTTTCCGCGAATCGGGAAATTCATAATTATTTTTGTCGCTATTGCATTTATAGTGGCCGGAATCCGTGGGTACCAGCTTTATCAGTATGTTTTCAGGGAAAATGTTAAAACCGAATTTGTTTTATATATACATCCCGGAGATAGTTTTGAGCAGTTAACCGAAAACTTAAAACTTAATGGTGTGCTGATTAGTTTAAAAGCTTTTCAATGGGTTTCAAAAAAGAAAGAATTTTCGCAATCGGTTAAAACAGGTCGTTATCTTTTGAAGAAAGGGATGAATACCAACCAAATAGTGAATACATTAAAAGGAGGCTTGCAAACCCCGCTGAATGTAACTTTCAACAATATTCGGACTAAAGAAGATTTGGCCGGAAAAGTAAGTAAATACCTGATCGCCGATTCGCTTTCGATACTGAATTTGTTTGATGATGAAAACCAGATTGAGGAGTTTGGATTTGGCGCAGAAACCTACCGCGCCATGTTTATCCCTAACACTTACCAGTTTTACTGGACAACCACTGCCGAAGAGTTTGCCAAAAGGATGAAAACTGAATTCGACCGGTTTTGGAATGAGGAGCGAAGAAAAAAGGCGAAAAATATCAACCTTTCACCGGTGGAAGTTACCATTCTGGCGTCAATTGTACAGGGCGAAACGGCAAAAAATGAAGAAATGCCCCGGATTGCCGGTTTGTATATTAACCGGTTAAACCGCGGCCAGTTACTTCAGGCTGACCCAACTGTAAAATATGCAGTTGGCGATTTTTCCCTGAAGCGAATTTTAAATATACATCTTCAAATTGATTCGCCATACAACACGTACAAATATGCCGGATTGCCGCCGGGGCCAATCTGTTTCCCTGAAACTTCGTCCATTGATGCGGTTTTAAACCATGAAAAGCACAATTACTTTTTCATGTGTGCCAAAGAAGATTTTTCAGGGTATCATAATTTTGCGGTTACACTTGCCGAACACAGCCGGAATGCTGCAAAATATAGGGCAGCACTTAATAAATTGAACATCAAATAAAGTGCCCCTCCTAACCTCCCCCGGGGGGAGGGGAAAAAAATACAATATTCAAATTAAACCTAACCCATTTTCCTACTTCCCCTCTGGGGATGGCTGGGATGGGGCTCTCTACACACAATTCACCTCGCGCTCAAGTTCCACTCCGAATTTTTTAAAAACCGATAATTTTATTTTTTCCGAAAAATCATACGTCTGTTGTCCGGTTGCGTTTCCGTAATTAACCAAAACCAGCGCCTGTTTTTCGTAAACACCAACATTACCTTCGCGGACCCCTTTCCAGCCGGCCTTTTCAATAAGCCAACCGGCAGCAAGTTTTGTCCTGTTGTTTTTTACAGGGTAAACCGGAATGTTTTCAAACTGAAGTTTTAATTGTTCGGCAAACTCAGTATCAACTTCGGGGTTTTTAAAAAAACTGCCGGCATTGCCCAATTCCTTTGCATCGGGTAATTTCAACTTGCGTATTTCAATGATTGCCGCTCTGATTGCTGAAAGATTTATCTCACCTTTCGCCCTTGCTTTTTCTGCCACCTGGCCGTAATTTAAAACATATTCAGGGAATTTTTCGAGTTTAAAAACCACTGATGTAATTATGAATTTGTTTTTGAAGGTACTTTTTAAAATGCTGTTCCTGTATCCAAATTCGCACTGTACAGCCGAAAATTCGCATTTCAACATTGTGTCCAGATCAAATCCTTTCACTTTAACAACCACATTTCCAACTTCCTGCCCGTAAGCGCCAATATTTTGCACGGGCGCCGCTCCGACCAGTCCCGGAATCAAAGAAAGGTTTTCAACGCCGCCCAACTGGCAATCAACCGCATATTGAACAAATTCGTCCCAAACTTCCCCCGCTCCAGCTTCTACCCAGATGTTTTGCCGGTCTTCCTTCACAATCTGTATTCCGGGGATGTTCGGATGAATTATCAATCCATCGAAATCATTCAGAAATAATACATTGCTACCACCTCCAAGAACCCATATTTTTTCATTTTTCAAACTTTTATTTGAGTTAAAAAAAAGCAGCAAATCATCGGGTTCGGTGAATTCAAAGAAATACTTTGCCTTTACCTTGATGCCAAAAGTGTTGTGCTTATTTAGTGAATAGTTTTCCGAAAAGCGGATCATTGTTTCAAATTGGTTAGTTTTTTAATTTAGGAATTAGACCAGCATTTCCCTTAAAATTCTGTTGAAATCGATTCATGGCACTGTTTAAAGCTAATTTAAATTTTTCTCTTGCATAAGAGAATTAAAAATTTCATTCTTGATTATCTGTAAATCATCTGAAATTGTTTTATCAATTTGTATATTCATATATAATTCATTTTCTAATCTTTCTTGAAATATTATAGCTGATAAAGCACAATTGCAGAGGATAAGATCCTTTGCTTCTTCATGTGTATAACCAAAAAGTAATAGTTTTCTAAATAAATTGTCAAAAGTAAATCTATCATGACATTCATGATATTTTTCAAACAAATTTTCTAAACTCATTAGTCTAAATATTTGAAGTTAAGATTTAGTCTGTTTTTCTTTAATTGTAAATCCATACTAAAAATGTTGTTAATTTCTATTCCTAACGGGGTCAAATAAATTTTATCATAATAGGAAGAAGATTTTATCCTATCAACTAATCCCAATTCCATGCACCAATTGCAGGCAAAACTTAAAAATTCATACATTGTTCTTGAACTATAACTTGTTCTGAAAAGTCCGTTAACTAAATCTAATTTATGCTTTTCAAAATCTTTAATATTGGGTATCCACTCCCCATTCGTAACTTCCAAAAACCTAAGAAACCAATAAATATTTACTTTGTGCGCGGTCCAGTTTCCATTTGTTATAACTCTTAATAATATCTTTTTCTGTTCATTAGTTAAATCAATTGAAGATAAATTGTTGGTTACATCAATATCAGGATTATAGTTTTGGATATATTCTAATCCGTTACTTGCAATGCTAAATTTACCATTGTGAAGCTGAATCATCTCAAAATCCAATGCAAGTCTTAAATAACATTTAAAATTAGTAGTATTTTGCGAAGTAAAATATTTGGATAATTCTATTCCGGTCAATGTATTTTTTTCTAAATCTCTAAAGGGTTTTAAAATTTTATTCAACCAACGTAAAAAACAAATAGTATAATTAGCTGGTTTTGGCATCGCTAATCCAAAACTTAAACTTAATCTTTCAACTGTTGATGTGTAAAGTTTCTTTACGTCATTTATTGAGTATGTCTTTATTAAAACATCATTTGCTATTCCGAAATCATTAATAATAAATTTAGACCTTGCATTTGTTTCATTTGCGTACAAAATACAATAGTCAGTTTTATCTGAAAAACTGACATTTTTGTAATTTAATACTTGATTAAAGCAATAATCTCGTTTTGATCTAGTATCAAGTGTTGTTTCTAATTCAACAATTATTTGATTTTTTAAACTATTTTCAAGTATGAAATCGATTCTACCAAAGTCGGTTGATATTTCTTGACCCTTTTTAACTGAAATATTAAAATCAAGCGTTTTAGATAGGTATTCTAAATTCTGAAGTAATGTCCATTGAACTAAACTTTCTTTCATTTGCTATGCTGCGTTAGGAATTAAAGTTGAAATTCTTCTTTGAGAAACGAGAAAAACATTGGAAAGGAAAGCTCTACCCAGTACGAGCACATCAAAATTATTTAATTCATAGATAGTACCTACCAAATCAGTTTGCCTAACTTCTAATTTTTCCTTAATAACTTGAACAAATTCAGTATTTATTTCAGATCCTACCGAGTTTCTGTCTGCATTCCTCGCTGCTAATGCTGTGGTGCCACTTCCTGTAAAAGGGTCGAGAATGGTTTCTCCGATAAATGAAAACATTTTTATTAACCGCCTTTGTAATTCTTCAGGAAACATCGCCATATGATTATTTTGCCTTGCTCCGGCAAAGTTCCAGTGACCCGCAAAAAAAGTATTCCACTCTTCAGATGTCATTTTTGAAAGTTCCTTTTGTCCGGCAGTTGGTTTTGGGGCATCTCCTAATTTTTTGAATATAAGGATAAACTCATAATCCAGTTTCAGGATTCCATTTCTTGGATAAGGATATGACCCCATTTGCACGCCACCTCCTGTTGTATTCGATGTGGTTACTTTCTGCCAAATTATGGCACCCATATAATCAAAACCGATATTCTCGCAAAACTTTATAATCTCTTCGCGAATAGGGATGACTTTATAACGGCCATAATAAACAGCACGGGCAAACTGGTCGCCAATATTTATACATAGCCTGCACCCGTTATGAAGAACCCGATAGCATTCTTTCCAAACTAAATTCAGGTTGTTGATATAATTCTCGTAGTTGTCATGAAAACCAATCTGATTTTCGTTACCATAATCTTTAAGTTGCCAGTAAGGTGGTGAAGTTATTGCGAGATGTATTGAATTATCCGATAATTCAATCATATTTCGGCTATCCCCGATAATTATTTTATGATGCGTTTTCATCTCATTATAATTGTTAATTTTTAAAGTCATCTCATTATAATTGTTAATTTTTAAAGGTATTCGATGTAACTCGCTTTATAATGTTCCATCTGTGTGGCAAAATTTTGTCATGCTCGTTTCATTGTTCAATACTTTTCTGTAAAAATACAGATAAATGCTATTTTATTGGATTTCTCAATTTAAAGTTATCGGAACTCCTTTCAACAAATAATGGGTTATTTACGCTTATTCTTCAACAAAATACCGCAACTGGTCGAGCATTATCGGGACGTCTTCTTTATCCACGCCCTGATTCAGCAGATGATGCAAATCTTCGTTAAAAACCTCAAAAAACTCCTTCTCGGTAAAATTGTTTGCTGAAATCGATTTTTTATAAAAATCAAGCGCTGCCTTCCGGTATCCCAGGCTCCACTGAACATGGCCCATGTTCATAAAATCGTGCTTGCCCGGTTCATTGTTGATTAAAAGCTGAAAGTATCTGGCAGCCTGCTCTTTTTTGCCTGTCACAAACGAGCACCAGCCCAGTGGCCGCCACACTTTTTTGTTGCCAGAATCAAGGTACTCCACCTTAAAATAATACTTTAAAGCTTCCTCAAATTGTTCAAGTTCAAGGTAACAATGACCAATATTCAGTTCAACGCTTAAATCCTGATCGTTGATTTTCTCCGCTTCCAGATAATATTCAAGCGCTTTTTGCGGTTGTTTCAGGATGCGGTAGCAAAGCGCGATTTTTTTGAAATTCCAGAGTTTGTTAATATCAAACAATTCGGCTTTTTGGTATGCATCAAGTGCAGCTTCGTATTCGCCCGATTTTTGTTTGCAGAAACCAAGTTTCTGATATAACTCACCATTTTTTTCAAAAACGAGCAGCTTTTCAAAAATCTCGGCAGCCTCTTCGAAATAATTCTTTTTAAAATAGTATTCCCCAATGTTGCGGAGCCCTTTTTCATCTTCGGGTAAAATTCCTGAAAAGGTTTTTTTATTATGAAAATCGAACCTCCAGCTAAAGATATCCTCAAAATCGTTTTTACGTGGATGAAGTTTATAAAACCTGTACATATCCTGAATAAACTGGTTTGAAACGAAACCCGATTTTTTTCCGGGCTGCGTCAGTTCTTCGTCATTTTGCATTTCAATAAACTGAGCCATTTCGGCATTCATCCCCTGCGCCATAAACTCGCGGTTTTCCTTTGGCAGGTTCTGAATGCTAAAACAAAACGAATATTTATCGGAGTTGCACAAAATTGGAGCGCTGTTCAGCGCTTTCATAAACCAATGGTAAGTTTCGTCGGGACTGTTAACCAAAGGCGCAATCTGCGGGTTATCAATAGAAAACGGCATAAACCAGTTGGTAAATTCGCCGAAAAACGGGTACATTTTCAACATGGCAAACGAGCCCATAAACACATCGGCGCCTTCCATCTGCAACTCTGAAAATTCTTCCATTTTATCCATCAAACCGGGCGAATCCTTAAAAATCTCCTGCCATTCGGGATTTTTATCATCGCCCAAACCTTCGCCCATCAACCCTTCCAGGTTAATTTTATCCTTCAGGTTCGGACTAATCTTAATCATTTCAGGAATAATTTCGTCCCTTATTTTTTGTTGGATTTTTTCAGTTTCACGACTTCTTATTAACTGAATGATAACACGTTCAAGATATTGTTTAAACCCGTGATCTTCATTTATAATTTGCAATCTGCCGCTAATTGCAGGGTAAAACTGAATACGCGGATCGTATTTGTAAAGATTGAGTAACAAAGAAACCAGCGCCCGCTGATTGATTTCGGGTTCGGACAGGTTATACAAATCAAAAAGAATGTTGAACTTTTTCTCATCGAAATGGCGCAGCAGGCTTAAATTAACAGCCGAAACCATAAATGTTTTGTACGACAACCTAATTAGCCCGCTGTTAAAAAGCTGCTGTAAAAATGTGGCTTCATCTTCATAATATTCATCTTTTAACCAGAAATGATAAAAAAGTGCAACCATATTTTGTTGGTGTATCCTGGCGTCTTCAGTTTTACTCTCGGTTTTTATTTCAACATCATTAACCAGAGAAATAAGTTCTTCATGTATATAAAAATCTTCGAGTTGGCTCAAATAATTCTTAAAATCAATAGGTTTAGACAAATGTGATATTCTTTTCCTTTCGTATTCCATTGATGAAGAAATTTTCATCCGGGCCGAATGATAAATTTTATCGGCCAGTTCATAAACCGAAATAATTAATTTCCGGTAAATTTTTTGCCTTTCCGGATCCTGAATCCCTTCAATGGTATATTTCAGCATATAATGATAGGTTTGTTCCAGATTACGCCATTGATCCCGGTAAATCTCAAGCAGGTTTTCACCAATCATTTTTCCAAGTAATTCGAAAGCAGGCTTCAGTTTTCGATCGGCCAGATTTTGGCAAACATCGGCGTATGATATTTTAAGTTCTTTATCAGTCATTTTAAAAAAATTTAACAGCAGGTCAAAACCTGCCCCGCAAAAAACCCTCCAATGCTGTATTTCGGTTTTTTTGTCTGAAATAATAGCTAAGAACTGCCAAAATCCAGCGGAAAATTTAACCCGCGGCTCACCAATATCATATCTGGCCCTGATCCTGGTTCAGATTATATCCCGATTAGCTGCGGGACAGATCCCCGGCAATTTCTCCCCAGCTTTTTCCATTGTTCAGGAGCAAACTCAACACCGGTATTATTTGCCCATTTTCGGGATTGGCTGCGATACCATAATTTTCAATTAAATTTTGGGCCTTTTGTAATTGCCCCGGTACGGGCGTGCCATTAATTCTGCTGCTTTTTTGTTATCAACAATTGTTTGCTTTTGTGCGTCCCATTTAACCTCGCTCGCGGTGTTATACGAAATCATTCCCAACTGAACTGTGGCAGAAGATTGAAAAGCATCTTCAATTGTGCAACTCAGTAAGTTTTTGTTTTTTTCTTTCACTGCATTGACGAAATCAGCAACATGGTTTTCCTGCATTTTTGGTGATTGAATATCCATGATTTCCTGCTGTTTATCTCTACCGGCTGGCATCATAATTAACCTGTTGTCGGAAGCAAATAATGTGGCTTTTTCACCATAAAAGAAAATTCCGTTATTTAACTGGGTATTCAAATCGCCGGTTCCCCACATCCGGTGTTGCCAGATTACCGGGCACTGTTCGAAATTCAATACTGCACGCAATGTATCCGGTGTTGTAATTTTTCCCCCGAGCGTGATCAAACCGCCTGTAGCGCTAAAGGATTTTGGCATTCCAAAATCCATGATGTAACGAATGGTATCAATGTGATGAATTCCCCAGTCAACAAAATGCCCGTTCCCGTATTCCTTTTCAAGCCGCCAGGCTATATGGCCAATACTTGGCCGGTAATCGAGTTTTGGAGCCGGGCCGCACCATGCATCCCAGTCGAGCGATGCAGGCGGATTTTGAATTGTATGGTCGGCCAAAACCGGATTGTAATGAATTTGAGCGCCAATTTCATAAACTTTGCCCAAAGTTCCCGATTGAATCAATTCTTTCGCTTTCCTGAATGCGTTGCTTTGCCGGCGCTGAAATCCAATTTGTACAATATTACCCGCTTTTCGGGCTGCTGCCATCATTGCTTTACCTTCGTCAACATCATAAGCAAGTGGTTTTTCGCAGTAAATATCGATACCTTTTTCGCAGGCGGCAATAAATTGCAGTGCGTGCCATTGCGGGGGAGTTCCTATCATTACCGCCTGTAATCCTTTAATATCCAATAATTCCTGATAATTTTTATACCCTGAGGGACGGGTTCCCTGCAATTTTTCAACTTCATCAATACCGGCTTTCAGGTGTTCGGTGTCAACATCGCAAATTGCAACAACTTCAACACTTCCCGTTTCAAGCGCTGCCTTTGTTATTACCATACCATACCAACCGGCGCCAATGAGCCCGATTTTCAGTTTTTGATTTTGTGCGGATGAAATAAATGGAAATGCCATAACTCCGGCAACTGTTCCGAGGGTGGTTTTTTGTATAAAATTTCGTCTGTCCATATTTTATAGTTTAAAGTTTCGGGTTCAAAGTTCAGAGTATTGAGAACTGAGTATTGAGTACCCTGAACTCTATACTCTGAATTTATTGCACGCCTTTTACATTCATTTTCAGTGTGTAAACACCAGTGCGGGCAGTTACAAACAGGATGTCGCGTTTTTTCCCGCCAAAACAAACATTGGCCGGACTTTCAGGAAATTCGATTTCTTCAATCAGTTCGCCTTTCGGGTTATACACCCAAACTTTGCCCGAAGTGAGGTAAACATTTCCCTCGCTGTCGATGGTCATCCCATCACTGCCTTTGGGGGCAAAAAAGGTTTTATTTGCCAATGTACCATCGGGCTGAATGTCATATTTCCAGGTTTTGTTGTCCTGAATATCGGCAACATACAATGTTTTTCCGTCTGGGGTCCCAATTAAACCGTTGGGTGTTTTAAAATCGTCAATTACCCTTGTAATTGTTCCATTCTGGGCTAAATAATAAACTCCGCGGACATCCTGGACTTCTTTGTGCCCTTCGGGCCACCATGGCCGGTGATAATACGGATCGGAAAAATAAAGGCCGCCTTTGGGCGAAATCCACAAATCGTTGGGGGCATTTAAATGTTTCCCGTTATAGCCTTCGTGTATGGGGATAAGTTTTTTATTCTCATCGAAATAAGCAATTTGATTTTTCTCGTCGGCACATGTAACCAGTCGTCCCATTGAGTTAAAATACATGCCGTTCGATCTTCCTGTACCTTCCAGCCAAAGCGAAATACCGGCTTTTTCATCCCAAACGTAAATTCGGTCGTTGGGCTGATCGGTGAAATAAACCTTGCCATCGGGCGCTGTTGCCGGGCCTTCGGTAAATGAGTAGCCCGAACCGGCTTGTTCGATTTTTGCATTTTTTGCAATCAAATCACCTTTTCCGTTTGCAGCTTCAATTGTTAATGAAAAGGCAAAAAAGCAGATTAAAAGCAGACTTAAGTTTTTCATTGTTTTTAAATTTTAGAATCATTAGAATAAACAAATATAAAATCTTTCGCGTGGAAAATGCAATTTTCAATATTAATCGATGACCAATTTTAATAGTGCTTTGAAAGTTTTCAATTAAGGTAATTGTTCACCGCCCCAACACCCGGTTTCCGTCATTCACCTATATAAAATTCACTCTTTTTAGATTTCAACCTACTTCTAAATAAAAAACTGAAAAGCATAGATGTAAAAGATATCGCTTTTTTTTTCTCAAACTGCGGAATCACTTTTGTGGCGATGCAGCAAAAAGACCAGTATTCGCCCGACATCAGCCTCGACACAGTGGTCGATTTTAAAAATGGGTGGACGGCACCGGAAATGCGTGAATGGGTGATGCGGTTTGCAACCGCGTTTTTTACCAACCGCGTATTATACATTAAACGTGATAAATTAGTACATTTTCATTTTTAAAGTATTGACTTTGCCGGGATATGGCCGGTTTTGATGTAACGCAACCCGTGATGTTTCATAAATGTACGTACCTGGGAAGGGCTACGGCTAATGCCCGTCATTTCTTCAATCCGCGGCTTTGCTTCCCGTGCGTTCACCGGGGGCGCTGGGTGAAAGAGTTTAATATGCTTCCAGGATAGTTTTCCAGCTCACTTTTATTTGTACCATAATTATACTGGTAAAGCGATTCAAAACCACCGGTTTGGCAGCACTGCGCCCAACGGCTTGCCGAATGCCGGTGCAGTCCGGTTATTTGCCCCACCATTGTGCCGGAAAATCCGGTAGTGGCCTTTATAAAAACAGCTTCTATCCTTTTTTGAATAATTGTGCACGGATAATGATATCTTTCGTAATTTAGCCTTTGGGTTTCGGCCTGGCTGAGATTTACTTGAAGCATATCAATAGGTTTTGGTTGAACCCAAAGTGATATGCTTCTTTTTATAAATCCAATACCTTCAGTTAAAAGTAAATAACAATCTGTTGTGAATAGTCGAATTGCTATATGTGAACAATAATCAATTGTATAATTTATCCCGGTTTTAGTATAACAAAACCGGGCTCATAAAATATATTGATGGTAAAAGAAAATTACAATGAAACTGTCTGAAGAGCATAAAAATCAACTTGAAGCCAAAATGGTATTTTCAGCCACACGGAGCAGCGGGCCGGGCGGACAAAATGTAAACAAAGTGAATACACGGGTTGAATTGCGCTTTTCAGTAATTAACTCTACAGTATTTTCTGAAGAAGAAAAAGCCCGGATTTCTTTGAAACTTAAAAACCGGATAAATTCTGAAGGCGAATTGGTACTTACTTCGCAAACCGGGCGCAATCAGCTTGACAACAGGGAAAAAGCGCTTGGGATTTTTTTTGATTTAATTGAAAAAGCCCTGACAATCCAGAAAAAACGTTTAAAATCGGCGCCAACCGTTATATCACGGTTAAAAAGGCTTGAATCGAAAAAAAACCTGGCGCTAAAAAAACAGTTGCGAAAACCACCCGAAACATAAAATTGGTTTCTTTTTTTATTTTTGCATCAAAATGATTTCTGTACTCGACTAATCAAACCGTTTCTTTATGATTCAGTTTTTACGAAATATCCGCTACCTCATTATTCAAACAGTTGACTGGTTTTATTTTCCATTTTTGAATTTTATCCCACGAGAAATTTTCAGATATGGTTTTACCGGCGGGTTAAACACACTTTTTGATTTACTGCTTTATTTTATAACTTATCGATACATTCTCGACAAGCAAATTGTTTATCTTGGATTTATTGCCATTAGTCCACACATTGCCGCATTTATGATGGTTTTCCCTGTAACTTTTCTCAGCGGTTTTATTTTTGCAAAATACGTAACGTTCAGCGCTTCAGAACTTAGCGGACGTATCCAGCTTTTCAGGTATGGTGTTACGGTATTTGGCGCAATCATTTTAAATTATATTTTCCTGAAACTTTTTGTCGAGTATTTTGGTTGGTATGCCACTTTTTCAAAAGGGGTTACAACGGTAATTGTAGTTATTTACAGTTATCTCTCGCAACGCTATTTTTCGTTTAAGACCGCACAACTTGCGTTTTCCCGAAAAGCAGCAAATTAGCATGAACCCACATTCAAATTTCTTGTTCTTATTTTGGCGGCAACCAATTTTGGTTATCTTTAACCGTGCACAATTATGAATGAAAACAGGCGAAAATATTATCCAACTATTTTGCAGGCAATTCACCTGTTAATTCTTTATATTTTCATACAAACAGTGGTTGATTTTCCTCTGGCAATGATTGATTATTTTAAAGACACCGAATATTTGTACCACCCCGTTAAAAAAATTGTTCTCGGCGTTGGTTCCACCCTGTTTATGCTTTATTATGGTTTTAAAAAATCGAATGCCCCGCTTTTGGAAGTATTTCCTGTCAGGTTTTTCAATCCGCTTATAATCATTCCTGTAATCACTTTTTTGTGGGCCATGCAGAATTTACTGGAAATCCCGGGCGCTTTAATGGATAAATATATACCTGCCCCACAGTGGTTTTGGGAACTTTTCAACAAAATATTTGAAGGCGATTTTGGCTGGTGGGGTGCTTTTATGAAAGTTGCCGTGGTAGCGCCAATTGTTGAGGAATTAATTTTCAGGGGATTGGTACTGAAAGGATTTCGGCGCAACTACAATCCGGCTACCGCCGTTGTAATGTCGGCGCTGTTGTTTGCTTTGTTTCATTTAAACCCGTGGCAATTCCCCGCAACCTTTGTTTTAGGGTTATTCCTGGGTTGGATAATGATTCGCACAAACAATATTTTGCTTGCAATTCTTGGGCACTCAATTCATAATTTTCTTGTTTTACTGTCAATTACTTATTTCGAAAGAATTCGTTCACATGCCTTTTATTTAATGGAAAAGGAAAAGGTTTATCTTATCAGTGCGCTTGTGGTTTTGCTTTCCGCAATTCTGATTTTCGGCCTCAGTCAAAAATGGAATAAAAAGAATAAATCAGTTTAAAAAAGTTCAGGACTATGGATTACCTTTTGATTGGCCTTGGAATAATTTTGATGATTGCCGGAATCGCTGGTTGTGTGCTGCCGCTGCTACCCGGTCCGCCGCTGAACTACACAGGGCTATTACTACTGCATTTCACCAGCGGATTTCATTTTTCGAATCGTTTTTTGCTGATTTGGGCGATTATTACCATCGTGGTTTATGCCCTCGATTATGTAATTCCGGTTTGGGGAACCAAAAAATTTGGAGGCAGTAAACAGGGTGTTTGGGGCAGTATAATCGGCCTGGTGGCCGGGCTTTTCTTTTTCCCTCCCTTCGGAATAATTATAGGGCCACTTGCAGGAGCAGTTATTGGTGAACTGACTGCCGGTAAAAGTTCAGGAGCGGCGCTAAAATCGGGATTTGGATCATTTATTGGTTTTTTAACCGGCACCCTCATTAAACTGATTGCCTCGGGTATAATGACCTGGTATTTTGCCAGGGAACTGATTTTTGGGTGAAAATCAGTAAATTAATGTTAATAACTTTCTTGAATCTTTACAGAATTAGTTTGATTGAGTTGTTTAAAATACAAAATTTCAGGTCGTTAATGATTTTAGATTCGCGTATTTCCCGGAGTATAGAAAGAGTCGGTTATTTTTGAAAGAGCTATCCTGCAGAGGCGGGATTTAGTTCAATTTCAGCTACCCGGCAAGTCCGGCAGCGGTGGTTTTCGGTGTGTATCTTTCCGCCCCGTCCCGATGTACATCGGGATTGACAGGAAACCGCCCACAATCTGCACCCTCGCGTAGCTTCCTACGTTCTGTGCACCCCTAAAACACCAAGAAATAACGACTTACAGATTTCGATAAATATAGATAAATAGGTATCGCAAATAACTGACATAACTACAACAACCATGACTTTCAATCGCGATAAAAATCAAGATAGGAGGAGAACTCAAGATTTGATGAATGTGTTCTTAAATTCTAATGTCCCTAAAAACTGGTTAGGCCACTCCGGAGCTTGCTCAAAAATTGATGCATTATTACTACATGGGGCAAGTTTTAAAGAATTGCTTTCTTCTGGTAGAAAACCAAGTGCAATACGTGCTCATTTGTATCATCTTAAAACTGAGCATGGCCTAAATATCCTTAATGTCAATGATGTTTACTCTTTTTTGTGCATGCTTAAATCTGACACCGATACCAAAACAAAGAATATATCAATATCTATTAATAGAACCGCAGAAGAAGAGCTTATTGCAGTAATAAAACCATTGGCAGATAAAAAAAGATCTTTCCTTGACTCTTTAAAGGAAGAATCAAAGGGTCTTGACCGGGAAGATTTCATTTGGCATTACCTATTGCAAAGTTTTTCTACCATGGGCAAAGCCAGTGGTTGGCACGGACTTATCGGAAATGAACGAAACTACCGACGTATAACATACAAAACGATAAAAACTTTGAGTTCTGAAGAGCGAATTTCCCAAGTAAAAAATGTGTGTTGTGAGGCAGGAATTCGTATGCCTAATTTAAAGGCAAGTTATATTCTTGAATGCTTTACATATGTAAAAAGTCTTGGTGGGTTGCGAACTGTCAAAGATAAATTGCTTTCTCAACAAGGTAGAGATGGAAAGATTAAATTTCTACAAACTTTCCCTTGAATTGGGCCTAAATATGCACGAAATATAATGATGGATGTCTATCACGAAGATTTTAGAGACAGCATTGCAACTGATGTACGTATTAAAAGTATCTCTGAAATACTTGGATTGGAGTTTAATTCATATTCACAACATGAATCCTTCTATCTTAAAATTGCTAAAAATGTAGGTATTAATGGATGGGAACTAGATCGTCTATTATTTAATTTCAGCTCAGAAATTAAGCTCCAGCTTAGCAAGAACAAACAGAAGTGAAAAACCACTTAACTTAATTATAAATCAGCAATATCCCTGTTCGTTTGCTATCCGGAGCTATGTATTTATCGGCGATTTTTAGATGAATGATCATGCCCCAGTTTTGTATGGGCATATTCCATTCTTGTTCAATATTTAAAATTGCCAGATATACTGCTTTTTGCTCTGCATTCTCATCGACATACTGGACTTTTGCTTTATTATATTTTCTGATTCCACGGTTCCGGTTTTCGATAGTGTTAGTTGTATATATTATCTTTCTGATTTCCAGCGGATAGGTAATATATTGGGTTAAGTTTTTCACAGTTGTTTTTATATCGATTGAAATTTTGTATTACATACTAATTTTTCCAAGTCAACATTTATTTGGACTTAGAAAGTCAAAGTCCCTGCGTCTTAGCTATGCTACCACTTCCTGTGATGGTATAAATTAAAGTACATTCTTTAATTTTTTCATCCCCTGAACTTAAAGTCAGGGCATTAGCGACAGGTGGCTCGGTTTCCGAACAACGCTTTTTAATCGGCGAATTGCCCACCTGAACTTAGGACAGGGAAATTGCCGCACCCTGAAAAGAAAAAACCCTGATCCGTCTGACGAACCAGGGTTCTGTATTTCACCTTAAAAAATAATACGCTTTGCTATTTAATTTTTTCAACGATTGCTTTGAACGCTTCGGGCTGGTTCATGGCCAAATCGGCCAGAACTTTGCGGTTTATTTCGATTGCGTTCTTTTTTAACAATCCCATGAATTGTGAATACGACATTCCTTCCAGACGGGTAGCAGCGTTGATACGCTGAATCCACAATGCACGGAATGATCTTTTTTTCGCTTTCCTGTCGCGGTAAGCATACTGCTGGCCTTTTTCCCAGGTATTCTTTGCAACCGTCCAGACATTTTTACGGGAACCAAAATAACCTTTTGTTTTTTTCAGTAAATTTTTCCTTCGGGCCCGTGATGCTACATGATTTACACTTCTTGGCATACTTTTACTTTTTTTTGATAACCGGCGATCCTCCGTCAGTTGATGGAGAACTCTTTAAGGCACAATTATCTGGTTAAACACTTTTTTTACCTTTTCGCTTTAAAAGGGTTTTTTAATCCGTCATTTAACGGATTACTTCATGCACAACAAAAGCTTAACGTTACTCTCATTGGTCTTATCAATTGTAGTCCAATAAGTTAAGTTACGTTTACGTTTTGTACTTTTTTTAGTCAAAATGTGGCTTTTGTAGGCATGTTTCCTTTTAATCTGTCCACTTCCGGTAAGCCTGAAACGTTTCTTGGCGCCGGAATTAGTTTTCATTTTTGGCATAATCCTACTTAATTAAAATGTTATCAAAGAACTATTATTTCTTTTTAGGTGAAATAAACATCGTCATTCGTTTTCCCTCCAGTTTTGGCAGTTGTTCCACAACTCCCGCTTCTTCAAGGGCGGTGGCCAGTTTTAAGAGTAAAATTTCTCCCTGCTCTTTAAATAAAATCGATCTTCCTTTAAAGAAAACAAAGGCTTTTACTTTGGCCCCGTCTTTTAAAAAATTTTCAGCATGTCGGAGTTTAAAATTAAAGTCATGTTCATCGGTTTGTGGCCCAAACCTGATTTCTTTAATCACTACCTTAACCGTTTTTGCTTTCATCTCCTTTTGTTTCTTTTTTTGCTGGTAAAGAAACTTGGAGTAATCAGTGATTTTGCAAACAGGCGGTTCAGCTTTTGGCGAAATTTCCACTAAATCCAATTCCAATTCTTCCGCTAATTTAAGTGCATCACGCAGGGCATAAATACCCGGGTTTTCAATATTATCACCCACTAACCTCACCTGAGGCACTCTGATTTTATGATTTAACCGGTGTTGAGGTTCCAACTCTGCTTTGGGTTGGAAATTTCTTGGACCTCGATTTTTAATAGCTATTTTAAATTCCTCCTATATTAGTTATACAATCCTGAAAGCTGCTCTCTTACTTCTTTTAAAATAAAATCAGCGAATTCGCCGGTTTTCATAATTCCCTTATCTCCCTCTCCCTGCCGACGAACTGAAATGGTTTCATTTTCAGCTTCATTTTCGCCAACAATCAGCAGATAAGGAATACGTTTTAATTCGTTGTCGCGTATCTTCCTACCAATCTTTTCATTACGTTCGTCAACGACGGTGCGAATATCGGAATTATTTAGAAAATCGGAAACTTTTTTTGCATAATCGTTATACTTTTCACTTATCGGTAAAACCACGGCCTGTTCAGGGGTAAGCCACAACGGGAATTTTCCGGCAGTGTGCTCGATTAAAACCGCAACAAAACGTTCCATCGAACCAAACGGGGCACGGTGAATCATTACAGGCTGGTGGCGGTTATCGTCGGCTCCGATGTATTCAAGTTTGAAACGTTCAGGCAGATTATAATCCACCTGGATTGTTCCCAACTGCCAGCTTCTACCAAGCGCATCCTTTATCATAAAATCGAGTTTTGGCCCGTAAAAAGCGGCTTCTCCCAATTCAGTAACTGTACTTAATCCTTTTTCTTCGCATGCTTCAATTATTGCCTGCTCCGCTTTTTCCCAGTTTTCGGGTGTGCCAATATATTTTTCGGGTTTGTTCGGATCGCACAATGAAATTTGAGCCGTCCAATTATCGAAACTTAACGCCTTAAAAATGATAAAAACAATATCAATTACTTTTTTGAATTCGTCTTTTAACTGGTCGGGGCGACAGAAAATGTGTGCATCATCCTGTGTAAAACTGCGCACACGGGTTAATCCGTGCAATTCTCCACTCATTTCGTAACGGTAAACAGTACCAAATTCGGCCATCCGGACGGGCAAATCCTTGTACGATTTCGGACGTACCTTGTAAATTTCGCAATGGTGCGGGCAGTTCATCGGTTTCAGCAAATATTGCTCGCCTTCAACTGGTGTTGAAATGGGCTGGAACGAATCTTTTCCGTATTTCTCGAAATGACCTGAAGTTTTGTACAGTTTCACATCGCCAATGTGGGGCGTCATTACCTGTTCATATCCATATTTTTTCTGAACCTTCTGAAGAAAATCCTGCAGTTGCAACCTTAATTGGGTTCCTTTTGGCAGCCACAACGGAAGTCCCTGGCCAACTGATTCGGAGAAAGCAAATAAATCCATTTCCCTGCCAATTTTCCTGTGGTCGCGTTTTTTTGCTTCCTCAAGCATCAGCAAATACTCTTCGAGCATTTTTTGTTTCGGGAAAGCAACACCGTAAACTCTGGTCAGCATTTTGTTTTTTTCGTTGCCACGCCAGTACGCGCCTGCAATTGAAGTCAGTTTAATTGCCTTAATATATTCGGTATTTGGCAGATGCGGGCCACGGCACAGGTCGGTAAAATTCCCCTGGTTATACAAAGTAATCGTTCCATCTTCAAGTTCAGTTATCAATTCCAGTTTTAAACCATCATTTTTTTCGGCGAACATTTTTAACGCTTCCGGCTTTGAAATTTCGGAACGGATAATTGCATTTTTCTGTCGTGCCAGTTCGAGTATTTTCTGTTCAATTTTTTGCAAATCCTTTTCAGTCAGAACATTTCCTTCGGGCAAATCAATATCGTAATAAAATCCGGTATCAACGGTTGGGCCAATCCCGAATTTGGTCCCGGGGTAATAAAACTCAATTGCTTCGGCCATAATATGAGCCGATGAATGCCAGAAAGTTTCTTTCCCTTCCCTGCTTTCCCAGGTGTTTAATTTTATTGTGGAGCTAGTGTTAATTGGCCTCATCAAATCCCATACTTCACCATTAACAGAAACCGACAAAACCTCTTTAGCCAAACTGTTTGAGATTGATTTGGCAATTTCATAACCATTTACGGGCCATTCATATTCCCTAACACTATTATCAGGAAGTGTTATTTGTATCATTTTATTCTAATTTTCAAGTTCAAAAAAAAGATTTGCAAAGATAGTTATTCAAACCATATTGCAATAAACAAAACACTCATCCAATTCTGGTTATCATTTTATTTTACAATTAGCCAACAACATTTTTTTTCGGTAACGGGCATTCAGATTTATTTTTGAAAAATGTCAAACTGTTGGGTATCGATATTGAGAATGAGGCAATAACAGAAATGGTATTAAATTAATAAGCTCTTTGGAAAACGATTTCGCTGATACCGGCAACTTTCTCGTTGTTTTCGTCAACATAAATCCGAATGGTCAATTTGCCATCGTTTACTTTAACAATCCGTTCGTTTGTCCATTTTTGTTCTCCATCAGAAAGTGAAAAAGTTCCGGCATTTACTCCTTCAAAGTCAATTTTTTGCCACGACGGCATTATCAAATCGCCCAGTTTTGCCCGAATCCTGTAAGCGCCATTATGAACATTAATTTCATAATCGAACCAATTTTCAGGATTTGTGCATTTGGCTTTTGACCCGGCAAACAAAGTTTTTGACAACCTTACATTTCCTTCGTTTCCTTTTGAAACCAAGTCAACCTTGTCTGCAGTGTTCCATTTTTCGAGTTGCCAGCCTTTTCCTGAATAGGGTTCAAAACTCAGCGTATTTTTTTGGTTTCCGTTTTGTGACCGGTTTTTGCCAAAGAAAATCCTGCCTTTGGTGAAATTCTTTGGAAACCCATCCAGATTTTTATAATACAACTCAAAAATCTGAGGGAAACAATTCACCACATTTTTTTCACAATCGGCAATTGTTGGAATTGTATCCGATCTAATCACCGAAAAAGTTAGGTGCCCCCAGTTTTCGTCGCCCCAAATGGTTCCAATTATTTCGCCGCGCAGGAGTTTTTGTCCTTTTTTTACTTCCAGTGTTTTATTGTACAAATGGTGGTACGCATAATAAATATCCGGTTGCGATTCACTTTGCAGTAAAACACAGGCATCCGTTCCTGTTTTATCCGGATTTTTATTTTCAACCCCAACCACTGTGCTGTTTTCGATGGCTGCAATCCAGTGTTTTTCCAGGCCCCTCGCATCCTGCAAATCGAAGTCTATCCCCGGATTAACAGTTGATTTAAGCAAATTGCGCCCGGTTGAATTGAAATACGAAAACATATAACTGTCCTCTTCTCCGCTCCAGGTAAAACCGTTATTGAAACTTACCGGGAAAAAATATTTATTGGGATCGAGCAAGGGCAAACCAGCATCCGACAAACAAATCAATGCATCCTTTTTCAACAGCCCATGCAATTCACTTTCAGCAGAAAGCGATTTAACATTTTTATTGTCAGCCACAAAAACACGGATGTT
Source organism: Prolixibacteraceae bacterium (assembly GCA_009773765.1). GTDB lineage: Bacteria > Bacteroidota > Bacteroidia > Bacteroidales > Prolixibacteraceae > Draconibacterium. Next base: position 20,122 of record WTWZ01000024.1, on the reverse strand, counting down.
GCCTATTTGCACAGGAAGAGTACGCCGGCTGACTTTAATGCAGATTGTATCTTCCCCTATTTTTAACCAATTGAAATGGTTTTCAACCTTAATAAGTTTTATTTCCTTGTTGCCGAACACAATACTTTCGCCAATACTGATATTGAAATAAGAAGCATCTCCCCAAGTAAAGTCTGGAGTATTTAGGTTCTGAGATTTAGCATCCGCAGCAAAACCCAGCAAAACAAAAAGTATGAACAGAAACTTTGTCAATTGTTGATTGGCTTTAATGGTTGACAGTTGCTTTAATCTTTCACCTTTTCAATTTTAAACGAAATTACAATATTGAAACAGATTTTTCGATATTTACCCATTAATTATGCAGGTTAAAATTATAATAGCAGTTTATTTTCTGGTTGTTTTGGCTGTTGGGGTTTATTCGTACTTTAAAGTTAAAACTCCGGCAGATTATTATATATCGGGTAAACGGGCAGGCTTGGTTTCTGTTACGGGTAGCATGTTAGCTACCATTCTGGGTGGATCGGCCATTTTGGGAACCGTTGAACTGAGCGGAAATCTGGGATGGCCGGCCATCTGGTTTTTGTGCTGTGCCGCATTCGGGCTATTGTTGCTGATCCCACTGATAAAAAACATTAACAAGGTTGGACATTTTACTATGCCCGAGTTACTGGGAACTTTTTATGGGAGAAAAGCCAGTCTTATTGCTTCGGTGATTATTCCTGTTGCATGGATCGGTATTGTGGCGGTCCAAATCATTGCGGCAGCAAAAATTTTGGCAGGTCTTGGTTTTATTGGCTACAACCATTCGGCAATTTTATCCGGACTGGTGTTTATCATTTTTACTCTGGTTGGCGGACAAGTCGGGATTTTAAGAACAGATACTTTGCAATCGGTAATCCTGCTAACGGGCTTATTTATAGTTTTTCTGTTTTCCTTTACCAATATCGGGTTAAAACCTGTTGAAACATTTCAATTCGATGCACTGTTTAATGATTCTTTCAAACCATTCGATTTAATTATTCTGATACTCACCTATTCCACCACTTTTATTGTAGGCCCCGATATTTATTCGCGGGTATTTTGTGCAAAAAACGAAAAAGTTGCATCCATATCCATTTTAATAACTGCGGTTCTGTTAGTTGCAATCGCTTTTGCGTTAACCTGGCTAGGATTTTTTTCGGATACAAATGAAAACAATGGGATTATCAGTTTTGCTGCATTGAAGTTACCCGGTTGGATTTACGGCTTGTTTATCGCAGCACTGCTATCTGCCATCATTTCTTCAGGAACCACCTTGTTGAATGCCGCTATGATTTTAAGTGAATTAACCACTGGCAACCTCGCCGCAAAGAACGCACTGAAATATACACAGATGTACATTATCATCATTGGTGCAGCGAGCATGGTTATTGCACTTTATGTAACTTCAATCGTACAAACCCTCTTGTTTGCCCTCACCATTTATTCAGGAGCTTTTGTTATTCCAACACTCGCTGGGTTACTCAATATAAAAGTAAATAAAAAAAGAGTTTTAACGGCAATTATTGCAGGTGGCATTATGGCATTGAGTGGAAAAATAATCAAAGATTTTTACAATGACCTTTGGGGAAGCTGCATCATAATTTTAACTTATGTAACAAATATTATCCTTCTTTTTACCCCTTTCAGAAAACATTAACCCAAATTATAAGTTAATCTAAGTTATGATTTCAAAAATAAATTTATAAATTTGCAAAAGGCCATTAAAATTTTACCCAAATGAACAAACCCGTTGTTATATGCTTTTCGCAAACAAAAGATATCTTGGAAATTTTACTTTACGAATTACAAAATTATTTTAGTTCAAACGTTAATTATTCAGGTTTTCAAAACAAAAATTCGTTAATTGATTCGTTAAAAATTAACCACTCCAACCAGGAAATCAAATTGTTTGTTATTGACATCCAAAATTCCGGTTTAGATAACGTCCGTTTTATATCTGATATCAACGATTTATGTCCATTGTCAATTAAAATGGTAATTGCTGAAAACCATCAACTTTCGCAAATTCGTAAATTTATTGCCAATAACCGGTCGTTGCTGTTTTTGAGCAAACCCTGGACTGTAAACGAATTAAATATTTCGCTGAAAATTGCTTCCCAAACTTATTCAAACCTGAAACCGGTAATTAAAAAAACCAGGCACAATTTGAGTTCTAACGAAAAGTTTGAGAAAAAAGTAAACAAACGCCTGCAAAAACTGATTGATGCAAACCTTGCAAAGGACAGTTTTCTGTCCATAATTGCACACGATTTAAAAAGCCCGTTCAATGCCCTGCTTGGTATTTCAGAAATCCTTCTGAACAATTGGGAAACACTTACAGAAGCTGATAAACTTGAATTAATCAGGGACATACATAATACATCGGACGACACGTACAAATTACTGGAAAGTTTACTTGACTGGGCGAAATCGCAAAAAGAAAAACTGTATGTTACCGTTAACGAGGTCAGAATCCACAACATTGTGGACAACACAATTAAAGTAGCCGAAAACAATGCCTCGGTAAAAGGAATTGAGGTTCAGAACAAGATTGACGACAAACTGAAAGTAAATGCTGACGAAAACATGATAGCCACGGTTTTCAGAAATTTAATTGCCAATGCTGTAAATTCCACTCAACCAGGTGGAAGAATTGATATATCGGCTAAGGAAGATAAAGATTTTTGTGTTTTTTGCGTTGCCGACAATGGTTATGGAATTGACAAACCTCACATACTGGATATTTTCAACAAGGGCAGCAAGAAAAAGATAAATGGTAATGCCAAAGCTTTTAAAGGATTAGGACTAATCCTGTGCAAAGATTTTGTTGAGAAAAACGGAGGTGAAATCTGGCTTGAAACGAAAAAAGGCGAAGGCAGCAAATTTTATTTCACGGTTCCTTGCTGAATCAAATAATTTCTTCAGTTAACTCGTTCAAAAAATTATGCAATTCTGAATTCAGCAATGGTTTTAATACAACATTTACCCACCGGTGATATTCATTAATCCAGTTTTTTTCGCATTTGTTTAGTAAATCAGGTTTAATTAAAGTGGTATCGATTGGGCAAACCGTAAGTGTTTCGAAACCCAGAAACCGGCCAAAATCAGTGCTTTGCTTTTCTACACAAACCATCATATTTTCGATTCTGATACCATATTGGCCTTCGCGATAAAACGCCGGTTCGTTGGACATTACCATTCCCGGTTCAATCCGGTGTTCATTGAATTCCTGCCTTATTGCCATCGGCCCCTCGTGCACATTCAGAAAATGCCCTACCCCATGACCGGTGCCGTGACCGTAATTCATTCCGTTTTCCCAAAGTGGTTTACGGGCCAGAATATCGAGGTGGCATCCTTTTGTACCCAACGGAAATTCAGCTAAAGTAAGAGAAATCATCCCTTTTAAAACCAACGTAAAATCCGTTTTTTGCTGTTCGGTAACCGGGCCAACCGCAAATGTCCGGGTAATATCAGTTGTTCCATCCAAATATTGTCCGCCCGAATCGAAGAGCAGAATCCCTTCATTTTCAACAGGAAAGGCATCATCAGGGCCAACATTCAAATGCACAATTGCGCCATGGCTTTTATATCCCACAATCGGGGGAAAACTCTCACCCATAAAATTATTTTGCTTCGAACGGAATTCAGCCAGTTTTCTGCCAATTTCATATTCGGTGATTTTTGTTTTGCCAATGCTCGATTTTAGCCAGAAAAGAAATTCAACCAAAGCAACCCCATCTTTTTTCATAGCTTCCCGAAAGCCTTTTAACTCGGTGTTGTTTTTTATGGCTTTTAAATGCGATACGGGAGAAGTGGCTTCATTGATTTCGTTGTTTTCTGACAAGGAATTGAAAATTGAAAAGTTTGCCGTTAAAGGGTCGAGCATAATTCTTTTATCTTTTATTACCGCAAGAAAATCATAAAACGAATCGTAATCCTGAATACAAACCCCATCTTTTTCGAGAACCTCTTGTAAATGGGGAGGAATTTTTGAAAGATTGACAAACAGATAATTATCGTTTTTACCAACCAATCCAAAACCCACAAAAACCGGATTGTAACTGATGTCGGACCCACGCAAATTATGCAGCCATGCCAACTCATCGAGCATGGAAACCACCAAAAAATCGGTATTCGCCTGTTTTAATTTTTCTGATATCTGAACTTGTTTTTCAGCACGTGAATAACCGGCAAAAACGGTTTCCAGTTCAAATATTTTATGCGTGGGAATTTGGGGGCGTTTTTCCCAGATTACATCAAACAAATCGGGTGTATTTACCAACTCAATCCCTTTTTTAGCCAGTGTTCCCTGAATATTTCTGTAACCTGAAACCGAAATTGTTTGGGCATCAATTCCAACCCGGCTTCCTGATTTCAATTCTTCTGACAGCCAGGTTTCAGGGGAGATTGCATCAGGCACACGAAGTTTGTGCATTGCAATCCCAGTTCCCTTCAACTGCTCTTCGGCCTGAATAAAATATCGTGTATCCGTCCATAAACCAGATTTTGTTCTGGTTATAACAACCGTACCGTATGAACCCTTAAAACCTGAGATGTATTCGCGGGTTTTCCATTTCGAAGGCAAATATTCATTATGATGCGGATCGGTCCCGGAAATAAACCAGACATCCAAATCCAGGTTTTGCATTTCTGCCCTGAGAGCGGACACCCGCTGCTGAATAACACTCATCTGTTGAAAAAATTAATTACAAACTGTTTAATTGATGGAGCGGGAATATCATCGTAATTGAATTCACCCTCTGCATAAAATTTATAATCCATAATATCATCCATCGGTTTTAAATTATTTATTGAATCAGGAATTACTTCGAATGCCAAATCGATTGTAAAAACACTGAACCCGGAAAAAATATATTCATTTGGGGCAGAACTGATGTATTTCATTGAAATTACTTTCATTCCAAGTTCCTCAATAAGTTCGCGTTTCACAGCATCCTCAACCGATTCGTGATGATCTACAAAACCGCCGGGCAAATCCAGTTTTCCGTAATTGGGTTCAATACCGCGTTTAACCATCATCAACCTGCCATTACCATCGGTAACCAGCGCTGCTACAGCCGCCGAAGCATTTACATATAAATGAAATCCGCATGACTGGCATTTCAGGGACCGTTCGCCTGCAATATTAAAATCAGGAGAACCACACTTCGGACAAAACTTTAAAACTTTTAACGGATGTGTATTTTTCATTTATTCCACAAATTTCATGGCTTTCAACCAGTTATGAAATAAAGTGAGGAAAATGGAAAAGGTTTTCATAAAATTATTTTTTATTTCGTTTTTGCACCCACAAAGTAGTGTTCCTTTTCTGAAAACAAAATATTAAAAGTGGTCAGCGAACCATAAATCCGTGTAATGTATTGTTGTAAATCAACCTTTTCCTCATCGGTTAAAATACTGTGGCTATTAATGTTTTGCTCCAAAACCCGCAACCTGTCGCGAAGCATTACTATTTTGTGAAAGAAAACTTCAACAGGGATTTCCTTGGGCTGTAAACTCTTGTTTGCAGGTTGCAGCAACATTGTACCCCCCACCCATTTTTCGCCAAGCGGCACTACCTCGTTAAGTGATGCGTATTTATCCAAAACATAACTCATCACCTTTTCAATTTCGTGAATTGAAATCCCGCTTTTTGGGGCGCCCTCATTTTTTGTTAATACGCTTAAATCCGTATTTCTTTTGGTTATCTCCATTTTTCCGCCACGTTCAAAGAAAATTTCATACGCGGTCAAGTTGTTTTTACTTACAATTCCTTCGCCATAACGAGGATGATCAACTCTTGATCCTACTGATAATTCTTCCATAACTAAAATTGGTTAAATTATAAAACTGAAAAATGTTAAATTGATAATTTGCTAAATTGGTTAAAGTGTTCAATGTAATAAAGTTAAAATGTAAATGTATTTATTTAAGCGGGGAGTCAGGTTCTTTGGCAAATGTTCTGTAAATAAACCCGTCAATCAAATCGGCCCACAACTTAGCTACAAACACAGTAACCTTTCCCTGAATAAATGTGAGAATTACTTTACGTTGCCTGCTTTTAACCGCCCTGTAAATATGACGGGCACACTCTTCAGCCGACATCATTTTATTTTCGTCACGGGGTGTTTCTCCCTGCTGACTGCCATCGGCCACCAGCGCATGTTTCCTTATTTCGGAAGTTGTAAAACCCGGAGCTGCAATTAACACATGTAATCCCGATCTCCGGTTTTCGACCCTTATTGAATCGAGGAAACCGCGCATGGCAAATTTCGAAGCAGAATAGCCCGAACGTCCCGGCAAACCTACATAACCGCCAACCGAAATTACCCCAACCAGCGAACCCTTCGAATTAAGCAACCAGGGCAGCGCGTATTTTGTGCAATAAACTGTTCCCCAGAAATTAACTTCCATTACTTTTCTGATTACTTCCAAATCGAGATTTTCGAGTACAGCACGCATGGAAATACCAGCATTGTTGATTAAAACATCTATCCGGCCAAATTTTTCAAGGGTTTTGTCAATCAGGTTTTTACAATCCGATTCTATGGTGACATCTGTTTTAACAGAAAGTACCTCGACTTGTGGAAATTGTTTTTCTATTTCCTGTAACTGTACAATTCTTCGGGCAGCAAGCGCCAGGTTCCAGCCTTCGGACGCATATTTTTCGGCCAGCGCTTTCCCGATTCCCGACGATGCCCCGGTTATAACAACTACTTTATTTTGCATTGGAAGATTTTTTATACAAGTTGGTTTTTTTGCTTTGAACACGGTGCAAAGTAGCAATTAAAATTCAAAAAAATGATACGAAAGCAAGGCAGAAAAACTGTTTTGTGTCATGAATTTCTATTTCCCAAAAAGTTTCTGAAGTTCTTTGCCCAGTTTTTTCGCTGAATCCTGAATTCCGTCCTTTGCAGCGTTGGCAATGGTTTTGCGGGCTTCCGACAAATCAACCTTTACTTCGGGTTTGTTCACCGGACCGCTGATATTTACTCCGGCCGGAACCATTGTAATACTTTTATTCCCCGGAATTACGCTTAAAACATTTTGAATATCGGGCCCAAACGCATTGCGGTTCACATTAAAATCGAGGCGCAGATTAAGCAAATTCTCGGCGCTTAACGTTCCCAAAACCGTGGTTTCCTGCCCTGCAACTTTTGTTTTAAATGGTTTCAGCCCGATGTTTCCGTTGACAATGGTAAAATTGGCAGTAAAATCTTCAATTTCCACATTTTGTAATTTTTCAGGCATCAAGATTCCTTTCAGTTGATTGAAAACCGATGAATTAATTATCCGGAGGTTTTCGGTGTTTAAAAGTCCCGTGCCGACAACCGAAGAAGGTATTATTTTGAAATCTGGGGTCAACTGGCCATTCATTTTCATGTTAGTGCTGAATTTGCCCTGACTTTGCCCGGCAATGGGCGCCATTTTCTGAAACCCGGACAGTGACTGAAATGCTACCGGAATATCGAAACGGATAATTTCGAAACCAAAATCAACCAATGGCTGATTTTGAGGTGTGTTTTCATACGAACCTGTTAATTTTAATCCGCCATCAAGGGTATTCATGTTCAATCCGTTCAATATCAGTTTTCCGTTTTTTGCGATGATTAAACCTGTAATTTCCGACAATGGAAGTTTATCAAAAACGGCTTTATCAATATCCGTCCTGAAAGTAATATCTATGTTTTTGGGAATATCAAAAACCAGTTTTTCCTGCGATTCTGCAACATTTGAACCGGTAGGTGGTTCTGCAACATTTTTATTTACGTTGGCAGGATTTTCATTCTTCTTCTGTAAACGCAACAATTCGTTTATGTTTACAAATGACGATGTAAGTTGCAAATCGCCCTTTAAAATACCGTCTTTAAATATGTAATTCAGGTAGTTAAACACTTTACCGGTCAAATTAAAATCGCTCTGCCCCACTTTCACAACCAGTTGCGAAAGGGTTACATTTTGTGGCGAAAAATCGAGTTTACCGCTCGGCGCCACAATCCTCTGCGTGAAATCGGGCGAATCGTATAAAAAATTATCAAGCAATACAATTCCGTCCGATTTAATTTTGTCATACTCTTCTTTTTCGATTGACGAATAATTTCCTTTCACAAACAGATTGGCATCAATTGTCCCAGAAATGTTAACACTATCAAGCGGGAGGGCGTCTTTTAACTGATCGAAATTGATTGTTCCAACAAAAGCGCCATCAAAGTACGGGTCGGAAAGCAAATGGTTCAGTTTCAGTGTTAAATCAACCGGATTATTTTTTATTTGGGCATGAGCATTTCTTATCCATACTTCGGTTGAATCTAAAATGCCTTCCGGTTTTTTAACTGTAATATCGGCTTTAATATTTTTAATCTCTTCGGGCAAATCGGTGTATTTAAAATTTCCGTTGGCAACATCAATTTTTAAATCGAATGCAGGATAAATTTCTTCAAAATATAAACCCTTTACTGTTCCCGAAATTGTTGCTGTCCCGCTGGTCTTCACTTTTTTCAGGTGTTCCCCGTAACCAGGGGGCACCAGCGCCAGAAAGTTTTCAAAACCCGAATCTTTTGTTTTAAGTTCTAAATCGAAATAAGTGCTGTCGGAAGGCATTTTTATTAACCCTGTTACTTCCATAGGCAAACGGTTGACCAGCAGTTCATTTTCGATAATTGTGATATCCATTTTATCGAAATCAACTTTGAGGAGGGTAACCGTTTCGAGTGAAACCTTCGAAATGTACCTCACACTGTCATAATCGAGAGAATAACTGTCTGATTTACCAGCAACTTGTAATTCTGTCGATGTTCCGTACATTTTTCCATTCACGTCTATATTAATATTTTCAAAAATATTAATCATGTTTATCTCCCTGTCTTCATAAATTAATGCCCCATTTTTTACATCTATTTTTTCCAACTGAAGTTTAAATGGTTCCTGAGCACCTGCAAACGCGGTTGAACCTTTTTCTTCTGCATCCTGAACTTTTTCTTTTACAATATCCCAGTTTACATTCCCGGTTTTACCAACAATAAATTTCAGTACTGGCCGAACCAAATTGATTTCTTCTATGCTTCTTCCGGAATTTTTAAACAACGATATCAGGCTCATTTTTGCCCTGACATTTTCAATTGCAACCAATGTATCGTATTGAAATTCAGCTTGTCCGGTGATTGTTAACTTTTGCAATTCGAGCGTTACTTTTGGAAAACCCCGGAACAGGGAAAGTTTAAACCCATCGAATTCAACTTTGGCATTTACCTGATTATTTAAGGTTGTTTTTGTTTTTTCGAGCAACGCCTGTTTGAAAAAAAGAGGTACGGCAACTAATACCCCAAAAATTAGAACGAATACAATTAAAAATACGGCACCAACTTTTTTCATTGTTTTCAATTTTTCTTTGAAAAGGCAAAGTTAAATGAATAGCATTTGTTAACTGGAAAGTATTTGTTAAAAATGTGAAAACCTGATTTTTACTGACCTTATTTTATTGAAGTTCTTTTAAAACTACCCTTCGCAACATTTGAAGCGCGGTTTGCGATGAACGTGAAATATTTCTTTCCCGGTTGTCGCCGAATACATATTTTTGAGCAGTAACACCATTCTTTGATGCTACCGCCAGCCAGACAGTGCCAACGGGTTTTTCAGACGTTCCGCCACCGGGACCGGCAATTCCGGTAGTTGCCAAAGCAAAATCAGCATTTAAAACCTGCATGGCGCCAATGGCCATTTCCTTTGCAACATCTTCACTTACAGCTCCATATTTAATAAGCGTACTGCTTTTCACCCCAATAATTTTTTCCTTTATGTCGTTTGAATATGCAGTAACAGAACCTTTGTAAAAATCTGAACAACCTGGGACCGATGTAATTAAATGAGAGATGTAGCCACCGGTACAGCTTTCGGCCACTGCCAGTGTTTTTCCTTTGTTTTTTAACATTTGGCCAATTACTTCGGTCATGGTTTCGCTATTGTAGCCATAAATATAGTCGGGAATGATTTTTTGGAGTTTTTCAATTTCAGCTTCCACCAAAACCCGCAAATCGTTTTCATTGTTTCCGGTTGCCGATAAACGTAATCGCACTGCCATCGGGCTGGGTAAATATGCTAATTTGATATTTTGTGGCAACGAATCTTCCCACTCCTCCAGTTTCATGGCCAGCATCGACTCTGGAAGGCCCTGGGTTAAAACTGTTTTGTGATAAATAGCATTTACTTTTCCGGTTGCGCGCATCCGTGGAAGGATTTCACTTTCGACAAGATATTTCATTTCGAAGGGTACGCCTGGCAGCGAAACGAAATAAGTATCCTTTTTCTCGAACCATAAACCGGGCGCAGTGCCCGCCTTATTGAACAAAACTGTGCAACTTTCGGGCACCAACGCCTGATCGCGGTTGAGTTTGTTTACATCGATATTAAGTTTGGTAAACCTCGTTTTGATATGCTCGAACGTTGGCTGGTGAAACACCAGTTTTGTATTGAAATAATCGCAAAGCGCATATTTGGTAATGTCGTCTTTGGTAGGCCCCAAACCGCCGGTCATAATCACCAAATCCACTTTTTCTTCTGCTTTTTTTAAGGCTTCCAAGATATGTTGGTGATTATCGTGAACCGATGTAATCTGGTAAATTTCAATGCCACTCTGGTTAAACTGTTCAGCAATCCATGCCGAGTTGGTATCGATAATCTGGCCAATCAGAATTTCATCGCCAATGGTAATTATTTCTGCTTTCATTTCTTTTCAAATTTTTTGAGATGTGCTAACCTTTGTAAAAGTGTGGGATGTGAATAGTGGAAAAAAACGTAGGTTTTGTGCGGTGTTAAATTGCTCAGGTTCTTTACTGAAAGTTTTTTCAGCGCCATTGCCAAAGCTTCCGGTTTAAAATTTACTGCTGCAAATTCATCGGCCTGAAATTCGTTTTTTCGCGAAATCAGGTTCATAAAAATACCTATTACAAAAGAAACCGGGGAGTACAAAATTCCGAAAGCTACCAGGCCGATGTGAAAATTGGGGACATCAACGCCCAGCGCTTTACTCAGGTTTGCATTGTTAATGAGCAATGAAAAAATAAACAGTACAATTCCGGTTTGAACCAGCGAAATCAGCAATCCCTGAATTACGTGTTTCTTTTTGTAGTGACCGATTTCGTGTGCCAAAACAGCCACCAGTTCATCGGTTTCCATGTCATTTATTAAAGTATCGTAGAGCACAATTCGCTTTTTGGCGCCAAATCCGGTAAAATAGGCATTTGCTTTTGTTGAACGCTTTGAACCGTTTATAACGAAAATATTGTCGAGTTTAAAGCCCACCTTATCGGCAAAGTTTTTAATTGCATCACGCAGTTCGCCCTCCTCAAGCGGAGTTTGTCTGTTAAACAGCGGTACAATGAGATTGGAATAAAACATGGCCATGAAAATGGTAAAAACCGAAATCAGTATCCACGCGTAAATCCAGAACATATTTTGCGTTTTCTGATAAATGAAAATAACCAGCGCCAGCAAACCTCCACCAATTACTGCGCCCAGCAGCCAGCCTTTTATCGAATCGAACGCGAAGGTTTTGGGAGTGGTTTTATTAAACCCATATTTTTCCTCGATAACAAACGTATCGTAAATTGAAAAAGGCATATTTATCAAATCGGATGCAAACATAATTAAACCAAAGAAAAAGAGCGCCGCAACAATTGCATTTTCAGTAAATCCCCACACCAGGTTATCAACAAATGCAAAACCAAAGAATAAAAACATGGCCAGTGTTAACGCAAAACTGAAACTGCTGGTAAGCAGGCCAAAACGCTGATTTTCGCGTTGGTACGCTTGTTGTTTGCGGTATTTTTCCTCGTCGTAAATTCCTTTCAACTCATCTGGTAAAACCTCACTCATGGTTTTGGTATTCAGGTAGTCAAGGTATTTTTCAAAAATAAAATCAACAATAATAATTCCTATAATAATCCAGAAAAGTATTTCGTGCATAATCCATTTTTAAATGAGGGGACAAATATAGGGAAAGATAGAAACAGTTTTGAGTTCAGTGTTCAGTTCAAATCAAGCCATACCAAATGGGCAGATTCAAAATCCTTTTTATTATATGTCAATAAGGGAAGCCCTGTTACAAGCGAGGATGCTGCTATCAAACAATCAGGAACAGAAATAATTTTCTGACCAGAAATGTATTTCAACATTAACTGAACAGCAACTGTTGAGTAATTACAGAATATGCAATATTTCCCTGTATTTTTTTCAGATCATTCTTCGCTTGTAAATCGTTACGAAATGCCTTAATAAAAACACATGTATCAACTATTACGAGACTTTTCGCCAGGCTATATTTCTAATTTCTTCGAGAGTAGGAAAGTTTGTCATTTGTTCGAAAATTGAAAAAACATCAACATCAGTTTTCACCGGTTGAATAAACTTAAAAAGTCTTCATCCCGCGCAGATTTTGTTACTGAAATTGATTTATTATCCTTCTTTTCAAGTTCTTTCGCCAGAAGAATCAGTGCTTTGCAGGCAGGTTTATTCTTTTTTATTGTTATGACAGTTTCCATTTTGTACTATTTATCGCTAAAATAACACATTATCTGCTATATACCAACTATGAATTCTAAACTTTTCCAAAATCCGGAACTTTGGAAAAGTTATTTTACAAATTACCAAAAAACTCCTCCAGGATTTGTTTGTGGTCGAATGCAAGTTCAGGTAAGCCAGAAACAGGAAACCAATCAGCCCTGCAGGCATCGTCGGCTCCTTTCACTTCCTTTTTTTCATTGAGTTCAGCAAAATAAACCACCGAAATAGTGCGGTGGCGTGGGTCGCGATCGATAGCGTCATAAGTTTTAAACTGAATCATTTGTTCCACCTTCAATCCGGTTTCTTCAAAGAGTTCCCGTTTGCAGGCCGTTTCAAGGGTTTCATCCATTTCAATAAAACCACCAGGCAACGCCCATTTATTTTTAAATGGTCCGTGGCCGCGTTCTATCAACAGTATAAAATATTCATTTTCAACCCTCGCGAACACAATTGCATCGACAGTAAGTGCGGCACGCGGATAATTGTAGGTGTACATTTTTCAGTTCTTCCTTCCGGTTTTCCAGTATTTTATCATTAAAAGTACTGCCACAATCAGAATCAGGAGAAATATCAGTAATTTAATTCGTTCCATTGGGTTTAATTATTTTTTTCATTACCCGCATTTGGTGCGTGTAACGCTGTGTATCAACATTAAAAATTCCAAAATGGTCAACGTTATCGATTCTGACTTTACCCGAAGCATGAATGATTTTATTCCGTTTCCAGATAATTCCAACATGTACAATTTTCCCTTCCTCATTATCGAAAAAGGCCAAATCACCGGGTTCAGCTTCATCCACAAAACTCATGGCCGTGCCAACTTTTACCTGTTCGCCGGCATCGCGCGGAAGTTTAATCCCAATCATCTTGTAAATAACCTGGGTAAACCCGCTGCAATCAATGCCAAACGGTGTTCTTCCGCCCCACAAATAAGGCGCATTAAAATATTTCAGCGCTTGTTTAATAGCCATTTCGCGCGGATTTTCAATTTCCCCGTAACAAACTTCACCTGTTGAGGGATAAGTTTCCCTGCCAACCGAAAATCTTTTCAGGTAAGGCCTCCAGCCAGGCAAAGTGCTACCGGCAACCAGCATTAAATTTTGCTCTGCGGCAACAGGCACAATTGTAATTATATCGGTAGTTACCGCAATCGTATTTTTCTCAATTTTATTCACTGTCCGTTCCGGGATGGGCGTTATCATTTTTGTGTCAACCCAACCTTCGTAACCGTCATAATCGAGCTTAACATTAGTCCAGCCAACCATTTGCTCGCGCATTTCAAAATACTCGCCAAATAAAATCTGGGTTACCATTTCGCTTCTCTCCGACGGTTCTTTTCTGACAGGTATAATACTGAGGTTTGAAATACCGTAATTCATTCAAATTATTTCTTAATTTTATTTTTTAAACAGAATCGTTCCTTTTAAAATGAGTTTAACACAAATCTATGAAAAAAATGCTTTAATGAATTTTGATTATGAATGATTTCCAAAAAGAAATAAATAATTATGCGCTTATTTTATACTGGGTTTTTGTATTTGGTTTAACTGCTGTTTTGTTGTATTTAATATTGCCCGGCGAACCAAAATTTAAATATGAATATCAAAAAGGGTTTCCCTGGCCGCACGAAAATCTGGTAGCCCCTTTCGATTTTGCCATTTTAAAATCGGATGCTGAATTTCAATCCGAAAAAACTGAACTTCTTAAATCGGTTGTGCCTTATTTTCAATATGACACCTCACTTTTAAGAAAAAATATTTCAAAACTAACCAGCGATTTTGAACTATCAGAAGACAATCCGGCGAAAACGAAAATTTATTACACCATCAAAAAAAATCTGACTGAAATATATGAAACAGGAATATTGCAGCGTTCAGTTGAATCTTATGAGGAATTAACCGGCAAAACCGAAATTAAAAAACGAACGTGGGCAAATGTTACAACCACTGCAGCAGTTCAGTTATATTCTGAAAAATCAGCATATAACAAGTTAAACGATATAATTAATGAACTGAAAAAATTAAGTAATGAAAATAGAAAATGGCTTAGAAACATTTCGCCTGAAAAATACATAACTGCAAATCTGGAATTTGACAAAGCCACCACCGACAAGGAAATAGCAGAGTTAACAGCCAACATTTCGCAAACAAGGGGAATGGTGCAGGTTGGCGAGCGAATTATTCTGCAGGGCGAAATTGTTGACCAACCCAGTTTTCAAATACTCGAGTCATTAAAAGCCAGTTATCAAAAAGGTAGCAGTTTGGGAATGAAATCATATATGAGTTCATTGGGCAGGATTTTTTTCATTCTGGCAATGCTGTCGCTTGTTTTCTCATTTATTTATATTTACCGCCACGACATTTTAAACCAACACAGAAAACTTGCATTTTTGCTGATGTTTATGGTGGGCATAATTGCGGTCTCCTATTTGATAAACCAGTTTCCGGGGTTGCATATTTACCTGGTGCCACTGGCGGTTTTCCCAATCATTGTCCGAACATTCTTCGATTCAAGAACGGCAATTTTTATGCTTTTTGTAATTACTTTAATTATTGGTTTTTACGCCCCCAACAATTACGAATACATTTTGGTACAGTTTTCGGCAGGAGTTGTTGCTGTTTTCAGCCTTAACAAAATGCACCGCAGGGTTTACCTTGTAAAGTCAATGTTATTGGTAATGTTTACGTATTGGTTTGTTTACTCTGCCTTAAACCTCATTTTCGAAGGCTCAATCCTGAATTTCAATTACAACATGATGAAATGGTTTGCCATGAGCAGCCTTTTTATCCTGTTGGTTTATCCGATGGTTTACATATTCGAAAAACTGTTTGGTTTTATTTCCGATGTTACATTAATTGAACTTTCTGACAGCAATCAACCCCTATTGCGAAAACTGGCAGAAGTGGCGCCCGGAACTTTTCAGCACTCGCTGCTGATTGCCAGCCTTGCTGAAGAGGTGATACTGAAAATTGGCGGCAACCCTTTTCTGGTGCGAGCAGGGGCATTGTACCATGACATAGGGAAAATTTCGAAACCCAACTTTTTTATCGAAAACCAAGCCATTGGGATGAACCCGCATGATGACTTAAATTATATTAAAAGCGCCGAACTGGTTATCGATCACGTTAAAAACGGGGTAATAATGGCCCGCAAATATAAACTCCCCGACCCAATTGTTGAGTTTATTGCAACCCACCATGGAACTACAAAAGCCAATTACTTTTATTTGAAACAAAAACAGGAAAATCCTGATAAAGTAACTGACCAGGAAGTTTTTAATTATCCGGGGCCTCTGCCAAAGTCAAAAGAAGCAACCGTGGTAATGCTGATCGATGGGATTGAAGCAGCCTCAAGAAGTTTGAAAGAAAAAACAAGTGGGAATTTCAAAGAACTGATAAACAAAATGATAGATGATAAAATCAAATCAAATCAACTCGATAATTCACTTTTGACATTCAGCGATGTTAATATTATCAAAGAAATTTTGTTAAATAAGTTAATTAACATTTATCACGTCAGAATTGAATATCCAAAAGAATAATATGAGTGAAAAGAGATTAATTTTGCAACGTTTAAGAAGGTAAAACCATGATTAATTCAGAAAACAAAAAGTATCCGTTGATAAAATTTTTATTCCTGATTGTACTTTTATCAGGATTAACGGTTGGTTGCGACGATCCGGTGCCGGAACCCGATCCGGAACCCGAAAAGCAAAAAGCGCCTGCATTAACCATTAAAATAAACGAGTTTATTGAAACAGTAATGACTGATGTGTACCTTTGGTACGACAAAGTTCCGGCTATCGACATTCGGTACGAATTTGATTCAAAAGCATATTTTAATAAGTTATTATTTACCGAAGACAAATGGTCGTTTGTTACCGATGATGTAAAAAAGCTGGAAGACAGTTTCGAAGGAAAGGAAACCTCGTATGGATGGTCGCTGGCATTTGGCAGGTTCTCGGATACAAAGAACATTTTTGCGCTGGTTGAATTTATTTATCCCAACACACCCGCCGACAAAGCCGGCGCCAAAAGGGGCGACATGATTTATGAAATGAACGGTGCGCCAATTACCGATAACAACTACCGCGACTTACTTTCCAGCGATAACCTTACTTTTACTTATGGCCAGTATGTGGCCGGCGGAATTACAAATACAAAAACCGGGAGCATGGTTGCCCTGGAACTCAATCTCGATCCTGTACAGTTTACCAAAATAATTGAGCACGGGGGCCGCAAAATCGGGTACCTGTTTTATGCCCAGTTTATCACAAACTACAATGCAAGCCTCGATGCAGCGCTTCAGTATTTTCTGGATAACCAGATAACCGATTTGGTTTTGGATTTGCGTTACAATCCCGGGGGGACAACCGTTGCAGCCCAGCATCTTTGCAGTTCGCTGGCGCCTGTTGCCGAGGTAAATGCCGAAAAAAGACTGGTAAATTTCCAGTGGAATGACAGATACCAAAAATACTGGCAGGATAGGAATGACCAGAATCAATTGGGGATTAATTTTGTGAAAACAGTACCCTTAAAAATGGGATTGACAAAATTGTATGTACTTACCGGGCCTGGTTCAGCTTCAGCATCCGAATTAACTATTACCGGATTAAAACCATACATGAATGTCAGAACATTGGGAGAAACCACCTACGGAAAATATACGGCTTCAATAACCCTAAAACCTGAAGATTTTTACGAAAAGGAAAGCGAATACAAAGATTTTGATAATTGGGCCGTTCAGCCTATCATTTTAAAATATGCCAATTCGCTGGGCATAACCGATTTTAAAGAAGGGTTTAAACCAGATGTCCCGGTTGAAGATGATTTATTTTCACCGATTCCGTTGGGTGATAAAACAGAAGCAATGTTAAAAGCAACGCTTAAAGAAATTACAGGCGTTGAGGTAGTTGCAATGAAAAGCGCTGTTAAAGTGCCTGATTACACCATTTTCGATCGAGGTTTTTCAAAATTCGATGCCAATAAGCGGGAACTTTTAATCGATAACTTTGATAAAGATTTTCTGAAATAGAAATCAAAATATTGCATCAACTGCATTCGGTTTTCAATTTAACCATTATCAAAGCAAACCTTTTAACGGGCAGTTTAAACTTGCTGATTCACGCGGAAAATTAAAAATTATAAAATTGCAATATATTACAACTTTTAATACTTTTGTACTTTGAAATGATTTGAAGTGAAATATTCAGAATTATGAAAACAGTAACACACGAAGAAGTTTTAGACCGGATTATTGGCGAACAGGGAACAACCGAACGGATTGCGTTTGAAAGCGAATTGAAAGCTGATATACTTGCACACCAGTTTAAGGAATTGCGCAAAAGGAAAAACCTTACCCAGGAACAGTTAGCCGAAAAAACCGGAATTAAAAAAGGACAAATTTCTCGTATTGAAAACGGAAAATATAACCTTACTCTGGCAACCATCAGCAAGATAGCCACAGCATTGGGTGCAAAAGTAAATTTTGAATTACAGCCCGTTTTAGATAATTAAACAGAAAAGGAATAATTAACAACAACAACATGGAAGTACTGACAATTCATCCCAAAAATAACAATCAACTGGAGGCAATCAAATCGGTTTTGAAAGCTTTGAAAATTCCATTTGAAAAGAAAGAAAGCCCTTATAATCCTGAATTCGTGAAAATGATTCAGGAGGCCGAAAAAAACATAGAAGGCGCAATATATCTGGAAAGCGAAGAAGATTTGGAGAATTATTTTAAAAGTCTCGAAAAAGATGTTCAAGGTTAAGTTACTGCCTGAAGCTGACAGTCATATTCGAATGTACCTGAAAGCAGGCAATAAAATTGCATACAAAAAAATACAGGATTTTCGCAAAGAACTTAAATAACATCCCACAACCGGAACAGGGCAACCAGAACAATTAAAACATGAACTTTCGGGATATTGGAGCAGACGCATCGACAAAAAGAACCGTCTGATTTACCGGATTGAAGAAGAAATTGTAACCGTTGTCGTGTTATCGGCAGCCGGACATTATTAACTGAGAAATGGCAATTCTCTTATCGAAAATGGCAAATACAATCTTACACTGGCAACCAAAACAAAATAGCAGCAGCATTGGGAGCTAATGTTAATTTCGATTTGCAACTTATTTAACGCTTCGATTCAAGCCAAAAGGAGCAGTAAATGACAATATATAAAGAGGCTAATTAACAGGAGTAATATAACTATTACAATTGAAATTACTTATTTCTTAAGAAATATATTATGAAAGAGATGCGTAATAGCTGGTTTAAATCGGAAATTGAAGGTAAATCGGAGAAAATTACAGACAGTGCTGAAAGAATTAAATTCTTGTACGATGAGAAAACTAAATTTTTATCGAAGGATTTGGGCGTTGAAGCAGATCATATAAAATTAATGTTTGAAAATTTAATAGATAAGGAGAAATCACTCAATGAATTAAATAAGGCTGCAAATCAAGAAACCGAAACTTTCTTTGACTATTCAAATAATTCGATGGCTGAAAGAATTGTGTTTATGCAGGAGTTAGGGATATTGGATTATTTGAGTACCAAGATGCAAAAAGAATTTCATAATTTCGCGGCTAATAAACTTGCTGAAATTGTTAGCATTTTTTCGGGTATTTCACAAATTACTGCACAGTCATATTTAAATCCTATTTTTTCAAAAGGAGTTGATCGACAAAAGAATCCTGTGACTACTAAAAACCTCAAAAAAGTAAGAGATAAGTTAGGTAAAATAGGATTTGACGTTCAAAAAAGTACTTAATTCAGTTTCATTAAACACTCTTAGGGAATCCCTAAAAAATTCCTAATTTATTCTTGTCGCTAACATAAAAAATTAGTTATGCAAACAGGAACAATCCAATTTATTCAAACCAGTCCCGAAGAAATGGAAAACCGGTTTTTCAACCGGATTAAATCGGAATTTGAATCAATCAAAAAAGAGTTTCAACCAAAACAACCCACTGAATTTCTAACCCGGCAACAGGTTAAAGAGTTACTCGATGTTGACCTTTCAACAGTGCACAACTGGACAAAACGGGGCAAATTACAGGCATATGGAATTGCTGGCCGGGTGTATTACAAACGAGCAGAAGTTGAACAGGCATTGAAACCAATCAATTTTTAAATGATTGACTGGATTAAAATAGTAATTTATAATCCTGTATTAGTTCAGCAAGTTTGGAACCATAGGGAACTCATTTTTAAGTCAGAAGAAAAACGCAGGTTTAATGATGAAATAAAAGATAAACGTGTAAGGACCTTTAACGGATTAACGTTTACCCTATTCAATGAACGACTTGAAATTACAGGTAGTTTGCACAAATTATTCAATAATGGCATACACAATGCAAACGATTTTAGTTTTATGTCCTGCATACGGGTAATACTGAAACTGGAATCAATTTTTGACGTAAGCATTCGCTGAACCCCGTGTTTTAAATCTTTTTGCTGGTCTTTAGATTTGGTGGTTTGATTTAAAGACAATCCACATGCTAAACGAGAAAAAATTCCGGTCTATTTATGACAG
>WTWZ01000023.1 GCA_009773765.1 Prolixibacteraceae bacterium | reverse complement strand
CCATCCGCTGTTCGCACAATCCTCCTTCTGAAGCATTTTTGGCTGCCTGCGACAAGCTTGGAATGCTGGTAATTGATGAAACTTTTGATATGTGGCGCAAACAAAAAAATCCACAGGATTATCATTTGTATTTTGATGAGTGGTGGAAGAAAGATGTGGATGCAATGATTTTGCGCGATCGAAATCACCCGTCAATCATCATGTGGAGTATTGGTAACGAGATTCCTGAACGCGGCGAACCGGAAGGCGCTGAAACCTCGAAAATGCTTGTGGAATATGTAAAACAGCTCGATTCAACGAGACCGGTAACCGCTGCCGTTAACGGGCTTTGGCCTGATAAAGACCCATATTTTGCCACGCTCGATATTTCGGGTTATAACTATTCAGCCGGCGGCGACCACGGGCAAAAAGATATTTTTGAAAAAGACCACAAAAGAGTCCCGGATAGAATAATGTACTGCGCCGAATCGTATCCGCTGGAAGCTTACGGCGCATGGATGGATGCGGTGAAATACCCGTATGTTCTGGGCGATTTTGTTTGGACAGGCTTCGATTATCTGGGAGAAGCAAGTATTGGCTGGCGTGGTTATCCACACGATGAAAATTACTACCCCTGGAACCAAGCTTTTTGCGGCGATATTGATATTTGCGGTTGGAAACGGCCACAATCGTATTATCGGGATGTACTTTGGGAAGTTGGCAACCAGCTTTCAATTTTTGTGGTTCCGCACAAACCATCGTTTCCGGTAAAAGAAAACCGGGCCGACTGGAGCAAATGGCACTGGCACGACCATGTTGCGGAGTGGAACTGGGAAGGTTTTGAGAACCAGCCCTTCGAAATAAAGGTGTATTCAGGACATGAAAAAGTTGAACTTTTTTTGAATGGAAAATCCCTTGGGATTAAGGAAACCAACCATGAAAACCAGTTTATTGCCACCTGGCAGGTCCCTTATCAAAAAGGCGAATTGAAGGCCATTGGTTATAAAGGTGAAACTGTTAAAGCAACCAGTAGTTTGCAATCTTCACATATTCCCGTTAAGTTAAAATTAACTGCTGACCGTTCTGAAATTCAGGCCAATGGCCAGGATTTGAGTTTTATTGACGTTGAATTTACTGATGAATACGGCATTCGAAACCCGAAGTCTGAAAACCTGGTGAATTTCGAAATTTCGGGGCCCGGGAAAATTGTTGCCGTGGCCAGTTCGGACCCGATGAGTGCGGAAAGTTTTCAGCAACCACTGCGCAAGGCCTGGAAAGGGCGTTGCCTGGTAATTGTAAAATCTGAAAAAATGGCCGGCGAAATTGTTCTGACAGCTAAAACAGAAGGTTTGCCGGATTCGGAAATTGTAATTGTTTCGAAATAAATAAAAGGGAATGAAAGGGGATAAAAGTGCATTTTTTTTTGCGTTTTTAGTAATTCTGTTTATTATGAATTCATGTTTTGCAAAACACACTTTTTATATTGACAGTATAAAAGGCGACGATGCCAATTCAGGAAAAAGCCGAAGAAATGCCTGGGCCACGGTTTCAAAAATAAATGAAACTACATTTCTGCCAGGCGATAAAATTCTTTTTTGCAGCGGTCAAACTTTTAGCGGTACTATCAAACTTAAAAATGTAAATGGAACTTCAGAACAAAACATTTTGATTTCAATTTTCGGAGAAGGAAAAGCAACCATATCAGGAGGCAATTCTGAAGCTTTTATTGCCGACAGTTGCTCTTTTATGGAAATCAGAAATTTAAGTGCAACGGGTTCTGGGCGAAAAAACGGGAACACAACTTCGGGAATCATCATTTCAAACAGCCAAAACATTACTGTTGATTCGGTAAAAGTTTCAGGGTTTCAAAAGGCGGGACTTAAAATCTCAGACTCCCAAAAAATCAGAATTACCCGTGTTCATGCTTTTGATAATGGTTTTGCCGGAATTTTAACAGGACATGTGTATTACGAACCTTTTAAACTGCTTTCAAAAAATATTTACATCGGTTATTGCACCGCCGAAAATAATCCGGGCGACCCAACCATTCTGGACAACCACAGCGGCAGCGGGATTCTGATTAGCGGAACCGACAGTGCAATTGTGGAATACTGCCTCGCTAAAAACAACGGCTGGGATCAACCGTGGGAAGGAAACGGGCCGATTGGGATTTGGGCATATCATTCGAATAATGTGATTATTCAGAATTGCATCTCGCACAGCAACAAAACCAACAAAAAGGGGGTTGACGGCGGAGGTTTCGATTTCGATGGCGGTATTACCAACTCGGTGATGCAGTACAATTTGTCGTACAACAACATGGGGCCCGGTTTCGGACTTTACCAATATTACGGGGCCGCAAAATGGGAAAACAATATTGTGAGGTACAATATCAGTTTTAACGACGGAATTGAAATTGACAGTTGCGGGTTGCAGATTTGGAACGGACAGCCGGAAGGGCCTGAAATGAAAAATGCCTTGATTTACAATAACGTTTTTTACAGCGATTTTGGCAGGGCTGTGAACTACAAAAATGGCGATGTGCCAGGTTTATATTACTGGAACAATGTTTTTGTCGGCCGGCAGCAACCAGTGACCGGAGAACATACAAAATCGGCTTTTGTGAATAACCTGTATTGGAGGAAATTTGACCAGGAAGTTCTATTTGCCGATGATTCGCTTGCGATTTTTGCCAATCCAAAATTTACTGTCCCAAATATTCTGAACTGGAAACCGGAAAACCCTGCAAGCCTGAAAACCCTGGATTTGTTTAAACCTCAGCCGGATTCACCATTAATTGGAAAAGGGAAACTGATTCCGGACAACGGCGGTTTCGATTTTGGGGGAAATCCACTTCCAACCGGTTCAACACAAATAAACCTGGGTGTGTGGCAGTGACATTGGTAAACGTAAATTTACCTCACACAATAAATCCCTTTTTCGCCCCTGAAAATATACGATCCTTTTGCAATTGCGGTGGATGCCCAAAAAATATCGTTAAGTTTATTTTCACCTAATTCCTTAAATTCCCTGCCGGCTTGAATTACGTAAGTCGTCCCTTTTTCTTCGAGACAATAAATTTTACCGTCGAAAGCCCACGGAGAAGCCCAGAATGCCTTGGCACCGGTAATTTTTGTGCCCGGATAAACCACATTGCCGGTAGCTGCTTCAATACATACGATTTGTCCGCGGTTGCGATCGACCATGTACAGCAAACCTTCGTAAACCAGCGGCGATGCCATGGCAACTCCCGATTCAGGTATCGACCACACTACCCAATTATTCGAGCTTTCACCTTCTTTTAAAGAAATATCGCCAGTTGCGCCGGCTTTTATGCCAAACAAAGTACCACCGCCGTTACTGCGTTTTTCATTTCCAACAAAAATCATGTCCCCTTCTGCTGTTGGCGAAGTAATGTTCCGGCCACCGCCCATGTCCATTTCCCAAAGCAACTGCCCATTTTCAGGATTGTAGGAGCGTGTTTTTAATCCTTGCAAAACCAATTCGTTGCGGATACTGTTTTTCCAGATTACGGGTGTTCCCCAGTTTGATTTCTCATTGCGGTCAACCCGCCATTTCTCTGTGCCTGTTTTTGAATCCAATGCGGCCAGGAACGATTTTTCCTCGTTGTCAATCTGCATATAAAGTACACCATTATATAACAGCGGAGAGGTTGATGTTCCCCAGTTCGATTGCATAGGGTAATTTCCCAGGTCTTTTTCCCAAACCGGGTTGCCTTCCATATCGAAGCAATACAACCCAGTCATTCCAAAATAGGCAAAAACATGCTGGCCATCGGTTACCATTGTTTCAGGGGCATAGTTATTGTCGCGGTGGGTTCTATATCTGGGTAGTCCTTTGTAGGCTGTTCTTTTCCAAATTTCTTTTCCCGAATCGATGTCGGGGCAAATTACTTCAAAATTATAAACAGCGCTATCCGGGTTTTCTGATCGCCTGCCTTCTTCTGCCGGAGGTATAATCGAAGGATCTTCCAAAACTGCATTGGTAACAAATACCTTATTCCCCCAAACAATTGGGCACGACCATCCCCTTCCGGGCAATTCAATTTTCCATAGCAGGTTTTTTTCATCACTCCACTCCAGCGGGAGTTTTTCCTCCGAGGTAAGTTGGTTACTTTGCGGCCCCCGAAATTGAGGCCAGTTTCCGGTTTTAAACGAAGACAAAATGATGAATGATGCAACCAGGAACATGAGTTTTTTGATAACAAAAAGTGATTTCATAAAAGTCAGTTTTTATTTTTTATCGGTTAATTCCAGGCCAATATAATTATTTTTAAACCGATTTGGGAATTTCTTCTGATAATCTCACAAAACTTCTCGGTAATAACAAAAGTTATGTAAGCGATGTAATGGGAATTCCGGGGGGAGGTGGTTCGAACGACAGCAAACTATCGAAACTCACAGGAAAGAACTTCGGTTGTAATGATCGTGATTTTTACAATTTTCACAATAATGGCTGTATTTCTGCTTCAGCAAACAACTTATGCAATTTCAGCAAATCAGGTTTTCGACGGGTTGAAATTTGCGCTTCCTGCCGGTACGGTTGGTTTTGCCATTGCTGCATGGGAGTTTCCTGCATTATTGATTATCGCTCTTATAGTTAGTTGTGCAGCAATATTTATGGTCGGTTTTTACTGGGTATTTTCGCTCTTTTAATTTGAATTATTATTTGTACAACAGTCAAATATTTTTTGGAAGTTTAAAATATATCCATACTTTCGTGTTCGTACACGGAAAAATTAATTTTTCAGAATTAAACAGTAAAAAATCAACTTAAAATGAAACTTGGAAAATATAGTTTAGGCATTGGCGACCGCTTCAATCATGAAGGAAAGGCACAGTTGCGGGCAATTATCAAAGCCAAAAAAAATGGTGTTGATGTTACGCCTGTCTGGAACAAATCGAACCGTGAACACAATATTGTTCATTCTGAACCGGAAGGAACAAGGATTGAAGCTGATGAGGCAGTACGTATTCTGGAATGGGAAGATACATATTGTGTTGACGCCGACCACATTAATCTAAATAATGTTGACAGGTTTATCGAACATGCCGATTTTTTTACCCTTGATGTGGCCATGTACATCGGAAATGAATCTCCTGCCTCCGATGTTGAAGAATTTATAGAATTATGTATTGATTTGGGTGAAAATGTTGAAATACCCGGAATTACTGAACCTATTGTGGTTACTGAAGAACTGCTCAAATCAGTAGCCCGGAAATACCTTGCAGCTATTAAGGAAGCCGGGAAAATTTACCGTCATATTGTGGCGGCAAAGGGCGCCGGCAACTTTATAACCGAAATTTCGATGGACGAGGTTGAAACCCCTCAAACCCCGGTTGACATGTTTTTTATTTTAAAAATGATTGCCATCGGGAGAATTCCGGCACAAACCATCGCGCCCAAATTTACCGGCCGTTTTAATAAAGGCGTTGATTATGTTGGCGATGTTGAACAATTTGCCAAAGAATTTGAGCAGGATATTTTGGTAATCGATTATGCAATCAGTGAATTCGGGCTTCCTGAAGATTTAAAACTTAGCGTGCATTCAGGTTCCGATAAATTCTCCATTTACCCGGTTATGGCCGAAATTATTAAAAAACACGATAAGGGGATTCATGTAAAAACTGCCGGCACAACCTGGCTCGAAGAAGTAATTGGTTTGTCGGTTGCAGGCGACGATGGGCTTGAAGTAGCCAAAGAAATTTATATAAAGGCTCTGACCCGAAAAGATGAACTTTGCGCCCCTTATGCCGATGTAATTGATATTGACGGTTCAATGTTGCCTTCACCAGAGGCAGTGGCAGCGTGGACAGGTGAAAAATTTGCCAATACATTGCGCCATATTCCGGGACACCCAGGTTACAATCCCAACTTCCGCCAACTCATTCATGTTGGGTACAAAGTGGCTGCCGAGATGGGTGACGGTTATACAAATCTGCTGAAAAAATACGCCGAAGTTGTGGGCGGATGTGTTGAGGAAAATATTTACGACCGTCATCTGAAAAGATTATTTTAAGCCCCCTTCTTATTCCCACAAAGGGGGAAAGATTTGAAAACCATGCTATTTGGATATGAAATAATTAAAATCAACAGGACTCTGTTTTCCTGTCTCCCCTCCTTTGGAGGGGTCGGGGGAGGCCTTTAAACAAAGAACAATGAAAAAATTTATGGACAAAGACTTCCTGTTGCACTCCCAAACTGCAAAGGAACTATATCATAACCACGCGGCAAAAATGCCCATTTTCGATTATCACTGCCACATTAATCCACAGGAAATTGCAGAAGATAAGAGATTTGAGAACATCGCCCAGATTTGGTTGTATGGCGACCATTACAAATGGCGTGCAATGCGTGCCAACGGTGTTGACGAGAAATACTGCACAGGAAATGCCACCGATTGGGAGAAATTTGAAAAGTGGGCAGAAACAGTTCCATATACATTACGAAATCCGCTTTTTCACTGGACACATCTCGAACTGAAAAAATTCTTTGGAATTGAAAAAATTCTGGGTCCGGCAACAGCAAAAGAAATCTGGGACGAATGTAATGCAAAATTACAGTTACCCGAATTCTCAGCCAGGGGAATTATCCGAATGGCCAACGTACACACCATCTGTACTACCGACGATCCAATCGATTCGCTCGAATATCACCAGCAAATTAAAGCCAGTGGTTTCGATGTGGCAGTGCTTCCGGCATGGCGCCCCGACAAAGCTATGGCTGTTGAAAATGTAAAAACCTACAACGATTATCTCGATAAATTATCAACTTCAGCAAACATGAAAATCGCAACTTTTGCCGATTTGATGGCTGCATTGGATAATCGTCATCAGTTTTTCCATGACAATGGTTGCCGTTTGTCAGATCATGGAATAGAAACTTTTATTGCTGAGGATTATACCCAAAGTAAAATTGAACAAATTTTTGCAAAATGCAGGAGTGGGGCATTTTTGTCTTTGGAAGAAATATTGAAGTTTAAATCGTGCATGCTTTATGAATTTGGAATTATGGACCATTCACGGGGATG
The DNA here is from genome assembly GCA_009773765.1 of Prolixibacteraceae bacterium. Classification (GTDB taxonomy): domain Bacteria; phylum Bacteroidota; class Bacteroidia; order Bacteroidales; family Prolixibacteraceae; genus Draconibacterium. Next base: position 28,338 of record WTWZ01000023.1, on the reverse strand, counting down.
GACACAACAATTCCACTTTGGGGTTTTGCGGAACAACAGTACACGTTTATTCAGGAAATTGGGCGCTGATGTCGGTTTCGATTCAATTGGGGATTTTGAAATTGGCAAGCCGCTGGCCAGGTTTCTTGATCGCCTCGACTCTAATAATAAGTTGGCAAAAACTATTTTGTATAATATAAATCCACGCGACAATGAATTGATAGGGACAATGATTGGCAATTTTCAGGATGGTTCTGTTCCGGGAAAAATGCAGTTCGGCTCGGGCTGGTGGTTTCTCGACCAGAAAGATGGAATGGAAAAACAGATAAATGCATTGTCGAACCTTGGATTATTGAGCCGGTTTGTAGGTATGTTAACCGATTCGCGAAGTTTCCTGTCATATACCCGTCATGAGTATTTTCGTCGCACACTTTGCAATATATTGGGCAATGATGTTGAAAATGGCGAAATACCAAACGACATGGAATTATTAGGCCAGATGGTTGAAAATATTTGTTTTAACAACGCAAAATCTTATTTCAATTTCGAAAGCCTCCCCTAACCCCTCCAATGGAGGGGACAGGAAGAAGCGTTTTGAAATTTTGAAATTGAAAAGAAAAAATTGTAACGGCTTCCAAAGGCCTCCCCTTTGGGGGAGGATTGGAGGGGGCTTAAATTTAAAAAAATGAAAGTAATCACATTTGGAGAAATCATGTTGCGGCTGGCAACACCCGATTATTTGCGTTTTTCGCAGTCGCAAACCTTAACTGCAACGTTTGGAGGTGGCGAGGCAAACGTGGCTGTATCGCTGGCCAACTTTGGCATTCCTGTCGATTTTGTTACCCGGTTACCAAAAAACGATATTGCACAATCGTGTGTGATGGATTTGCGCAAATACGGCGTGGGAACAGACAAAATTGTTTGGGGAGGCGGACGTTTGGGGATTTATTTTCTTGAAACCGGCGCTGTTAGCCGCGGAAGCAAAGTGGTTTATGACCGTGCACATTCTTCGGTTTCTGAAATCAAATCCGGAATGATTGACTGGAACAAAGTTTTTGAAGGAGCTAATTGGTTTCACTGGACAGGAATTACACCCGCCATTTCGCAAAGCGCTGCTGAAGTTTGTCTCGAAGCAATCAAAAAAGCAAACGAATTAGGAATTACCGTTTCATGCGATTTGAATTTCAGAAAAAATCTCTGGAAATACGGTAAAAAAGCTGGCGAAGTAATGCCGGAACTTGTTGCTGGAACTGATATTATTCTTGGAAATGAAGAAGATGCTGAAATGGTTTTGGGAATCAAACCCGAAGGTGTTGATGTAACTGGTGGTCATATTGAGGCAGCGGCGTACGAATCGGTTTCGAAACAAATTATGGCCCGTTTTCCCCGCTGCAAAAAAGTGATAACAACATTGCGTGGTTCGGTAAATGCCAACCACAACAGTTGGTCGGGTGTGCTTTGGGATGGTAAAACTCTGTTTGAAGCGCCAACCTACCAGATTACACACATCGTTGACCGCGTTGGTGGCGGCGATTCGTTTATGGGTGGTTTGATTTACGGATTGCTTACTTATGCAGGAAACGACCTGAAAGCACTGAACTTTGCAGTGGCCGCATCCTGCTTGAAACACACCATTTACGGCGATTTCAACCATGTAACCGTTAACGAAGTTGAAAAACTAATGGGCGGCGACGCCTCGGGAAGAGTGGCGAGGTAAGAGCCTCTCCCGATCCCTCCGAAGGAGGGGAGAAAGAATAAGAGAAGTGTTGATTTTGATTAACGTTTTCAAAATGAAATGAGGAATACTTAATTATTCTCGCTTCAGGCGAGATGAAACTCGAAACTTTAAACTTTGAACTTTAAACTTTAAACTTTAAACTGATATGTCCCGATTTACAAGAATAGAAGTAGCACTTAAAATGAAAGAGACCGGTATTGTACCGGTGTTCTACAGCGGCGATGCAGAATTGTGCAAGCAAATTATAAAAGCCTGTTACGAAGGCGGAATCCGTGTATTTGAATTTACTAACCGCGGTGACTTTGCATCGCTGGTTTTTGCCGAAGTGAATAAATGGGCTGCCAAAGAGTGCCCCGAAATGATCATGGGCGTTGGTTCTGTTATCGATGCCGGTACAACCTCCATGTATTTAGCGCTGGGGGCAAATTTCATTGTGTCGCCGCTGATCGATGAAGGAATGGCCGGTGTGTGCAACAAGCGGAAGGTGTTGTGGGTCCCTGGTTGCGGTTCGGTTACCGAAATTGGCCGTGCCCACGAATTGGGAGCCGAAGTGGTAAAGATATTTCCGGGTGAACAGGTAGGAGGCCCCGAATTCGTAAAAGCTATACTGGGGCCCATGCCATGGACCAGTATTATGCCCTCTGGCGGCGTGTCGCCCGATGACGAAAACCTCTTGAAATGGTTTAAAGCAGGAGTGCATTGCGTGGGAATGGGCTCTCAACTTTTTCCACCGGATGTGTTGAAGAATGGCAATTTTAGCTATATTTCGCAAAAATGCAGGGAGGCTATGTCGATCGTGCAAAAAATCAGAAACTAAAATTCAATCCTGATGATGTTTACCAGATTTTTAAAGTGTATTTTGCTGTTTGGGGCAATTACATTGGTTTCATGCGGTATTAAGGAATCAACAGAGTTAAAACTCGCACATGGCCTGCCAACCGATCATCCGGTGCATCATGCCATGGCTTTTATGGCCGAAAGGGCAGGAGAGATATCAGAAGGCAAACTCACAATAGAAGTTTATCCTGCCGGGCAGTTAGGCTCTGAACAACAATGTGTTGAACTTGTTCAGATTGGAAGTCTGGCCATTACAAAGGTATCGGCTGCAGCTTTGGAGAGTTTTGCCGATGCCTATAAAGTATTTGGACTACCTTATATTTTCAAATCAAAAGAACATACTTTTGCCGTTCTTGATGGAGATATTGGCAACGACATTCTGGTAAGTACAGCAGATAAATGGATTAGGGGTTTGTGTTATTACGATGCCGGATCGCGCAGTTTTTACACCAAATCCAAACCGGTTAACCACCCCGATGATTTATCAGGCATGAAGATCAGGGTTATGCAAAGTATTACAGCCGTTGAAATGATGCGGGTATTGGGTGGATCGGCAACCCCGATTTCGTGGGGAGAGCTTTATACCGCATTGCAAAGTGGGGTTGTTGACGGAGCTGAAAACAATCCTCCAAGTTTATATACCTCACGGCACTATGAAGTTTGTAAATTCTACTCACTCAACGAGCATACAACTATCCCCGATGTATTGATTATCAGCCAGAAAATATGGGATAAACTTACACCGCAAGAGCAGCAGTGGGTAAAACAGGCAGCCGATGAATCGGCAGTTTTACAACGAAAACTCTGGGCCGATTCAGAGGAATTTTCGATGGCTGAAGTACAAAAGGCAGGTGTGGTTATTAATTATCCCGACAAGCAACCTTTTATTGATAAAGTACAACCGCTTATAGAAAGTTATAGTAACCATCCTGTAATTTATTCTTATATCCGGAGAATCAGGGAAGTTAAATAAACAAGATTGAACCATGACAATAAGAAAAAAAATAGATAAAGTCCTGGAATGGACACTGGTTTTTTTTATGAGCATTCTGGTAATAAATGTTCTCTGGCAGGTTGCCAGTCGGTATATTATGAATGCCCCCAGTAGTTTTACCGATGAACTGGCAGGATATCTGCTTATATGGGTCGGGCTTTTGGGAGCTGCATATGTTGCCGGAAGGCGCGAACACCTTGCAATAGATAATCTTTTACAGAATAGCTCCCCTCAACGCCGATTTAAACTCGAAATAATAATCAGTATTATGATTATTCTGTTTTCGGTATTTGTATTGATTATCGGAGGCTCGTGGCTTGCTTATACCCGTTTCTTTCTTTCTGTGAGGTCTGCTGCTTTGGGTTTGCCTTTGGGTTTCGTTTACCTTGTACTTCCCATAAGTGGAATATTAATCACCTATTTCGATATAGATAACATGATCAGAATGATCAGTCAAAACCGGAAAAACTAATATTTATGGAATATATTGAAATTTTAATTCTTGTAGTAAGCTTTATTGTACTTCTGGTTTTGGGGGTTCCTATTGCTTTCAGTATTGGAATATCAGGAATTATCACCATGTTGGTAAGTATCGGCTTTATTGCTGCCCTCACTACTTTTTCACAACGAATGGCCACCAGCCTCGATAGTTTCGCCCTGCTTGCCATACCCTTCTTTATTCTGGCCGGGAATATAATGAACAGCGGCGGTATTGCCATCAGGCTGATCGATTTTGCCAGGGTGTTGGTAGGCCCTATTCCCGGCGGACTTGCTATGGTAAATGTACTGGCAAATATGCTTTTTGGCGCTATCTCGGGTTCTGCTGCCGCTTCTGCTTCTGCAATAGGTAGTATTATGGGGCCCGAAATGAAAAAAGAGGGCTACCCCGAGAATTTCAGTGCAGCGGTGAATATTACCTCTGCTACAACTGGCTTATCCATACCTCCCAGTAATATTTTAATTGTATATTCATTGGCAAGCGGTGGTGTTTCCATTACTGCCCTTTTCCTTGCCGGTTATATACCCGGAGTGCTTACCGGATTGGGTATTATGATTACAGCAATGGCTATGCATATTTACAAGAATAGAGGTATGTCGGCGATGGCTAAATTTTTTCTTTTAGTTTCAGCCATTATTGCAGCTTTGCTTATTGTATTCAAAGGAATCTCTTTTGCCAGGGGGACTTTCAACATTGTTGTCAACTGGATTCTGGCTGCTGTTGCAATAGGTTCTTTTGCTGTCTGGGGTTTTATTAAAACAAAAAATAACAAAGAAAAAGCGCTCTTTGGAACCCGGAAATTTTTTGATGCTATTCCAAGCCTTCTTTTGCTGATTATCGTAATTGGTGGGATTGTTGCAGGGTTTTTTACCGCGACCGAAGCTTCGGCTATAGCAGTTTTATATTCTTTAATACTGGCTTTTTTATATAGAGGTGTGAAAGTAAACGACCTTCCGTCAATTATCCTGCGATCAGTGAAAACAACAGCTATTGTTCTACTGCTTGTTGCCACAAGTATAGGCCTTTCATGGATTATGGCCTATGAAAATATTCCACAGAATGCAAGCGAAGGATTGTTGGGTATTTCCAGTAATCCGTTTATGATTTTGTTGATAATAAACATGATATTATTATTTGTGGGAATATTTATGGATATGACCCCTGCTGTTCTGATTTTTACTCCCATTTTCCTTCCTATTGTTTCGGCAATAGGGGTAGATCCTGTGCATTTTGGAATTATAATGGTTCTCAACTTAAGCGTTGGTTTGTGTACCCCACCTGTGGGATCGGTATTGTTTATTGGTTGCAGCGTGTCGGGATTAAGTATTGATAAAGTAATAAAGCCATTGATCCCCATGTTTGTAGCAATGGTAATTGTTTTACTGTTGGTTACCTATTTGCCACAATTAAGCCTCTGGCTGCCAAATCGTTTTGGGTTCTGACAAATTTGAAAATCATAATAAACCAGATAATTTTCCAGGGTGGAAGTTATCCGGTTTTTTGTTTTTATACTTTACTGGTGAAACGAAAACCGACTTTCTATGTCATTTATGATCAGCCGTGCCCCCCAAATTTCATTTATTCCTGTGGAAGAAAGGGGAATTATTGCAAGGAATGGGCAAAGTTAAAATTTTAGCCGTCAAGAATCCTGAACTGAAAAGGAAGCCCCGAAAAGGAAAAAACATTTAATCCGCCATTTGAACCTGTATTGGCGCCGGGGTTTGACAGTTGCACAAAAATGTCGCGAAAGGCCGGAGACGCAAGTGATTGAGGAATGCAAAGGGTAATTGACGGTTTTCCTGGTTTTGCGCACAAAGACGGACTGTGCCTGACCTCTGAAAGCGTGCCTGATTCATATCAAAATGAGCATTATTTCAGGCCACCCTATGGTTTTGGGCGCTTTTGGGAACTGCCCGGAACGGTTGATATGGACACCGAAGTTATATCGGCTACCCCCGGCCATATCGAAAAAAAATGGAAATGGCGTACTGCTTACCGCTGTGGCCATGATGTGCGCCGGTTACGAGGAAAATACAACCCCAAATCACGGATTTCCGGAAGAGTGAAAAGTGAAATGGGAAAATTTACAGCCGCTGTTTTAAATTTCAGAAACGAAAATTACAACTTCACGGAAGTTTTTACATCACTCGCTTTTACCGATTGATAATCAATAGTTATTTCTCCTTTTCCTTCAACTAAAAACTGGTATTCCACAGTTCCGTAACTGGGTACCATCAGAAACTGAATTTCAGGTTTGTGTTCCTTGTACGAAACTTTGTTCATCCTGAAATCCTGAATTTTGCCTCCTGCAACCACTTTTGCTCCCGAAACCTTTAACATATCTGGTGTGTAAAGTTTTTTGCTGAAAGCATCAGTAGTCATTGTGGAAAGGCCATTTTTGTTTTTCAGCCTTACCCGAACCTGGCTGAGGTTATTTCCGGCTTTTTTCACTTCAAAAACTTCCATCGAGATTTCGGGGGTGTTTTCGGCGGCCAGTAAAACCACGGCTGCATTTCGGTGTGCCATTTCCGGCAGCATAAATGGCTGTGGCAACCGGGAACTCATTTTTACCCAGCCTCCAATTTCAATTTCGCCGTAAACCGGGTGGTTAAAAGGTTTCCAGTCAATAAACATTTCTCCCAGCGCCAAATAATCGCTGAATTTCAATTGTTCGCGGGTTTGTTCCGGATCAGATCCCCTGCGCAAACTGGCAGATTGTTCGGTGGTTTGTTGTGCAGGCTTGTCAGTTTTTTCGCGGAAAGTTTCTTGTTCGCGCATGAAAAGTTCGCCAACAAAAGCAAAAATGCCAAAATTAAAAAAGAATTGTGCATCAGTATCGCCGTATGTTGGATATAGCTCATACGAAGGCATATAAACATATCCGGGTGTAATTTTAATGGCCTTTTTGCCAATTACGTCGTATGCAGCAATATCGGCAGGGTCAATACGAATTGATTTTTCTGACGGCGCGCGCAGCCACATTCCCCCAACGTTGTGAAATGAGAAGGCAACAATGATATTCGGCCGTTTTTGAATGAATTCGTTAACGGCTTTTAAACCAATGCCTTCAAACGGAAAATTTCCAGCGCCGTTTTGCACATAGTTGGGCATCCAGTTGTTTCCAAAATTACGGTTTGGGTCGAGGTACCCTTCGGCATCTTCGTTAATCCTGCCATCTGCGTCGTTATCAATCCCTTCTGAACCCAGCAGTGTGTATTCCCCCTTCTCGCCGGGTTCAATACTGACAAGGATCCGCGGGTCTTTTGGGTCGGCTTTATATTCGCCGTTCGGGTCTTTAATGCGCATTTGCGTGATGTTACCGTCGCTGTCGAGGTCATCGGGGGCGTCTTCGTCAAACAACCCGTCTTTGTCGTCATCGCGCGGTATGCTTATACTTCTGCTTGAACTGGGAGTATGAGCACCTTCAAAAAAATAGCAGCGGCCATCGACATTGACCACAGGAATAATGTAATGTGCGTTGCGGTCAACCTGTTTGGTAATTTTATCGTTATCGCCGTATTTGGTGAGCAGCATGTTCGCGTAATACAGACAAACTTCGCCTGCCTGAATTTCGTTGCCGTGAATGTTGCCATCTACATAAACTCCGGGTTTGCTCAGTTCGTCGCCTGTTTTCGGGTTGTTGATGGTGAGGGCGTAAATATCGCGGCCTTCTTCGCTTTTGCCAACAACATCGAGTTTTGTTAATGCCGGGTAGGCTGAATTTAATGCTTTTAACGCTTCATTAACTTCGGCATAAGTATAATATCTGTCGAACCTGAGCGGTACTTCAATTTTAGCTTTTGTTGCCGATTGTACTGAAAAGGTGAAAAAGAACAGTACAGAATATACAAAGATGAACTGTTTCATGATTAACCTCCGATTTTAATTTGTTTTTCAGACGGCCCAAATACAGCCGATTCAATTTTTGCGTTGATTGATTTCTTGTCGGTTTGAACTATCCATGTCAGTTTTTTAACCGAGTTTCCGTTGATGGCGCCAAGTGGTGTGCGTTTAATCCCTTCGAGAATCTGCATTTCGCCATCCAGGACAACAACCACCGGCGCAGGCTGGTTGTTGCGTTGTCCCATGGCAATCGGGTAGGGCAGGTAGCCTTTATTTTCGATATAAATTTCAACTTTATAAACATTACCGCCCATCTCAGTGATTTTTTCGCTGGCAATTCCAATTTGCGGCAGTTTGGCGGTAAGCTGCAACAGCCACGGAAGTTGAGTTCCCAGCAACGAATCAATCAATTCTGGTTTTGGCGTCGATTCCATATAAGGAATATAACCACCTATTTCAACTTCGCCCAGGTTTGGGTGGTTGTATTTTTGCCACCGAACAAATCCTTTGCCTTCAAGGGTTTTATCAGCATAAGCCAGCAGTGCTTTTTCCTTTTCTCCCAGTTCTCCTTTTTTCTCCTTTTTTTGGGCGCCCTTTATCATTCCGGCCATTTGTTTTGGGTCAAAACGTCCCGATTTCATCATTTCAATAACCCCGCTGGCCGTAAACCTTTCTGGTGCATTGTTGGCTTTCAGAAATGCGGCAATCTTTTCATCGCCCAGCGCAGTAAACTCTTCCGTGCTCATTTTTTCAACATCGTTCAACGAAACAGTTCCGCTGTCCGTTTTCTTTTCTTCTTTCACTTTTGGCACTGTAAACAGGTTCATGCTGAACGAGGGAACCCCCAAATGATAGTAGGCCCATAATTCAAACGAACCATCTTTATCGGCTGGGGCATCCAACCTTTCGGAATTGAACTTTCTTGATTCGAGAAACTTTTTATAATCTTCTGAAAGTTTGTTGTAAAATTTCAGGTCTTCATCGAGGGGATTTACTGCTGCGCCAAGTCCGAGCATTCCTGCCACCATCGCCGGTGTAACTTCCAATCCGGCAGGCATACGTTGTTTTAGCAGTTCCATCAATTCGTCCATTGTGAACGTTTGATTGGGGTCGGTTTCGAGCATACGCGCGTACCGTGCCGGAACTTTGATATTCTGCAGGTTGGCTTCGCCTTTTCTTCCTCCTTTGGGTGGGGCAACGCAAAAGTCGGAACTGCCAAGTGTGTAAACCATTACAATTTCAGGCCGGTCGTAAATAAACCTCATCAGATTATAAACTTCGGGGGTTTCTCCGGCCCATAATCCTGCTTCTTTTTTATCTCGCGGAAACAGGTGCGGAAAACTGATACCCACGTTTATGCCGCCTTCTCCATCTTCGTTGTATTGTCCGTCGTTATCGTTGTCAATACCTTCAGTTAAAATTTTGTATTCGCCGCGTTCACCTTCCGATGCGTCGGCAGGAACCATAATACGGGCATCGGCTTTTGATTCAATCATCCTTCCTTCCGGGTCTTTTACCCGCATTAGCGTAATATAACCGTCGCCGTTTAAATCATCGAAACCATCTTCATTCAGGGCTTCATCGGTATCGTTGTTAATTTCGAAGTTGTTAACCGTGCGGCCATATTTTACCTTGTCAGTGTAGCCTTTGGCTGCATCGGGATTCGGATTGGGCAAAATGTACCATTTCAGGTTTTTGGTATACTGTGCCGAATCGAGCAGCAATTTGGCCAGATACAGCGCGCCTTCGGATGAGAGTGGCACATTGCCTTCGAAATTGGCGCCCACAAAAATGGCAGGCATATTTTTCTGGTTGGCACCGATTTCAAGAATGGTAACCGGTTCTCCACCGGGACTGGTTGCTACCGTGTGTAGTTTGGCATTGCCGCTTTTTTGCTGAAGTTTTGCCATAATTTCCTGAATCCCGGCGTTGGAATGGTACTTGCCTCCATCTGGTTCGGATTGCGCTGTTAAACGCGTTCCAGCCACAAACAGGGTTGCTGTTAACATAAACAGGTACAGTTTTTTCATCATGGTACTTTTTCTTTTATTGGGTGGACATAAGCAACTCAAAGTGTCATTAAAAATCTTTGCAAAAAATCCTGTTTACAGACCTTGCCGCCTTACCTGAAAAATTTTCACCTTCATTCTTGCTTTTCAGTAACTTACAGTTTTCTTCCTCTTTCCGGCGAAAAAGGAAAGCTGCGCAAAATCGTCATAAACATATTATATTATTAATAAGCGAGGCACAAAATATATCTTTTTTCCCGGTTTCAGGCACAATCGTTATGTTTTTTGTTACAAACACCCCTTAATAGTTTCCAAAGTTTCCTCAATATCGTTATCTAACCCCACCGAAAATCGAACCAACCCTTCAGAAAGCCCAATTTCTTTTTGAACTTCCACCGGAATTTCAGACGAAGTGCTGTGCCCCGAACAACTGAAAAGAGTTTTAAAATAACCCAGGCTTACAGCAAGATAACCAACATCTGCAGCCTGCATTTTTTGCATCACCACGTATGCGTTTTCCATAGTTCCAAAATCGATGGCCAACATTCCACCAAATCCATATTCCTTGTTCATCATGGTTCTATGAAGTTCGAATTGCGGATGACCTGGCAGCCCGGGATAAATAATTTTCAATCCCATTTTTTCAAAGTTTTCGGCGAGGTATTGCGCGTTTTTACTGTGTTGTTTCATGCGTATGTGCAACGTGTTCAGGTTTTTAAGGATGGAGGAGGAGCGGAGCGGATCGAGCACGGGGCCCAATAACATGGCGGTGCCATTGTTTACATTCGACAGTTGATCCACAAATTGCGCTGAGCCGCAAATGGCGCCGGCCACACAATCGTTTTTGCCGTTAATAAACTTGGTCATGCTGTAAACCACCAAATCGGCGCCCAGCATGGCAGGTGTAAAAATCATGGGAGTAAACGTGTTGTCAACCATCAGTTTTGCCCCGGCTTCGTACGCAATTATTGCCAACTCCGGTATGTTTGAAACCTGCAATAGCGGATTGGTGACACTTTCGGTGTAAATGACTTTGGTATTGGGCTTAACCGCATTTTTAACTTCTTCAAGATTTGTGATGTTTACAAACGAAACTTCGATGTTGTACTTGGGCAGCCAGTTTTTCAGAAAAGCATAAGTACCGCCATAAGTTGTGACACTTGTAATAATGTGGTCGCCGGAGTTGCAAAGTTGTAAAAGTGCGCAGGTAATGGCCGCCATTCCGGAGGCGGTAATCCAGGCCGATTCGGTGCTTTCCATCGCGGCCAGCGCAACTGCAAGGTATTTATTGCTTGGGTTCCAGTGGCGCGAATACAGAAAACACCCTTCCGCATGGCCAAGAAAGGTTTCCTCCATGGTTTTTCCATTTAAAAAGGTGTAAGTTGATGAATCGGTTATCGATGGGTTTACATCGCCAAACTCGCCAAACTGCTTTAAATCGTGAATCGCTTTTGCCGGATTGAATTTCATAATGTTAGTTTTTGGGGTTGAAGTTAAAATCTATTTTATATTCAAAAAATGACTGGAGTTATTAATCTTCAGAATTTAGGGTTGAAAAATGCAGGTCAGTAAAACCTGTTCTTTCTCCCCTCGTTTGTAATGAGGGGCAGCCTGGAAAAGGCGTTTAGTTGATTAATAAGAAATTAATTTCATTAACCGTCATCTTTTGGCACAACTGCAAACTACCATTGAAAAAACAAATTATGAAAAAAATTATCTCCTTCAAAAAAACCGATTTTTCTAATGACGGAACTCAAATCACATCCGGAAAATTCATTTATTATGTATAGCGCGAATGGGAGGAAACTTTTCACAACCAGTTCAATCCACTGTTTCTGATTAAAAATGATAATCTGTCAGAAGAAATTCTGGTTTTGAAATATGTTCCTGACAACTGTGAAGAGGAAGAAGCTGAATTAATGCCGGTAACCGATGAAATAATTTCAAAAATATTCTGAATAAACAGGGAAAATTTTAAAATGTTTTTACAATTTTGGAATCAGATTCCAAAATTGTAAAAAATGATTCAAAGAATTGCAGAGCCCGAACTGTTGAAACTGGCTGCCCAGTTTAAAGCAGTGGCAGTTACAGGTCCCCGTCAGTCGGGTAAAACAACGCTTGTTCGCAAAGTTTTTCCTGATAAACCCTATGTCAATCTTGAAAATCCAGATTTAAGAAGATTTGCGATAGAAGATCCACTCGGTTTTTTATCAAATTATCCTGAAGGTGCAATACTCGATGAAATTCAGCGGGTACCTGAAATATTCTCTTACCTGCAGCAAATTCTCGATGATCATAATAAACCTGGAATGTTTGTACTGACCGGATCAAACAATTTCCTGTTGCAGGATAATATTTCGCAAAGTCTTGCCGGAAGGGTTGGTTATTTATTTCTTCTTCCGTTAAGCATTTCAGAAATAAACTCCGGTGAAAAAGCTGATGTTTTAATTTTAAAAGGTGGTTACCCGGAGTTGTACAAACAGGATTCAGATATCTCAAATTATTATCTTAACTACATCAGAACTTACATTGAAAGAGATGTGAGGATGATAAAGAATATTACAGATTTGTATGTTTTTGAGAAGTTTGTCAGATTATGTGCCGGAAGAATAGGGCAATTGCTGAATTTAAGCAACCTGGCTACTGAAACAGGGGTCGATGTGAAAACTGCAAGTTCGTGGCTGAGTGTCCTTGAAACAAGCTTTATTGTTTTCAGGTTGCAGCCATTCTACCGTAATTTTAATAAACGTATTGTAAAAATGCCAAAACTTTATTTTTATGATACCGGTCTGGCCTCGGCTTTGCTGGGTATGGAAAATACGTCGCAGTTAATACTGAATCCTTACCGGGGAAGTTTGTTTGAAAACCTAATAGTTGTTGAGATGTTAAAAATAAGGTTTAATGCAGGAAGAGTAAACAATCTGTTTTTTTGGCGCGACAACACAGGAAATGAAATAGACCTGTTGATCGACAATAACAATGAATTGATTCCGGTTGAAATAAAATCGGGACAAACAATTTCTTCAGATTCATTTAAAGGTTTGGAATTCTGGCAAAAACTGCAAAAAACAGAAAGTACAGGTTACCTGGTTTATGCAGGGGAAATGTCTCAACAAAGAAGCAATGCAATAAGAGTCGTGCCTGTTCATCAGTTAAACCTGATTAAAGATTGAAATCGGGTCAGTATAACAACGATAAATGTTAATCGTGAAACGGTTAAATTTCCCCTCGTTAGTCAATAACCAAACGGTTTTTATATATTTGGGGTCAATTAAAACCACAGAATGAAGCGTATTGCAATACAGGGAATAGCCGGATCTTTTCATGAAGATGCTGCTTTGAAATATTTTGATGATAAAATTGAAGTTGTTGAATGTAAGTCGTTTACAAGTGTTTGTGAGTTGATCGATGCCGACAAGGTTAAATTTGCAGTTATGGCTATCGAAAATTCCATTGCCGGCAGTTTACTCAAAAATTACCAGTTGATACGCGATTATCATCTTCGCATTATCGGTGAAATTTACATTCATATTCAAATGAATTTGATGGCAATCCCGGGAGTTCAGAAGAAGGACATAACCGAAATTTATTCACATCCAATTGCCATTCAGCAATGTGTTGAATACATTGAGAAATATTATCCCAATGCAAAACTGCACGAAGGAATGGACACTGCAGCTTCGGCAAAAATGATTTCGGAAGATAAACCAATGAATGCTGCGGCAATAGGGAATTTGCGTTCGGCTGAGTTGTATGGTTTGGAAATTCTGGAAACAGGAATCGAATCGAACAAAAAGAACTACACCCGTTTTCTGATCCTTTCGAAACACGGAAATCCAACCGAAGGAACCAACAAAGCTTCAATTTGTTTCGAAGTCGGTCATTTTTACGGTGCACTTGCAAAGGTGTTAAATATTTTTGCAGATTATAAAATCAACCTGAACAAAATTCAGTCGGTACCAATCCTGGGCAAACCAAATGAATATACCATACATGTTGATATTGAGTGGGAAGACCCGGAAAAATATGACAAAGCAATACATCAGGTTTTAAAAAGCGCTTCAAGTTTGTCAATTCTGGGCGAATATGTACGTGGAGAAATAAATATTCAGAATCACTAAAAATCAATAATTAAATCATAATGAATAAAACAGCAATATTTTTTGGCCCGTTGAAAGGCGCGGTAAACAGGGTTGCCGATAAACTCAAAGATTTGATTGGCGAAGACAAAGTTGTAATGGTCCCTGTAAACTCTGCAACTGTTGCTGATTTGGAAAAATACGACAAAATTATTTTCGGGCTTTCCACCGTTGGCAAAGAATCGTGGGATATGAAATATACCAACATCGATTGGGCGAAATTTCTCCCGGAAATTGGCAAAACCCGTTACGAAACAAAAACCATTGCCATTTTTGGTTTGGGCGACCATGTAACTTATGCATCAACTTTTGTCGATCATATTGCTTTGCTGGCTAATGAGTTAATAAAAAACGGCGCTGTTCTAACCGGCCAGGTTTCAACCTGTGGATACGAATTCGATGAATCGGAAGCTGTTGTTGACGGCAAGTTTTTAGGTTTGCCCATCGACGAGGATTTCGAACCTGAACTGACCGATGAACGGATTGAAAACTGGGTGAAGCAAATTAGTTCGGATTTTGGATTTTAGACTGGGTGCTGGATACTTGATGCTGGTCATTGGGAAAAAGACTGAATGACTGAAAATCAGAAATCGTTAATCGTTAATCGTTAATCAGAAATCGTTAATCATGTTGGTCACAGGTCATTCTTGAATCTTGATACTGAAATACTTGATACTTTAAACTTTAAACTTTGAACCCGGAATTTTCAACATTAAACATTCAATATTAAACTCGAAACTTATTTTATGAACGATTCTCCGCTTAAAAAAGAAATTGTAGATCAAAAAATAAAAGAACTCCGCATTTCGGATGTGGGTAAGGCGTCAATCCGCGAAATTGTGGCTTTGGTAAACCTGGTTGAAGGGGAAACCGGCGTGAAATACATCCGCATGGAAATGGGAGTGCCCGGTTTGCCGCCGGCAAAAGTAGGCGTTGCCGCCGAAATCGAAGCGCTGAAAAAGGGAGTGGCTTCCATTTATCCAATCATCGACGGTATAAAACCATTAAAAGAACAGGCAGCGCAATTTGTGAAGAATTTTATGGATGTTGAAGTGAGTGCGAAAGGTTGTATTCCCACGGTGGGTTCAATGCAAGGGACTTTTTGCGCGTTTCTGGCTGCCGGTTTTATTGATAAAAAGAAAGACGCTGCTTTGTTTATTGATCCCGGATTTCCGGTGCAAAAACAGCAAATGATGGTACTCGGCCTGAAATACGAAACTTTTGATGTTTTCAGTTTCAGGGGAGAAAAACTTGGTGTAAAACTGGAAGAATTTTTAAGCAAAGGAAATATCAATTCGATAATTTATTCAAACCCGAATAATCCGGCATGGATTTGTTTTACCGACGAAGAATTGCAGATGATTGGCGAACTGGCCAATAAATACGGTGCAATTGTGATGGAAGATTTGGCCTACTTTGGCATGGATTTTCGCCGCGATTTTTCGCAGCCCGGTGTTCCTCCATATCAACCAACGGTAGCCAAATACACCGATAATTACGTTTTATTCATATCGAGTTCAAAAATATTTTCGTATGCTGGTCAACGGTGCGGACTGATGGTTATTTCCGACAAATTGTACAGCCGCGAATTTCCCGACCTGCAAAAACGGTTTGAGAGCCCGACTTTTGGAAGCACAATTGTATTGCGTTTGCTTTATTCCATTTCCTCCGGAACAAGCCATTCAGCGCAGTGGGCGCTTGCAGCAATGCTCGAAGCCGCCAACAGCGGGAAGTTTAATTTTGTTGATGATGTAAAAGCTTATGGTAAAAAGGCCAAAGTGATGAAAAAACTGTTTGTCGAAAATGGTTTCGAAATTGTTTACAAAACCGATTTGGATGAACCCATTGCCGATGGTTTTTATTTCACGCTTTCGTATCCCGGAATGACAGGAAACCAGCTTGTTGCAAACCTGCTTTATTATGGGATCAGTGCAATTGCACTTGATAATACCGGTAGCAACGAAGAAGGAATCCGTGCCTGTGTTTCGTTTGTTCAACCTGAACAATTTGATGAATTGGAAAAAAGATTGAAGTTGTTCAATGATAATTTTCGGACTCGATGATATGTATTTTTTTGTACTCATTACTCAATACTCTAAATCTTTCTATCTAAAAAGAGGATGGATCAAAATAAAGTAATATCGCGTTTCCATTTAACACTCGATGTTATCGGCCAGCTTAATCTTAAAAATAAACCGGTTGTTTTGCACAAAGGCGAATCGTTTATTGATTATGGCGAGAAAACAAAGCGGATTGGGATATTGCTAAACGGATTACTTTATGCCACCTACATTTCAGATAATGGCAGCGAATGGATTTCAAGGTTTTTCTTTCCCCCTAATAACTTTATTGTCAGCAACCACGAGGGATTTTATTTTGGAAAAGACTCCACCGAATCCATCCGGGCTTACGAAGATTCGGAACTGGTTTACATTGAAAAAGACGAATTCAAAAATCTGCTCGATAATAACAGGCGATTTGAACGGACGGTGCGGATTCTGGCCGAAGAGAGCTATATTCAATCCATGGCACGGGTTCACTCGTTTCAATCGTTAAATGCCGAGCAACGTATCAGAAAATTTTTTGCCGAAAATCCCGAGCTTGGTAAAAAACTTCAGCGCCAGCACATCGCTTCCTATCTTGGCATTCACCGGAACATTTTAACCCGGTTCCTTTACAAAATCTGAATTAGCAACTTATGTTGCATCTTATTTTTCCCGAATAAATAGTTTTGTTGTTTCAAATCAAACATTAATAAAATTAAGCGGTTCAGCAATAATCTGTAAGTAAATCCTGATTTAATCCAATGGATCCTAACCGTTTAAAATTATTTGTTCAGAACCTGATTTTTATTTTCTTTTATGAAATTTTAGGACACTAATTTTAGAAAAAAAAGCATAAATAATGGCAAAAGTAAGAGGTGCAGTTGTAGTTGACAATGAAGGCTGCAAGGGATGTGGACTTTGTGTTGAGGCTTGTCCTGAAGATGTTTTAAGGTTAAACAGGGAGGTTAACAGCCGCGGCTATCATTATACATACATGGAAAACCCTGAACAATGCATTGGCTGCGCCAATTGTGGCGTTGTTTGCCCCGACACGTGCATTACGGTTTACCGGATGAAAATTTAAAGGAATAACAAAATAAGAAATAAAAAATAACGAATCAGGAAATGAAGAAGGAATACGAAGTTAGCAGTATCAAAAACTTTGTTATTTCTTATTCCTTATTCGATATTTTAGATTTAAAAATAATAAGACAATAGAGTACAATATATATGGCAGATATAAGATTAATGAAAGGGAATGAGGTACTTGCCGAAGCGGCTATCCGTTGCGGGTGCGATGGCTATTTTGGCTATCCCATTACGCCCCAGTCTGAAGTGATGGAAACCCTGATGGCGCGCCAACCCTGGACAGAAACCGGAATGGTGGTTTTACAGGCCGAAAGTGAGGTTGCAGCAATCAATATGGTATATGGCGCTGCCGGTTCGGGCAAAAAAGTAATGACTTCTTCATCGAGCCCGGGTATTAGTTTAATGTCAGAAGGATTATCATACATTGCCGGCGCTGAATTGCCCTGTCTTGTTGTTAATGTTCAGCGCGGTGGCCCGGGACTGGGAACCATTCAACCCTCGCAGGCCGATTATTTTCAGGCAGTCAAAGGTGGAGGGCATGGCGATTACAGGTTAATTACGCTGGCTCCTTCGTCGGTTCAGGAAATGAACGATTTTGTTGATCTCGGTTTTGAGCTGGCTATAAAATACCGGAATCCGGCCATGATTTTAACCGATGGGGCTTTAGGGCAAATGATGGAAAAAGTGGAACTTGCCAATTTTAAACCACGCCTTACCAACCCTGAAATTCATGAAAAATTTGGGAGTTGGGCAACCACCGGAAAACCAGCCTCGCGAAAGAAAAATATTGTAACCTCCCTGGTGATGGATTCGGAAGAAATGGAAAAAAACAATCTCCGGTTTCAGAAAAAATACAGAACAATTGAGGAAAATGAAGTAAGGTACGAAACCATACAATGCGATGACGCTGAATATATTCTGGTTGCTTTTGGTACATCTTCGCGCGTTTGCCAAAAAGCAGTTGAAATTGCCCGTGAAAAAGGATTGAAGGTGGGATTGCTCAGGCCAATTACATTATTTCCGTTTCCAAAAAAAATAATAAAGGAATTGGCCCGCAGGGCGCAGGGATTTTTGTCGGTTGAAATGAATGCCGGACAAATGGTTGAGGACATTATCCTTTCGGTTTATGAAGCCGGAAGTACTGTACGGGTAAATTATTTCGGACGTATGGGAGGAATTATCCCCACTCCCGAAGAAGTTGTTGAAGCATTGGAAGAAAAATTTTCATGGGAAATCAGTTATGGTGTTAAAAGATCTTATTAAACCCGAAAACCTGGTTTACGGTAAATCGAAAGTCCAGGAAGATGTTTACATGCATTATTGCCCCGGATGTTCTCACGGGGTAGTCCATAAAATACTTTCTGAATTGATTGAGGAGTTGGGAATTCAGGAAAAAACAGTGGGCGTTGCACCGGTTGGGTGCGCCGTTTTTGCCTATAATTATATCGATATCGACTGGCAACAGGCTTCACATGGAAGGGCGCCGGCAGTTGCAACAGGTATTTCGAGGATGTATCCTGAAAATTTTGTGTTTACATACCAGGGCGATGGCGATTTAGCTTCGATAGGTGCCGGCGAAATTATGCACGCCTGTAACCGTGGCGAAAATATACTTGTGGTTTTCATTAACAACGGGATTTACGGAATGACTGGCGGTCAAATGGCGCCAACCACGCTTGAAGGAATGGTGACATCAACAACTCCAACAGGCAGAAATGTTGATTTAAACGGTTATCCCATGAAGATTACAAATCTTATGGCCCAATTGCCCGGAACTTCTTATGTTACGCGTCAGGCAGTGCATACGGCTGCTGCTGCGCGCAAATGCAAACGGTCGCTAAAAAAAGCTATTGAAAATGTGCTTGCAAAAAAAGGAACTTCATTTGTTGAAGTGGTTTCAACCTGTAACTCGGGCTGGAAAATGACCCCGGTGGCTGCCAATATATGGATGGAAATGAATATGATTCCGTATTATCCGCTGGGCGATATAAAAGACAGCGTAAAAGGTGGGCATATTATTGAAAAATGAAAACATAAAGATATGACTGAAGAATTGATAATAGCAGGTTTTGGAGGACAGGGGGTACTTTCAATGGGCAAAATACTGGCATATTCCGGAATCATGGAGGACAAGGAAGTTACCTGGTTTCCTTCTTATGGCCCCGAAATGCGCGGTGGGACGGCAAATGTAACCGTAATCATCAGCGATAAGCGAATCAGTTCGCCAATCATAAAACATTTTGATACGGCAATAATACTGAACCAGCAAAGTATGGACAAGTTTGAAAAATCGGTAAAAACGGGCGGCATCTTGCTTTACGACCCCAATGGCATTATACATCCGCCAACCCGCACGGATATCAGTATTTTTAAGGTCGATGCCACAAAAACCGCTGTGGAAATGGGAAACCCCAGGGTTTTTAATATGATTGTTTTTGGCAGCTATTTGAAAATACGCCCCATCCTTACCCTTGATAATGTTGAAAGGGGATTGCAAAAATCATTGCCTGAACGATATCACAATACAATACCGTTGAACCTGGAAGCTATTAAAAAAGGCCAGGAATTAGTTGAAAGTTTGCTGGAGGTGTAGCTGTTTGTTTTTAATTGAAATTATCGGTTGAAATCAATGGGTTGAAATGACGGCAGAAAACACTGCGCAGGGTTAAATCAGAACTCCTGACAGGGTGGCATTATTCAATAAGGATAATTGAAAAATTCGCGAAAGAATAGAATTGTTCTATCTTTTCCTGGATTTCGCTTTGTCTGTTTTCTCTTTTTTTATCTCTTTTTCTTCTTCTTTCAGCGCTTCCTTATTTATTTCAGCTTGAATGAAACCGACAAAAATATCGAAGTCGTTTTGTGTGATAATACGATCATCCCTTTCCGGAATAATTGAATCGACAGGGAACCTGAAATTCAGTTTTAGTGAGAGTTCAAAGTATTTTGATAATGTGTTGTCGGGTTTTCGAAGCAAATAAGGGGGCAGTTGGCTTTCATATCCTGGGACCAGCCAGGGAGAGAAATCAGAATCAAGATCAATGTATCTTTTTAAAACCAGCTTTTTGTTCGGATACTTTTTTTCGTTGGTGTACCAAACCTGGTTTACCTTTAGCATGGCGTCGAATGTTTCTGCCCCGGTGTTAACTGCTTCAAGGCTATCGAGCATTTTGTCCAGTTCAACGGTCATTGCTTCGTTATAATCGAGGTTACTTCTGATGGCGCGCATCCCCAAATGGACGCCCAGGAGGTTGGAGTACATATCTTCAGGCGAAAAACTTGAAAACCGCTCGGGGACCAGCGGGACATAAGACGCCCCAAACCAGGTGGATATTTCGTGCCAGAGCGACAAATCATACGAAATCTTTCCGGCAAGCTGAATAATCTTTTCGTCGTCAAAATCCCTGGGAACATTTAGCATAAGCGATTTGGCGCCACCTTCGTTGCGGAGTTCTGTATGGGTAAATTTATCATCAGTCTGATATGCTTTTATCAGGTTGTAGAGATAGGCTGTCCAGTCGGCACAATCGCGCAAATGGCCCATATCGAGGAAACCGCCCCGGCGTGTGTAAATGTTGCCGTTTCTTTCGTCTTTGTGGCCCATAAATGTATGCGGGCCCATAATTTCGCGCGAAGTAATATCCGTTTTTTTTGCAAATGGCACACCGGCAATCCCAACTTCAACCCCAAAACCGCAGCAAGTGCGTATTATTCTGGGCGGGGCAACTGAAAGTTCTTTCTTTGTCATTACAGGGGCTTTGGCAAACACCTGAAATGTTGAAATGAACAGGGTTAATATTAAAATTGATTGAAATCTCCGTTTAAAAATCTGAATCATTGTTGCCTTTTGATTTGCGGCCAAAAATACAAACAATCTTTGGGACAGTAAAATCCAAAACGCAAATAACAAAACGCAAATAAATTTCAAAATTCAATTACTTCAAATTCCAAAATTTTCAAATTTATCTTCTTTCTAAATTTGATTTTTGTTTTTGGAGTTTACCTGCCCGTTCGGTTCAGGCGGGTTTGAAATTTGATTTTTGTCATTTGATATTTTTGTCTTCAATGAAAATTGAGTATTGAGCATTCAATATTGGTAATTTTTATTCTCAATACCCCGCAGCCTGCCCGTCTTTCCTCGATTCGGAAGCGCCGTATAAGACTTTGTTTTTGCTGTCCAGCATTATGGCCTGATACCCGCCATAAGGCCCGCGTTCGAAACGGATAAAGTGCCCTTTTCCCATTAGCTCGCGAATGGTTTCGTAAGAAAAACCGGTTTCCAGTGAAACCACCCCGCCATCGGTCATTTTTTCACCGGTTGGTTCGCTGGAACCTTCGTGGCTGACGCGGGGTGCATCGCCTGCTTCCTGCAGGTTCATTCCAAAATCAACAATATTGCAAACTATTTGTGTTTGGCCCTGTGGCTGCATCCCGCCGCCCATCACCCCAAAACTTACCCACGGTTCGCCATCTTTGGTTATAAATGCCGGAATGATAGTATGAAATGGCCGTTTGTGGGGTTCGTAAACATTCATGTGGCCTTCTTCCAAAGCAAAAAGTTCGCCCCTGTTCTGCAAAATAAAACCCAGTTTTCCGGGCGTCATGCCCGAACCCATTCCACGGAAATTACTTTGAATGAGCGAAACCATATTTCCTTCCTTGTCGGCAGTTGTAAGATAAATTGTATTGGGTGAATCGGGAATCCCGGCAGGGTAACTTCGCGCTGCCCGGTTTGGGTCGATTAAGGCTGCCCGTTTTTTACCGTATTCTTTCGAAATAAGCTCCTTTACAGGAAGTTTATTGAAATCAGGGTCGGAGTAATATTTGGCCCGGTCTTCGAATGCCAGTTTTTTTGCTTCAATTAACAGGTGCATATATTCCGGCGACCCAAAACCCATACTTTTTAAATCGTAATTTTCAAGGATGTTCAGCATTTGAAGTACCGCAATACCCTGGCCGCTTGGCGGCAGTTCCCAAATATCGTAACCGCGGTAGTTGGCCGAGATGGGCTCAACCCATTCCGAGGTGTGGTCTTCGAAATCCCTCATGCTAAAAAATCCGCCCTGTTCCCTTAAATAGGCAACCATTTTTTCAGCCATTTCGCCCCGGTAAAAAACATCGCGGCCTTCTTTTCCAATTTTTTCAAGGGTGCTTGCCAGGTATGGATTTTTGAAAATTTCACCTTTTGCAGGGGTTTTTCCCCCTGGCATAAAAACCTCTTCGAAACCGGGATATTTCTGAAGCAAACGGGCGTTGCCATGCCAGTAAAAAGCAATCACTTCTGTTACAGGAAAACCTTCGCGGGCATATTTAACAGCGGGCGCAAGTATTTCACTCATCGGCAGTTTGCCAAATTTCTCATTCAGTTCGAACCACCCGTCAACACAACCCGGCACCGAAACTGAATGTGGCCCGTGTGAAGGGATTTTGGTAAAACCATTTTCTTTGAAATATTCCCGTTTGAGTTCGTAAGGCGAACGCCCGCTGCCATTTAATCCATACAATTTTTTTGTTTTGGCGTCCCATACAATGGCAAAAATATCGCCGCCAATTCCGTTTCCGGTGGGTTCCGTCAAGCCCAAAACTGCATTGGCGGCAATGGCTGCGTCAACAGCATTTCCGCCGGCCTTTAAAATATCCAAAGCAACTTGCGTTGCCAGCGGCTGGCTTGTACAAGCCATTCCGTTTTGGGCAATTACTTCGCTCCGGGTGGCAAAATTATGCCCGGTTATGCGGTCCTGTGCATAGGCAAAAAATGTTATAAATAAAATGAATGTCGAAATGGTAATTTTTTTCATCGTTTTGAAATTTTAAAGTTTTTGGCAACGTATTGCCCAAATTTAATTAAAAAATCAGTATTCCTGTTTGCGTTTGGCAATTAAGGTAATAAGGTAAAAATCAGGCGTGTAATTGTTCTACTAAGGTTAATGCATTGAAAATAAGGTTTTTCTGTGTTCAAATAAACATTATTTTTTCCAACAAACCTTAGTAAAAAGGCGAAAAGGGGAAAACTAACCTTATTCTCTTATTAATCCTGAAAGGTCACCGCTTTCCAAAACCTGACAGCGTCTTTAGACCTGTCAGCGTTTTAACATGAAACAAAAAACAAAAACAGTCTAAAAAATAATTGGTTTGATTGATTATCTTCGGAAAAATTTCAGAAAATGGAACGATTTCTCTCACAATGCGCCAAATATGTAAATCAGAAATATGCAGGCGAATTGCATAATATCTGTCTGGTTTTCCCCAATCGCAGGTCTGGTGTATTTTTCAACTCGTACTTGCAAAATGAAATTAAAGGTGCTGTAATCGCTCCTGAAACAACCACAATAGAGGAGCTGATTTCCGGTTATTCCAATTATTTTCAGGCCGAAAAATTGCAGTTGATTTCCGTTTTGTTTGATGTTTTTCAGAAACACACCCAAACCAACGAAACATTCGATGAATTTTATTTCTGGGGCGAAATCCTGCTTGCCGATTTCAACGATACTGACCGGTATTTGGTAAATGCAAAAGACTTGTTCCGCAACATTTTCGATATTAAAGAGATAGAATCGGTTTTCGACTATTTAACACCCGGGCAAAAAGAGGCGCTCGAACATTTTTGGGGAAGTGTGGCTGTTAATGACAAAAAAGAGTTTCAGCAAATGCACCTTCGTATATGGGAAAAACTATATTCGGTTTATGCTGAATTTAAAGAAATACTGAAAGGGAAAAAAATGGCCTACGGTGGAATGGCGGATCGCCAGGTAATTGAAAATCTGGGGGATGGCAACCAGAGATTTGATTTCAAACAATATTATTTTATTGGATTAAATGTTTTGAATAACTGCGAGAAAAGGTTTTTCAGGCACCTGCAAAATGAACAAAAGGCAGCCTTTTTATGGGATTTCGACCATTTTTACCTGAATGACATTTCGAATGGGGCAGGCCGTTTTATGCGCGAAAATCTGAAAAATTTTCCTCCGCCAGCCGATTTCAGGTTCAATCATGATTTATTCAGCAAAAGGAAAAACATAAAACTGGTGGCGGTTTCGTCAAATTACGGACAGGCGCAGCAAATTCCATTTTTTCTGAAAGAAACAGAGGGCAATTTTGAAAATAATTTCGACAACACGGCCATTGTCCTGGCCGACGAAACCCTGCTGTTTTCCTCGTTGGGGGCTATTCCGGCTAATATTGACGCGGTGAACATTACTATGGGTTATCCGGCAAAAAATTCGATGATATATGGTTTTATCATGTTGCTGGTTAATTTGTTGAAAAACAGGCGCTACGACGAAATCAGGGGGGTGGCCGTATATCACCGGTTTGTGGCCGATATTTTAAACCACCAGCTTTTGCAGTATTGGGAAAGCGAAAAAAATAAGATTTTTACCAACGAAATACAGGTTAAAAATAAAATAACGGTTCAGTTAAGTGAGATTGATTTTTCAACGCTTCACAAAATTATTTTCACTTTACCTGACAAAGTTGAAAATTACAGCCGCTATTTTCTGAATGTCCTGACAGAAATCATTCATAAATTTCAGGCTGAGGAACCTGAAAATGTAATGATGTCGGAAATTATTTATGCTGTTTATCAGGCCATTGAAAAACTTGAGTTGGCGTTAAACAAAGCCATTCACGATCAAAAGCGGGAAATCGGCGATGTGGTGTTTTTTCGTTTGTTTACACAGTATTTGGGTACGGTAACGGTGGCTTTTGAAGGCGAGCCACTCAGCGGTATGCAGGTGATGGGAATTTTGGAAACCCGTTGTCTCGATTTTAAAAACCTGGTAATTCTGGGGTTGAACGAAAATCAGTGGCCGCGCACATCTACTGCGCCATCGTTTATCCCGCCCAATATCCGTAAAGGTTTCGGGCTGCCCGGGATCGACGAACAGGACGCCATGTATGCCTATTATTTTTACAGGCTGGTCCAACGCGCTGAAAATGTGACAGCCACATACAGTGTTGTGAAAGAGGGAAACAGTACAGGCGAGTTAAGCAGGTACGGTTTTCAGTTGATGTACGATTCGCATCACAAACCTGAAAAGGTGAACCTCGATTTTAATTTCGGGCACGAACCAGCTAAGGCAATATCTGTAAAAAGTTCGGAAGGGATTGTGGCAAAACTGCTTGAGAATAATACTGTTGAACATCCGCTTTCACCAAGTGCAATAAATACCTGGTTGCAATGCAGCTTGCGGTTTTATTTTCGTTATGTAATGCAACTTCCGGAACCCGATGAATTAAAGGAGGAAATTGACGGGATGATTTTTGGGAATATTTTTCACGACACAATGGAAGCGCTTTACAAACCTTTTGTGGGAAAAACGGTTAACCGGCCGGATATTGAAAATATACTGCAAGACAAGGCGCTTATTGAAAACGAAATCAAAAAGAAAATCGCAAAAAATTATTTTAAGGAAAAAGAGGAGAGTGCGAAAAAGGTAATTCTTGAGGGAAAAACCCTGCTGATTTACGAAAACATCAAAACATACCTGAACCAGCTTTTAAAGGTGGATATGGAATTGGCCCCGTTTACGCTTGCAGGCCTGGAAGAAAACTTCAAAACCCTTGTTGAAATTGAAGTTAATGGCACAACAACCAAAATTAATATCGGAGGCAAAATAGACAGGATAGACCGCGTAAACGGAAAACTGCGCGTTTTGGACTATAAAACCGGAAATGTGAAAAGTATGTCGTTTAAAGCGGTTGACGAACTTTTTAAACGCGGTGTAAAAGAACCTAAAAAAGAAGTTTTGCAGGCGATGATTTATACATGGGTTTTATCGGAGATAACCAAAGAGACTGATCTTCAACCGGTGATTTACAGTTTGCGCGAACTTTTCAGGGAGAAATTTAATCCGGAAATTACCTGGGCCCAGCGTGAATTTTCGTTTCCGGAATTAAAGGAGGGTTTTGTTGCGGAATTAAAATCCCTGTTAACAGAAATCTATTCTGCCGAAAACTCATTTGTACAGACGCCGCACGCTGAACATTGCAAATACTGCCCCTACAAATCAATTTGCCAGAGGTTTTAGATGGAAAAACATTCTAATTTAGAAGTATTTTAATTCTCATTTTCAAATACATAAATTCTAATTACAGATATCAAAATTCCAATTTATTTTGTTCCGGTTTTTGCGGTTGATGTAAAAAGCCGACGCCGGGAGGATTATGCCTCGTTGTTTTAAATCCCGCTTTTTGTGTCATTTTGAAAAAATTACGGTATTTTTTTGTGGCGTGCCAAAAAACAAAACAAACATACGTTGGCTAAAATGTACATTTGACGCGGACAAAAGGCCATTTTGCAGGTTTGGCTTACATTTTTTCATTCTGGGACAAGGCTGAAGAACAGCATATTAAAATATGGCTTATTTTTAATTCGGTTTTTTGGAGATAAAAAATATGGGTCTTTTTCCAAAATCAACCACACCGTTTTTTTAACCGGACATAAGGGCAGAAGGCAGGGTGCAGAGAGCGAAGGGCTAAGGCAAACAGTTACCGTAACCTGCAGAAGTAAACTGTTGGCGCCAGGCAGTTAAGGATTGAGCGACCATTGACCTTTTAAAAATGGTCAATGACAAATGATAAATGACAAGTAAAAAGTAACAAAATTTAAAAAACAAACCCGATGAAACGTTTTTACGAATTTTTACAGTCCCTGCGGAAAGAGCCACCGCAGTTCAAATTTAAGTATCTGATGTTTAAATGCCCCGGCTTTATTGTGAAAGCCATCCTGGACAAACCGGAAGCCGAAACCCGTGAAACCAGACACTGGTGGGACAACTATCCCGAAGTTTATACCCGGCAATCTGAAAATGCCATTGAGTATCAACCAAAATACCTGCAATTATAACCCAAAAACCACGCGCCATGAACAGCAGTTAAAAATACACTAAAAAAATGCATTGCCCGAGGGCAGCCATTTTTCCCATATATGAAATCCAAATTTCTTTAACACTTAAATAAAAAAAACAGATGAAAAACATTTACGAAACTTTACGAACATCCCGCGCGGCGCTGATGGCGCTGCTTGTGGGGCTCTTGATGCTGGCTGCCAATGTAGCCCGCTCACAGGAGGTGACAATTGCTACCGACAAAGATGACTACTTGCCCGGCGAATGGGTAATGATAACAGGAACAGGATGGTTGCCCGGCGAGACTGTGCAGCTTACATTAATTCACATTGAACCGAACATACCCGACCACACCCACGACGACGTTTGGGAAGTAATTGCCGACGGTGACGGTAACTTTCACAAAGCGGAGTTTTTCTTTGTAGAAGAAAAGGAACTGAACACTGCTTTTGAGCTGACCGCGCTGGGGTTAACTTCAAGGTGGGTAGCAATAACGACGTTTACCGATGGTAACAGTATAACATTTAACACCCCCACACAAGTTGGTACAATTAACACCGGTACTGGCGGCACCGCAACCTATGC
This sequence comes from Prolixibacteraceae bacterium, assembly GCA_009773765.1. GTDB lineage: Bacteria > Bacteroidota > Bacteroidia > Bacteroidales > Prolixibacteraceae > Draconibacterium. Next base: position 733 of record WTWZ01000023.1, on the reverse strand, counting down.
TTTTAATATAGGCCGAGATGGAGCCGGTAATACTTTTACAACTACACTCAGTACTTCAACTTTACCAACAGGTGTAGCTGCAGCTTTTTCTCCTAATCCTATAACTTTTCCACCAGGAGCAACTAGAACATCAACACTAACACTTACGGTAGCAAGTACAGTACCAGCCGGAAGCTATACTTTTACTGTTTCTGGTACTGATTCTAAGGATGGAACATCCGCAAATATTACATTAACAGTAAGTGGTTGTGCGCAACCTAATTCTACTGATTTTACCGGAAATACTATTTGCGCTGGAGGAACCGGTACTCTAACTTTTGATGCTATTAACGCAACTTTTAGTAGCCCTTATACTATTGTATATACAAATGGAACTACGCAGTGGAGTCAGGTAATTGCCACTGCTTCAGAAACAACATTTAATGTAGCCGTAAATCCTACCATTACAACTAACTATACTTTGGTTTCAATTACCAATGGCGCTGGATGCGTACGAACTACAGGATTCACAGATGCTACCGCAGAAATTACGGTTAGACCATTGCCCGCTGCCCCATCAGCAGGAAATATAACTACCACTTATGATGGTACACTAAAAACAGGCACTGCAACAGTTCCTACCGGAATAACAGTTGATTGGTATGATGCCGCCACCGGCGGAAATGCTACCACAGCGCCTTCTGGTACTAATGCCGGTACCTATACCGCATGGGCAGAAGCCAGAAATACTACA